>CAVZUW010000019.1:0-85718 GCA_963778545.1 uncultured Actinomycetes bacterium | reverse complement strand
GCGCTCTACCCCTGAGCTAAGCGCCCGAAGTTCGGCATGGTACCGCCGAGCCGAGGCGGGGACCGGAATTGAACCGGTGTAGAGGGTTTTGCAGACCCTTGCCTAACCACTCGGCCACCCCGCCGGAACCACACGAGTTGCAGATGCGAACGCAGTCTACCCGGGCACGAAACGGGGCCCGAGCCTGGCAAGGTGTCCGAGGCGCGACCCGCTGACCTGCGCCTTCCGTCCGAACGTGGCCTCCACCCCCTCTGACCTGCTGTGTTGTATGCGGCACCTGCGGCCGTTTCGGGAACCCGGCCGCCACGGTTCCTATCCCGGCACGCACCCGGATTGCGCGGCCCTTGTTCGGGGAAGGCACAGCATGAACCAGCAGCACGGACCGTGCCACGACCGATGGGATCGGTGCGGTCCGGCCCGACCGAAGGACGACCAACCAACGAGAAGGGAACCGCGACCATGAAGCTCACGACCACCACGATCGTCACCGTCGACGGAGTGATGCAGGGGCTCGGCGGGTCGGACGAGGACCGCAGGGGCGGATTCGAGCGCGGCGGATGGGCCATGGCGGACAACGACAACGAGAACATGGCGTTCCTGAACGAGGTCTATGGGCGCGCCGACGCGTTCCTGTTCGGCCGACGCACCTACGAGATCTTCGCGGGCTCCTGGGGAACGTGGGACGATCCGGGCGACAGCCAGATCTGGACGGCGTTGAACACGCGGCCCAAGTACGTGGCATCGACCACACCCTTCGACCCGCAGTGGGCGAATACGACCGTCCTCTCCGGTGACGTCGCGGCTGCCGTCCGCGAGCTGAAGGCCAAGGCGGGAGGCGAGCTGCAGGTGCACGGCAGCGGCGTCCTGGTCCGGTGGCTGCTCGACAACGACCTCGTCGACGAGATCAACCTGCTCATCTACCCCGTGGTCGTAGGCCAGGGCACGCGGCTGTTCCCCGACACCGGCCCGGACATGGCGCTCGAGCTGGTCGGATCGCGAACCACTCCTAGTGGGGTGACGATCCAGGTCTACCGCCCCACCGGGCGCCCGGAGTACGGAACGGCCTCGCCCGACTAAGCACGATGAGAGGGAACTACTTGGCCTTGCGTGGAGCGGACGACGGGATTCGAACCCGCGACCCCCACCTTGGCAAGGTGGTGCTCTACCGCTGAGCCACGTCCGCGTGGAGCTTCGAGTCTAGGCGCCCCGGGCGCGGGGCTTCAACCGTTCCTTACCGCGTCCCGGTCGATCCGAACCCACCCTCCCCGCGGCTCGACGGCGGCAGCTCGTCGACCCAGGTCGGCCGAACCTCGGGCACGGCGACGATCACGAGCTGGGCGATCCGGTCACCGCGAGCGATCTTGACGCTCTCGTCCCGGTCCAGGTTCACGACCGAGCAGATCAGCTCGCCCCGGTACCCCGCATCGATCAGGCCGGGAGCGTTCGCCAGCGTGAGCCCGTGCTTGGAGGCCAGCCCGCTCCTCGGCAGCACCAGGCCCGCGTGCCCGTCCGGGATCGCCACCGCGACCCCGGTCCGGACCATCGCCCGCTCCCCCGGCCCGACCTCGACGTCCTCGATCGAGCGGAGATCGAACCCGGCGTCCCCGGGATGCGCCCGTTCGGGCAGGATCGCCTCGGGGTCCAGGCGCCGGAAGGCGAGCTCGGTCACGCGGGTTCGACGAGCTCGAGGCGGTTGCCGAACGGATCGCGCACGTGGAACCGCCGGTACCCCTCGAGCTGGACGTCCTCGTCGATCCGGTACCCGTCGCCCTCGAGCCGCTCGCGCAGCTCGTCGAGCCCGGTCACCAGGAACGCGGGATGCGCCTTGTTGGCGGGCCGGAAGTCCGCGCGTTCGACGCCGAGGTGCACCTCGAGCCCTCCGGAGCGGAACCACAGCCCGCCCCGCGGCGCGAGCTCGCTCGGCTTGGGCACCTCGGGCAGCCCGAGCAGCTCGCCGTAGAAGCGGCGGCCGGCCTCCTCCTCGCCGACCGGCATCGCGAGCTGGATGTGGTGGATCCCGGTGAGCCGGTGCGCCATCGCCGCGAGCCTAGCCGAACGCTGGCGGGCCGGAGCGTCGCCCCGGCCCGCCGCGTCGGCTTACGAGCAGCCGCTCGTCGAGCCGCAGGAGGGGCAGACGTAGCAGGAGCCGGCCGGGAGCATCTTCGAGCCGCACGTGTAGCAGAGCGGCGCGTCCGCGGCGTGGCCTGCGGCACGCCCGAGGACTCCACGATCGGGAGCGACGGGGGCGCCTCGGCCTTCACGGCGGCGATGACCTCCTCGACCGTGGTGCCGAGCTTCTCGGCCGCCTCGGCCGCCGCCGTCTCCTTGCGCTCGTCGATCGACCGGATGCCGAGCGCCTCGCGCTGCTCGATCGGCAGGTGGTCGAGCGCCAGCCGGCGGAACACGTAGTCCACGAGCGAGGTCGCGAACCGGATGTCCGGGTCGTTGGTCATCCCGCTCGGCTCGAACTTCATGTTGATGAACTTCGAGACGTAGGTCTCGAGCGGCACGCCGTACTGCAGGCCGATCGAGACCGCGATCGAGAACGCGTCGGTGATCCCCGCCAGCGTCGAGCCCTGCTTCGACGACTTCAGGAAGATCTCGCCGATCCCGTCGTCGGGGTACGAGCTCGCCGTGATGTAGCCCTCGGCGTCGCCGACCTCGAACTTCGTCGTGATCGACGGCCGGCTCTGCGGCAGGCGCTTGCGCACCGGCGTCGCGAGCTCGGCCGCCTCGAGGTGCCGAGGCGCTCTTCTTCTTGTCCGCCGACAGCGGCTGCGCGACCTTGCAGTTGTCCCGGTAGATCGCGACGGCCTTCAGGCCGAGCTTCCACGACTCGATGAACAGCTGCTCGACCTCTTCGACCGTGACGTGCTCGGGCATGTTGACCGTCTTGCTGATCGCGCCCGAGATGAACGGCTGGGCCGCCGCCATCATCCGCACGTGCCCCATGTAGTGGATCGGCTGGGCGCCCATCGCCGTGTCGAACACCGCCGCGTGCTCCTCGCGCAGGTGCGGGGCGTCCTCGACCGAGTTGTGCTCGGCGATGTAGGCGACGATGTCCTCGACCTGCGCCGGGTCGTACCCGAGCCGGCCGAGCGCCCGCGGGACGGTCTGGTTCACGAACTGCATCGTCCCGCCGCCCACGAGCTTCTTGGTCTTGACGAGCGCGAGCTCGGGCTCGATGCCCGTGGTGTCGCAGTCCATCATCAGGCCGATCGTGCCGGTCGGCGCGAGCACCGTCGCCTGCGAGTTCCGGTACCCGTGCTTGGCCCCGAACGCGATCGCGTCGTCCCACGACTGCTTCGCGGCCGAGAGCACCGCCTCGGGCACGGCGTCGCCGTCGATCTCGTCCGCGGCGGCGCGGTGCTTGCGCATCACGCGGAGCATCGCGTCGGCGTTCGGCTCGTAGCCCTCGAACGGCCCCATCGCCTCGGCGATCCGGGCGCTGGTCCGGTACGCCTGCCCGGTCATCAGCGCGGTGATCGCGCCGGCCCACGCCCGCCCGCCGTCGGAGTCGTACGGGAGCCCCCGCGCCATCAGCAGCGCGCCGAGGTTCGCGTAGCCGAGGCCGAGCTGGCGGAACGCGCGGGCGTTCTCGCCGATCTTCTCGGTCGGGTAGTCGGCCGGGCCCACGATGATCTCCTGGGCCGTGAACACGACCTCGACGGCCTTGCGGAACGCCTTCACGTCGAACGTGCCCTCGGCGTCGATGAACTTCATCAGGTTCAGCGAGGCCAGGTTGCACGCGCTGTTGTCCAGGTGCATGTACTCGGAGCACGGGTTCGAGGCGTTGATGCGACCCGTGGCCGGGCACGTGTGCCACTCGTTGATCGTGGTGTCGTACTGCATGCCCGGGTCGGCGCACTCCCACGCGGCCTGGGCGATCTCGCGCATCAGCTCGCGGGCGCGGACCGTGTCGACGGTCTCGTCGGTGATGACCGCCTTGAGCTTCCAGTCCTGGTCCTGCTCGTAGGCCTTCATGAACTCGTCGTTCACCCGGACCGAGTTGTTCGCGTTCTGGTACTGGATCGAGTACGCGTCGCGGCCGTCCAGGTCCATGTCGAACCCGGCGTCGCGGAGCGCGCGCGCCTTCTGCTCCTCGCGCGCCTTGCACCAGATGAAGTCGCTGACGTCGGGGTGGTCGACGTCCAGGATCACCATCTTGGCCGCGCGCCGCGTCTTGCCGCCGGACTTGATCGTGCCGGCCGAGGCGTCGGCGCCGCGCATGAAGCTCACCGGCCCGCTCGCGGTGCCACCGCCGGCGAGCGGCTCCCGGCTCGAGCGGATCTTGCTCAGGTTGATCCCCGAGCCCGAGCCGCCCTTGAAGATCGTCCCCTCCTCGACGTACCAGTTGAGGATCGAGCTCATCGTGTCGTCGACGGCGAGGATGAAGCACGCGCTGCACTGCTGCGGCGTGTCGGGCACGCCCACGTTGAACCACACCGGGGAGTTGAACGCCGCCTTCTGCGTCACGAGCAGGTGCGAGAGCTCGTCCGAGAAGACCTTCGCGTCGTCGTCGCTCGCGAAGTAGCGGCCCTTGCGCCCCCAGCCGGTGATCGTGTCGACCACGCGGCCGACGAGCTGGCGGACGCTCGATTCGCGTTGGGGCGTGCCGAGCGGACCGCGGAAGTACTTCTGGGCGACGATGTTGGTGGCGTTCTGCGACCAGGTGACGGGGAACTCGACGTCGCGCTGCTCGAAGGCGTTGCCGCCCTCCTTGAAGTTGGGGATGACGGCGTCGCGCGTCTCCCACTCGACCTCGTCGAACGGATGGACCCCGTCGCGCGTGAAGTAGCGCTTGAAGGTCAGCCCCTCCCGGATCACCCGGACGTCTCCCTCTTTGGTGGCCACCGGCACCTCCTCGTCGATCGGCTCCCGGCCAGTCTTTCCACGGGTGGGGAAGGAACTGTGGAGAACTACAGGCGTGTGATTCTGCACCCGCCGATCGGCACAGTCAAGCGTTCGATAAAGGATATCTAGTGGTCGGGCCGAGTGGCATCCACAAGATGTAGTGGGTCAGCGCGAACGGGCCTTGGACTCCTTCTTCTGCAGGAGGAGGCCGAATTCGCGTTCGAAGTCGCCGATCTCCTGGAAGTCCTTGTAGACGCTCGCGAACCGCACGTACGCCACCTGGTCCAGCTTCTGGAGGTTCGCGAGCACCTCGAGCCCGATCTGCTGCGAGGTGATCTCGGGGCCCTTGCGGCGCAGGCGCTCCTCGATCCTGGACACGAGCGCCGCGAACTGCTCGTCGGTGACGGGGCGGTTGACCAGGGCCTTCCGGATCCCCGAGACCATCTTCTCCCGGTCCCACGGCTCGTTCGCCCCGTCCCGCTTCACGACGACGAGGGCGAGCTGCTCCACCCGCTCGTAGGTCGTGAACCGGCGGCCGCAGGACAGGCATTGGCGCCGGCGGCGGATCGCGTCGCCGCGTTCGGCCGGCCGGGAATCGACGACCTTGTCCTGATCATGTCCGCACCACGGACACCGCATGGCCCTCACACCCCAACATCTAGTGGACCCGCGCACGGTAGCCGCGAGATGTTGCGGGAGTCAAACGGGGCGGGCGCTCAGGCGGGCTGGGACGACCAGCGTCTGACCCGGCACGATCCGGCCGGCGTCCAGGCCGTTGGCCGTCGACAGCACGTCGACGATCGGCCGGGGGTCGCTCCCCGGCGCGAGCCTGTGGGCGATCGTCCAGAGCGTGTCGCCCTCGCGCACCACGTACGAGCTCCGGGCGACCCGCGTGGGCTGCTCCGGGGAACCGAGGGCCCGCACGGCGGGCCCCGCCCAGGCGGCCGCGACGAGCGCCAGCGAGACCGTGAGGGTCAGCCGGCGTCGGCGAACACGTGTTCGAGTCATGACGACATCCTACCGAACAGGTGTTCGGCGTCAAGCACGGAACCGAACATATGTTTGAACGCCCCTTCCCCTCGTGCTAGCGTCCCCCGAGGCTAGAAGGAGGCACCGACATGGCTCCCAAGGACCCGCCCGAGGCACCCGAGACCGGACCGCTCACCGCCCGGCAGCGCCGGATCGTGGACTTCATCGCCACGACCGTCCGCGAGCGGGGCTACCCCCCCACCGTCCGCGAGATCGGCGAGGCCGTGGGGCTGACCTCGTCCTCGAGCGTGCACGCGCAGCTCGCGAACCTCGAGCGCCGGGGGCTCCTGACCAAGGACCCGACCAAGCCGCGGGCGATGACCCTGTCCGACGCCAACCGCGCCGAGGGCGTCGTCGTCCCGCTCGTCGGACGGATCGCGGCGGGCACGCCGGTGATGGCCGAGCAGAACGTCGAGGACCACCTCGTCGTCCCGATGGGCTTCGCGGGCGACGCCGAGCACTTCGCGCTCACCGTGACGGGCGACTCGATGGTCGACGCAGGGATCCTCGACGGCGACGTCGTGATCGTCCGGGGCCAGGACACCGCGGACGACGGCGACGTGGTCGCGGTCCTGCTGCCCGGGCCCGCGGAGGACGAGGCGACGGTCAAGCGCCTGCGCCGCCAGCGCGGCAAGGTCACGTTGGTCCCCGAGAACCCGGCGATGCAGCCGTTCGACATGGATCCGGAGGGCCGGATCCTCGGCAGGGTCGTCGCGGTCCTGCGCAAGCTGTAGCGCTCGCGCGCCGTCACCGCGTCCTCTAGGCTCGCCGGACCGACGCGGAGGTCAACGTTGCCCGACACCACGGCGCTCGAACGACAGATCACGTCCCAGCCCGAGCAGCTCGGGGCCGTCCTCGCCGAACCGCTCCCGGCCTCGGCCGCCGAGCGCCTCCGCGACGCGAGCCGGATCTGGCTCGTCGGGACCGGGACGAGCCAGCACGCGGCCGAGCTCGGCGCGCTGATGCTGCAGGAGGCCGGACGCGATGCGCGCGCGGTGAGCTCGATGGCGTTCGCGAACCGGCCGCCGTTCGCCCAGGGCGACGGGGTGATCGTGATCAGCCACAACGCGGGTGCCGAGACCGCGTTCGCCGGCGCGGCGTGGACGATGGCCACGCGCGCCGGGCTGCCGGTGGTGCCGATCACGCGACGAGGCGGCTCGCTCCCCGACGCGATCGAGACGGTCGAGAAGGAGACCTCGCACACCTACACCGCGAGCTACACGGCGGCGCTGCTCCAGCTCGCGCGGCTCGCGAACGAGCTCGGTGCCGACGCCTACGCGCCGAGCGCGCTCGCGCGCGTCCCGGCCGCCGTCCGCGCCGCGATCGACGATCCGAAGACCGAGGGGATCGTGCAGCCCGAACGCCTGCTGGTGCTCGCCGGCGAGGGTCCGGCTGCGGTGACCGCTCGAGAGGGCGCGCTCAAGGTGCGCGAGGCGGCGAGGTTCCCGGCCGAGGGCTACGACGTCGAGTACCTGCTGCACGGCCACGCCGTGCCGCTGAACGCGTCCGATCATCTCGTCACACTTGCGCCGCCGGATACCCAGGGCCTGACCGCCGGGCGTCGAGACCGCGGCTCGAGCGCGTCGGCATCCCCGTGACCCGGATCGAGGAGTCGGCCGACCTGCCGTCGCCGCTCGAGCAGATCCCGCTCACGGTCCGGGTGCAAGCGCTCGCGCTCCGGTACGCGCTCGAACGCGGCCAGGACCCCGACGTCGCGATCGAGGGCCCATGGGACGACCCGGGTCTGTGGGCGATCGGCTCGCCCGGCCCCTGACCTCAGTCCCCGAACATCGCCCGCGCGACGATCAGGCGCTGGATGTCGCTCGTGCCCTCCCAGATCTCCTCGAGCTTGGCATCGCGCAGCCACTTCTCGACCGGGTACTCGCGCGAGTAGCCCCAGCCGCCGAGCGTCTGCACGGCCGCCCACGCCGCGAACCACGCCGCCTCGGACGCCGCGAGCTTGGCCATCGACGACTCGGTGCCGAACGGCTCTCCGGCGTCGGCCAGGCGAGCGGCATGGTGGGTCATCAGCCGCGCCTGATCGAGCCGCATCCGTGCGTCGACGAGCCGGAACGAGACCGCCTGGAACTCGTGGATCTTGCTCCCGAACGCCTCACGCTCCTTCGCGTACCCGACCGCGTACTCGAGCGCCGCGCGCCCGATCCCGATCGCGCTCGCCGCGAGCGTCACCCGCGTCTGCTCGAACCACCGCAGCAGCCCCCGGAACCCCGAGCCCTCCTCCCCGATCCGCCGGTCGAGCGGGAGGACGCAGTCCTGCAGGAAGAGCTCGCCGGCCGGGTAGCAGCGGCTCCCGAGCTTCGGGATCTGCCTGCCGAGCACGAAGCCCTCGTCGCCCTGCTGCACGACGAACGCCGTGATGCCCTTCGAACGCGTGCCGGGCGCGACCGTCGCGAACACGAGGTACCACTCGGCGAGCGGCGCGCCCGAGATCCAGGTCTTGCGTCCGTTCAACACGGTAGACGTCGCCGTCGCGTTCGGCGTGCGTCGAGATCGCCGAGGCGTCCGAACCCGCCTCGGGCTCGGTGATCGCGAGCCCGCAGAGCGGGGGCTCGGGACCGGTGAGCGGGCGGACCCAGCGCTCGCGTTGCTCGTCGGTCCCCATCCGCAGGATCGGGCCCGCGAAGAAGCCGTTGCTCGTGATCGCGTTCGCGATCGGGCCGTCGCCCCAGGAGAGCTCCTCCCCGATCAGGCACTGCGCCAGGACGCTCTCGACGCCGCCGCCGCCGAGCGCCTCGGGCAGGTCGTAAGCAGGTGAGGCCGACATCAGCGGCCTTGCGATAGCACGTCCCAGGGGAACTCCTCGGTCTCGTCGTGGTGGCGCGCGACGGGACGGATCTCGCGTTCGGCGAAGCCGTGGGCGAGATCGACCAGCTCGCGCTCGACCTCGCTCACGCGACCGCCTCGGCGAGCGCGCGGACGGTGCGGACGTCTCGCGCCTTCGCGAGCAGCGTGGTGACGCCGGACTGCCGCCAGGCGTCGAGGCGCTCGCGGACGTGCTCGACCGAGCCCACCAGGCAGAGCTCGTCGATCATCGCATCGGGGACGAGGCCGGCGGCCTCGGTCCTGCGGCCGTCGAGGTACGCCTCCTGGATCGCGTTCGCGGCGTCGCCGAACCCGTACCGCGTGATGAGGTCCTTGTAGAAGTTCGCGCCGGCCGAGCCCATCCCGCCCGCGTAGAGCGCGAGCAGCGGCCGCAGCTCGTCACGGCAGCTCCCGAGGTCGGGGTCGAACGCGACGGGCACCATCGGCGCGATGTCGAGCTCGCCGAGACCCTGGTCCCGCCTGCTCGAGCCCTCCGCGAGCGCCTCGGCGAAGGCCGCCGGCTGTTCGGGCGAGTACAGGAACGGGATCCAGCCCTCGGCGATCTCGGCCGCGAGCGCGACGTTCCTCGGACCCATCGCGGCGAGGTAGACCGGGACGTCGGGCCGGAGCGGCCGGACGTTCGGCTTGAGCGCCTTGCCCTCCCCGCCGGGCAGCGGCAGCGGGTAGTTCGGACCGGGCGAGGTCACCGGAGCCTCACGCCGGAGCACGCCGCGAACGATGTCGACGTACTCACGCGTCCGTGCGAGCGGCGCGTCGAAGGACGCCCCGTGCCAGCCCTCGGCCACCTGCGGTCCGGAGACGCCGAGCCCCAGCCGCATCCTCCCGCCGCTCAGGTGATCGAGCGTGAGCGCCGCCATGGCGGCCGCTGCCGGCGACCGGGCGGGCATCTGGAGCACCCCCGCGCCCAGCCCGATCCGGTCGGTGTGCGCCGCGATCCACGCGAGCAGGACCGCGCCGTCCGATCCCCACGTCTCCGAGGTCCACACGGAGTCGAACCCCGCGCGCTCGGCCTCGACGGCGAGCTCGGCGACGTCGTGGGGACGCCCCTCCCAGTGCCCGACGTGGATCCCGATCCGCACGCGCGGAGGCTACCCGAGCGCGGGATCTGCGGCGCGGGAGGTCAGCCGGCTGCGCGATCCGGTGCGACGGACGGTTCGACGCGGAAGGGCGCCACGGTCGCGAACTCGCGCTCCCCCACCCTCGCGTGGACGATCGTCCCGTCTTCGCGGGCGTCCTCCGACAGCACCTCGGCGTTGCGGTGGAGCATCGCGGTCACGTCCTCGCGCCCCCAGGGGACCAGGATCGTGACGTCCATCGGGAAGCGCGGGAGCGAGCGCTCGACGCGTTCCATCAGGTCGTCGAGCCCCTCGCCGGTGCGCGCGCTGATGGGCACGGCGTCGCCGTCGATCCTTCCGAGCACCCGCGCGCGATCGGTCTCCGAGAGGCGGTCGATCTTGTTGAGCGCCACCACCTCGGGGATGTGCACGGCGCCGATCTCGGCGAGGACCTCGCGGACCGCGTCGATCTGCTCGATCACGTCGGATGAGGATGCGTCGGCGACGTGGACGATCAGGGTCGAGCGCGCGACCTCCTCGAGCGTCGAGCGGAACGCCTCCACCAGTTCGTGCGGGAGCTTGCTCACGAACCCGACCGTGTCCGAGATCGTCGCGGCGCGCCCCGACGGCAGGTCGATCTTCCGCACGGTCGGGTCGAGCGTCGCGAAGAGCTGGTTCGCCACCACCACGTCCGAACTCGTGAGGGCGTTCATCAGCGTCGACTTGCCGGCGTTCGTGTAGCCGGTGATCGCGACCTGCGGGATGCCCGATCGCTCGCGGCTCGAACGCTTCACGTCGCGCGTGCGCGCGAGGTCCTTCAGGTCCTTGCGGAGCTTCGAGATCCGGCGCTTGATGTGCTGCCGGTCGACCTCGAGCTTGGTCTCGCCGGGTCCGCGCGTGCCGATGCCGCCGCCGAGCCGGCTCATCGCCTCGCCCCAGCCGCGGAGCCTCGGCAACAGGTACGTGAGCTGCGCGAGCTCGACCTGCGCCTTGCCCTCGCGGCTGCGAGCGTGGAGCGCGAAGATGTCGAGGATCAGCGCGGTCCGGTCGATCACCTTGACCTTGAGCCGCTCCTCGAGGCTCCGCAGCTGTCCGGGCGTGAGCTCGTCGTCGAGGATCACCGCCTCGGCGCCGCTGCGGTGCACCGCGTCGTGCACCTCGTTGATCTTGCCCTTGCCGACGAACGTCGCCGGGTTCGGGTCCTGGCGGGTCTGGAGCACGCGCTCGACGGGCTCCGCGCCGGCCGAGTCCGCGAGCGCGGCGAGCTCGTCCAGGTCGGCCTCCTCGATCCCGCGACCGACGCCGACGAGCACCGCCTTCTCCGGGACGCGGGGGCGCCAGGTCGCCGCGAGCGGTGACTCGAGCGTGCTGGTCTCGTGGACGCCGCGACCTTTGCGTCGACCGTTCTGCGCCATCAGCGGGCCGTCACGCGAGCGCCCCGCCGATGCGGTCCATCGCCTCGGCGAGCCGGTCGTCCGGGACCGTGAGCGAGAACCGCACGAACCCCTCGCCGCGCTCGCCGTAGCCGCTGCCCGGAGCGACGAACACGCCGGTCGTGTCGAGCAGCCGGTCGGCGAACGAGGCCGAGGTGTCGCCCTCGGGCACCGGCGCCCAGACGTAGCACGAGCCGAGCGGCGGCTTGAGCGACCACCCGAGCCCGTTCAGGGTCTCGACGACCAGGTCTCGCCGCCGCTGGTACGTCGCCCGGAGCTCGTCGAGGTGCTCCGGCGGGCCCTCGAGCGCGGCGATCGCGGCGCGCTGGATCGCGGTGAACTGCCCGCTGTCGAGGTTGGTCTTCACGACGCCGAGTGCCCGGATCGCCTCGGCCGAGCCCGCCGCCCAGCCGATCCGCCAGCCGGTCATGTTGTAGAACTTCGACGCCGAGCCGAACTCGAGCGCGACGTCCTTCGCGCCGGGCGCCTGCAGCGCCGAGGGCGCCACGTACCCGTCGAACGTGATCTCGCTGTACGCGGCGTCGTGGAGCAGGATCAGGTCGTGCTCGCGGGCGAACGCGGTCGCCGCCTCGAACGTCGCCAGGTCGGCCACGGCGGCGGTCGGGTTGCTCGGGAAGTTCAGCCAGATCGCCTTCGTGCGCTCGCTCACCGGGGCCGCCTCGAGATCGGGCAGGAACCCCGCGTCCTCGGGCATCGGGAGCGAGACCGGCGTGCCGCCGGCGAGGCGGGTCGACACGCCGTACACCGGGTACCCGGGGTCGGGGATCAGCGCCTCGTCCCCCGGGTCGACGAACGCGAACGCGATGTGGCCGATCCCCTCCTTCGAGCCGATCATCGCCATGACCTCGGTCTCGGGGTCGAGCTCGACGCCGAACCGGCGGCCGTACCAGCGCGGCGACCGCCTGACGGAACTCGAGGGCCCCGTAGTAGCTCGGGTAGCGATGCGTCGAGGGGTCCAGGACGGCCTCGCGCATCGCCTCGACGACGTGCTCGGGCGTCGGCAGGTCGGGGTCGCCCACGCCGAGCGAGATCACGTCGACGCCCTCGGCGCGCTTGGCGGCGAGCTTGCGGTCGAGCTCGGCGAACAGGTACGGCGGCAGCGACTCGACCCGCTTGGCGACCCTCAACCCTGGACCGCCCCCAGCCACGACGGGTCGAGGACGCCCTCGGCGACGCGGACGGCGGGACCGGTGAGCAGCACCTCGTCGCCCTCGAGCCGTTCGATCTGCAGGACCCCGCCGGGGAACCGCGCGGGCGCCTTCGCGGGCACCAGGCCCGCCTCGTTCGCGGCCACGACCGCGGCGCACGCGCCCGTGCCGCACGCCATCGTCTCGCCGGCACCGCGCTCCCAGACCCGGACCTTCACGCCGTCGCCCTGGACGGCGACGAACTCCACGTTCGTCCGCTCGGGGAAGCGCTCGTCGCGTTCGACCATCGGGCCGATCCGATGGACGTCGACGTCGTCGGGGTCCTCCTCGACGAACAGGACCAGGTGCGGGTTGCCCATCGACAGCGCGGTCGCCTTGTAGCTGCGCCCGTCGACCTCGAACGGCTCCCCCACGAACGGCTCACCCGGATCACCCGTCATCGGCAGCGCCCCGCGCGCGAACCGCGCCGGCCCCATCCCGACGGTGACCGACTCGACCGCGCCCTCATCGATGTGGAGCGAGAGCGTCTTGATCCCCGAACGCGTGTCGACGCGGATCTCGGTGCGGTCGACCAGGCCCCGGTCGAACACGAGCTTGCCCAGGCAGCGGATCCCGTTGCCGCACATCTGCGCGTGGCTGCCGTCGGAGTTGCGGTGGTCCATGAAGAAGTCGGCGTCGGTGGACGGCGCGACCCGGATCACGCCGTCGGCGCCGATCCCGAACCGGCGATCGCACAGCCGGCGAGCGAGCTCCTCGCCGAGCTCGAACCGGCCCTCGACGTCCTCGAGCAGGACGAAGTCGTTGCCCGTCCCGTGGTACTTCCAGAACCGGAGCTCATCCATCCGCGGTCTCCCAAGCTGTCACGAGAAGCTCGCGATGACGTCCTCGACGAACGGCCCGGCCCCGGCCTCCCCCGCCTCGAACCAGCGGATCCTCGGGTCCCGCCGGAAGAAGGCGAGCTGCCGGCGCGCGAGCGCCCTCGTGCGCTTCACCGTGCCCGCGATCGCCGCGTCGAGCGTGAGCTCGCCGGCGAGGTGACGGGCCAACTCAGCGTACCCGATGGCCTGGGCCGAGGTGAGCCAGGCGCCGAACCCGCGCTCCACGAGCCCTCGGACCTCGTCGAGCCACCCGCGTTCGAGCATCTCGGCGATACGGTCCTCGATCCGGGTTCGGAGCACCGGGGCCGGCATCGAGATGCCCGCCGCCCGGACCCGATCGGGCCCGTAGACGTCCCAACCCTCGGCGAAGCTCGAGAACGGTTGGCCGGTGAGCTCGGCGACCTCGAGCGCCCGCACGGTGCGCCGGACGTTCCCCGGCTCGATCTTCGCGGCCGCGGCGGGGTCGGTTGCGGTGAGGCGCTCGTGGAGGCCGGCCGCCCCGACCACCGCGGCCTCGGCCTCCAGGTCCCTGCGCGTATCCGGGTCGGTCCCGGGGAAGTCGAGGTCGTCCACCACCGCGCGCTCGTACAGAGCGGAACCGCCCACGAGGAGCACCCGCCGCCCGCGCGACCTGATCCCGGCGACCGCCTCCCGAGCGAGCTCCTGGTAGCGAGCGACGCTGAAGGGCTCGGACGGCTCGGCGACGTCGAGGAGGTGGTGCGGCACGCGGGCTCGCTGCTCGGCGGTCGGCTTAGCCGTACCGACGTCCATCCCGCGGTACACGAGCATCGAGTCGACCGAGACGATCTCCGCGCCGAGGCGTTCGGCGACGGCGATCCCGGCCTCGGTCTTGCCCGCGGCGGTGGGACCGACGAGGGCGAGGAGCGGCGGTTCGGCGCCGGAGCCCTCGCGCGCTGCCATCACCCGACGGCGGCCGGCTCCCGCTGCCCCGCGAGCTCGCCGTCCAGGTGGTGCGGGTGAGCGCCGACGATCCGCACGTCCAGGAACGTCCCGGGCGCGTGCTCGCCGCCGACGTGCACGACGCGGTTGCCCCGCGTCCGGCCGCGCGCGCCACCCTTGCGCCCGAGCCCCTCGATCAGCACCTCCGCCGTCGAGCCGACCTGGTCGCGCATCCGCTCGAGCGCGATCGCCTCCTGGAGCGCGACCAGCCGGTCGAACCGCTCCTGGACCACCGGCTTGTCGAGCTGCTCGTCCATCTCGGCGGCGCGCGTCCCCGGCCGGGGCGAGTACTGGAACGTGTACGCCTGGTCGAACCGCGCCCGCCGAACCACGTCGAGCGTGTCCTCGAAGTCCTGTTCGGTCTCGCCGGGGAACCCGACGATGATGTCGGTGCTCACCGCGATGTCGGGGATCGCGTCACGGATCCGTTCGAGCCAGCCCAGGTAGCGCTCGCGACGGTACGAGCGCTGCATCGCCTTGAGCACCCGGTCCGAACCCGACTGCAGCGGGAAGTGGATGTGCTCGCACACCTTGTCGCTCTCGGCCATCGCGTCGATCACGTCGGGCGTGAAGTCGTGCGGGTGCGGGCTCGTGAACCGGATCCGCCGGAGCCCGTCGACGTCGTTCACGGCCCGGAGCAGGTCGGCGAACAGCGGACGCCGCGCCGAGCTCGGGCACCGTGAGGTCGCGGCCGTACGTGTTGACGTTCTGGCCGAGCAGGCTGATCTCGACCACGCCCTGGCGCGCGAGCCCCTGGACCTCGGCCAGCACGTCGCCGATCGGGCGCGAGAGCTGCGGCCCGCGGACGAGCGGCACGATGCAGAACGTGCACGCGTTGTCGCATCCCACCGCGATCGAGACCCAGGCGTGGTGCGCGACCTCGCGGAGCGCCGGCAGGGCGCTCGGGAAGATCTCGGTCTGCTCGCGGACGTCCAGCTGCGGGCCCTCGGTCTCGGCGCGGTGGAGCAGGTCGAGCAGCCCGGGCAGGGCATGGGTGCCGACCACGACGTCGACCCAGGGTGCGCGTTCGCGGATCGTGCCGCCGTCCTTCTGCGCGAGACACCCCGCCACGACGACCCGCATCCGCGGGTTCGCCTGCTTCAGCGGCCGGAGGTGCCCGAGGTTGCCGTAGAGGCGGTTGTCCGCGTTCTCGCGGATCGCGCACGTGTTGAACACCACGACGCTCGCGTCGGCGGCCTCCTCGGTCGACACGTAGCCGTCGGACGTGAGCAGGCCGGCGATCCGCTCGGAGTCGTGCTCGTTCATCTGGCACCCGAAGGTGCGGAGCAGGTACCGCCGCTCGGCCATGACCCTCAGGCTACCCTCGCGCCCGCCTCACTTGGCGTACTCGACCGAACGCGTCTCGCGCACGACCGTGATCTTGATCTGCCCCGGGTACTGGAGCTCCTCCTCGACCTGCTTGGCGATGTCGCGCGCCATCACCTGGGCCGAGAGGTCGTCGATGTCCTCGGGCTTGACCATGACGCGGACCTCGCGGCCCGCCTGCATCGCGTAGACCTTCTCGACGCCCGGGTAGCTCGTGCAGATCTCCTCGAGGCGCTCGAGGCGCTTGATGTAGGTCTCGAGGCTCTCGCGGCGGGCCCCGGGCCGGCCGCCCGAGATCCCGTCGGCGATCTGCGCGATCACCGCGTCGATCGTGCGCTGCTCGACCTCGCCGTGATGCGTCTCGATGCAGTGCACCACCTCGGGGGACTCCTTCATCCGCCGGGCGATCTCGGCGCCGATGATCGCGTGCGAGCCCTCGACCTCGTGGGTCACCGCCTTGCCGATGTCGTGCAGCAGCGCGCCGCGCTTGGGGATCGTCGGGTCGATGCCGAGCTCGGCGGCGATCGCAGCGGCGATGTGCGCGGACTCGACCAGGTGCTTGAGGACGTTCTGCCCGTACGAGGTCCGGAACTGCAGGCGCCCGAGCAGCCGGATCATCTCGGGGTGCAGGTCGGTGATCCCGGTGTCGAGCACCGCCTCCTCGCCCGCACGCTTGATCTGCTCGTCGATCTCCTTCTGCGAGCGCTCGAACGTCTCCTCGATCCTCGCGGGGTGGATGCGCCCGTCCTGCACGAGCTTCTCGAGCGTGAGCCGGGCGATCTCGCGCCGAACGGGGTCGAAGCTCGAGAGCACCACCGCCTCGGGTGTGTCGTCGATGATCAGGTTCACCCCGGTCGTGGCCTCGAACGCGCGGATGTTCCGGCCCTCGCGTCCGATGATGCGGCCCTTCATGTCCTCGCTCGGGAGCGAGAACACCGACACCGTGGACTCGCTCGTCTGCTCGGAGGCCACCCGCTGGATCGCGATCGTCACGATCTTGCGGGCGCGCTCCTCCCCCTCCTCGCGGGCGCGCTGCTCGATCTCCCGCACCGTGGCCATCGCCTCGCGCTTGGCCTCGTCGACGACCTGCGTACGGAGCGCCTCCTTGGCCTCGGACGCCGTGAGCCGCGCGATCTTCTCGAGCGCGGCCCGGTGCTGGGTGGCCGAATGCTCGAGCTGTTCGCGGACCAGCGCGAGCTTGCGGTCTCGATCGTCCAGCTCCTCTGCCCGCCGGTCCGACTCGTCGACCTTGCGGTCGACGGCCTGCTCCTTCTGCGTCAGGCGTTCCTCCTGGCGCTTGATCTCGTCGCGCCGGGTGCGGACGTCCTCCTCGGTCTCGCGCCGGAGCGCGCCGATCTCGTCCTTCGCCTCGACCAGGGCCTCGCGCGTCAGCCGTTCGGCCTCGCGCTCGGCCTCCAGGATCACCTTCTGGGCTCTGCCCTCGGCGCTCTCGGCCTGCGACCTGGCCACCGCCTTGCGGATGACGAAGCCGATCGCGACGCCGAGCGCCAGGGCGACCACCCCAACGACCACCGGTACCATCGGTTCACCGCCTCTTCCCGAAGACACGGAACAGCCAACCGAGGCCCATCGGGCATTGTTCGGCCGTGCGACCGAATGGATGCGGACTAGAGCGATGCCGGGGCCGACGGCCCCGCTCGCCCTCCGATCCGGTGTGCTCCCTGTGACGTCTGGTTTCTCAAGGTTTCAGGCACGGTTGAACGTTGACCAACGGATGAACCTCGTACGAACAGAGCCTACGGCGTGCGCTCATGTGAGGCAAGGGTGGCGGGTTCGAAGCCCGCGGCTCCGGGACCTCAGCCGTGCCGTCCGTCGAGGCCCAGGGCTGCCCTGGCCGCCTCCCGACACGTGCCTCCGTCGTAGCCGCGACGGGCCAGGAACGAGACCAGTCGCTGGTAGGCCACCTCGGGCCGCAGGCTGCTCAGCCGGCGAGCCCGATCCGTGGCCACCTCCAGCGCCCGCATGCTCTCGTCGCCTTCCATGCCCGCGAGCGTCGCGTCGATCGTCTCGCGCGACACGCCTTTGGACGCGAGCGCACCGGCAACCGCCCGTCGGCCGCTGCCCCGGACCTTCAGGTGGTGATCGGCGAGCTCCCGCGCGAAGGCGCCGTCGTCGAGCAGCCCGACCTCCTCGAGACGGTCGAGCTCGGAGGACACCTCGGCGTCCTCGAACCCCGCGTGGCGCAGCCGCGACTCGAGCTCGCGCCGCGTTCGCGGACGGACGGCGAGCAGCCGCAGCGCGCGTTCGTGGCAGTCGAGCGGCTGTTTGACGGTGCGCTTGGTCGTCCATGTGATGTGAGGACGCCGGGGGTCGAGCGGGCCTTCCCCTAACCCGCTCGTGCCCCCGTCGTCTCACGCTCCTTGTCGGCCTTTGCAGCCGCCTTCGGAGCACTCTGCTCGTCGGTCACCACGAGGTCGGGAACGACCTCGATGGGCGTCTCGTCGCCCTCGGCGCCGAACGCCGTCAGCCCGACCGCCTCGCGCACCCGGCGTTCGAGCTCGGTCGCGATGTCGGTGTGCTCGGCCAGGAACTGCCGCGCGTTCTCGCGACCCTGTCCGAGCTGGTCGCCCTCGTACGTGAACCAGGCGCCGCTCTTCTTGACGATCTCGAGATCGACGCCGACGTCGAGGAGGCTCCCCTCCTTGGAGATGCCGACCCCGTACATGATGTCGAACTCGCACTGGCGGAACGGCGGCGCCACCTTGTTCTTCACGACCTTGACGCGCGTGCGCGAGCCGACCACGTCGGTCCCGTCCTTGAGGTTCTCGATCTTGCGCACGTCCAGCCGGATCGAGGAGTAGAACTTCAGCGCGCGACCGCCCGGGGTCGTCTCGGGGTTGCCGAACATCACGCCGATCTTCTCGCGGAGCTGGTTGATGAAGATCGCCGTCGTGTCGAACCGCGAGAGCGTGCCCGAGAGCTTCCGCATCGCCTGCGACATCAGCCGGGCCTGCAGGCCGACGTGGGTGTCGCCCATCTCGCCCTCGATCTCGGCCCGTGGCACGAGCGCCGCCACCGAGTCGATCACGACCACGTCGAGCGCGCCCGAGCGCACGAGCATGTCGGCGATCTCGAGCGCCTGCTCGCCGGAGTCCGGCTGGGAGACCAGGAGCTCGTCGATGTTCACGCCGAGCCGCTGCGCGTACGTCGGGTCGAGCGCGTGCTCGGCGTCGATGAACGCGGCGATCCCGCCGTGGTTCTGGGCCTCGGCGATGATGTGGAGGCAGACGGTGGTCTTGCCCGAGCCCTCGGGCCCGAACACCTCGACGACGCGCCCGCGTGGGATCCCGCCCACGCCCAGCGCGATGTCGAGCGCGAGCGACCCCGACGGGATGACCGAGATGCCGGCGCCCATCGGGTGCTCGCCGAGCTTCATCACCGCGCCCTTGCCGAACTGCTTCTCGATCTGCGTGAGCGTGACGTCGAGCATCTTGTCCCGGTCGTCCATCCGCGAAGCCTCCTTCGTGTTCTTCGCCCACCCCGCGACCGCGTCGGTGAGCTCCTCGTCGAGGGAGGGCCGCACGCTACCGCGAGGGTCTGACATGGATTACACCCCTGTAGTTCGAACCGTGCAACCCCGCAGACGCTACTCGAACAGGTGTTCGAGGTCAAGCAGGTCGCCGGATCGCTCCGTCCGATCCGCGGGCTCTCACCCCACGAGCGGGAAGACCCCGATCGGCTCGTAGACCGGCGCGGGCCGGCGGAGGTGGCTGCGGAACAGCACGATCCGGTCGATCTCGAACGGCTCGCTCTCGAACGAGACATCGAGCGGCTCGAGCCCCACCGGCGGGTCGAACCGCGCGAGGGTCAGGTGCGGCGTGAACCCGCGCTTCTCGGGCGCGAACTCGCGCGCGAGCGCCTCGTCCAGGTCGGCGGCCAGGCGTTCGAGCCCTCCGGCGGCATCGTCGAGCCCGGCCCACAGGACGCGCGCCTTGCGGGCCTTCGGGAACGCGCCGAGCCCCTCCACCCGGGTCGCGAACGGCACGTGCCGACCGGCGACGCCCGAGATCGTCTCGGGCACCCACTCGACCAGGCGGGGCCAGGTGGACCCGAGGAACTTCACCGTCACGTGCTGGTTCTCGAGCGGCACCCACCTGGCCTTCGGGAACCGCTCGCGGAGCGGCGTCACCGACTCGGCCAGCAGCGTCGCGGACCTGCTCGGGTACCTCGACCGCGGCGAACAGGCGCAGCGGCTTCGCCTCGGGGCGCGAGGCGCGATCGCGAGCCATCAGTCCGGAAGCGGGAGGCCGAGCAGGTGCCGCCGGACGAGGTCGAGCGCCGCCATCTCGGAGAAGCGCCGGACGAGCTCGCGGTCGTACGGCCATCGGAAGCCGTGCTGGTGCGCGGTCCCGTCGGCGTCGAGCGCGATCCAGACCTGCCCGGCTTCGGCGCCGCCGTGACGTTCGGGGCCGGCCGCACCCGTGAGCGCCACCGCGAGATCGGCGCCGAACACCCGGCGCGCTCCCGAGGCCATCTCGGCCGCGCACTCGCGGCTCACCGGCCCCGGCCCCTCGGAGCGTGGCCGCCGTGACGCCGAGGATCGAGCGTTTGGCCTCGAGCGAGTACGTCACGGCCGAACCGAGGAAGTAGGACGAGGCGCCGGGCACCGCGGTGATCCGCTCGCCGAGGCCGCCGCCCGTGAGCGACTCGGCGCAGGCGATCGTCCGCCGGCGCTCGGCGAGGAGCCGCCCGATCACGGCCTCGAGCGGCTCGTCGCCCGACCCGTACACGTGGTCGCCCAGCCGCTCGCGCACCCCTTCCTCGAGCGGGTCGAGCAGGGCGTTCGCCTCCTGGGCCGAACCCTTCGCGGTGAGCCGAACGTGCACCTCGCCCCCGCCGGCGAGGTAGGCGACGGTCGGGTTCGAGGACGCGTGGAACAGGTCGTCGAGGAGCTCGGAGATCCGCGACTCGGCCAACCCGTACACCCGGAGCGTCCGAGAGACGAGCGACGCGGGACCGGCGAGCGCCGAGAGCTCGGGCAGGATCGTCCCCTCCATCATCTCCCGCATCTCGGAGGGGACGCCGGGGATCGCGTACACGGTCGCGCCGCCGATCGAGACGACGAGCCCGGGCGCCGTCCCGCGCTCGGGCGTGATGGAGCGGCCGCCCTCGGGGACGTCGGCCTGCGCGAGGTTGGATTCGGGCATGTCGCGACCGCGGACGCGGAACCGGTCGCGGAGCGCGTCCTCGATCTCGGCGTGGCGGACGAGCCGCGCGCCCGCCGCCTCCGCCAGCGCCGGCCGGGTCACGTCGTCCTGCGTCGGCCCGAGCCCGCCGGTCACGATCACGACGTCGGCCCGCGAGGTCGCCAGCGAGATCGCCTCCACGATGCGCGGCTCGTTGTCGCCGACCACCTGATGGTGCAGCACGTCGATGCCGAGCTCCGCGAGCCGCTCCGACATCCACCGCGCGTTCGTGTTGGCGATCTGCCCGATGAGCAGTTCGGTCCCGACCGCGACGATCTCGGCCCTCACGGGCGGGATCAGCCTCCCGGCGGCGAGGGCTCGTCGTAGCTGAAGGTGTCCTCCCACGGTTCGCCGGTCTTGCCGGGGAACCCGTAGTCGACGCCGCTCACGATGACGTGCGCCGTGTTGCCCTCGGACAGACGGACGGTGATCGAGCTCGACGCGTCGAACGAGCGCCCCTCGCCCGCCCGCAGCTGGAAGGACTCCGGGTCGCCGGCGTCGGCCTCGATCGTGACCTCGACCGGACGCTGCGCCTCGACGGCCACGCTGATCGGGCGACCGATCTCGACACCGCCCGGGACCATGGTGCCGGTCGCTCCCGACAGGTTGGCCGGCGGCGGCGCTGGCCTGCGAGCCGACAGCACCCCGAACGCCACCGCGAGCACCAGCACGGTCGCGGTGACCAGGATCCACAGGCGATGGTCGTCCCGGCGTCGTCGGGCGCCCAGCACCGGTTCGGACCGGGCCGGGGGCGGCACCACGACGGTCACGTCGTCGTCGGCCCAGGTCGGCTTCGTACATCGCGACGACCTTGTCCGGGGACAGCCGCAGGTACGTGGCGTAGGTCCGCAGGCATCCGCGCACGTGGACGTCCCCCAGGAGCAGATGGAAGTCCTCGGCCTCGATCGCCTCGAGGAACTCGCGCCGTACACGCGTGTCGCGTGCGGCCTCCTCCAACGTCACGCCGCGCGACTCGCGCACCTTTCGGAGCGCGGGGCCCACGCTGACGGTCGTTCGCTGCAAAGAACCTCCCGGCCGGGTCGCGGCATCCTAACGGACGACCAGCGAAGCCGGGGTCGCGGGACCGGCCGCGTGCGTGGCAGCCCGGCCGAGATGGACGGCCTAGGGCCAAGGACGGATGTTGCCGGCCGGCGCGGGGGATATCGTCTGGACGGTCCGAGCCGACGAACGAGGACCGATGAGCGCCGTCACCGTTCCCATCAGCTTCTCCTCCCCCTCGGCGTTCGCCGTCGCCGAGACGCCGCGATCGTCCGCGCTCGAGCTGGAGCGCCGCGTTCGGTTCCTCGTCGTGAGCGGCCGGCAGGACGACGGCCTGTGGGGCTCGATCGGGGCGCTCTGGCTCTCCGACGACGGGGCGAGGGGCGGGTTCCTGGTCAACCCCTACGCCCTGTGGAACGGGAGCGAGATCGCGCGCAGCTACCGGAGCGCGCAGAAGCGCGGGTGGCAGCCGGAGGCGATCTTCGACTACTGGTCCGAGGAGATCTGGCGAGGGCCGTACTCGATCGACGAGGAACAGGGCGCGGAGACCCTGGCGCTGCTGGCCGACCTCGTCAACGCCCTGTAGCGCGAACGAGCAGACGTTCGACGCCCCGCGGCGCGCTTAGCCGGTGCGGGCCGAGCGGGACTCCTCCCACTCCTCCGGCGTCACGAGCACGTCGCGCGCCTTCGACCCGAGCGAGGGCCCGACGATCCCGCGGTCCTCCATCAGGTCCATCAGCCGCCCCGCACGAGCGAACCCGACCTTCAGCTTGCGCTGCAGCATGCTCGTCGACCCGAGCTGCGAACGGATCACCAGCTCGGCCGCCTGCTCGAGCAGGTCGTCGTCGCCCCCGAGCCCGCCGTTCTGCTCGCCCTCGACCGGCGGCTTGCCCAGGCCCTCGACGCTCATCGCGTACTCGGCGGCACGCTGGTCCCGGACCCACTCCCCCACCGCATGGATCTCCTTCTCCGTCACCCACGCCGCCTGCAGGCGGGTCGGCTTGGAGGCCGACGACGGTGAGAACAGCAGGTCGCCGTGCCCGACGAGCTTCTCCGCGCCGTTCATGTCCAAGATCACGCGCGAGTCGGCCTGGCTCGAGGTCATGAGCGCGATGCGGCTGGGGATGTTCGCCTTGATCAGGCCGGTGACGACGTCGACGCTCGGGCGCTGGGTCGCGACGACCAGGTGGATCCCCACGGCGCGCGCCATCTGCGCGATCCGGCAGATCGCGTCCTCGACGTCCCTCGGCGCGACCATCATGAGGTCGGCGAGCTCGTCGATCACGACCAGCAGGTACGGGAAGTCGGTGACGCGATCCTCCTGTCCCGGCGGGATCCGCAGCGTCCCCTCCTCCATCCCCGCGCGGTAGCCGTCGATGTCGCGGACGCCCACCATCGCGAGCAGCTCGTAGCGCTGCTCCATCTCGCGCACGACCCAGGCGAGCGCCTCGGCGGCGCGCTTGGGATGCACGATCACCGGGACGAGCAGGTGCGGCAGGTCGGCGAAGTGCACGAGCTCGACGCGCTTGGGGTCGACGAGCACGAGCTTGACCTCGTCGGGGTCGGCGCGCATCAGGATCGAGGTGATGAACGAGTTGATCAGGCTCGACTTGCCGGCGCCCGTGGCCCCGGCGATCAGCACGTGCGGCATCTGCGTGAGGTTCACGAGCTGCGCGCGTCCGTGGACGTCCTTGCCGAGCGCGACCGCCAGCGGGTGCTCGTCGTCGATCGCGGTCTTCGAACGCAGGATGTCGCCGAGCATCACGAAGTCGCGGACCTTGTTGGGCACCTCGACGCCGATCGCGGACCGGCCCGGGATCGGCGCGATGATCCGCACGTCGGGCGTCGCGAGCGCGTACGCGATGTCGTCGGCGAGCGAGAGCACCTTGTTGACCTTGGTGCCCGCCTCCACCTCGACCTCGTACAGCGTCACGGTCGGCCCGCGGTGCGCGGCCACGACGTGGGCCGGCACGCCGAACGTGTGGAAGGTGCGTTCGAGCGCGGCCTTCTGGTGCTCCTCGTCGCGCTCGCTCGAGGCCGACGGCGGCGAGGTCCGGAGCAGCTCGAGCGGCGGGAGCTCGTACGGCCCGCCGCCGGTCGGCCGGACCAGCTCGGGCACCTCGATCTCCTCGGGCTCCTCCTCCGGCGCGTCGTCCTCGGGCAGCTCGACCAGGGAGAAGTCGTCGCTCGTGTGCACGATCCGCGGCTCGGCGACCTCGTCCTCCTCGTCCTGCTCCTCGTCCTCGAGGACCTCGTCGTCGTCCTCGCGGGTGAACGCGTCGACGATCCGTTCCCAGATCGCCGAGAGCGGGGTGCCGGTGAAGATCAACAGGCCGAGCAGCACGGCGCCGCCCCACACGATCGCGACACCGATCCCGGAGACCAGCTTGCCGAGCGGCCACGAGGCCAGCGCCCCCGTGATCCCGGCCGCGCCGCTCAGGCGCTCGTACCCGCCGAACGGCCGGGGGTTCTCGTGCCACAGCGAGATCAGTGCGAGCACCCCGACCGCAGCGATCGCGAACCCGATGAACATCCGCATCCGGTCCTGCTCGGCCGTGCCCCGGAGCAGGATCAGCCCCCAGTACAGCGCGAGGATCGGGAAGACCACGGCCGCGATGCCGAACGTGGCGTGCAGGAGCCAGTCCAGCCCTCGGCCGACCGGCCCGGCCGAGCCGAACCACAGCCCGAGGATCGCGAGGAGCGCGAGCACGACGAGGCCGATCCCGAGGGCGTCGCGGGCCCAGGGACGGAGGTGGCTCCTGACCGAGGGCCGCTTGCTCGTCTTCTTGCCGCGGCCCTTCGTGGTGCTCGCCAACTACACCTCCACGATCACGGGCAGGATCACGGGCTTGCGCTGCGTGACCTCGTAGAAGTACTTGCCGAGGACCCGTCGGATGTTCTGCTCGAGCACCCCGCGGTCGACCACCTCGGCCTCGGCGCTGTCCTTCAGGGAAAGCATGACGCGTTCGCGCGCCTCTTCAAGGATGTCGCCCGAGGTCTCGTCGAAGACGAACCCGCGGTTCACGATGTCCGGGCCCGAGAGCACCTGCCCGTGGTGCCCGTCGACCGCCACGACGACCACCACCACGCCGTCGGCCGAGAGCTTGCGGCGGTCCCGGAGGACCACCTCCCCCACGTCGCCGATCCCGAGCCCGTCGACCAGGGTCATGCCGGCCGGGGCCCGTTCGACCACGTGCACCTTCTCCCCCACCTCGACCACGTCCCCGTCCTCGCAGATCAGCACGTGGTCGGCCGCGATGCCGACCTCGGTCGCGATCTTGGCGTGGTGCGCGAGGTGGCGCCGCTCGCCGTGGATCGGGATGAACCACCGTGGGCGCACCAGCGAGAGCATCAGCCGGAGCTCCTCGGCGGCCGCGTGGCCGCTCGCGTGCACCGGGTACGCGGGCAGGTGGAACACGTCCGCGCCGGTCCGGTAGAGCCCATCGATCACGCGGTGGATCGCCGGCTCGTTGCCCGGGATCAGGCTCGACGAGAGCACCACGCTGTCGCCCGCCTTCAGCTTGACCCACTTGTGCTCGCGCGCGGCCATCAGGCTGAGGGCCGAGAACGGCTCGCCCTGCGAACCGGTGCAGACGACGACCACCCGGGAGGGATCGCGGTGCTCGACCTCCTCGATCGGGATCACGTCGCCCTCGGGCACGTGCAGGATCCCGAGCTGGCGCGCCGCCTCCACGCTCTGGAGCATCGAGCGGCCGAGGAACGCGACCACGCGCTCGTCCGAGCGGGCGGCGTTCACGACCTGCTGGATCCGGTGGATGTGGCTCGAGAAGCACGCGACCACGACCAGCTGCGGCGCCCGCGAGATGATGTCCTGCAGGACCGGGCCGACGCTCCGCTCGCTGTCGGTGTACCCGGACTCCTCGGCGTTGGTGGAGTCGCTCATCAGCAGGTGGACGCCGCGGCCCGCCTCCTCGGCGAGCGCGTGCAGGTCGGTGGCCCGCCCGTCCAACGGCGTCTGGTCGATCTTGAAGTCGCCCGTGTGCAGGATCGATCCGTACGGCGTCTCGATCACGACCGCCATCCCGTCCGGGATCGAGTGCGTGACGCGGAGGAACCGCATCGAGAACGGGCCGGCGACCGCGGCCTCGCCCGGCGTCACCTGGCGGAACTCGGCGCGGTCGCGGACCTGATGCTCCTCGAGCTGGCCCTCGAGCAGCGCGAGCGTGAACGCCGTCCCGAAGACGGGGATCGGATCGCCCTCGAACTCGCGCAGCAGGTACGGGAGGGCGCCGATGTGGTCCATGTGCCCGTGCGTCAGCACGATCGCCTCGACGTCGTCGAACCGTTCGCGCACGTACTCGAAATCGGGCAGCACGAGATCGATGCCCGGCATCTCGGCGTGCGGGAAGGACAGGCCGACGTCGACGATCAGGATCCGGCCGTCGAGCTCCACGCAGGCCATGTTGCGCCCGACCTCGCCGACCCCCCCGAGGAAGACGACGCGCGCGGGACCGGCGGGGTCAGAGGAGCCCGGCATCCACCAGGGCCTTGTGGATCCGCTCGCGTTCCTCCGAGGTGGCCGGCACGAGCGGGAGGCGCGGCGGTCCGACCGGGAGCCCGATCATCCCGAGCGCGGTCTTGACCGGGATCGGGTTCGACGTGATGAACAGCGCGTTGAACAGCGGCGTGAGCTCCTCGTGGATCTTGCGCGCCGCCGGGATGTCGCCCGCGTCGATCAGGTCGCACATCTGGCGGATCCGTCCCCCCACGAGGTGGCCCGCCACCGAGACGACCCCGACCGCGCCTAGGCACATGTAGCCGAACGTGGCCCAGTCGTCGCCGCTGTACACCTCGAAGTCGGGCGAGACCTCCGAGATCAGCCGCGAGATCCATTGGAAGTCGCCGGTGGAGTCCTTGACGCCGACGATGTTCGGGACCTCGGCGATCCGCAGCAACGTGTCGTGTTCGATCCGCGTCCCGGTGCGCCCGGGGATGTTGTAGGCGACGATCGGGATCGAGACGGCGTTCGCGACCTGCGTGAAGTGCTCGAGCAGGCCCCGCTGCGGGGGCTTGTTGTAGTACGGCGTCACGAGCAGCAGCCCGTCCGCGCCGAGCTCCTCGGCCTCGCGCGAGAGCTCGAGCGTCTCGGCGGTGTTGTACGTGCCGGTGCCGCACAGGACCTTGCCCTTGCCCTTGGCGACGTCGATGACCGCCTCGAACAGGTCCAGCTTCTCGCGGTGGGTGAGCGTCGGGGACTCGCCCGTCGAGCCCGCGATCACCAGGGATTCGGAACCACGCTCGTACAGGTGCGCGGCGAGCGAACGGGCGGCATCCAGGTCGAGCCCGTGATCGTCGCGGAAGGGTGTGACCATGGCGGTGACGACCGCCCCGAACCTACCGGCCATGCTGCCTCCTCACTCCGGTGCGGCGTGTTCCACGGTCCGCACGATAACCACATCTGCCACATGTTGCACATGTCGTTCAGGGGTGTCCAGAGGGTGCCGAGCAACGTCGTGCAGGTGCGGAAGGGGCGTCGCTCGTGCCTCCGGCATCTCCTGCGGCTCCTGTTCGAGCTCCCCGCTCTCGTGCTCGGCCGGACGGTGAGCCCACCCGGCTCGGGCGGAGGGCGCCGCTATCCTAGCCAGCATGCCGCGCATCTACACCAAGACCGGCGACGACGGCACGACCGGACTCCTCTATGGGGGCCGGGTCTCCAAGGCCGATCTCGTGCCCGAGGCGTGCGGCACCCTCGACGAGGCGGTGGCGGTGCTCGGGCTCGCGAGGGCGCATGCCGCCGACCCGTCGCTCTCGGACGAGCTCCTGGGCTTGCAGCGGGAGCTGTTCGTCGTGGGGGCCGACCTCGCCACCAACCCCGACGAGCGGGCCCGGCTCGAACCCGGCGTGTCGCTGGTCTCGGCGGAGATGGTCGCGAGGCTCGAGTCGCGGATCGACGAGCTCGTCCTGGCCCACCCCCTGCCGAACGCCTTCATCGTCCCCGGCGCGAACCCCGTCTCGGCCTTCCTCGACCTCGCGCGCAGCACGATCCGCCGCGCCGAACGCCGCGTGGTCGAGCTCCGCGAGTCCGGAGCCGTGGTGAACGAGGACGCGTGCCGCTACCTGAACCGGCTCTCGGACGCGTTGTTCGTCCTCGCGCGCGTCGCGGCGGGTGAGGCCGAGCCGCGCAGCCGGACCGAGGAGGTCGGCTAGGCCGTCCGCACGAACGCGCCGAAGTTGTCGGCGCCGAACAGCAGGACCAGCAGCCCGATGTCGTCCACCGTGATGCCGTCGAGCTTCACGTCGAACGACGCCTGCTCCCCCGCCGCCACCGGCGCGCTGTCCACGACCTCGACGTCGATCTCGTGGCCGTCGACCGCGTCTTCGACGTAGAGGCCGGGGGGATCGAGATCGTGCTCGGAGTCGTTCTCGACCGCGAGCGTCCCGTCGCTCCCGTCGAGGTCGAGGGTCACGAGCAGGCCCTCGTTCGCGTACTCGTAGGTCGCCGTCCCGGGGGCGCCGGTGAAGGTCTGGGCCGGGGTCGGGACCTGGCTGGTCGTGCCCGGACCCGTCGACGCGGTCGCTCCGTTCGATCCGTCATCGCCTCCGGTGCAGGCCCCGAGCACGATCGCGAGGCACAGGAGCGCGACGAGACGACCGGTAGGCTTCATGGGTCGCGGCATGCTACACGACCCGCCGCAGGAGGAAGACCCACGTGAGAACGCTCGAACTGCGACGCCACGCGCACCGTGACCCGACGGCCGACCGGCTGTCGCAGCAGGGGCGCGCGCAGGCGCAGTCGGTCGGCGCGACGCTGGCCGGGGGCTACACGATGGTCTTCATCTCCCCCGCCGAGCGGGCCGCCGAGACCGTCGCCTGGCTCCTGCGCGGTCTCGGCGAGCAGCTCCCGGCCCATGCCGTCGTCCCGGGACTGGCCGCGCAGGACAACGACGGGTCGCCGCTCGCGATGGCCGGCGTCGTCGCGGCGCTGCTCGATGCCGTCCCCGAGGGCGAGCGCGGGCTCGCGATCTCGCACACGCCGCTGATCGAACGCGCCGTGCTCGGCCTCACCGCGGCCGAGATCGAACCGCTCGCCGAGTGCGAGGGCGTCCTGCTCTCCAAGGCGACCGACGACGACCCCGTCGAGGTCGGCGAACTGCGGCTCCGATAGCCGGCGTGGACCTCTCGATCCCGCTCGCGGCGTTCGGGCTCGGCGTCGCCCTGGGAGCGTCACCCGGACCCGTGCAGCTGCTGCTGTTCTCCGAGGCGTCGCGCGGCGGCGCGGGACGCGGGCTCCGGGCCATGGCCGGCGCGAACGCGACGTTCGGCCTGATGATGCTGCTGCTCGCCGCGGGGCTGTCCTCGCTCGAGCCGGGCGAGACGTTCCTGCGCGTCGTCAAGGTGATCGGTGGAGCGTTCCTGGTGTTCCTCGCCGTGGATGCGATCCGGGAGGGCCGTCGCCCACAGGTGGTCGACGATCCACGCGGAGGGCTGCACCCCAGCGTCCGGGGGGTCGTCGCGGTCCTGCTGAACCCCGGCGTCTACGTGTTCCTGGCGACGACGGGCACCGCCGTCGTCGCGAGCGCCGTGGACGAGGGCGGGCGGGGTCTCGCGGTCGTCACGGTGGTCGCGCTCCTGCTGGGCGTGTCGCTCATGGACTCCGGGATGGTGCTGCTCGGCGCCGGCGCGCACCGTGTGAGCGAACGCTTCATGCGGATCCTGAGCGACGTCCTGGCGATCGCGATGGGCGCCCTCGGCGTGTGGCTGATCGTCCGCGGTCTCGTCGGCTGAGCACGACCTGGCCATCGGCTCCGCCGTAGACTCGGGGCCGATGGACGCCGATCCCCTGACCGCGTTGGCCCGGTTCCACGCCTCCGCGAACCGGCGGATCATCGAAACCGCGGCCGAGCTCTCCGACGACGAGCTCCGGGGACCCGGCCCCTTCGACCACGGGACGGCCTTCCAGACCCTGCGCCACCTCGTGGACGTCGACTGGAGCTGGCGCGAGTTCTGCATCGGGAACGACGTCGGCCCGACCTACGTGTGGGACCGGGTCGCGCTCGAGGACCTGGCGAGCATCAACGCGTTCAGCGCGGACGAGGATGCTCGGCTGCTGGCCTACGTGCGCTCGCTGGACGACGCGTCGCTCGCCGAGCCGCTCGCCCTCAGCGACGGGATGTCCGTGCCGAGGTGGTTGATCGTCGCGCACGTCGTCAACCACGGAACCCAGCACCGGAGCGAGCTCGCGCGCTTCTTCACCGATCGAGGACACTCGCCCGGCGAGCTCGACCTCCTCGACGCGTACGCGCTGTGATCGGTCCGCGCGACCGCCGGGCTCAGAAGATGTACGGGCACCAGGGCGCGGGATCCCAGCCGAACATCGCGTCGGCGCGGGCGAGCGCGCCCTCGGTGTGCTCGTCGACGCGGCCCGCGCGGTGGAGCTGGCGGAACGACGTCCCACCCAGGTAGGTCGCGCCGATCTCGTTGACCGAACACGTGAGGTCGGGCGGTTCGGTGGTCGCCCGACGTGACGTTCGCCTCCCCGCCGATCGCCTCGAGGAGGTAGCGACCCTCGTTCCACGGGCAGAACGGATCCATGATCTCGAGCACGATCCGAGCGTCGGTCGAGTACCTCCGGGCGCCGAGGGCGCCGGCGACGTCGACCGGCCGGACCCACAGGTTGTCGCGGAGCGTCGCGCCCAGGCGGCGCGGCTCCTGCACCAGGTGCACGAGCGGTTCGTCGACCGGACGGCTCCACGCGGTGACACGCTGAACCAGGTCGACCTCGAAGACATACCGCCACAGGTCCGCGTACGCGCCGGGCGTCGTCGCCTGCAGGTCCCTGACGCTGAGCACGTTCCGGGGATAGCCCTCGGGCCAATCGTGCTTCACGTGGTAGACCGCGAAGCCGTCGACCCCGTCGGTCCCCTCGTGCAGGACGAACATCTGCGGGAGCTTGGCGTCATCCCCGTGCTCGTGCAGGGCATAGACCAGCCGTCGCTCGTCGAGCTCCACCATGCCGGGCCGCGAACGACGCGTCGCGTCGTGGACGGCGAGGATGTCCTTGAGCGCGGGATCGCGTTCGAGCAGGCGGGTCGTCCCCGAGGGCGCGTACCCGCGGACGAACGCCGAGCGCGAGCGCTCGAGGTCGATCGAGTAGCCGAAGGTCGCGAGCCCGTACCCGTACCGGCCGTAGATGCCGCCCTCGGATGCGTACAGCACGTCGACGAGCTCGGCGCGCTCGTGCGCGTCGTCGAGCAGTGCGCGCATCAATCGCGTGTTGATGCCGCGGCGCCGGTGCGTCGCCCGCACGCCGACCGCGGTCACGTACCCGACGTCGACCTCGCCGCCCGGGACCGTCATCGGCATCGTGAAGGCCGCGCCGGTGCCGACGATGTCCGGCCCGTCGAAGGCGGCGAACGAGCGGTCGTACTCGGCCAGCACTCGCTCGCGCTCGATGTCCTCGTCCGAGGGGACGTCGCTGAACGCCATCTCGACCGCGCGCGCGTAGGTCGCGAACTCGTCCTCGGAGATCGTCCGGATCTCGACGTCCATGCGACGAGCTTACGAGCTGGGCAGGCCCTCGAAGAGGTCGGCGAGGATGGGGTCGCGCGGCCGGCGCTCGGGCCAGGCCACGACGAACGCCTCGGTGGAGAGCATCTCGGGCCACAGGTCGAAGGGGATGTCGTCGAGCTCGGCCTGCGTCTTGTGGGCCCGGATCGCCTCGACCTTGCGGTCGTACGCGCTCGAGACGTCGATGCGCGCCCCGATCGCGCTGTCCGGGACGCCGCGTGGGACGAACGGCTGGGTCGGGTCCATGGGTTCGAGCCCGCGCTCGCGCAGGAGCTCGTTCAGGCGGTCGAGGTCGCCCTGCGGGATCGCGCAGTGGAGCAGCCTCGAGAATGCAGATCCACTCGCCGACGTCCGCAGCGCGCCGAACGCCTCGGTCGCGATCTCGCCGATCGCGACGTGGTCCTCGTGCCCGGTTATGCCGTCGGGGCCGAACGTCACCACGACCTCGGGCGCTGTCGCCTCGAGCAGCTCGCTCACGTCGGCCACGAGCTGCTCGCGCGGCATCGGGCTCAGACCGCCGTCGGGATACCGGAGGAACCGAAGGTCGGGTTCGAGCCCGAGGGCGGCCCACGAGGCGAGGTCCTCGGCCTCACGGACGCTCGAGAGCGTCTCGCGGGTCGCGAGCGATGCGTCGGCGATGCGCCCGGCATCGCCGCTGGTTGCAAGGATCACGGTGAGCTCGAGGTCGTCGTCCGCGTGGAGCGCGAGGCTCCCGCCAACCCCGAACGTGTCGTCGTCCGGATGCGCGAAGACGCACGCGACCCGTCGCACCGATCTACGGCAGCGGCGGGAGGTCGAGCAGAGGCTCGAGCCCGATCGTGAGCCCGGGACGGATCATCACGGCCCGGGCGGCCATCAGCACGCCCGGCATGAACGAGGACCGGTCGGTCGAGTCGTGCCGGATCGTGAGCGTCTGCCCCTGCCCTCCGAAGATGACCTCCTGATGCGCCACCAGACCGGGCAGGCGCACCGAGTGCACCCGGATGCCCTCGACGTCGCCCCCGCGAACGCCCTCGAGCGACTCGCCCAGCGGGCCGCGCCACGCCTCGCCGCGCTCCTCCTGGATCCGGCGGACCGTGGCGACCGCCGTCCCCGAGGGGGCGTCCGCCTTCTGTTCGTGGTGGAGCTCGATGATCTCGACCGCCGGCAGGTACCGGACGGCCTGCGCGGCGAAGCGCTGCATCAACACGGCGCCGAGCGCGAAGTTCGCCGCCACGATCACGTTGGATTCGTGGCCCTCGTCCGACAGGAGCTTCTCGACCTCCTGCAGGTCCTCCTGCGTGATCCCGGTCGTGCCGACGACGGCGTGCACCGCGTGCGAGATGCACCAGCGGATGTCGTCCATCGCGACGTCCGGGTGCGTGAAGTCGATCGCGACCTCGGCGTTGGCCTCGAGCAGCCGGTCGAGCTCGTCGGAGACCGGGACGTCGATCTCGGGATGACCGATCATCTGCCCGACCTTCTGGCCGATCTTCGAGCGGTCGATCGCGGCCACGAGCGCGAAGTCGTCCGAGTCCGCGAGCGCCCGGCAGACCATCAGCCCCATGCGGCCGCAGGCACCGATCACGCCGACGCGGATCACGCGATCGCGTCCTTCTTCGAGAAGGGGCCGAGGACGGTGACCGTCATCGGTTGCGAGAGTACCCGTTCGGCGGCGCGCGCCGCGTCCTCGGGGGTCACGGCATCGATGCGGCCCAGGAGCTGGTTCACGGTGAGGGACTCGCCGTGCCCGATCTCGGACTTGCCCAGGCGCGACATGCGTCCACCCGGATCCTCGAGCGACAGGACCAGCGAGCCCTTCATGTGGCCCTTGGCGCGTTCGAACTCGCCGGGGCCCAAACCCTTCTCGGCGACGTCCTCGAGCTCGGCTCGCATGATCGCGAGGACCTCTTTCGCGCGCCCGGGCGTGGTGCCGGCGTAGGCGCAGAACACGCCCGCCTCCGCGTACATCGCGTGGTACGAGTACACGCTGTACGCGAGCCCCCGCTTCTCTCGGACCTCCTGGAACAGCCGGGAGCTCATCCCGCCGCCCAGCGCGTTGTTCACCACGCCGAACGCGAACCGGTCCGGATCGGTGCGCGACAGGCCGCTGGTGCCGACGCAGATATGGGCCTGTTCGGTCGTGCGCTTCTTGACCAGCGAGCGTCCCGACGCGGTCGGGGCGTCGCCGGCGGCTCGCAGGTTCCAGGCGCTCGGGCCCTCGGCGCGCACGGAGCCCGGCTCCATGTGCTCGCCCACCAGCTCGAGCAGCTCCTCGTGCCGGAGGTTCCCGGCGGCCACGACCACCACGTTCCCGGCGACGTAGTGCTTGCGGTAGAAGCGCCGAACCTGATCGCGCCCCGCCGCCTCGATGCTCTGCTTGGTACCGAGGATCGGCCGGCCGAGCGGGTGACCGGGCCACAGCGTCTCGGTGAACAGGTCGTGGACGAGGTCACCCGGATCGTCCTCGTGCTGGTTGATCTCCTCGAGGATCACCTGGCGTTCGGCGTCCAGGTCGGCCGCCCGCAGCACCGAGTGCTGCAGCATGTCCGAGAGGTAGTCGACCGCCATCGGCAGGTCCCGGTCGCGCACCCGCGCGTAGTACGCCGTGTACTCCTTGGCGGTGAACGCGTTCACCTCGCCGCCCACCGCGTCGAACGCCTCGGCGATGTCGCGCGCGCTGCGCGTCTTCGTCCCCTTGAACAGCAGGTGCTCGAGGAAGTGGCTCGACCCCGAGATCGGCGGCGGCTCGTCGCGCGAGCCGGCAAGGACCCAGAAGCCGAGCGTCACCGAGCGGACGCCGGGCATCCGCTCGGTGACGACGCGCAGGCCGGAGGTGAACTCCGTGCGTCCGATCGACATCGGCTACGCGGGATCGCGCGGTTCGCGCTCGCGGTCCCGGGGGCGACGGTCGCGGTCGCGCGGCCGGCGGTCGCGATCGCGGTCGCGGCGCGGAGGCCGGTCCTGCGCCTCCTGCTCCATGCCCTCGGGGATCGCCCACTCCTCGCCAACGGGCTTGAGCGAGATCTTCCCGCGATCGTCGATGTCCTGGACCTCGACCTCGATCGTGTCACCGACCTTGACCGCGTCCTCGACGTTCGCGAGCCGCTTGCCCTTGCCGAGCTTGGAGATGTGGATCAGCCCGTCACGCCCCGGCACCAGGTTCACGAACGCACCGAACGTGGTCGTGTTGACCACGGTCCCGGTGAAGTGCTCGCCGACGCTGATCGGGCGCGGGTTCGCGATCTCATCGATGATCCGGGCCGCCTCGTCCGCTCCACCGGCCTCGCGGGCGCCGACGAACACGGTCCCGTCGTCCTGGATGTCGATGTCGGCCCCGGTCAGGGCCACGATCTCGTTGATCTTCTTGCCCTTGGGACCGATCACCTCGCCGATCTTGTCGACCGGGATCTTGATCGTGAGGATGCGCGGCGCCTTGGGGTTGACCTCGGTCCTGGGCACCGGGATCGTCTCCCGCAGCACCTCGAGGATCTGGAGCCGTGCTTCCTTCGCCTGATCGAGCGCGCCGACGAGCACCTCCCCCGGCAGACCGGTGACCTTCATGTCGAGCTGGATCGCCGTGACGAACTCGCTCGTCCCCGCCACCTTGAAGTCCATGTCACCGAGCGCGTCCTCGGCGCCGAGGATGTCGGTCAGGGTCACGAACGTGCCACCCTCCGCGATCATGCCCATCGCGATCCCCGCGACCTGGGCCTTGATCGGGACCCCGGCGTCCATCAGCGACAGCGTCGAGGCGCAGACGCTCGCCATCGACGTCGAGCCGTTGGAGCTCAGGATGTCCGAGACCAGCCGGAGCGCGTAGGGGAACTCCTCCTCCGTCGGGATCACCGGCACGAGCGCCCGCTCGGCGAGCGCGCCGTGACCGATCTCGCGACGACGCGGCGAACCGATGCGGCCCACCTCGCCGGTGGAGAACGGCGGGAAGTTGTAGTGGTGGATGTAGCGCTTGCTCTCCTCCGGGTCCAGCGTGTCGATCATCTGGGTCATCCGGAGCATCCCGAGCGTGGTCACGTTCAGGGCCTGCGTGTCGCCCCGGTTGAACAGGCTCGAGCCGTGCGCGCGCGGGATCAGCCCGATCTCGGCGGAGAGCGGCCGGATGTCCCTGGGGCCGCGGCCGTCGAGGCGGACGCCGTGCTCGATCACGCGGGCCCGCATGACCTTCTTCTGCAGGTCCTTCCACGCCGGCGAGATCTCGGACTGGCGCGCGGCGTAGGTCTCCGCGCCCCAGGTCTCGAGCAGGTGGTCCTTCAGGAGGTCCTTGATCTCGGACATCCCGGCCTCGCGCTCGGCCCGGTCGGGCACGATCGCGGTCTCGAGGCGCTGCTTGAACGTCTCGGCGGCCGCCCACGTGTCCGCCCCGTACAGCGGCTTGGGCTCGAACGGCTTGGGCTTGACGTCGGCCTTGGCGACGAACTCGAGCTGGAGTTCGATCAGCTCGTCGATCGCGCGCTTGGCAGCCTCGAGGCCCTCGGCCACGACCTGCTCGGTCGGCATCGTGCCGTCGGCCTGCAGGAGCGCCCAGGTGTTCTCGGGCGCCTCCCCCTCGATCATCAGGATGTCGATCTGCCCGGCGTCGTTGCGGCGGCCCGCCACCACGATGTCGAACGTGGACTCCTCGAGATCTTGGAACGTGGGGTTGATCACCCACTCGCCGCCGACCAGCCCCATCCGGACCGAGCCGACCGGACCCTCGAACGGGATCCCCGACAGCATCGTCGCGAGGCTCGCGGCGTTCATGCCCGGGATGTCGTACTGGTGCGCCATGTCGACCGACAGCACGTGGATCACGACCTGGACCTCGTCGCGGTAGCCGTCCTTGAAGCTCGGCCGCATCGGGCGGTCGGTGAGTCTGGCCGTCAGGATCGCCGTCTCGGACGGGCGACCCTCGCGGCGGAAGAACCCGCCGGGGATCTTGCCGGCCGCGTACATGCGCTCCTCGACGTCGATCGTGAGCGGGAAGAAGTCGATCCCCTCGCGGGGCTGTGCGGTGGTGCAGGTGGCGAGCACCTGTGTCTCGCCGTACGTCACGACGCACGAGCCTCCCGCCTGCAGGGCGAGCTTGCCCGACTCGAACGTCAGGGTGGTGTTCCCGAACTCTCGGGAAAGGGTGATGGCCATAGGCCGATGCCTCCTCGTGTCTGGATGCGCGGCGCGGGCGCGCCGCGCGGCTTGGGAGGTCGGGGCCGGGGCCGGTTGTCAGTGGAGAACCGCCGATCGTGGATCGGAGGCTCGCAACTGAGAACCGACCGCGGGGAACGCCCGCCTCAGTTCCGATCAGTGATCCGTTCGCATCCCCCCTACGGAGAAGGCGCCCCGCCGGGGCGCCTCCGGTCTATCGGCGAAGCCCGAGCTTCGCCACGATCTCGCGATACCGCTCGATGTCCTCTCGTCGCAGGTACTCGAGGAGGCGGCGCCGGCGGCCCACCAGCATCAGCAGACCGCGCCGGGACGCGTGGTCCTTGGCGTGGGTCTTCAGATGCTGGGTGAGGTCGGCGATCCGCTTGCTGAGCACGGCGATCTGCACCTCGGTCGAACCGGTGTCCGCGTCGGAACGCCGGTGCTCCGTGATGATCTCGGATTTCTGCGTCTTGGTGAGCGTCATCGGTCCCGACCAGGCTACCAGACGCCCCGGAGCGACCAGCCCGTCTGCGCAGGTCAGGGGGTCGCGCGGGCCGGATCAGCTCGCCCGCGTGACGAGGTAATCGTCGAACTCGACCTCCGCGGGCTTCCGTCGCGACTCCGCGCGCATGCCGACGCCGCCCGGTTCGGTCGCCTGCCCCCCGGTCGCGCTCGATGAAGACCCGTCGCCGTCGAGGTCGAAGTCGAGACTCCACCCGTTCGAGATCGACCCGGACGCACCGGCGATCGGGTTGAGGACGTAGAGCTCCCACGTGCCGTTCGGATCGCTCCCGTCGAAGACGGACAGGGCGGTGCCGTGTGGAGGGCTGGGCGCTCGGCCGGTCTTGTCCCGGAACCCGGACGGATCGACAGAGGTGGGACGGAAGCTCCCGTTCGCGAGCGAGCCGACGGGTATCGGTGGAGCGTCGTCGTCGAACGTGACCGCCAGGTCGGTCACCCCCTCGCCGCCGCCCGACCCCTGCATCAGGAGCGTCGTGCGTTCGCGCGAGGGACCGACCAACAGGATCTCGACGTCCCGGGGGGAGACATGCGTGAAGCCGAGGAGCGACACGTTCAGGTCCGAGATCGAACCGGTCTGTCCCTCGACCACGATCTGGGACGGGTACGGCTCGGCCTGGCCGGGAACCGGGTCGCCGGGATCGCCCTGCACGGGGTCGGGGATGCGGATCGCCGCGCTGTTGGTGAACTGGTCGCGATCACCTCCGCCGCCCCCGGGTTCGTCGTCGGAGCCGCCGAGCGATGCGAACGCCGCCGCGGCGACCACGACCACGCCGACCACCGCGGCGACCGCGATCACGGTGTGGCGGCGTGATCCCGTCCCCTTCTCGTCGTCTCCGAGGTCGGGCTCGGTCGCCTCCGGCTCGGCGTCCTCCGGCGGCGGCTCGGGTTCGAGTGGCGGTGGGGGCACGAGGGGCAACGGCGGAGGCGCGGCGATCGTGGGCTCGGTCTCCCCCGATCGCGGCGGCATCCCGATCGCACGGGCGGTGGCGTCGACCATGAGGGCGCAGGTCGGATGGCGCTCCGCCGGATCCTTGGCCATCCCACGGGCGACCACCTCGTCGAGCGCGGGCGACACGTCGGAACGACGTGCCGAGACGAGCGGCGGCGGATCCTGCAGGTGCCCGAACAGCGTCGCGACGTCGGTGCCCTTGTCGAAGGGCACCTCGCCGGTGAGGCATTGGAACAGCACACACGCAAGCGAGTACTCGTCCGTCCGACCGTCCACCTCCCCGCCCTGGATCTGTTCGGGCGCCACGTAGTCGACGGTCCCCATGAAGGTCCCGGTCTGCGTGAGTCCACTCTTGGACGACGTGTGCTTGGTCAGACCGAAGTCGGACAGATAGGGGTGCTCCTCCTCCTGGTCGAGCGCGAGGAGGATGTTCGCCGGCTTGACGTCGCGGTGGACGAGGCCCGCGCGATGGGCCGCGTCGAGGGCGCTCGCGATCGGTCGGAGCAACCGGACCGTCCGATCGGGCGCGATGCTCCTTTCCCGCGCGATGAGCGTGCGGAGATCGGTACCTCGCACGTAGCGCATCGCGATGAAGAGCTTCCCGTCGATCTCGCCCGCCTCGTAGACGGGCACGATGTTCGGGTGGTCCAGTCCCGCGGCGAGCTGGGACTCCCGAACGAAACGGCTCCGGAACGACTGGTCGTCGGCCAGCTCGTCGGATAGGACCTTGATCGCGACGCTGCGCTCGAGCCGGGGGTCCTTCGCGAGATAGACGACGCTCATCCCGCCGCGCCCGAGCTGTGACTCGATCCGGTAGGCACCGAAGGTGCTCCCGGGACCGAGGAGACGCTCACGCGGAGGGTTGTATCAGAACACCGAGCGGACGGAGACTTCGTGCGCCGCCCGGTCGCCAGCGCGTCAGGAAGGCGCGGTCACGACGAAGTCGTCGAACGCGACCTCCATGTCGACGTCCTCGGACTCGGCCCGGAACCCCGTCGCACCGGAACGGATCGGCCGCTCCGAGTCGATCACCGTGTTGACGGCGATCCCGTTCACGAACATCCGGAGGGTGACGCCCTGGGGACCGTCGACGCATTCGGCCGCGATCGTGTTCGGCTGGGCGCCTCGCGCGATCGCGGGGCTCCGACCCGTGTCGAAGTTGGTCGCCCGCTTCCCTTGCGCCTCGCCGATATAGAAGGTCCCGTCCGCCTGGACCAGGAAGTAGTAGTAGGACGTAGACGTCGCGGCACGGCAGACCACCCCGTACACCCCGGAGTCACCGGAGGTGAGGTGCGCCGTGGTCTCGACGCGCACGTCGCCGAGGGTGGAGAGCTCCTGCGTCGAGGTGTTGAAGTCCCCCGTCACCAGGAACCCGCCATCGACGCCGAGCGCGTAGGCGCCGTCGCGGTACAGGCCGTGGGTGCGGGGCTCGTCGAACACGTCCCATCCGGAGGAGGGATTCGAGAAGTCGTCCTGGAAGATCACCGCGCCCGCTGACCCGGTGGCGCCGCTCGCGCCCGTCGGGCCCGGCGAGGCGACCGCGGCGCCGAGCTCGAGGTTCAACGCCCACCCACCGGTGATCCGGCCGGCGTCGCTCTCCCCATCGTCGAACACGTACAGCTCCCACGTGCCGTTCGGATCCGTCCCGTTGAACAGCGCTAGGGAGGTGCCGTGGGGCGGGCTCGGCGCCGGCGGCGGCCCGTTGAACCCGAACCCCTCGCGGTGGACGCTCGAGCTCGGGCTGAACGTGCCGCTCGTGACCGTGCGCCCCTCCTTCACGGGCGTGCCCGCGTCGTCGAACGTGAGGGTCAGACCGCTGACGCTGCCGAACCCCCCGACCCCGTTCATCAGGTCCACGTTCTGGCCGCCCGGTCCGACCAGGACGACGTTCACATCCGCCGGGAAGGCGTGTTCGAACCCGTCGAGCTCGACGTTCAGATCGGTGACGACGCCCCGCAGGTCCGAGACCTCGATCGCGGACGGATACGGCGTCGCCGACCCGGACGTGGGGATCACGATCGCCTGTGCGTTCGAGACGGTCGTCGGGGGCGACGGCCCGGTCGGTGCGGGTGGCGGCGGCGGCGGCTCCGGCTGATCGGACCCGCCCATCGCGAACACGATCGCGGCGACGGCGACGATGGCGAGCAGCGGCGCGCCGATGAGCAGGGCCAGGCGCTTGGTGGAGCGGCCTCCCGGTGGTCCGGTTGTGGGAGGCGGTGCGGCGACCGGGACGGCCGCCGGGCGGGACACCTCAGGCGGCGGAGCCGGCACCTGAACCCCGGACGCGGATCCGCCCCCCGGTGCGCCCGCCGGAGGCCCGACCACGACCGGCGGCGTCGACGGCTGCTCGACGGGCGGGAACGATGGATGCGGTTCGAGCGCCCCCTCCGAACCCGGCGACGGTGCGGCCGGGGGCGGCGCGAGGATGGTCGGCGCCGTACCCCTGACCGCGGGCGCGAGCTCGAGCGCCCTTCGGGCCGCGTCGACGAAGGCGAGACAAGCGTCGAAGCGCTCCTCCTTCTGCTTGGCCATCGCCCGCGCGAGCACGTCGTCGATCGCCCCCGGCAGGTCGGGGCGCTTGACGGAGACACGGGGCCGCTCGTCCTCCAGGTGCGCGAACAGGATCGCGACGTCCTGATCCTTGGTGAACGGCACCTCGCCGGTCAGGCACTCGTAGAGGACGCACGCGAGCGAGTACAGGTCCGTGCGTCCGTCGACGTCGTCGCCGCGGATCTGCTCCGGTGCGACGTAGTCGATCGTCCCCATGAACGTCCCGGTCTTTGTCAGGCCGCTGCGAGACGAGACGTGCTTGGTGAGGCCGAAGTCGCTGAGGTAGGCGTGCTCCTCCTCGCCCTCCTTCGACAGCAGGATGTTCGCGGGCTTCACGTCCCGATGCACGAGCCCGGCCCGGTGGGCGGCATCCAGGGCGCTCGCGATCTGCCGCGTGATCCCCAGGGTCCGCTCGGCGTCCATCGGGCCTTCCTCGGTGATCACCCGGCGCAGGTCGGTCCCCCGGATCACCCGCATGGCCAGGTACAGCACGTCGTCGGCCTCGCCGGCGTCGTACACCGGGACGATGTTCGGATGCTCGAGGTTCGCGGCCATCTTGGCCTCGCGGATGAAACGCGAGCGGAACGCCTCGTTCTCCGAGAGCTCCTCGGACATGATCTTCAGGGCGACCTTGCGGCCGAGCTTGGCGTCCTCGGCGATGAAGACGGTGCTCATGCCGCCACGGCCGAGCAGCGACTCGATCGTGTAGCCGCCGATCGAGCTGCCGATGCCCTTGGTCATGGCCGTCCTTTGTACCACCGCGGACACGCGACGCGAGGTGCGGTCGGCATCCGTTGCGGCGGAGAACGTCGCCGAGCGTCAGCCGGATGCGTTGAGCACCGGATGGCCGTCCGAGACGATCGTGGCGGGCAGGAGACGTCCCCTGATCGACCCGTCCGGACGGACCACGACCTGGGCGACGGCGGTCGTGGAGCCCTCGGCCGAGAAGCGCGGCCAGACGAAGTTCCCCAGGCCGTAGAAGATCGGCTTGCCCTCGTACGTGTCCATCGGCTGCAGGCGGTGGGCGTGCGAGCCGAAGATGACGTCGGCGCCCGCCTCGATCATCCGGTGCCCCTCCTCGACCTGGTACTCCCGGGGCTGGGTGTCGAGCTCGACGCCCCAGTGGATCATGACGATCACCAGATCCGAGTTCGCCGCGGCCTCCCCGATCGCGTCGAGCGCGCGCGAGAAGTCGTGCCCGACGGACGTCCCGATCTCGTCGCCGTTGGCCACCTGCGAGTCCGGGTCCGTGACCTCCCCCACGCCGACGAGCCCGATCGTCCACCCCTTGACCTGGACGTACGCCGGCGCGTCGGCCTCCTCCTGCGAGGCGCCGGCGCCGATCGGCACGATGCCGGCCCGGCGGATGTTCCTGACCGAGTCGAGCAGGCCCTCCGGGCCCTGGTCGAAGCCGTGATTGTTCGCGAGGTTCGCGACGTCCACCCCCGCGTCCCGCGCCTCGTCGAGCGCGTCCGGGTCGCAGCGGAACACGAACTGCTTGACGATCGGCGCCACGATGTCGGTGGACGGGCACTCGTGGTTGATCACGGTGAGGTCGTCGCGCCGGAAGAGCCCGTCGAGCCCGCTCCACGCCCAGCCGTAACCGTTGGACGCGAGGGCGGGGATGTAGTTCGGATCCAGGCTCACGTCGCCGGTCCCGTGGATCAGCAGCTTGCCCTTCGGCTCGGCGCTCGGGCTCGCGGACGACGCGGGACCGGTGGCGCCGTCGGTCGACCCGACGGCTCCGTTCGGCGCCGCATCCACCGCCGTGGCTCCCGCGCCCTTGACACCGGCCTCGTCGTCGGCGCGCCCGACCAGGTACGCGAGCACGCCGACCGCGATCCCCAGCGCGATCAGCACCAGGCCGAACGGGACGCGCGCGCGGCGGCCGTGCCGTCGGGTCATGGCTTCGAGCCTCTCACGTCCGACGAACGAGGTCGCGGGTACGGCGGACGTCCTCGCCGATCGCGGCCGACAGCTCCTCGGGTGTGTCGAACCGCACCTCGTCGCGCAGGTACGCCCAGAACTCCACCGCGATCTCGCTCCCCATCAGATCACCGTCGAAGTCCAGCAGGTACGCCTCGACGTGCAGGGGCTCGGTCCCGAAGGTCGGATTCGTCCCGACGCTGATCGCGGCGACGTACCCGGTGCCGTCGACGAGCGCCCTGCCCGCGTAGATCCCCCTGCCCGGCAGCAGCAGACGAGGACCCGTCCGCAGGTTCGCGGTCGGGAAGCCGAGGCCGTGGCCCCTGCCCGCGCCGCTCACCACGGTGCCGTCCAGGACGAACCGCCGGCCGAGCGCGACACCGGGCCACTCGAGATCGCCCTGCGCGAGCGCTTCCCGGATCGAGGACGACGAGACGCGCCGCCCGTCGATCTCGACGAGCTCCACCCGTTCGGCCGTGAACCCGAGCGCCGGCCCCCGCTCGATCAGGAGCTCGACCGTCCCCGCCGCCTTGTGACCGAACGTGAAGTTCGCGCCCATCGCGCAGTGGATCGCGTGGAGCCCACCGACCAGCACATCGGAGACGAACCGCTCGGCCGGCCATCGGCTGAAGTCCTCGGTGAACTCGAGCACGAGCAGCGTGTCGATCCCGGTCTCCTCGATCAGCGCGGCCTTCCGGTCGACCGTCGTGAGCAGCCGGGGTTCCCGACCGGGCGTGAGCACCTCGCGCGGATGACGGTCGAAGGTGACGGCCACCGATGGCAGGCCGCGCTCGCGGGCGGCGGCGACGGTCTTGCCGAGGACCGCGCGATGACCGAGGTGCACCCCGTCGAAGAAGCCGACCGTGACGACGGTGCGTTCGGCGTCGACCGGGAGGGCATCGAGCCCGTGGAGGCGTTCCATCGCACCGAGGGTAACGGACGCCCGAACGGACCTCGGGCGCGAGCTCGCGACCCGATACGACGGTACCGCCCGTACGCATCCCGCCGCCGCATTCGCGAGGAGGTTGTCCGTCCACAGCGGACGAGAACGGGAAAGCGTACCCACGTCCTTTTCCACCTCCACTGTACCGAGCACCAGGGGGCTTGCGGCAAGCCCCGGGTCGTGCCGCACAATGGCCGGCCGGAGCCAGAACGTACGGACACAGGAGTCAGCGCGTGCCGGGGTTGTTGACGACGACCGGGTCTCGCCGGCAAGCGACGAACGACCGCGAGGGGAGTGGCCACTGATGGACGCCGACGTGATCATCGTGGGCGCCGGCCCGGTCGGTCTGATGCTGGCCGGTGAGCTTGGCCTGGCCGGCGTGCGGCCGCTCGTGCTCGAGCGGCAGCCGCAGATCCGAGACATCCCGAAGGCCGGCGGTCTCAGCGGGCAGATCCTGGAGCTGCTGCGCTACCGAGGCGAGCTCGAGCGATTCGAGGCAGCCAGCACCGCACCCCGGCCGGCTTCCGGCCGGTTCCCGTGGGGCGGGATGCACATCGATCTCACCCAACTAGCCGCACCCCCGATGCAGGCGCTGCCGCTCCCGCAACCGCTCCTCGAACGCGTCCTCGACGAACGCGCCCGCGAGCTCGGGGCGGAGATCCGCCGCGGCCACGAGGTGGTCGGGCTGAGCCAAGACGACGCCACGGTGACCGCGGAGGTGCGCGGTCCGGACGGGCAGGATCGGGTGAGTGCCCGATACCTCGTCGGATGCGACGGGGCCAGCAGCCGGGTGCGCGACCTGGCCAACATCCCGTTCCCCGGCATCACGTACCCCGAGGTCCAGCGGCTCGCCATGGTCACCGTGCCCGAGTCCGTGACCCTGCTCGAGAACGGCGACATCGACGTCGCCGGTGTGGGCAGGATCAGCTTCGGTTTCACACGAACCGAACGCGGTGAGTTCGCCCTCGGGTCGACCAACCCCGAGCTCATGGGGCTCTTCACGAGCGAGGAGGAGTCCACCGACTACGACGACGACGAGCCGATGACCGTGACCGAGCTCCGGGACAGCATCCGTCGCGTGCTCGGCGTGGATCTCCCCCTGGGCGAACCGACCCGGCTGACGCGCTTCACCTTCCACGCTCGGGAGGTCGAGCGCTACCGCGACGGGCGGATCCTGATGGCCGGCGATGCCGCCCACCTGTTCCCCTCCCCGGGCGTCGCGCTCGGCGCCGGCCTCCTCGACAGCGTCAACCTCGGCTGGAAGCTGGCCGCCGACATCCAGGGCTGGGCGCCGGCCGGCCTGCTGGACACCTACCACGACGAACGCCAGCTCGCCGCCGCACGGAACATGCTGCATGCGCAGGCCCAGATCGCGATCCGACGCGGCCACGACCCGGCCGCCGTAGCACTCCGGGAGCTCTTCCAGGAGCTGCTCGCCGACGAGCAGCCGCTCCGCCGCCTCGGCGCGCTCATGGCCGGCTCCGACATCCGCTACCCGTTCCCCGGCCACGACCATCACGCCTTGATCGGGACCTTCGCGCCCGACCTCGCCCTGCAGACCGACCGGGGCGCGACCGGCGTCGCGGAGCTCATGCACTCGTCACGGCCCGTCTTCCTCGACCTCGCCGACCGCCCCGAACTCCGCGAGGCCGCCCGCGACTGGGAGCCTCGCGTCGACCTCCACACCGGCGGAACCGATCGCCGGCCGGCCGACGCCCTCCTGATCCGCCCGGACGCCCACGTGGCCTGGGCCGCAGCCGTCGACGAACCCACCGACACCGCCGTCATCGCGCTGCGAGCGGCGCTCTCCGGCTGGTTCGGCACACCCCTGGCAACGACCGTGCCCATCACCGATCGGCCATCCTGATCGGCCGACCGAACATCGCCGGGAGCGCGGCGAGCACCAGCACCTACGTCCAGGATCCTCCTGCTAGGAGGTGGTCGGGGATACGTCCTCGCCGAGCATCGAGCGCGCGTGGTCGGGTACGTACGTGTAGGTGTCCCGCGGCGGGCGCACGTAGCCCTCGTCGCTCTGACGAGCCGGCATCTTGATCTCGTCCACCGCGTGCTCCTCGTACGGGATCATCGACAGCAGGTGCGCGATGCAGTTCAACCGCGCCCGCGGCTTGTCGTCGGCCTCGACCACGTACCAGGGCGCCTCCGAGATGTCCGTGTGGACGAACATCTCGTCCTTCGCTCGCGAGAAATCGACCCAGTGCGAACGGGAGAGCAGATCAGTCCCGGAGAGCTTCCAACGGCGCATCGGGTCGTCGATCCGCGAGCGGAACCGGCGTTCCTGTTCCTCATCCGAAACGGAGAACCAGTACTTCAGCAGGAGGATGCCGTCCTCGACCAGGAGCCGCTCGAAGATCGGAACCTGCCGGAGGAACCGCCGATGCTCGTCCGGCGTGCAGAAGCCGAGCACCTTCTCGACGCCGGCGCGGTTGTACCAGCTCCGGTCGAACAGGACGATCTCGCCGGCAGAAGGAAGGTTCGCGATGTACCGCTGGAAGTACCACTGCGAGCGTTCGCGCTCGGTCGGCTTGGGGAGCGCCGCGATGCGGGTGACGCGCGGATTCGTGTACTGCGTGATCCGCTTGATCGTCCCGCCCTTGCCGGCCGCGTCGCGCCCCTCGAAGATGACGACGATCCTGCCTCCCGACTGCGAGACCCAGTCCTCCATCTTCACGAGCTCTTCCTGCAGCCTGCGGAGCTCCTTCTCGTAGGTCTTCTTCGGGAGCTTGCTGGCGCGGTCCTCGGAATCGCGATGCCCACCGTGCTTCGATCCGTGCCCGTGCTTGCCCTTGCCCTCGCTCTTGGTCGCCATCGCGCTCCTCCGGACCCGGCATCATCCCACGTCGAGGTGCCCGGCTTGGCCTAGGCTGGGTGCGCCATGGCTGCCCGCCGGTCGTTCGCGCTCGCGTCGCTCGCGCTCCTCCTGGCGGCGTGCGTGGGTTCGGGGACGCCGGCACAGGACGCCCGCGGCGACGACGCGATCACGGTGGCGTCGTTCGACTTCCCCGAGAGCGTCCTGCTGGCCGAGATCTACTCGCAGGCGATCGAGGGTGCCGGCTTCCGGGTCGAACGCGAGGCTGCGCTCGGACCTCGTGAGCTCGTCCTGCCCGCGCTGCTCCAGGGCCTGGTGGAGTTCGTACCGGAGTACTCGGGCAGCGGGCTCCAGTTCCTTGCCGGCGACGGTTCGACCTCGCCGGATCACGAGATCAACCACGAGCGGTTCGCCGAACGCCTGGGCGCGCTGGACGTCACCGCCCTCGATCCCTCACCCGCGGAGGATCAGAACGGGTTCGCGGTGACGCCGGAGACCGCGCAGCGGTACGGGCTGCGGACCCTGAGCGATCTGGCGCGGGTCTCCCGCGAGCTGGTCTTCGGCGGACCGCCCGAATGCCTCCGACGACCGTTCTGCCTCCCCGGTCTCGAGCGGATGTACGGGATCTCGTTCGGCGACGTGTTCAGCAACCTCGACGCCGGAGGACAACGCACCGTCTCCGCGCTGGCGGAGGGGACCGTGGACGTCGCGCTCCTGTTCACGAGCGACGCCGCGATCGACCTGAACGACTTCGTCCTGCTGGAAGACGACCTCGGTCTCCAGCCCGCCGAGAACGTCACGCCGGTCATCCGGACCGGCGTGCTCGACCGTTACGGGCCCACCCTGGCCGACTCCGTGAACGCCGTCTCGGCGCTGCTGTCCACCGACGAGCTCCGAACGCTGAACGCCGAGGTCGCCGGAGGGGCGACCGCTCGACAGGTCGCGTCACGATGGCTCGCGTCGAACGGTCTCGCCCCGGGGCTGCAGTAGAGTCGCCGAACGACGATGAACACGACGACCGAGGGGATCGAGCCGGGGCGGCGCAGGGATCACGACCCCGAGCAACGTCGTCGTCCCTCGGGCGAGCCACCCGCGCTCCCTCATGAGCTCGGCCGTTCCGGGAAGTTCTTCCTGCTCTTGGTCCTGTACTTCATCGTCGTCATCTCCGCGTTCCTCGTGTTCCCGTCGCTCGAGAGCGTCTTCGAGCGCTGGGACCACACCCGACAGCAGTGGGTCACCGATCTGCGCACCCCCGGGCTCACGCGCGTGATGCTCGTCGTCAACGGGTTGACGTCCAACTGGACGATCCGCGTGATCCGTTGGAGCGTGATCCTCGCGCTGATCGTGTTCCGCCGCTGGCGTCACCTGTTCGTGTTCCTGGGCGCGATCATCGTCACCGAGATCGTCGCGTACAACGCCTCGACGATCATCGCGCGCCCTCGGCCGCTGGGGATCCCGATCCTCACGGGGTGGCAGGGGTACTCGATGCCCTCGAGGCCGATGGCGAGCCTGGCCGTGTCGGCCGTCGGCGCGATGTACGCGCTCATCGTGGCGGGACGCCCGCGTTCGATCGCGAAATGGGCGATCGGGGTCGTCCTGGTGCTCGTGGGGTTCGCCCGCCTGTACCTGGGGGTGGACCATGCCACGGACATCGTGATGGGGGCCGTGTTCGGCGTGGCCGTCGGCGTCGCGAGCTTCCGGCTGTTCGCGCCCAACGACCTGTTCCCCGTGTCCTACCGGCGCGGGAAGGCGGCGCACCTGGATGTCGGGGGGCGGCGCGGCGAGGCGATCGTCACGGCGATCCGCGACCAACTGGGGCTCTCGGTCCTCGACGTGAAGCCCGTGGGACTGGAGGGGTCGGGGGGCTCCACGCCGCTGCGGATCAAGATCGAAGCGACGCACGACGAGCCCGAGCGTTACGTATTCGCCAAGCTCTACGCGAAGAGCCACGTGCGGGCCGACCGCTGGTACAAGCTCGGCCGCACGATCTTGTACGGCGCCCTCGAGGACGAGAAGCCGTTCCAGTCCGTACGGCGGTTCGTCGAGTACGAGGACTACACGCTCCGCCTGCTGAACGAGCTCGGCATCCCCGTGCCGCGGCCGTACGGGATCGTCGAGATCACACCGGAGCGCGAGTACATGATCGTGATGGAGTTCTTCGAGGGCGCGGTCGAGATCGGCGACGCCGACATCGACGACGGCGTGATCGACCAGGGGCTCGGGCTGGTGCGGAAGATGTGGGACGAGGGACTCGCGCACCGTGACGTCAAGCCCGCGAACCTCATGGTGCGCGACGGCGAGCTGAAGGTGATCGACGTGTTCTTCGTCCAGGTCCGGCCCTCGCCGTGGCGCCAGGCGGTCGACCTCGCCAACATGATGCTCGTCCTCGCCCTGCGGAGCGACGCCGAGCGCGTCTATGCGCACGCGCTCACCTATTTCTCCGAGGACGAGATCGCGGAGGCGTTCGCCGCCGCGCGCGGCGTCGCGAGCCCGACGCAGCTCCGCAACAACCTCAAGCAGGACGGGCGTGACCTCCTCGCCGAGTTCCGGCGGATGGCGCCCGAGCGCGAGCAGGTCTCGATCCAGCGCTGGAGCATCCGGCGGGCGCTGCTCACGATCGGCGTGCTGTTCGCGGCCTTCCTCGCGATGGGCCTGATCGTCAGCAACTGGACCGCGTTCGCATGAGGTGGCGGCGTCGCATCGGCAGGGTCGCCGCGATCGCTCTGGTCCTGGCGACCCTCGCGTCGTGCAGCGCGCGGGCGGGCGACGCCTCGGAGGCCAACTGCCCGATCGAAGACGGCGAGCTGTTCGTGCTGATGGCGCAGTCCGTCCCGAGTGCCACCCTCATCCCCTGCATCGAGGCCCTGCCGGCGGGGTGGACGTACGGCGGCTCGGACGTGAGCAACGCGGTGGCGCGCTTCTGGCTCGACTCGGACCGCGGCGGCTACCACGCGGTCGAGGTCTCGCTCGAGGCCTCCTGCCGGATCACCGGGGCCGTCGACGTGACGAACTCCACCAGCGAGGGCGGCGTCCGCGTCTACCTGGACGAGTTCGACCTGCACCCGTTCTCGGCGAACAAGTACTTCGTGTTCCCCGGCGGGTGCGTGACCTACCGCTACCGGTTCGGTGCCGATGCCGAGGCCACCCTCGCCCTCGAGGCCGACGAGGCGGTCACGTTCAACCTGCGGACCGTGCTGGTCGCCAAGGTGCAGGAGGAGCTGGGGCTGACCCTGTGCGGGGCGGGCGCGCCCCCGTGTCTCGGCGGCGAGTAGCGTGCTCACCAACCATCGCAGGGCGATCGGCTGGTCGGCCGTCCTGCTCGGGGCGATGATCTTCGTCTTCGCCGCGGTGGGCCGACACCCGCCCGAACTCGCCCCCAAGACGAACCTCCCGTTCGTCGGGGAGTTCGACCTCTCCGTGTACCACTGGATGGACGACATCCGCAACGGCGTCCTGACGCTGCTCGCGCGCTTCCTCAGCGTCCTGGGCGGCGGGGCGGTCACGATCCCACTGCGCATCACCGTGTCGATCTGGCTGGCGTTCCGCAGGCGGTGGCGGGCGTTCGCGACGTGGGTGATCACGTGGGCCGCGGCGGAGCTGATCCTCTCGGCCGCCAAGACGTTCTTCCACCGCGGACGGCCCCCGTTCCCGCTGGTCGGCGTCAAAGGGTTCTCGTTCCCGTCCGGGCACGCGGTCGCCGGCGCCGCGACCGCCGTCGCCCTCGTCCTGGTCCTCCTGGCCGCCGGCCCGGCGCGGCGGCGGTGGGAGTTCGTCGCCATCGGGTTCGCGTTCGTGATGGCGCTGTCGAGGGTGTACCTGAGCGCGCACTGGTTCTCCGACGTCGTCGCCGGAGTCCTGCTGGGTGCCGGGGTGGCGCTCGGGTCGGCGGGCCTCGTCACCGAGGTCCGCGACGTCGCGCTGCGCCGGAAGGCGCGGGCGGCCTCGGCGAGCCCGACCTAGACCCTCTGGGTTTCGGGATCCGGTTCGGGGTCGATGCCGAGCCGGACCTTCGGAGCCTCGCGGCGCCAGCTCTTCTTCATCCTCCAGATCACGTACGTGAAGCCGCCGATCGGGATCTGGATCCCGTAGGTGAGGACGCGGAACATCAGCACGGCGGCTACGACCTGCGCCTCGTTGCCCCCGGCCGCGGTCAGCCCGCCGATGTAGCCGAGCTCCACGAACCCGACGCCCCCCGGCGTGATCGGCACCGCCGCGAGCAGCCGGCCGAACGCGAACACCGCCAGCGTCTGCAGCGTGCTCACCTCTTGTTCGGAGATGCCGACGTGCCGCAGACAGAGCAGGAGCACGAACCACAACGCGAGCTGGGAGAGCACCGTGGTGAGCGTGATCCAGAGCCAGCGCTTCTCGACGAGCACGATCGTGCGCTTACGGAACGCGACCGCCTGCTCGCCCCACGTGGTGATCGGGCCCTTGTGGAACGGCTTCAGGAACCACGACACGAACCGGCCGATCCCGTCACCGATCCGCCGCGCGAACTCCTTCTTCCACAGGGCCAGCGCGAACAGGGTCACCGCCACGATCAGCACCGCGAGCCCGATCAACGCGGCCACGACGAGGGCGGGCGCCGCCTGGCCCGTGATGGCCAGCAGCGCGAGCGAGACGACCGGCAGCGCGAGCTTCATGAGGATGTTCCACACGCCGGTGACGCCGATGTACAGGGTGATGGCCTGGGCGTCGAACCCCCAGGACGACAGGATCGAGTAGGTCAGGCCCACCGCCACCGCGCCGCCGGCCGGGATCGTGTTCGCGACCGAGGTGGTCGTCTGCGTGACGACCGCTGCCTGCCCGAGCCGCAAGCCCGGCAACGCCGCCATGTTGGCGAGCCAGTACGTGAACAGGTTGAAGACCGTCGCCAGGAGCAGCGACGTGAACTCGATCGGCGTGAGCGTGGTGACCGTGGCCCACACGGCGGAGTAGTCCGCGAAGCGTGGGATCGCGTAGATGAAGATCGCGCCCACGATCACGAGCGAGATCAGGGCGGACACGATGCGGCGGACCGGGGAGTGCTTCTTCTTGGGCTCCTGGCTTTCGTCCGCCGGCGGCTCGATCACCTGGTGCTCGTCGGTCGGGGCCTCCGCCATCCGAGCATGCTCCCAGACATCGCCCTTCGGCGCATCCCCCCATCAACCCGACGCGAGCACGACTTCGGGTCGGGCCTTCGCGCCGTCGTCGCGGTAGATGCCTTTCAGCGCACCGTCCGGGCCGAACACGGCGTAGGGACCCTCGATGCCCGCCGGACCCAGGATCCGTCCGTGCGTGACCGCCGCCGCCTCCTCGGTCTCGACGCGGATGCTCGGCAGGTGCTCGACCGCCCGCTCGATGGGCTCCGGCAGCGGCCGCGTCGGGCGGACGAGCGTCCTCGACCCGGAGCGACCCGATCGCGGTGCGGCGCAGGCGAACCAGGTGGGCGCCGCATCCGAGCGCTCGGCCGACGTCGGCCACGAGCACCCGCACGTACGTCCCGCCGGAGCAGGTGATCCGGACCTCGAGATCGCGGCCGTCGAAGCCGGTCACCTCGAACGCGTCGACCCGGATCGGCCGCGCGGGCGCCTCGAGCACGTCGCCCTGGCGGGCCGCCTCGTAGAGCTTGCGACCCCCCACCTTGACGGCCGAGTACGCGGGCGGCGTCTGCATCGAGTCGCCGACCAGCGCCCCACAGGCGCGCTCGACCTCGGCGAGCGACGCCTCGACCGGGGTCGTCCGCACGAGCTCGCCCTCGGCGTCCAGGGTGTCGGTCTCCTCGCCCAGACGCCCGGTCGCCGAGTAGGTCTTGGGGAGCTCGCCGAGGTAGCGCAGCAGCCGGGTGGCCCGGCCGACGCCGAGGACCAGCAGCCCGGTGGCCATCGGATCGAGGGTGCCGGCATGGCCGACCTTTCGGGTCCCGAGCGTCCGCCGGACCACGTCGACCACGTCGTGCGAGGTCATCCCCCCGGGCTTGTCCACCAGCAGGAGCCCCTCCGGCGCCGGCGTCATCGACGGCTAGGCGGCCGGCGGCTGGGCGCCGAGGGCGTCCTTGAGCGACTCGACCGTGGCCATCAGTGCCCTGGGTCGAGGTGTAGCCGGAGGCGAGCCGATGGCCCCCGCCCCCGAAGCGCGCGGCCGCGGCCGCCACGTCGTGCCCGCCCCGCGAACGCAGGCTCACCTTGAACCGCCCGTCGGGCTGCTGCTTGACGACGGCCGCGACGTCGGCCTCCCGGGCCGTACGGACCAGGTCGATGAGGTCGTCCGCATCGCCCGGTTCCAGGTCGGCCGTGTCCAGGTCGGCCCGCGTGAGGTAGGTCCACACGAGGTCGGCGTCGGGTTCGACGCGCACGCGTTCGAGCACGATGCCGAGCAGCTCGAGGTAGGCGACCCCATGGTCCTCGTAGAGCGCCTGCACGAGCCTGGTGTGGTCGAACGGGAACTCGCGGAGCTCCGCCGCCAGGCGGAGCGTGTCCGGCCGGACCGCCTCGTACTGGAACCGTCCGGTGTCGGTGACGAGCCCCGCGTACAGGCACATCGCGGTCTCGACCTGGATCTCGCCCCCGAGCACCTTCAGCAAGCCCCAGACGAGCTCGCAGGTCGACGACGCCGCCGGATCGATGATCGGGATCGTCCCGAGGCCCTCGTTGGTCACGTGATGGTCGATCCAGATCAGCGTCGTCGCCCGCACCGCGGGCCCTCCCAGCGAGCCGAGCCGGTCGAGCGACGCGACGTCGCACGTGACCATCACCGCGGGGTCCTTCGGGAACGCCGACGGCGGGACGAGCGCGTCGGTCCCCGGGAGCAGCGAGGCCCACCGAGGGAGCTCGAACGGATCGTTCGGGAACGAGCACACGGTCTGCGTGCCGAGAGCTCGCAGGTGGTTCGACAGGCCCAGCATCGAGCCGAGCGCGTCCGCGTCGGGGTTCACGTGGCACGCGAGCGCGACCGTCGATGCCTCCGACAGCGCCTCGGCGGCCTTCGCGAACGGATCGGTCGCCGTGGTCATGCCCCCTCCTGTTCGTGCAGCTGACGCAACAGCTGTTCGATCCGGTCGGCTCCGCCCTCCGCGTCCTCCTGCTCGAACCGCAGCTCGGGCAGCACCTTCATCCGCACCTGAGCGCCGATCACCCGCCGGAGGTGCCCGCGCGCCGACGCGAGCGCGGCGGCCGTCGCTCGGTGCGCACGCTCGTCGCCCAACGTCGTGTAGAACACGCGCGCGAGACGGAGGTCGGGCGTCACGGTGACGCCCAGGACCGTGACGAACCCCACGCGCGGATCCTTGAGCTTGGGGATCTCCTCCGCGAGGATCTCGCGGAACTCCTCCGAGACGCGGGTGGGCCGGCTCCCCTCGGGCATGCCGTCACGCCTCCGGGTAGTGCAGCGTGAGCTCGCGCTCGATCAGCTCGACCTCGCCCCAGCGGTCGACGAGCTTCTCGACCTCGTGCAGGACCCGCCGGGCGTGGTACTGCTCGCCGGCGACGGCGGCCACCGCGATCGCCGTGCGCTGCCACAGGTCGTGATGATCCACCTCGGCCACCGAGACGTTGAACGTCGAGCGGATGCCGTTGGTCAGGGTCTTCACGACGTGTCGCTTCTCCTTGAGGGAACCGCACGCGGGGATGCGGAGGTCGAACCGCTCCAGCGCAACGAGCATCGACGGTATCCCTACAGCTCTCGGGCGACCTCTCGGACCTCGTACGCCTCGATGATGTCGCCTTCCTTGACGTCGTTGAAGTTCTCGATCCCGATGCCACACTCGAAGCCCTCGGCCACCTCACGGACGTCGTCCTTGAAGCGGCGGAGCGAGCCGATACGACCGTCGTACGCGACGACCCCGTCGCGGATGACCCGGGCCCGAGCGTTGCGGACCATCGTTCCCTCCACGACGTACGAGCCGGCGACCAGGCCGACCTTCGGGACGCGGAACAGCGCACGGACCTCGGCCCGCCCGAGCTGCGTCTCCCGCTCCTCCGGCTTGAGCATCCCGCCCAGGGCGGCGCGGATGTCGTCGATCGCGTCGTAGATCACGCGGTACAGGCGGACGTCGACGCCTTCCTTCTCGGCGAGATCGCGCGCCTGCACGTCGGGACGGACGTTGAACCCCACGACGATCGCCTTGGAGGTCAGCGCCAGGTTGATGTCGCTCTCGGTGATCGCGCCCGCGGCGCTCCGGATCACGTTGACCCGCACCTCGTCCTGCGGCAGCTTGGCCAGGGCATCGACGAGCGCCCCGATCGAACCCTGGACGTCCGCCTTGACGATCAGGTTGAGCTCGGGGACCTCGTCGCGCTCGGCCCGCGCCATCAGCTCCTGCAGGGTCGGCGGGCGCGTCGACACCATCTCGGCCGCGCGGACCTTCGCCTCGCGCTCCTGCACGACGTGGCGCGCCGCGCGCTCGTCCTCGACCTCGCGGATGTCATCACCCGCGTTCGGGGTCGCCGACCAGCCGAGGATCTGCACCGGCTTGCTGGGTCCGGCCTGCTTCACCTGTTGCCCGTTCTCGTCGAGCATCGCGCGGATCTTCGCCCACGAGGTGCCGGATACGACCGTGTCGCCCACGTCGAGCGTGCCGCGCTGGACGAGCACGCTCGCCACCGGGCCGCGGCCCTTGTCCAGGTGCGCCTCCAGCACGACCCCGCGAGCGCGGCCGACCGGGTCGCCCTTGAGCTCCTCCAGATCCGCCACCAGCAAGATCGTGTCGAGCAGGTTGTCCAGGTTGGTGCGCGCCTTGGCCGAGACGTCGACGAACTCGACCGTCCCGCCCCACTCCGCGGGGACGAGCCCCTGCTCCACCAACTGCTGCCGAACGCGGGTGGGGTCGGCCTCCGGCTTGTCGATCTTGTTCACCGCGACCAGGACCTGCACGCCCGCCGCTTTCGCGTGGTCGAGCGCCTCGATCGTCTGCGGCTTCACGCCGTCGTCCGCCGCGACCACCAGGACCGCGATGTCCGTCACCTGCGCTCCGCGGGCACGCATCGCCGTGAAGGCCTCGTGGCCCGGGGTGTCGATGAAGGTGACCTCGCGCCCGTTCGCGTGCACCTGATACGCACCGATGTGCTGCGTGATCCCGCCGAACTCCTGCGAGACGACGTCGGTCCGCCGGATCGCGTCCAGCAGCAGGGTCTTCCCGTGGTCGACGTGACCCATGATCGTGACGACCGGCGCCCGCGGCTCCAGCCGGCTCTCGTCGATCTCCTCCTCGGGCTCCTCCTCCTCGTCGACCCCGACGATCTCGGCCTCGTAGCCGAGCTCGGAGGCGAGAAGCCCCAGCGCTTCGTCCGACAGCGACTGCGAAGCCGTCGCCATCTCGCCGAGCGAGAACGTGATCTTCACGACCTCGGCGACGCTGCGGTTCGTCTTGTCCGCCACGTCCTGCGGCGTCGACCCGTGGACGAGCCTCAGCACCGGGAGGGAGGGGCCCGCGGGTTCGGGGGGCGGGGGGGCCTCGACGACGGGTGGCGCCTCGGCGACGGGGCTCACGGGCGCGGGCTCCGGCTCGGCCACCGGTGCCGGCTTGGGGGCGGCCGGCGGCGTCTCGGGCTCGAGGACCTCCTTCCGCTTCCTCGCACTCGACTTCGGGAGCGGCTCCTCGACGGCCTCCTTGATCTTGGCCTCCGGGACGGCCTTGCCCCCCGACGCCCGGAGGCGAGGCACGGCCTGATCGGGGACCGACGAAGAGGCCGTGAGGCCGTCGATCCCCATCTCCTTCAGCGACGCGAGCAGTTCCTTGCTCGCGACGCCCAGCTCCTTGGCAAGTTCGTGAACCCTCAACGATCCAGTTCCCCTTCGATCTCGGCCCTAAGGGTAGCCGCTCCGTGCTCGTCCAGACCCGTCCGGAGCACGCGCGCGACCGTTCCGCGTGCCAGGGCGGCCTCCACGCACGCACGTCGTGGATGCACGTACGCGCCCCGCCCCGGGAGCGACCGCCCCGTGTCCACCCGGATGGAACCGTTCGAGACCGCGACGAGTCGGAGCAGGTCCCGCTGCGCGTCCCGCTCACGACACCCGACGCACGTCCGCACCGGAACGTGCGCCGAGCCCACCGTCTACGCCTCCGCCTTCTCCTCCGCCTTCTCCTCGACCACCACGGTCTCCTCGGCGGGGTCGTCGGTGCTCGGCGCCGACTCGTCGTCCTCGGTGGCCGTCGCGGCCGACTCGTCCTCGGTGTTGGAAGCGGCCGAGTCGTCCTCGGGGGCGGTCGCGCGCTCTCGGCGGGAGCGGCGGAGCCGGCGCCCGACTCGGCGCCCCCCTCGGAAGTATCGCCCGCCGGTGCGGCCGTCGCGTCCCCCGAAGCGACCGGCGCCGAAGAGGGCGAAGGCTCCGCCGCTCCCGCCGCCACCTGTCCAGCCACCGGCCGCGGCCCGCCCCGCTGCTCGTCCGCGAACTGCGTCTCGCTCTTGATGTCGATCCGCCACCCGGTGAGCCGGGCCGCGAGCCGCGCGTTCTGACCCTCCCGCCCGATCGCCAGCGAGAGCTGGTAATCGGGGACGATCACGAGCGCGGTCTGGGTCTCGGGGTCGACGCGCGCCTCCCGAACCTTCGCCGGCTGGAGCGCGTTGGCGACGAAGGTCGCCGGGTCCGCGCTCCAGGGCACCACGTCGATCTTCTCGCCGCGGAGCTCGGTCACCACGTTGCGGACGCGCGAGCCCTTCGGCCCGACGCACGCGCCCACCGGGTCGACCGCCGGCTCGTTGGACGAGACCGCGATCTTCGAACGATGCCCGGGCTCGCGGGCAACCGCCCTGATCTCGACGATCCCCTCGGCGATCTCGGGCACCTCGAGCTCGAACAGCTTCTTGAGGAGCCCGGGGTGCGTCCGCGACACGACGATCTGCGGGCCCTTGCTGCCCTTGCGGACCTCGGTGATGTAGCCCTTGAGCCGCTCGCCGTTGCGGTAGGGCTCGCTCGGCACCTGCTCGGCCTGCGGCAGCAGCGCCTCGACCTTGCCCAGATCGAGCAGCGTGTAGCGGCGCTCCGACTGCTGGACGATGCCCGTGACGACGTCGCCCTCGCGGCCCGCGAACTCCTCGTACGTCATCTCGCGTTCGGCGTCGCGGAGCTTCTGGAAGATCACCTGCTTCGCGGTCTGCGCGCCGATGCGCCCCTTGAACTCGTCGGTGACCGGCACCTCCTGCTCGGTGAGCACCTTGGTCTCGACGGTGATCTCGCCTTCCTCGTCCTCGTGCTCGATCCGCTCGAGCTCCTGGACCCAGACGCGCAGGTCGCCGCTCTCGGGGTCGATCTTCGCGCGCACGCCGAAGGTCTCCTCGTCGAGCTCCGGGTGCTGCTGCTTCCACCACGACTTGTAGGCGGACGCCATCGCCTCCTCGAGACCCTCGAGGATCGTCTCGAACGCGATCCCCTTCTCGCGCTCGAGCTCGCGCAGCGCCGCGATCATGTCTTGGTTCATGTCCTGCTCCCTGCCTTCTTCCACTCGAAGACGGTCCTCGCCGAGGCGATGCCGTCGTAGGGGACGCGCAGCTCTCCGCCCTCGGATGCGATCACGATCGCCTCCGCGTCGGCCGAGACCAGCGCGCCCTCGTGGACCCTGCGGCCGTCCACCGGCTCCACCGTCTTCACCTTCACCTGTTGCCCGACGCTCCGTTCGAAGTGCCGGGGTTCGCCGAGCGCCCGCTCCAGCCCGGGGGAGCTCACCTCGAGCTCGTACGGGTGGTCCGGCTCGAACCCCTCGAGGTCGAGCCGTCGAGACAGGCGCTTCGACGTCGCCGCGATCGTGTCGAGGTCGACGCCACCCGCTCGGTCCACCATCACCCGAAGGATCCGGCGACCGCCCTCCCGGCCGAAGGAGACCTCCCACAGCTCCAGTCCGGCAGCCTCGACGACCGGCCGGACCAGATCTCCGACCTCCTTCTCGCGCACCCCGAACGACCCCTTCGAAAGAAAAAGTGGGCGCGAGCCCACTTCCGGGTGATACCGCTCCGTTTCCGCTGCTCAGTATACCCGACGCTGCTCCTTCGACCCCGGCGACGCGCGTCTCACCGGGCTCGGCGCTGCCCGTCCGGGGTGTTCCAATGGTCCCGCGCGGACATCCGGCGCGCGAGTCGCGGGTCGTCCCAACCCCGATGGGATCGGACACCGAGCTCGCGGCAGACGGCCTCGGCCAGCTCCTCGGTCTCGAACTCGTCCCGCACCCACAGGCCGGTCACGTCGATGAGCACCAGGTCCCAGGTCCGAAGGCCGACGTGCTGCACCACGGCCTCCACCTCGGGGCGGAGCTTGACGAAGTCCCGCAGGCCGTTCGGCGCCTTCACCTTGCGCGCTGCCATGTCCGAGCCACCCTAGGGCGCGGTCGCGAGCAGGTCCATCGCGCCGCGGGCCGCCTCGGCCAGCGGCGCCTGCGACCGCTCGCCGGTCGCCCGCAGCTTGAGGTCCGCCGTCCCGGCCTCGACCCCGCGCTTGCCGATCACGACCTGGACCGGGCACCCGATCAGGTCCGCGTCGGCGAACTTCACCCCCGCGGTCTGGTCCCGGTCGTCGAGCGCGGCGTCCACACCGGCGTCCAGCAGCTCCCGGTAGACCCGCTCGGCCTCGGCGACCACGCGTTCCTGATCCCGGTTGGCCAGCACGACGACCACCTCGAACGGCGCGAGCGCCTTCGGCAGACGCAGGCCCATCTCGTCGTGGAACTGTTCGACCGCGGCCGCGAGGATCCGCGAGATGCCGATGCCGTGGCTCCCCATCTGGTACAGCCGCTCCGAGCCGTCCTCGTCGACGAAGGTGGCCTGCAGGGGAGCCGAGTAGCGCGTCCCCAGCTGGTAGATGTGACCGACGACGATCGAACGGCCGATCATGAGCTCGCCGCCGTCGATCGGACAGCGGTCACCCTCGCGCAGGGCGATCACGTCCTCGTACCGATCGACGCGGAAGTCACGCGGGACGTTCGCCCCGGTGACGTGGTGCTCGTGCTCGTTGGCGCCGGTCACCCAGTCGCCGCCGCCACGCACCGAGTGATCCGCGAGGATCGTCACGTCCTCCCCCAGACCCTGCGGGCCGACGTAGCCCTTCGCGAACCCTCGGGCCGCGAAGTCGGCGTCCTCGAACCGACGGACCGGCGCCGGGAACAGCAGCCGCTCGACCTTGGCCTCCTCCACCTCCCGGTCGCCCGGGAGCAGGACCGCGACGGTCTCGCCGCCCGCGTCGAACAGCATCGTCTTCAGCGTCCGTTCGGCCGGCACGTCGAGCAGCTCGGAGACCGCGTCGATCGTCGCCGCGTCGGGCGTGTGGACCTTCTCGAGCGGCGCGGCCCCGTCCGCCGACGCCGGTTCGGGCGGGCGCGGGGTCGCGGCCTTCCAGTCGGCCAGGTAGTCGCCGTTCACGCACTCGACGAACAGGTCCTCGCCGACGTCCGCGCGCGCCATGAACTCGTGGTTCACACCCCCGCCGATCTGTCCCGGCTCGGCCTCGACCACGATGTACGACAGCCCGCACCGGTCGAACACCCTCCGGTAGGCCTGGAGCATGACGTCGTACGACGCCGCCATCCCCTCCTCGTCCCGGTCGAACGTGTACGCGTCCTTCATCAGGAACTCGCGGGTGCGCAGGAGGCCGAAGCGGGGGCGGAACTCGTCACGGTACTTCCATTCGACCTGGTACAGGTTCACGGGTAGGTCCCGGTACGACGGGAGATCCCGGGCGACGAGCTCGGCCACGACCTCCTCCTGCGTGGGGCCGAGCAGCAGCTCCCGCTCGTGCCGGTCCTTGAGCCGGAAGAGCGTCTCGCCGTACAGCTCCCAGCGTCCGGTGGCCTTCCACGGCTCGGCGGGCAGCAGGATCGGCATCCGGAACTCCTGCGCGCCCGAGGCGTTCATCTCCTCGCGGACGATCCGTTCGATCTTGCGGATCGAGCGGAGTCCGAGCGGCAGCGTCGTGTAGACGCCGGCGGCGACCTGCCGCACGAACGCCGCGCGAAGCAGGAGCCGATGCGACGCGATCTCCGCCTCGGCGGGATCGTCACGCAGCGTCGGCGCGAACACGCCCGAGAGCCTCATGGAGGCTCAGGATACCGGTCGAGCTCGGCCCTCAGTTGTCCGTGACCACGCTGATGAACTGCTGCCACGTCGAGGCCGACGACGCGTACTGGTTGAAGGTCGCGACGTTGTCGGGCACGACCGGATCCCGGTTGATCGCGGTGAAGTCCCCCCACCGCTCGACCCCGTTCGAGATGTTGTACCTGGCCGATCCCGCGTGGAGAAGGAACTGGGTATCGGTGGTCGAGCCGGAAGGGATCGTCGCGACCCACGCCGACAGGAACTCGTCGTGCGGTGCGCTCGCCCGGTTGTAGGTCACGAACAGGGTCCCGTTCCCGTCGGTCGCCACGGTCGGCCAGCCCTGGTCGATCTCGGCCGAGCCGATGACGCCCCTGCGCGCGAGGACGGAGCCACCGAGGTTGGATGCCGGGTCCACCTCGTACCACTGGATGCCGGCCTCCGGATAGCCGCCGGTCAGGGAGTCCGGCTTGAAGTTCTTGAACACCGTGTGCGCCGCGAACAGCTCGTTGCGGTCCGCGTCGTAGAACGCGTTGACCAGACGCAGGTCGCCCGCGTCCCACCAGAAGTTGGAGTTGTTGACGTTGCCGCCCCCCTGGGTCCCCGGCGGAGGCGTGGAGACCTTCCCGGTCTTCAGGCAGCACGCCTTGCGGAGGGTGAACCCGGTTGCCGTGGGCTTGATCCGCCACAGGGCGAGGTAGTCGCCCCTTCCGTTGATGGCCTGGAACGAGATCAGGAGTTGGTCGCCGGGCGTGGTCCCCACGCTCTGCGCCGGCTGGATCGTGAAGGCCTGGTGGCGGCGCGCGTCGCGCGTCTTCGTGCCGCCGAAGACGGTCGGCTCGGGCTGCGGGAGCGAGCAGTCGTACACCGACTTGTCGATCGTCATGACCTGGGCGTACCGGAATCTCGCGGTCGAGCTCGGGAAGGTGAACTGGTTCGTCGAGATCGTGATCCGCGAGTCGTTGTAGCCGAGCGTCGGATAGTCCGCCCACAGGGCGGGCGACGCGGGGATCTGGTCGCCTGCGAAGGTCGTCCGGCACCACGTGCTCGTCGTCGTGGCCGTCGCGGCCGGGATCGCGAGCACGTTGATCTCCGATGCCCGCGGCGTGTCCTCCTGGCCCAGCCACGACGATCACGAACGTGTCCGTGTACTGGTCGTAGACGACCTTCGGGTCGAAGTGGAGGATCGACGGGTCGCCCGACAACGAGCTGAGCGTGACCCGCGGCACCGCCGTGGTCCCGTTCACGTTGAACACCTCGATGCTGCTGTTCACCGCCGCGACGAAGAAGCCGTCGCCGAGGGCGCCCGTCGTGTCCGAGGGGTTGAACCCGTCGAGGTCGTCCATGCCGTCGAACCCCGTCACGAGGCTCGGCGCGAGCGGGGCGCCGGATCGCGCCGCCGCCTCGGCCGCCGCCGCCGAGGGCCGCGACCGCTGCGAGAACGTCTCGAAGGAGGTGGGGCGGTGTTGCGACGCGGCGGTCACTCGACCGTGCACGACGGCGCGGGACGCCGTCCGCGTCTGCGGTCTCGCCGACCGTTCCGCGGCGGCCGACGGTACGAGCAGCAACCCCACGCCGGCGACCAGGAGGGTCAGGACGGCAAGCAACCTTCGAGACGTTCGCATCCGCGGGCTCCCTCTTGTTCGCTGGATCGTTCGGTGGCTCGTTCGGTGGCGCACCACCCTACCCGAACGGTTCCGGTTGCTCTCCTGCTCGGACGGGTGCGGGTAGGGTACGGCTCTCTCGTCACACGAGACGCTGTCGCGGCAAGGAGATCAGGTGAGGGTCCGGCCCGATCGAGGAACGTTCGAACGCTCGGCCGAGGGCTACGCGCTCGCGCCCGTGTGGACCGAGCTCCTGGCCGACGTGTCCACGCCGGTCGGCGTCTTCCCGGCGCTCGCGGGCGAGGGGCCCGGGATCCTGCTCGAGAGCGTCGAGCGTTCCGAGCGTTGGGGCCGGTACTCGTTCGTCGCCGGCGATCCCGCCGCGATCGTCGTGCTCGACCGGGACGGGCTTCGGGTTCGCGATGCGACCGACCGGTTGACGGTCGAGGTGCCGAACGGGGGGGACGCGCGGGCCGACCTGGTCGCGCTCGCCGCGTCGCTCCGGGCGCCGCGGGTTCCCGACCTTCCCTCGCTCACCGGCGGGCTGATGGGCTTCCTTTCGTACGAGGCGGCCGAGCTCCTGGACGGGCAGCCGTTCCCGGACGGCGACACGATCGGGCCGCCGATCGCCTTGATGCTGGTCGACCGCGCGGTCGTGTTCGACCACTGGCGGCAACGGTTGCTCCTGGTCGCGCACATCGCCCCCGATGCCTACGAGCAGGGCACGGAGGCCCTGGAGGACCTCGCCTCCCGGCTCTCGTCCCCGATCTCCCCCTCGCCGGACCCCCTTCCCGGGGCCGCGGCCGAGATCGCCGCGCTCGGCGAGCCGAACATGCCCGATGACCGCTACCGCGAGATCGTCCGGACGATGAAGGATCACATCGCGGCCGGCGACATCTACCAAGCGGTGCCCTCGCGTCGTCTCGGGTTCCCGAACCACGGCGGCGGGTTCCCGGTCTACCGCAGGCTCCGCGTCACGAACCCCGCCCCGTACATGTTCTTCGTGCGGATGCTGGGGCTCGAGCTGGCCGGCTCGTCGCCGGAGCCGCTCGTCCGTGTCGAGGGACGGACGGTCACGAGCCGTCCGATCGCCGGCACGCGTCCTCGCGGCGAGACGGAGCTCCGCGACCGCCTGTACGAGCACGAGCTCCTCGCCGACCCGAAGGAGCGCGCCGAGCACGCGATGCTGGTCGACCTCGCCCGCAACGACCTGGGTCGTGTCTGTACCCCGGGTACCGTTCGCCCCAGCGAGCTCATGTCGGTCGAGCGCTTCTCGAAGGTGATGCACATCGTGAGCACCGTCGAGGGCGAGCTCGCCGAGGGCGCGCATCCGCTCGACGCGCTCGCGGTCACGTTCCCCGCCGGAACGGTGACGGGCGCACCCAAGCGCCGGGCGATGGAGCTGATCGCCGAGCTCGAGCCGACCGCGCGCGGTCCGTACGCGGGAGCGGTCGGCTACTGCACGTTCGCCGGCGACCTCGACTTCTGCATCACGATCCGGACGGCGGTGGTGGCCGGCGGCACGGCGTACGTGCAGACGGGTGCGGGGGTCGTCGCGGACTCGGACCCCGACGTCGAGCTCGCCGAGACCAGCGCGAAGGCCGCGGCCCTGCTGCCCGCGATCGTGGACGCGGAGGCATCCGGGACCGGGGAGGCACCGTGATCCTGGTCGTCGACCACTACGACTCGTTCACGTACAACCTCGTGCAGCTCCTCGAGAGCCTCGGGACGACGACCGAGGTCGTGAAGAGCGACGCCGAGACCGCCGAGACCCTCGTCGCGCGCCGGCCCGACGCCGTCGTGCTGTCGCCGGGCCCGGGCCGGCCCGAGGACGCGGGCTGCTTCACCGAGCTCCTGCGGATCCTCCCCGCCACGACGCCCGTCCTCGGCGTCTGCCTCGGGCACCAGGCGATGGGCATCGTCGCCGGCGCGCGCGTCGAGCGGGCGACGCCGGTCCACGGCAAGGCGTCGCTGGTCCACCACGACGGGACCGGGATCTTCGCGGACGTCCCGAACCCGTTCGAGGCGGGGAGGTACCACTCGCTCGTCGTGACCCGCGAGGGCTTCCCGGACGAACTCGAACTGACGGCGTGGAGCGACGACGACCTGGTGATGGCGGCCCGTCACCGGACGCTGCCGAGGATCGGGGTCCAGTTCCACCCGGAGTCGATCCTCACCCCGGACGGCCCAACGATCGTCCGGAACTTCCTCACCCTGCTCGGCTAGCGGACCTTCGGTGCAGCGAAGAGCCGGAGCCTTCCGGCTCCGGCCCGTCACGGATCTCGTTCGCTCAGCCGCCGAACTTCGGCCGCACCTCGCCCGGGACGCGCGCCGACCCGTCGGCGATCTTCGGCGCGGCGACCTCGTCGATCTCCGCCTGGTTGACGCCCGAGTACGGCCGGGGCTGCAGACCCGCCTTGATCAGGCCGGGAACCTGCACGCCGGGGTCGATCGCGCTCACCGTCGCGGCGTCCGTCGTGCGAACCGGCCGCGGGGTCGCGTCGTCGGACCCGATCCGGGTCCCGATCACGAGCGCCGACGCGACCACGACGACCGCGAACAGCACGATCCAGGTGGCCTGCGGGACTCGTCTGCCGCCTTCGAGGGTTTCGATCCGAGTAGCCATCCGGCCTCGCCTCCTCCGTGTCCCCGCCAACGTAGGCGGGGACGACGCAGGGGTCGGTGCCGGGCACCACGGGATCGACGTGCTCGTGGTCACGTGGACCACGCGCATCGAACGCAGCGAGCGGTGCGGACGCCGGCGAGGGCGGCGGCTCAGCAGGAGGACGTGCGTCCTCCCCCGGGGCCGACGTCACAGGAGTCGGGCCCCGGTCCGCCCGACAGGTCGTCGTTCCCCCCTCCGCCGAACAGATCGTCGGCACCCGGTCCGCCGGACAGCTCGTCGGGCTTGCCGAAGCCCTGCAGCACGTCGTCGCCCTTCGACCCGAAGAGGACGTTCGACCGCCCGCTGCCGGTCCCCTCGTCGTCCTTCGGGCCGCCTCTGAAGCCCTCGAAGGCTGCTAGGACATCGGCGCCCTCGCCCCGGGCGGTTCCCTGTCCGAGGTCGGCTCGGATCGGCTTGGTTGCGAAGTCGTACCGCACGAAGTCGAACCCGCCCCTCCCGTCGAGGTCGTCGTCGCCACCCAGGCCGAGGAGATCGTTGTCGGCGCCGTTGCCGGTGAGGTGGTCGGCGAACTCCGAGCCGATCACTCCCTCGATCTGCTGGAGCGAGCCCGAGAACCCGGGAGCCGTCGCGGCGCCGGCGCCCAGATCGACCGTGACCCCACCCGATGCGTCCTCCATCGAGATGAAGTCGAAGCCGCCGCCGCCGATCACCGTATCGCTCCCCCCGGCCCCGATGATCAGGATGTCGTTGCCGCCCGCGCCGCAGATCACGTCGTCGCCCGGTGTGCCCACCAACACATCGTTGTTCCCCGTTCCGTCGATCGTGCAGGTCCCGGGGGGCGGTGTGATCGTCGTCGTGGTGGTGGTCGTCGGTGGTCGTCGTCGCTCCGAGCGCCGCGATCGACGCGGGAAGATCGAGTCGGTGATAGCTCTGCCCCACCAAGCCGTCGGCGATCAGCGGGCCCGGAGCTGCGGAGCGCCGTCTCCACCGCCGAGATCGACGAGCCGGGCGAGGCGTCGAACAGCACGGCGATGCCTCCCGCCACATGGGGCGCCGCCTGGGACGTCCCACCCTGCGTGATCCCCGCCGCGGTGATCTTCGCGCCGGGCGCGAGCATCATCGGGTTCCTCCAGACCTGCGAGAAGCAAATGATCTGGTCGGCCGTCGTCGAAGCGTCGGTGCACCGGTCGTTGGCGTTCGGGCCGCCCCAGGTGATGCCGCCGTTGTTGCCGTCGTAGACGGCGCCGACGGGGAACGCACCCGGGATGCATGCGGGCCTGGAGATGCCGACGTGGTTCGAGCCGTTCGAGAAGCGGTCGTTCCCGCTGGCGACGACCGGGATGATCCCCGCCGCGCGCGCGTTGGCGAACGCCGCCACCCGGGCGTCGGCCGGGTCCGTACACGGTGACGTGCGGAACGTCTCCGGGGAACCGAGGCTCAAGTTGATCGCGCGGATGTTGTACGTCGCCTGCTGGGAGATCACGAAGTTGATCGCGGCGACCTGCGTCGAGGTGCTCGAGCTGAGTCCGTTGAACACGTCGAGGCCGAGGAGCTTCACGTCCGGGGCGACCCCCGCGATGATCCCCGACACGTTGGTGCCGTGCAGGCCGGCGGCGGGGTCGTCGCGCATCCCGTCGTCCGGGGCGAAGTCCTGCGCCACGACGACCTTGCATCCCGGCGTCCCCGGCGAGGAGCAGCTCCCGAACGCCGAACGCGTGTAGTCGAGGCCGGAATCCAAGACCGCGACGGCGGTGCCCCCGCCCGTGAACCCGGCGGCGGCGGCGGCGGGCTGACCGATCAGCGGGAGGCTCTGGGTCAGGGAAGCCTTCTCCCGCCGGTCCGCCCCGATGCCGACCACCGACGGGTCGGCCCGCAGGCGCGCGAGCTCGGCCCGGGAACCGAGACGAACGAACAGGACCGGCAGCGTCCGGTAGTCCTCGAGCACCTGGAGCTCGGGCGCGCGTGCGCGCAGACCCGCCTTCATCATCCGGTACTCGGGCACGACCGTACGGAGCAGCGCCCGCGAGTCGCCGCCCGACGAGATCGCGCGCGCTCGAGAGCGTGGATACACCGGCGAGCGTCACGAGGACGTCGACGTGCCCGCGGCGCGCGAGGCGTTGCGCGACCAAGGGGTCGACGCTCGCGTCGCGCCGGTACGCGGCCGGGAGGACCGCGGGTGCCCGCAGGCCCGCTCGACCGGACCCGTCGGATCCGAAGGCGCCGGCGACCGCGCTCGTGGCCAGCGCCGCGATGACCACGAGCGCTGCACCGACACCCAGGGCACGACGAACCGAACGTGAGCTCACGACTTCCCCCTACTCGACGCGCCCGATGATGGGTGCTGTTCGCCGGGAACACAACCCACTCGTGGACGGCGACCTACGTCTCGGCCTCAGCTTCCCGGGCGACCGCGATCTTGCGAGCCTCCTCGATGACCCGCTCGACGAACCGGTCCTCCGGGATCTTGTCGACGACCTCGCCCTTCACGACCAGGAACCCCTGGCCCTTGCCGGCCGCGATCCCCAGGTCGGCCTCGCGCGCCTCGCCGGGGCCGTTCACGACGCACCCCATCACCGCGACGCGGATCGGGACCTTCAGCCCCTCGCGCTCGATCGCCTCCTGCACCTGCTTCGTGAGGCCGAGGACGTCGACCTCCGCCCGGCCGCAGGACGGGCACGCCACGAGGTCGAGCCCGCGCTTGCGAAGGCCGAGCGACTGCAGGATCCACGTTCCGACCTTGACCTCCTCGACGGGGTCGTCCGTGAGCGAGACGCGGATCGTGTCGCCGATCCCCTCGGACAGCAGCGCGCCGATCCCGACCGCGCTCTTGACGCCACCCGCCGGCATCGGGCCGGCCTCGGTGACGCCCAGGTGCAGCGGGTAGTCACACGCCTCGGCGAGCAACCGGTACGCCTCGATCATCACACCGGCGTTCGAGTGCTTGACCGAGATCTTGATGTCGAAGAAGTCCTCCTCCTCGAGGATCCGCGCCTCGTCCAGCGCGCTCTCGACGAGCGCCGCCGCCGTGGGCGCCCCGTGCTTGGCGAGCAGGTCCTTCTCGAGCGACCCGGCGTTCACGCCGATGCGGATCGGCACGCTCCGGGCCTTGGCCTCACGCGCGATCAGCCGGACCTTGTCCTGGTACTTGATGTTGCCGGGGTTGATCCGCAGCCCCTGGATCCCGGCCTCGAGCGCGGCGATCGCGTACTTCCACTGGAAGTGGATGTCGGCGACCACCGGGACCGTCGACTTGGCCGCGATCGCCGTCAGGGCCTCGGCGTCCTCCCAATGCGGCACGGCCACCCGGACGATGTCGACGCCGGCCGCGACCAGCGAGGCGATCTGCTGCAGGGTGGCGTTGATGTCCGCCGTCTTGGTGGTGGTCATCGACTGGACGCGGATCGGCGCGTCCCCGCCGATCGTCACGTCGCCGACGCGCACCTGACGGCTCTTCCTGCGTTCGGTCAGCACGGCTCCAGTGTCCCATCCCCTCCGGGGCGCTACCGCTCGCGCATCCGCGCTCGCTCCTTGAGCCCCCCGCATCCCCCGGCCCATCACTCGCCGAACACGTGGAAGACGACCTGCCGGTCCTTGGGCTCGTCCATCTCGAACAGGATCAGCCGCTGCCAGCGTCCGAGCATCGCCGCGCCGTCCGCCACGGGGATCGCGTGGGAGGAGGCCGAGAGCAGCATCGCCTTGACGTGGGCGGGACCGTTGCGGCGCTCGTGGGACTCGTCGAGGTTCTGGGTGCGCCGCGCCTCGTCGTCGTGCGCGTAGTACAGGTCGTCGGGGACCAGGCGCAGCATGCGCGCCCCGGAAGTCCTCGAGCGCGCCGTCCTCCCACTCGTTGACGATCAACGCGCACGTCGTGTGCGCGCAGAACGCCACCACCGAGCCGTCGGTGACACCCGAGTCCTTGATCGCGCGCTCGAGCTCCTCGGTGAGGTCGAGGAACGCGTATCGCTCCGGGGCCGAGACCTCGATGGTCGTGGTTGCGGATGTCATCCGTCCCTCCTTGTCTCCGTGGCCGGCGTCGCGCTGCCCGAGCGAGCGCGCTCCCCGGTGGAGGATGCCACCGGCAGCTCGAACGTGAACGCGCTCCCCCGCCCGGGCTCGCTGTCGGCCCAGATCCTCCCGCCGTGCGCCTCGACGACCGAACGCGCGATCGCGAGCCCGATCCCGGTCCCGCCGTCGTCGCGCGAACGCGACTCGTCCACGCGGTAGAAGCGCTCGAACACGCGGGGCAGATGTTCGGCCGAGATGCCCGGGCCCGTGTCGGCGACGACCACGTCGACCGACCCGTTGTGGCTCGACGCGGTCACCGTGACGCGCCCGCCCGTCGGCGTGAACCGCACCGCGTTGTCGAGCAGGTTGAACAGGACCTGATGCACGCGCTCGCGGTCGGCGAAGACCGGCGGCAGGTCGCCGGGCAGGTCGTCGTCGAGCGTCACACCCGGATCGGGCCGAGCCACCTGGATCTCGGAGAACACCTGCGAGACGAGCGGGGCGAGCTCGACGCGCTCGCGCTCGAGCGGGACGTCGCCCGACTCGAGCCGCGACAGGTCGAGGAGCTGGTCCACGAGCCGGCCCAGCCGCTCGGACTGCGACGAGCATGATCTGCAGCGTCTCGGGGTCGGGCTGCTCGACGCCGTCGAGCAGGTTCTCCAGGTGCGCCCGCAGCGCCGAGATCGGCGTCTTGAGCTCGTGGGAGACGTTCGCGACCAGCTCGCGGCGCAGCAGCTCGAGCCCCTCGAGCTCGGTGCTCATCCGGTTGAAGGCCTCGGCCAGCTTGCCGACCTCGTCGCGCGAGTCCGTCACGATCCGCTGCGAGTAGTCCCCCGTCTCCATCCGGCGGGCCGCCCGGGCCATGTCGCGCAGCGGCTGCGTCATGCCGCGCGCGACCCACCGCGCGATCACCAACGCGATCCCCGCGCCGAGCACGCCGGCGAGCAGGAGCTCCCACCAGTGGTCGCCGATCGTGAAGACCTCGAACACCACGCCGAGGATCAGGTACACCAGCAACAGGGTCATCCCGACCGCGAACACGATGACCGATCCGAGCTTGGACCGGATCGTCGGGAGCCGCTGCAGGAGCGTCATCGGCGGTCACTCGTCCCCGAACGCGTAGCCGACGCCGTGGACCGTGCGGACGAACCTCGGCTCGGCCCCGTCCTCGCCCAGTTTCCGCCGGATGCGCGCGACGTGCGAGTCCACGACCCGTCCGCCCGCGTAGTCGCGGTAGCCCCAGACGCGGTCCATCAGCTGCTCGCGGCTGAGGACGACGCCGGGCTCGCGGGCGAGCGCGAGCAAGATCTCGAACTCGAGCGGCGTGAGCTGCACCTCCTCGCCGTCGACGCTCACCTTGCGCTTGGCCGGGTCGACCGAGAGCCCCGCGTGTTCGATCGGGTCGGTCGAGGGGGGCGACGTGATGCGTTCGACCCGTCGCAGGATCGCCCTGACCCGGACCGTGAGCTCTCGCAGGCTGAACGGCTTGGTCAGGTAATCGTCCGCGCCCACCGCGAACCCGGCCACCTTGTCGGCCTCCTCGGTCCGCGCCGTGAGCATCAGGACCGGGACCCAGCGCCCCGCCTGGAGCCGGCGGCACACCTCGAGGCCGTCCATCCCGGGGAGCATCAGGTCGAGCACGACCAGGTCGGGTTCCTCGGCGCCCGCCAGCTCCAAGGCCTGCGGGCCGTCGGACGCGACCAGGACCCGGAACCCCTCGCTCGAGAGCCTCGCGCGGACGGCTTCGGCGATCGCCGTCTCGTCGTCCACGACCAGGACGGTCTGCTCGGTCATCGGCCCATCGTAGCCGTCGGGCCTTCGCGACCCTCCGGCGGGGTGTTGAGAAATCGTGGCGGCGCCGGTTCGCGACCGATGGCGTAGCCCGGATGCCCCAGGCTTGGCGGGCACGGCGGAGTACTCGGTCGAATCGGACGCCTCAGACGGGCGGCTTGACCAGGTCCACGTAGACGACGGCGACCGTGAAGACGATGAAGAACGCCGCGACCGCCGCCGAGACCGGGACGACCCTGCGCATGTCCACGGGCCGGCCCCGGACCTTCTCGATCGCCAGGACCGTCAGGTGCCCGCCGTCGAACGGCGGCAGCGGGAGCAGGTTCAGCAGACCGACGAACACGTTCACGACGCCGAACAGGAACAGCAGGTCCCCGAACTGGTCCTCGGACGCGAGGTTGCCCGCGAGCCGTCCCACCCCCACCACGCTCGCGGGGTCGGTCGGCTGGCGGGCCTCGTCGGTGAAGACCAGGTCGAACAGGCGACCGATCCCCTCCGGCCCGAAGATCCGCCCGACCCCCTGCACCGTCAGGACGGCCTGCTCGCCGACCAGACCGACGGCGCCGGTGACCGCACCCACCGGGCCCTCGGTGTCGCGGACGATCCGTTCGGGCGCGACCTCCACGCCGACACGGCCGATCACCGTGCCGTTCACCTTCGACGGGATGGGCGTCATCTGAGCGGTGACCGTGGCGCCGTCCCGCCGGACGGTGAACGTCAGCGGCTCCCCCGCGTGCGCCGTCGTGTAGGCCACCAGTTCGTCGGAGGTGGGGTCGGTCAGGCCGTCGACGGCGACCACCACGTCGCCGCGCCGCAGCCCGGCTGCCGCGGCGGGCGAGATCGCATCGTGCAAGGTGGGCTCCACCGCGCGAGATCACCACGCCCTGGGCGACCGGCTGCCCGACGAACCCCAGCCACACCGCGAAGCACAGGAACGCCAGCACGAAATGCGTCGCCGGCCCCGCGAGGATCACCAACGAGCGCTGCCAGATCGGCTTGGCGCCGAAGGTCCGGGGCAGGTCCTCGGGCGCGACCGTCTCGTACGGGTTCATCCCCGCGATCTTCACGTAGCCCCCGGCGGGGATCGCCTTGACGCCGACCTCGGTCTCCCCGCGCATCCGCGACCAGAGCTTGGGGCCGAACCCGACGAAGAACTCCGTCACCTTGATCCCGAACGCCCGCGCGACGGCGAAGTGCGCGGCCTCGTGGATCACGATCACCAGGATCAGGGCGAAGAAGAAGGCACCGATGCCGAGCGCCGCCACGGCGGAACCTCCTACCGAGCCTCGATGATCTCGGCGGCGCGTCGGCGGGCCCAGGTGTCGGCCCGCTCGAGGTTCACCACCGAGACCACGCTCGAGGGCGCCTCGTGCTCATCGACGACGGCCGTGACGACCTCGACGATGCGCGTGAGGGGGATCTTGCCCTCGAGGAAGGCCATGACCGCGACCTCGTTGGCCGCGCTCATGACCGCGGGGAAGGTCAGACCGAGCTCGCCGACGCGATAGGCCAGGTCGATCGCGGGGAACGCCTCCCGATCGACGGGCTCGAACGACAGGCGACTGTCGGCGAGGGGGACGGGCCCGACGCCGGCCGGCAGGCGCTCGGGCCACGCGAGCGCGAGCTGGATCGGCAGCCGCATGTCCGGCACCGCGAACTGCGCGGTCATCGAGCCGTCCCGGAACTCGGCCAAGGCGTGGACGATCCCCTCGGGGTGGATCACCACGTGGATCTGGGAGTAGTCCAGCCCGAACAGGTAGTGCGCCTCGATCACCTCGAGACCCTTGTTCATCAGGGTGGCCGAGTCGATCGTGATCTTGGGCCCCATCTGCCAGACGGGATGGGCGAGGGCCTCCCTGACCGACGCCTTGGCGAGCTCGGCGTGCGTCCAGCCCCGGAACGGCCCGCCCGAGCCGGTGAGGATCACCCGCTTCAGGTCCTCGCGCCGCTCGCCACGCAGGCACTGGGCGAGCGCGGCGTGCTCGGAGTCCACCGGGACGAGCCGTTCGGGTTCGCCCTTGATCAGGTCGACGACGAGGTCGCCACCGACGACCAGGCTCTCCTTGTTGGCCAGGGCGAGCATCTTGCCCGCCTGCAGCGTCGCGAGGGTCGGCCCCAGTCCGGCGGACCCGACCAGCGCGTTCAGGACCATGTCCGCCTCGGAGTCGCGCGCGAGCGTCTCGGCGGCCTCGGGACCGACGTGCACCTCGACCCCCTTGATCCCGCTGATCTTCTCCTGCAGGTCGGCGGCGGCCTCGTCGTCGGCGATGGCCACGTGCGGGGGCAGGAACTCCCGGATCTGGCCGACGAGGAGCTCCTGGTTGGTCCCCGCGGACAGGCCGACGACCTTGAACCGGTCGGGGTTGTGCCGCACGACGTCGAGCGCCTGCGTCCCGACCGATCCCGTCGAGCCGAGGATCACGAGCGAGCGCATCGCCCCAACGATACCCCGCGGCGCCCACAAACCACGGAAGGTCGCCTGACCCCGGGTGAGAGAGGTCTCAGAGGAGGATCAGGCGGAGGTAGATGAACGCGGCGGGGGCCACGAACAGCACCGAGTCGATCCGGTCCATCACGCCGCCGTGACCGGGCAGGATCCCGCCCATGTCCTTGATCCCCAGGTCGCGCTTGAGCAGCGACTCGGCGAGGTCGCCGAGCGGCGCGAACAACGCGACCACGACCGCGAGCCCCACCGAACGCCCGATCGTGTCGAGCAACGTCGACCGACGACGCCACCACGCCGACCGCGACCGCGATCATGACGAGCGTGGCGCCGATCGCGCCCTCCCACGACTTCTTGGGGCTGATGGTCGGCGCGAGCGGCCGGCTCCCCCAGAAGTAGCCGACGCCGAACGCCGCGGTGTCGTACACGAACGTCAGCCCGATGATCGACAGCGTGAGCCCCTCGCCGTCGGGGAGCTTGAGGACCGCGAGCGCGTACGCGGCGAGCAGCGGGATGTACACGACGCCGAGCATGGTGATCGCGATGTTCGCCACGACGTTGCGACGGTGTTGCGGCGGAACGGTCATGTACCACAGGAACGTCGCGAACATCGACAGGGCCATGATCGCGAGCATCGCGTTCTCGCCGCGGTAGTAGCCGGCGCCCAGCACGAGCGCACCCGAGACGAGCCCGAGCGCCGTCGCCGGCTGGTAGTGCCGCTTCTGCATCGCCAGGTAGAACTCGCCCTGCGCGAACAGCACGACGATGCCGGCGAAGATCGCGAACGCTCCCGGCCCGATCAGGATCGCGCCGACGGCCAAGCCGGCGAGCACGATGCCCGGTGAGGAACGCCGTCGGGACGTCGCGGCCGGGTCCCGCGCGTTCGGATTCGGCGCCGACCTCGATCGCGGTCGGCTCCTGCCAGCTCGGTCCGCCGAACCCCTCGGCCCCGACCCGGACGGTGCGCGTGGTCTCGGCGTCATCGGTCGCGCCCTCCTCGCCGAGGAGCTGCGCGATCGCGACCTCCTCGGTGGGCTGCGGGACCGGCGCCTCGGGTTCGACCTGCACCTCGTCGCGGACGGACTCGGCGAAGTGATCGGCCGCGGCCTCGACGGCCTCGAGGTCCGGGGCGTCCTCGACGACCACGGTCTCCTCGATCAGCTCGGCGACCCCCGGCTCGTCGCCGGGGAGGTCGACGTACCCGCCCGAGCCGGCCTCGCCGGCGGCCTCGTCGACGTCGTAGCCCTCCGCCTCGGCCTCGAACAGGAACGAGCCGACCCCGTCCTCTCCTCCTCGACCTTGGGCTCCGCCTCGTCGGGCGGCGTCTCGGGAGCCGTGAACAGCTCACCGCCGCCGGCCGGTTCGGCCGTGTCGGGTTCGAGGGCGTCGGCCTCCTCGGGGGCGTCCTCGCCCGGCTGGGTCTCGAACGCCATCGTCGAGCCGCGGTCGGCGTCCGGCTCACGCTCAGGCTGCTCGGGCTCCGTCGGCGCCGGCTCGTCCGCGGGCGGTCCGCGCCCTGGGGCGTGCCCGACCCCTTGCCCTCGGAGGACTCGGGCCAGTCGACGTCCTGGATCGGCGCGAAGAACTTGTCGAGGTCCTCGAACAGGTCCTCGCCCTCGTCCGTTCCTCGTCCTCCGGCACGCTCAGATCTCCTTGAGCTCGGCGTCCTTGTGGGCCACGACCTCGTCGATGTCCGCGATGTGCTGGTCCGTGAGCTTCTGGAGCTCCTTCTCGGAGCGCACGAGGTCATCTTCCGAGATGCCGCCCTCGCGCTCAAGTTTCTCGAGCTCTTCCTTCGAGTGCCGCCGGATGTTCCGAACGGCAACCCTGCCCTCCTCGCCGCGGTGGTGGACCAGCTTGATCAGCTCCTTGCGCCGCTCCTCGGTGAGGGGCGGGAAGCTCAGCCGGATCACGGTGCCGTCGTTGCTCGGCGTGATCCCGAGGTCGCTCGACATGATCGCCTTCTCCATCGCGGCGATCGCGTTGCGGTCGAAGGGCGAGATCATCAGGGTCCGCGGCTCGGGCACGGAGAACGAGGCCAGCTGCTGGATCGGCACCGGCGTGCCGTAGTAGTCGACGACGACCCGCTGGAGCAGCGCGGGGGTGGCACGACCGGTCCGGACGCCGGCGAGCTCGTCCTTCAGGACCGAGATCGCCTTGTCCATCTTCTCGGTGGCCGCCTTCAGCGCGGAGTCGACCGTCATCGGACGGCCCCGTGCACCAGCGTGCCGATCGGCTCGCCCGACACCGCCCGGCGGATGTTCCCCTCGGACCCGAAGTCGAACACGATGATCGGCAGGTCGTTCTCCATGCACAGGCTGATCGCCGTGGCGTCCATCACCTGGTACCCCTCGCGGAGCACGTCGAGGTACTCGATCGTCTCGAACCGCTGCGCCGTGGGGTCCACGTGCGGGTCGGCGGTGTACACGCCGTCGACCTTCGTCCCCTTCAGGATCGCCTGCGCGCCGATCTCGAGCGCGCGCTGCGCCGCGGTCGTGTCGGTCGAGAAGTAGGGCGCGCCGATCCCGGCGGCGAACACCACGACCCGCCCCTTCTCCAGGTGCCGGATCGCGCGGAGCGGGATGTACGGCTCGGCGATCTGGGCCATGTGGATCGCCGTCTGGACCCGCGTCGGCACGTGGATCTTCTCGAGCGCGTCCTGCAGCGCGAGCGCGTTCATGACGGTGGCGAGCATGCCCATGTAGTCGGCGCGGGAGCGGTCGATCCCCGGCGCCTGACGGCCGCGGAAGATGTTGCCGCCGCCGACGACGACCGCGCACTGCACCCCGAGGTCGACGACGTCGGCGAGCTCGCGGGCCAGGAGCGCCGTGGACGCCGTCGAGATCCCGTAGCCGGTGTCGGTCGGGGCGAACGCGTCGCCGGAGAGCTTCAGCAGGACCCGGTGGTAGAGCGGCCGGCCGGCCTCCTGCGCGTGGTCCCCCTCCGGCATGACGCCTACCCTACCCGGTCTCCTCGCCGAGCCGATACCGGACGAACCGGCGCACGGCGACCTTCTCCCCGACCTTGGCCGACATCTCGTCGAGGAGCTGCTGGATCGTCTTCGAGTCGTCCTTCACGAACGGCTGGTCGAGCAGGACCGTCTCCTCGTAGAACGTCTTCATCTTGCCCTCGACGATCTTCGGGATCACGTCGTCGGGCTTGCCCAGCTCCTTGGCCTGCGCCTCGAAGATCCGCCGCTCGGACTCGAGCTCCTCCGGGTCGACCTCGTCGCGGCTGACGTACCGGGGCGCCGAGGGGCTCGCGATGTGCAGCGCCAGGTCCTTGGCGAGCTGCTTGAACTCCTCGGTGTTGGCGACGAAGTCCGTCTCGCAGTTGACCTCGACCAGCGCGCCGACGCGTGTTGTTGAAGTGGATGTAGGCCTCGATCAGCCCCTGGTTCGCGGAGCGGCCGGCGCGGCCCTGGCGCGGACGCGAGACCCTTCGTCCGCAGGATCTCCTCGGCCTTGTCGAGGTCGCCGTCCGGCCTCCGCGAGCGCCTTCTTGCACTCCATCATCCCGGCGCCGGTGCGGTCCCGGAGCTCCTTCACGAGCTGCGCGTTGATCTCCGCCATCGGCGTCAGCTCCCCTGCGTCGGCTCGGCCTCGGGGGCCGGGTCGCGTCGGGGACGACCGGCTCGGGCTCCGGGCGGCTGCGCGCCTCGGCGGCGGGCGCGGCGGCCGCGGCGGCGGGAGCGGGCTCGGGCGTCGGGGCGGGTGCCGCGGCGGCCTGCGGCGCGGGCTCGGGCTCGATCTCGGGACCGGTGGCGCGCGTCACGACGGCTTCGCGGCCCTCCTGCCGTCCCTCGACGAGCGCGTCCGCGATCAGACGGGTGACGAGCGAGACCGAACGGATCGCGTCGTCGTTGCCCGGGATCACGAAGTCGACCTCGTCGGGATCGCAGTTCGTGTCCACGATCGCGATCACCGAGATGCCGAGCTTGCGCGCCTCGTTGACCGCGATGTGCTCCTTCTTCGTGTCGATCACGAAGATCGCGTCGGGCAGCCGTTCGAGGCTCTGCATCCCGCCGAGGTTGCGCTCGAGCTTCTCCTTCTCGTGGCGCAGGCGGATCGCCTCCTTCTTGGGGAGGAAGTCGAACGCGCCCGTGCGCTCCATCTCGCGGAGCTCGCGCAGGCGGAGCAGCCGGCGCGAGACCGTCTGGAAGTTCGTGAGCATGCCGCCGAGCCACCGGGTCGTGACGAACGGCATGCCGACGCGAGCGGCGTGCTCGTCGATGACCTCCTGCGCCTGCTTCTTCGTCCCGACGAACAGGACCACGCCGCCGCGGCGGCCGAGATCCCTCGCGTACGCGTAGGCCTCCTCGAGCCCCGTCAGGGTCTTCTCGAGGTCGATGATGTAGATCCCGGAGCGTTCCCCGTACAGGTACCGGCCCATCTTCGGGTTCCAGCGCCGCGTCTGGTGCCCGAAGTGCACCCCTGCCTCGAGGAGCTCCCGCCTGGTGACGACAGGCATGGTGCTCCTCCTTCCGGTTGTCCCTCCGCCCGGTTCGGCCCGCCTCCGGCCCGGCCGAAACCGGGACCCCGCGGGCGGTCCCCGGGCGTGTGAGCTCGGCGTCGAGACGCCGGCGAACGCGCAGTCTACCAGCGGCGTTGGCGCGATCGCGGGGCCGCGCGCGCGCTCAGCGCCGCCCGCTGGGGCGCCGGGCGGGCTGGCGTTGCGGAGCCCGGCGCCGAGGGACCGGCTGCTCGGGCACGGCGGGCTCGGCGACGATCCATCGGTAGGCGAGCCCGGCCATGAACGCGAGATGGAGCACGTTCGCGCCAAGACGAAGACCCACGCCGAAGAACGACGGGTTCGCCGTGACCTCTCCCCCGCCCGGGGCGAGCCCGACGACCACCGGCAGCGCGATGAAGAAGTAGAGGGCGCAGAACGGCAGGTGCCGGCTGCCCGGCAGCATCGCGGCCCGGCCCGAACGCCGCAGCGTCTCGACGCACGCCCCGCCGCTGCCGCACGGCCGCCGTCGGCGCGAACCCGAGGAAGAACAGGCCCCCGACGAGCGCCGCGACGGACGCGAGGAAGCCGATCCCGGGGCCGAGGACCGGGAAGACGATGTTGCTGCCACGATCAACGTGAACGAGAGCACCTGGACGGCGAGCACGGTCGGGATCGCCGTCAGGCCGCGGAGCATGCCCCACGAGGTCACGCGCCCGTCCTCGAGCGACTCGACGATCAGCCCGGCGAGGAGCCCGTAGAGCACGCCGCGGATCACGATCGCGACGGCGATGAAGACCAGGAACGCCGGCCCGAGCCCCAGCAGGCTCTCGCCGGTCCCGAGATCGAAGTAGGTCGCGATCGGCGGCAGCGCGAGGACGTCGACGAGCAGCGCGGGCCGGCCCTCGAACCCGAGCGCGAGCAGCGCGAGCCACGCGAGCAGCGGCACGACGATCGCGACCGCGAGCAGCACGGGCGAGGAGACGACCGCGAGCAGCCCCCGTCCGAGCGAGCGGCCGACCGGCGGCATCACCGACCCACCGGTCGGACCGAACAGCGCGCCGCCGAAGGGCGCCGCGGTCGGCGCGGCGTCGGTCGGCTCGACCTCGGCCTCGGTCGGTTCGGCCGCGACCGGTGCCGGCCGCGGCCGGGGCGGGCGCCGTCGCTTCTTCGCGCTCACGATCCCTCCTCCGTCTCGTCCGCTCGGCGTCCGGGTCGGAGCCCGTCGTCGCCGGCCTCGTCGCCTGGGCGGCCACGCCGAAGCGCCGCTTGGCCAACAACCCCGGGACGAACGCGACGCCGAAGACGATCACGGCCGCGACGCCCAGCGCGTCAGCGTCGTCCCGGCGTCGAGCTCGGTCGGCGAAGGTACGTCGATCAGCGTGCCCTCGGGGTCGTGTTCGAACGCGATCAGGCCGGCGTCGCGCCCGCCCTTGACGGCGACGACGCATCGGTCGCGAGCGCCATCGCCCCGACCAGCCCGGGAGCCGGCGCGCTCTGCCAGACGAGATGCCCGGAGGCGCGTCGACGGCGACCAGACGGCCGTCGTCCAGCCCCAGCAGGACCGAGTCGCCGGACACGACCGGCGAGCTCCGGATCACGACCTCGTTGAACTGGTAGCTCCACGCGCGCCCGCCGTCGGCGGCTCCAGCCGGTAGAGCCCGCCGGCGATGTCCGCCGCGAACACGCTCTGGTCGTCGAACGCGAGCGCGGTCGCCGGGGAGAACAGCGAGAGCGCGAGCGTCGCCCATCGCTCGGTCCCGTCCGCGGCGTCGAGGGCCCGGACGGCCGGTCGGCCGAACCGACGAACAGCGACCGCCGCCCGCCGAGGCCGCGGTCCCGGCGCGGAGTTCGCCTGGATCGCGAGCGCCGGCCACGGACGCTCCCCCGTCGCCGCGTCGAACGCCGCCACGACGACCTGCGCCGTGTCGGTGTTCCGGGCGACCGCGACCACCCGTCCGTCGGCGACGGCGACGGCGAGTCGACCCGCCCGGCCATCTCCTCGGACCAGCGAGATCGCGCCGGTCTCCAGCGAGACGGCGTACACCGTCCCGGCCCTGTCGCCGACGAACGCGTTCGTCCCGTCGATCGTGACCCCGCTGCGCGAGGTGGCCCCGAGCGGCGCTCGCCAGACCTCGCTCTGGTCGGCCAGCGAGATCGCGACCAGCGTCGAACCGCCGCCCTGCTCGACCGGCCCGGTCGGCGACGGGGTGGCGGAGGTGCCCGATGGCGACGCCGCTCGGCGTGGCGCTCGCGGACGGGCTCGGCGAGCCGTCCGACGTTCCGCCGGCGTCGTTCGGGCCCGGTCCCTCGAGGTAGACGAGGATCCGACCCCCGGGACCGGCCCCGATCGCCGGGGCCGAGAGCGGGCCGCCGTCCCGCGGCACCTGCCACTCGACGGTGCCCGTCGCGAGGTCGATCCCGTAGACGGCCTCGGCGCCGACCGTGACGGCCAGGTCGCCGGCGACGACGGCGCCCGAGAGCGCCTCGCCCGCGGGGGCGGGCAACGTCCATCGGACGCGGTACGGGGGCTGCGGCCCGTCGGCCAGCACCCCGGCGTGGCCCGGGCCGCCCTGGAACTGCGACCAGGTCGGCGCCTCCTGCGCGGTCGCGGCGTCGGGCGCGAACGCGAGCGCGGCCGATCGCGACCGATGCCGCCGCAGCGCCGCGGACGGCGTCCGACGACGGTGACACCGGTTCGGGAACAGGTGAGCTCTCCTCGTACGGGGGCGCACATCCTAGCCGCAGTCACGTTGCGGCGACCCGAGGCGTTCGTGGTCGACCGAGCGTCGCTCGACGCGGTGCGGTCAGGCGGCGAGCGGCGCGAGCCGGATCAGGTCCGGCACGCCGGCGGCCCGAGGTACTCCAGCGGGTCGACGTACTCCCCGTCGAGCCGCACGCCGAAGTGCAGGTGCGGGACGCCCGCTCCCGGGTGACCGGCCCCGGTCGCCCCGATCGTCTGGCCCCGCGACACGACGTCGCCCTTGCGGACCGCCGTCGACCGAGATCCACGAGTACGTGCTCGTGAGCCCGCCCCCGTGGTCGATCGTGACGAACAGCTGCCCGCCCACCCGGCCGGCGAACGCGACGGTGCCCGCCTCGGGGGCGAGGATCGACGTCCCCGGCGGCGACCGCGATGTCGATCCCCCGGTGCCCGGCGCCGAACGGCGTGTCCGGCGGGTCGAACGCGCGGATGACCGGCCCGCGGACCGGCCAGGCCCACGTGCCGTTGGCAGGCCGGGCGAACGCGGGCGTCGGCGCGCGGGCCGTCGGCGTCCGGGCGAGACGCGACGGACGAGCAGCACCATCAGAGGGGGAGGACCAATGCGCTGAACGTCATGCGGCACCTCCGATCGAACGGGAGGCGACGAGGCTAGCCGCGGGGACGCGCGCGCGCCGTGACGCAGTTCACAGCCGCGGCCGTACGGCTACTCGGTCTCGACGAACTGCAGCCGCAGCTGTCCGACCGCCTTCGTGTGGATCTGGCAGACGCGCGATTCGGTCACCCCGAGGATCTCGCCGATCTCGGCGAGCGTGAGGCCCTCGAAGTAGTAGAGCGTGACGACGATCTTCTCGCGCTCGGACAGCGAGTTGATCGCCGCGGCGAGCAGCCCGCGCGTCTCCTGGCCCTCGAGCCCGGTGCGTCGGGTCGACGCCGCGGTCGGCGAGCGTGTCCAGGAGCGAGACCTGCTCGCCGCGATCGCTGCCCACGCTCAGGATCTCGTCGAGCTGCGAGCACCTGGACGAACGAGATCTGGTTGATCACCTCGTGCAGCTCTCGGAGCGTCACGCCCGAGCCGCTCGGCGATCTCCTTCTCGGTCGGTGCGCGCTTGTGGATCGACTCGAGGTCGGCGTACGCCTTCTCGATCTCGCGCGCCTTGAACCGGACCGAACGCGGGACCCAGTCCATCGCGCGGAGCTCGTCGATGATCGCGCCCTTGATCCGCGGGATCGCGTACGTCTCGAACTTGTTGCCCCGGCGCCGGCTCGAACTTCTCGAGCGCGTCGATCAGACCGAACATCCCGTACGAGACGAGGTCGGCCTGATCGACGCTCGCCGGCAGGCCGGTCGCGACGCGGCTCGCGACGTACTTCACGAGCGGCGCGTAGTGCAGGATCAGCCGTTCGCGCGCGGCCCTCGCGGCGCCCGCGCTCCGCTTGAACTCCGCCCAGAGCCGGGCGAGCTCGTCGGTCCCCTCGTCGACGGCGGCTGTCGCGTCGACGTCCGCGACCTGCCGCCCTTTGGCGTCCGGTCTTCGTCGCGGCCTTGCCGGTCGGCTCGTTGGCGGCGGCCTTCGACCGCTTCGCGACCTTCGGCTTGGACCGGCCGCGCCGGCTTGGTGGCGCTCGCGGGGGACTGGCACTTCTCGGCCTTCGTCGCCCTCGCCATCATGCCCTCGGGTGGCTCCGCTCGTACGCCTCGAACAGGCGCGAGCGCGTCACGTGCGTGTACCGCTGGGTCGTCGCCACGCTCGCGTGGCCGAGCAGTTCCTGAACCGCCCTGATGTCGGCTCCTCCCTCCAGCAGGTGCGTCGCGAACGAATGCCGCAGCGTGTGCGGCGTCACCCGCCGCCCCGAAAGCGTCGCGCCCCGTATCGTCCCACAAGCCGCCGGATGTCGCGTGGGCCGATCGGCCGTCCCCTGCGGTTCAGGAACAGCGCGCGCTCGCTCGGCGGCGGCCGAGCACGCCTCGCGCCGGCTCGAGCCAGGCGGCGACCGCGAGCGCGGCGAAGTCACCGAGCGGCACCTCGCGCTCCTTCGCCCCCTTGCCGAGCACGAGGACGCGTCCCCGCTCGAGATCGACCCGATCGAGCGTGAGACCGGCGACCTCGCTCACCCGAAGCCCCGACCCGTACAGGAGCTCGAGGATCGCGCGGTCGCGAAGCAGCACCGCGAGCTCGACGCTCGCCCGCCTCCGCCGGGGCGGCGGGCGCCTCGACGAGCGCCGCCGCCTCGGGCACCCGGAGCACGACCGGCAGGCGGGAGATCGACCTTCGGCCGCCCGAGGAGCGATGCCGGGTCCGCGGTCGACGTGTCGCGCGAGCGCCGCCCATCGATAGAAGGTGTGGATCGCGCCGACCCGGCGTGCGATCGAGGCTCGCGCGTAGCCGAGGCGTCGTCAGCTGGGCGAGGAACCGGCGGAGGTCGTCGAGCCTCGCGCCGGGCAGTCGCGCCGGCCCGCGGACCAGGAAGGCCGCGAGCTGCGCCAGGTCCCGGCGGTAGGCGTCGACGGTGACGCGGCGAGGTGCCGCTCGAGGGCGAGATGGTCGGCGAACCCCTCGATCAGGGCGGCGTCGGCTGGGGGAAGCGTCGGCTGGCGGGCATCGGCCTCGTGGTTGGGGTGCCCTCTTGTACCAACCCCGTGCGGGTCGTTCAAGCAGCGACCGGATCGGCGGCGTCCGTGCCCGGACAGGATGCCACCGATGGAGCTCGACGTCCTGGTCACCCGGCGGGCTCGGCGACTCGAGCACGTCCTGACCCGGGCGACGAGCTCCGGCTCGTTGGCCTCGTCCCGCCGAGCACGCGCCCGCAGCGTCGACTCGTACCGGCCGCCGACGTTGCGGACGAAGCCCCGCAGTTCGAGGCGCATCAGCAGCTGGACGGCCTCGGGCAGCCCGACCCCGAGCGCGGAGGCGACCCGGTCGGGCAGGGTCGGCCCGCGGAGCTGGGCGAGGATCCGCCGCTCGCCGTCGCCGAGCTCCGCACGCATCGCGACCTGCGCCCCGACGGGTTCGATGCCGAGGTCGTGCATCAGGTCCTCGGGTCCTCGGATCATCGTCGCGCCGTCACGCACCAGCTGCAGCGGCACGTGCGACAGCGGGTTCGTCACGGCCCCCGGCACCGCGTACACGTCTCGGCCGAACTCCATCGCGTGCTCCGCGGTGATCATGCGACCCGCTTCCCTTGGCGCCCTCGACGACGACCGTGGCGGCGCACAGGCCGGCCACGATCCGGTTCCGCGCGGGGAAGTTCCGCTGCAGCGGCGGCGTCCCGGGTGCGAACTCGCTCACGATCGTCCCGCCGACCGGATGCGCTCGAGCAGGCGGCGGCTCGCCTTCGGGTAGCCGATGTCCACGCCGCATCCGAGTACGGCCAGGGTGGAGCCCGCCGCGCCGCCAGCGCGCCCTCGTGGGCGGCCGTCGATCCCCCTGGCCGCCCCGCTCACGACGGTGACGCCGCCGCAGCCCGCGCCCGACCGATCGCGCGGCCAGCTCGCGCCCGAGCGGCGTGCACCGGCGGGCGCCGACGATCGCGACGGCGTCGGTGCCGCCGGGATCGCTCCTCCGACGACGTAGAGCGCCGCGGGCGGATCGGGGATGTCCGCGAGCTGTGGCGGATACCCGCGGATTCCCACACGACCGTGCGAGCCCCGCACGCCGCGACGCCGCGGCCAGCGACGGGGTCCGGCGACCGCGCGATCGCCCGGTCCCCCTCGCTCCCGGCGCGACCCTCGCGGAGGGCGGCGAGGACCGCGGCCGCGGAGCCGAACTCGCTCGCGAGCGCGATGAGCGCGCGCGGCGTGCTGGTTCGGAGCACCGAGAGGACGAGCACCGCTCCCGGTCCTCGCGGGTCGCCGCGAACCCGTCGGGCCAGGCGGCCACGACGGCCGGCGGGCCGAGGCCGCTCGGGCGCTCAGCCGACACGGTCGAGCTCCGGCCGCGGCCGATCGATAGGCGAGCGCCTCGACGACGTGGTCGGGCCCGACGCATCGGCTCCGGCGAGATCCGCGATCGTCCGCGCGACCTTCAACGCGCGGTCGAAGCCGCGCCCCGTCAACACGTGCCGATCGACCGCCGCCGCGAGCAGGTCGATCGCTTCGCGCGACACCTGCGCCGACGCGACGCGCGACCGGCCCGGGGAGATGCGCGTTGCAGGCGAACCCGAGCGACCCGTACCTGCGACGCTGCCGTTCCCGAGCCTGTTCGACCCGCTCCCGGACCGACTGCCGACGTCTCGGCGCTCGACTCCCCGAGCAGCTCCTGCTTCGTGAGCCTGGGGACGATCAGCTGGATGTCGACGCGGTCGAGCAGCGCGCCGGACAGCCGGGCGGCGTACGCCTGCACCCGGTCCTCTCGACACACGCAGCGCCGCGCGGCGTCGCCGGCGAACCCGCACGGACACGGGTTCGCCGCGGCGACGAGCGTGAACCGCGAGGGGAACTCCGCGGTCCCGGCCATGCGGGTCACCACGACCCGGCCGTCCTCGAGCGGCTGGCGGAGTCCCTCGACCGCGTCGCGGCGGAACTCGGTGAACTCGTCCAGGAACAGCACGCCGTGGTGGGCGAGCGAGACCTCGCCCGGACGCAGCCATGCGGTCCCGCCTCCGAGCAGCGCCTGCGGCGACACGGTGTGGTGCGGCGCGCGGAACGGCGCGCTCGAGGATCAGCCCCCCGGACAGCAGCCCGGCCACCGAGTGCAGCTGCGTGACCTCCAACGCCTCCTCGCGGGTCATCGTCGGCAAGATCGTGGCGAGTCGCCGGGCGAGCATCGTCTTGCCGGCGCCGGGCGAGCCCGACCATGAGCAGGTTGTGGCCGCCGGCCGCGGCGACCTCCAGCGCCCTGCGGGCCTGTGCCTGCCCGCGAACCTCGGACAGGTCCACGCGGCGGGCTTCGACGTGCTCCGTCCGCGCGACCTCGTCGGCGGCGGACGGCGCCCAGGTCCCGCGGAAGAAGGCCACCACCTCCTCGAGCGAGTCGGCGCCGACCACGCGCAGCCCGTCGACGAGCGCCGCCTCCGCCGCGTTCGCGGAGGGAACGACGACGCCACGCAGGCCGTCGCGAGCCGCCGCGATCGCGACCGAGAGCACGCCCGGGCGTGGCGACGAGACCGCCCCGCAAGCGAGAGCTCGCCGGCGAACGCCCAACCGGCGACCGGTTCGACCGGCACCTGCGCGGAGGCAACGAGCACGCCCATCGCGACGGGGAGATCGAGCCCGGGACCCTCCTTGCGGAGGTTGCCCGGCGACAGGTTGACGACCACGCGGCGCAGCGGCCACTCGAGCCGGGCGCTCTCGACGGCCGGCCGGATCCGGTCCCGCGCGTCCTGGACCGCCGCTCCGGGCAGGCCCGTCAGCGTGAGCGACGGGAGCCCCCGACCGATGTACGCCTCGACGATGACGAGGTGCCCTCGCACCCCGACCACGGAGACGCCGTTGACTCGGCCGTACACGGTCGGCGGACCCTATCGGCCGGCACCGACACCCTAGAAGGCGTCCTGGAACACCTCGACGTCCGGATCGCCCCGTCCCAGCCACACGCTCGCGACGTCGAAGCGGACGCGCGCCCGCCGCAATCCGTTCCGCTCGATGAACGCTTCCGCGAGGTTGCGCACCTTCCTGCGCTTGGACCAGGTCACCGCCTCGTACCCCCGCCGAACGACGCGCCCGACGCGCCTTCACCTCGCAGACGACGATGAGGTCGCGACGCCGAGGACGAGGTCGAGCTCGCCGAGCTCGCACCGCCAGTTCCGCGCGAGGAGCGCGTACCCCGTCCGCTCGTACACGCGGAGCGCGGCCTCCTCCCCGGAGCGGCCACGTTCTGGAGCGCTTCCATCGGTCCTCGGTGCCATCGCCCGCCGACGCTAGACCGCGTCGCTCGACACGCCCCCGGCACTCGCGGGCGGGGATTCGAGGGGCGGCTCGGGTCGCTACTCGGGGAGCTGCATCGTGTCCTCCTGACGCAGCTGCTCGAC
>CAVZUW010000018.1:0-388436 GCA_963778545.1 uncultured Actinomycetes bacterium | reverse complement strand
GGCCGGGACGCCGAAGATCAGCCCGTAGCCGGCCACCGGGAAGCCGGCGGCGGCGACGAGCGGGAAGTACGAGGGCGACGGCATGTGGATCGCGTGGCCGCCCTCTTGCCCCGCACCGCCGTCTCCCCTCGTGTTCGCCGGCCGACGGCGGCCTCCCCCGACCCGCCGGCCGCCACCGGGACGACGCGTCCGCCCTCGGTCTCGGCGTACTTGCGGTGCCACAGGTCGTCCAGGGAATGGACGACCGGGATCTCCTCGAAGTTGTACTCGGGCGGCGGCGAGGACGTCGCCCACTCGAGCGTCCGGGCGTCCCACGGGTCCGCCTCCATCTGCTTGGGCTTGCGGAAGCTCGCGACCGCGTTGATCAGGAACACCAGGACGCTGATCGCGATCACGAACGCGCCGATCGACGAGACCATGTTCCAGAAGGAGAGCCCGAGCGACGCGGGGTAGCTCTGGATCCGCCGAGGCATCCCCTGCAGGCCCAGGATGTGCATCGGCCCGAACGTCATGTTGAAGCCGATCAGCATCAACCAGAAGTTCAGCTTGCCTCCGGTCTCGGACAGCATGCGCCCGAACACCTTCGGCCACCAGTAGTAGATCCCCGCGAACAGCCCGAATATCGCGCCGCCGAACAGCACGTAGTGGAAGTGCGCGACGATGTAGTAGGTGTCGGTCTGCTGGTAATCCGAGGGCACGACGGCGTGCGTGACCCCCGACAGCCCACCGATCACGAACATCGCGATGAACCCGATCGAGAACAGCATCGGGGTCGCGAAGCGTAGGTCGCCGTTCCACATGGTCCCGAGCCAGTTGAAGATCTTCACGCCGGTCGGGATCGCGATGATCATCGTCGACACCGCGAACGCCGTGTTCGCCACCGGCCCGAGGCCGACCGCGAACATGTGGTGCGCCCACACGCCGAACCCGATGAACCCGATCGCGATCCCGCTGAACACGACGAACTGGTAGCCGAACAGCGGCTTGCGCGCGAACACCGGCAGGATCTCGGACACGATCCCCATCGCGGGCAGGACCAGGATGTAGACCTCGGGGTGGCCGAAGAGCCAGAACAGGTGCTGCCACAGCACGGGGCTGCCGCCCGCGGCGACGTCGAAGAAGTGCGTCCCGAACAGCCGGTCGAACAGCAGCTCGACCAGGCCGATCGTGATCACCGGCAGGCTGAACGCGAGCAGGAGCTGCACGACCAGCCCCATCCAGACGAACACCGGCATGCGGAACAGGGTCATGCCAGGTGCCCGCATGTTGAGGATCGTGACGGCGAGGTTCACGGCCGAGACCGTGGAGGCGATCCCGGCGATCAGCAGCCCGATCGCGTAGAACGTCATCCCCCGCGAGGGGTCGGTCACGGAGTTCGGGGCGTAGCCGAACCACCCCCCGTTCGGCGCGCCCCCCAGGAACCAGCTCGAGTAGATGAACAACCCGGCGAACAGGAACGCCCAGTAGCTGAACGCGTTCAGACGCGGGAACACGACGTCGCGCGCGCCGATCATGAGCGGCAGCAGGTAGTTGAAGAACGCCGCCGACAGCGGCATCACCACGAGGAACACCATCGTGATGCCGTGCATCGTGAACAGCTCGTTGTAGACCGCGGGTTCCAGGAAGGTCTGGTCGGGCCGCGCGAGTTGCACGCGGATCAGCAACGCCTCGCTCCCGCCGATCAGGAAGAACCCGAACGCGGTGATCCCGTACAGGATCCCGATCTTCTTGTGGTCGACGGTCGTGAACCAGCTCCAGAACCCCGTCGTGGCGTGCGGGCGCCGCAGCAACCCGCCGGGTCGCTCCGCGGGGACGCTCACGCTCGCCATGGGATCCTCACCTCACTCCAGCGTCATCAGGAACGCGACGACCTGATCGACCTCGTCGGCCGACAGCCCGTAGTCGGGCATGAACGAACCGGCCTCGATCGAGCGCGGATCCGCGACCCAACGCCGCAGGTTCTCCTCGTTGACGTCGAGCGTGCACCCCCGGAAGCACTGGCGGCTCATCAGGTGCGTGAGGTTCGGCCCGCCGTTGGCCAGGACCGGCTGGCCGTTCGCGGTCTCGAGCCCGGCCACGGCGTGGCAGGCGATGCACGTCTGCAGGAAGATCTGCTTGCCCGCCTCGGCCGGACCCGACACTTCGGGTGACGCCGGCGCCTGCTGCTCGGCCACCCAGCGTTCGAAGTCCGCCGGCGTGTGCGCGACCACCTTGAACTTCATGTACGCGTGCGACAGGCCGCAGAACTCCTTGCACTGCCCCTCGTAGACGCCGGGCTCGTCGGCCTGGATCGTCAGGTGGTTCGTCAAGTCCGGCACGACGTCCTGCGTGCCCGCGAGCTCCGGCACCCAGAAGGAGTGGATCACCGCGGCGCCGATCCCGCCGGCGGCTGGCCGTCCGGCGGGCCCGTCTGACACGCGTTCGGCGCCGGCGGGCCGCCCTGGCTCGGGACGGGCGTCCCGTACCCGAACCCCACCGCGCACAGGGTCAGGTAGACGGGGCGCCCCGTGGGGATGTGCAGCTCGTTCGCGGTCAGGATCTGCTGGCCCGGGTAGTCGAACTCCCACCACCACTGGTGCGCGAGGACGTTCACCTCGAGCACGTCGCCCGTCGGTTTGGCCGCCAGGTCCCAGATCGTCGCGATCGTCGGGACCGCCACGCCCGCGAGGATCAGCGTCGGCAGGATCGTCCACCCGATCTCGAGCCGGGTGTTGCCGTGGACCTGCGCGGGGATGCGAGGGCTCTGGTTCCTCCGGTGTCGGTACCGGAAGACGAACAGGAGCAGCAGGCCCTCGACGATGACGAAGATCCCGACCGCGACCCAGAAGACGGGGACGAACAGGTCGAACGACTTCTGCGCGTACGGACCCTTGGGCTCCAGCGCCGATTGGGTGGCGTTCGGCGCACAGGCCGCGGCCACGAGGGCCAGGGCCACCAGGCCCAGGACCACGACCGTTCTCCTGCGCACCTTTCCGGTATCCCTCCGCGTGGACCTCAGACGGGCACCGAGGCCCGGCGCACTGTAGCACCGTTCCCCGGGCCCGCGGACGCACGGCTCCACGCTCGGCGTACCCACGATCCCGTCGCGCTGCACCCTCAGATCGGCGGGCTGAAATCGCTGATCGCGCGGAAGACGGGACCGAGCATCCGCGTCCACAGGTTCGTCGCGACGAGCACACCGATCGCGATCATCACGACACCCGAGACACCCGCGATCCACTGGTAGTTCCGCTTGACGAACGCGAGCGCACCCATCAGCTTGCGGATCCCCACCCCCACCAGCAGGAACGGCACGCCGAGCCCCATCGAGTAGACGAACAGCAGGAGCGCGCCGCGCAGCGAGCCGCCCTGCGAGCCCGCGATCGCCAGCACGCCCGCGAGGACCGGGCCGATGCACGGCGTCCACCCCGCGCCGAACGCCACCCCGAGCGGGAACGCCCAAGCGCGACCGGGCTTGGCGCGTTCGAGCAGCGGCCGGCGTTCGAGGAACAGGCCCGGCGACCCGAGCCGCAGCGCGTACAGGAGCATCAGGACCCCGAACGCGATGATGATCGCGCCCGAGATGCGGATGCCCGCCGTCGACCGCAGCAGGCGCGTCATCGCGCCGGTGAAGGCGCCGAGCGCCGAGAACACGGCGGCGAACCCGGCGATGAACAGCAGGATCGGCACCACCGGCTGGCGTTCGTCGCGCACCTCGCCGCCCGCCACGAACGAGAGGTAGCCGGGGACCAGCGGGAACACGCACGGCGACGCGAAGGAGACCACGCCCGCGGCGAACGCGAGACCCGGGGCCCACCACGACCCCAGACCGTCCTGGACCCAGTCGGCGAGCACCCCGGTCACCGCGCCAGTCTAGGGTCGGCGCCTGCGCAAGGGGGCCTTCGTCGCCGGTGCGGTGGGTTGCGGTCCCACGCCCGCTCCTGCGATAGTGGCCGAACGGCCTTGTGAACCGATTCACAAGCGGCGAGTAGGGGTGCGACCTGCGGGGACACGCGGGGGCGCGTGACTATAATCCGACCCGGTTCAGGCACGAACGAGGCCCAGCGCACGAAGACATGGGGAACGAGAGGACGGTCGTGGCGACGGAGGCCGCATGAAGGTCCCGAAGGTGCTCGTCAAGGCGAAGGAACGCGCCGAGCCGATCGTCAAGAACTTCGAATGGACCTGGACGACCGCCGTGGTGTTCTCCCTGGGGTTCGCCTTCTTCTCCGTCATCACGATGGCCGTGATCCCGTCGTTCTGGCTCTACTTCGCGGAGCAGAAGCTCGGCTGGGGCGGCCTGTCCGGGACCTCGGACTGGCACCCGCTCGCCCGGGACTTCGTCGCGGCGAACCTCGCGGTCGGCCCCTTCGTCACGGTGGTCGTGATCGGCGCGATCATGCAGAACTGGCGGCGCAAGCTCCGCGGCGGCACGGCCGACCGTCCCACGGGTGGTTACCGGTGAGAGGGGTCTAGCCGATGCCGTTCACCAAGACCGAGGTCGACGTCCACACCGACTACGTCGTCGAGACCGTCGACGCCGACTGGCTCGCGAAGGGCGTCAAGTCGCCCAAGCACCTGATGCTCGACCCCGACAACTGCATCCTGTGCCGAGCCTGCGAAGACGTCTGCCCGTGGAACTGCATCTACATGATGTCGACGGAGATCGTCGCGGACTCGGAGGACGACGCCGTCGGGGCCGAGGTCCGCAACGCGTACTCGGTGTTCGTCGTCGACGACAACGCGTGCACGCGTTGCTCGGTGTGCGTGGACCGGTGCCCCACCGACACCCTGTACTATGCGCGGCTGCCGGAGGCCTCGCGCGGACAGCGCACGATGGCCTCGGTGCCCGAGTCGCAACGCGCCGAGGCCGGCTAGGCCGGGGAAGGGATGAAGGGGAAGACGTGGCGAAGCTGAAGCTGCCGACGCCCAGCGAAGCCCTCGACCGCGTCCGCGAGACCGAAGTCTGGAAATCGATCTTCCGCCCCGGTTCGATCTTCCGTCGCGGCTACCGAGACACCTCGCGCGACCGCGCGCTCGCGACGATGAACAACGTGCTGTACCACCTGCACCCGGTGAAGATGAAGCGACACGGGCTGAAGCTGACCTACACGTTCTGCCTGGGTGGCCTCTCCTTCTTCCTGTTCATCCTGCTGACGATCACCGGGATCTACCTGATGTTCTTCTACCGGCCGGCCGCCGAGCTCGGTTCGGCCCAGGCCTACACGGACATGCAGAACATCCGCACGTCCGTGTTCTTCGGCGACCTGGTCCGCAACCTGCACCGATGGGGCGCGCACCTGATGGTGTTCAGCGTGACCCTGCACATGGCCAGGGTCTTCTATACCGGCTCGTACAAGCCGCCCCGCGAGTTCAACTGGGTGGTGGGGGTGCTGCTGCTGTTCCTCACGCTCGGGCTGTCGTTCACCGGCTACCTGCTCCCGTGGGACCAGCTTGCGGTGTGGGCGGTCACGGTCGGAACCTCGCTCGCCGGTTACTCCCCGCTGATCGCGAAGCAGGCCAACTTCCTGTTGTTGGGAGGGGTGATCGTAGGCCCCGACACGTTGCTCCGGTGGTACGTCTTGCACGTGCTCGCACTGCCATTCGTCCTGGTGATCTTCCTGTCGGTCCATTTCTGGCGGATCCGCAAGGACGGCGGCATCTCGGGACCGCTCTAGAAGAGAAGGGGACATGGCTCGGGACGACACACCGCTCGACCAGGAGACCTTCGACCGGGTCCTGGCGGAGGAGGTCGGCAAGGGCGTCGACCGACGCGTGGCCGAGGGCCGCGCGCGGTCGGCCGCCGTCCGCGCGGCGCGTGCGAAGTCCGGCGAGGCGCCAGCCGCCACACCCGCGGCCGCCGCACCCGCCGGCGACGGCGACGGGGCGACGGCACCCGCAGCCACACCAGCCGCCGCACCTGCTGCGGCGGTTCCGGCCGGTGTCCCTGCCGCCGCTCCGGTCACGGCTGCGCCGGCCCGCCGCCGGGGCTGCCACCGCGACGCTCACCGCGCCCGAGCGCCAGGCGCCGCCGCCCTCCGGCAACGTCCCCGAACCCAAGAAGGGCGCACCCGAGAAGCATCGGCTGCTCGCGCTCGTCCCGCCCGAGGGCATCCAGCGCGTCGAACGCGAACAGGGCGACCGCATCAACGTGTGGCCGCACCTGCTGATCGAGGAGTTCGTCGCGATGATGATCGTCCTGGCGGCGCTCACGATCTTCTCGACGTTCGTGAACGCCCCCCTCCGCGAGCTCGCGAACCCCAACCTGACCCCGAATCCGTCGAAGGCGCCCTGGTATTTCCTCGGACTCCAGGAGCTGCTCCGCTACTTCCACCCGATGGTGGCCGGCGTGCTGTTCGCGCCGACGCTCGTGTTGCTCGCGCTCGCGGTGGCGCCGTTCGTTGACCGCAACCCGAGCACCAAGCCCGGCGACCGAAAGATCGCGATCACGCTGTTCACGATGCTGATCATGTTCGGCGCCGTCCTCACGATCATCGGCTCGTTCTTCCGCGGCACCGGCTACAACTGGGTCTGGCCGTGGGCCCAGGGGGTCTTCTTCGAGCTATGACGCCCCTGCTCGCCATCTCGAGCGGCACCGTCGCGGTCATCGTCGTGATCGTGGTGATCGACCTGTTCGCGATCTTCTTCGGGCTGTCGTTCGCGCGATCGCGGAAGGCCCAGCGACAGGCGGACGCCGCGGCCGGCGCCGCCATCATGGGCGAGCCCGCGCCGCCGACGCCCAAGCCGGTGAGCCGTCGCGAGTTCTTCCGCCGCTCGCTCGTCGCGTCGCTGTTGGTGTTCGGCGCCGAGTTCGGGGGCGCGACGATCGCGTTCCTGTGGCCGAACCTTCGGGGCGGTTTCGGATCGGTCATCAACGCCGGCAAGCTCGACGACATCCTCGCGTACATCAAGGACAACGACCTGCCGTTCTACTCGGGCACGGGGCGGTTCTACATCGTCCCGTACGCCGGGAAGCCGGACGGCGACGTCGACTACGCGACCGAGGGCGTCACGACCGACGGGATCATGCCGCTCTACCAGCGGTGCGTGCACCTCGGGTGCCGGGTCCCGTTCTGCCAGTCGTCGCAGTGGTTCGAGTGCCCGTGCCACGGCTCGAAGTACAACACCGCCGGCGAGTACAAGCTCGGCCCGGCCCCGCACGGGATGGACCGGTTCAAGGTGTCGGTCAGCGAGAGCGGCGACGTGCTGGTCGATACCGCCGAGATCATCCTGGGCCCACCCCGCGGGACCGACACGACCCACAAGCCCCTGGCGGGACCGTTCTGCGTGGCGGTGCAGTGATGCTCGGCCTCTCCCAGGCCCAGGGCATCATCCTGGCGGTCGGCGGCGCGATCTTCGTCGCGATCGCGGGTGGCGTGCTCATCCTTCGCGGCCGCCAGCGCCGGGAGGCGGACATCCCGAACGCGATGCGGCCGGGACCCTCCGACCCCGACCTGGAGACCCCGCTGCTGCAGAAGCTGCAGGGATGGGGCGTGGTGCTCGTCCTGTTCTTCGTGATCTGGGTGCCGGCCGTCTGGCTGCTGGAGCCCGACCAGAACCTCGCCCAGGACAAGGACCTGATCAACGACGCGATCGAGCGCGGCCAGCACGCGGTCGAGGTCTACTCCGAGGAGAACCAGGCCGGCGTCGGCTGCGTGCAGTGCCACGGGCCGACCCTGGAGGGGTCCCTGATCCCGAACACGCTGACCCCCGACGACCCCTACGACGTGATCCCGACGCCGAACCTGACCACGGTCTGCGGCGGACCGTTCACCGGGCATGCGGCTGATCTACGGGTTGAACGACATCTACACCACGATCGACCAGGGGCGGGGGCTGATGCCGTCGTGGAGCATCCGGTTCGCCGGGGCGCTCGGCGACCAGCAGATCAACGACATCGTGAACTACATCGTGAGCATCCAGGACGAGGAAGCGGTCCCGTTCGAGCACAACGTGTGCACGAACCCCGAGGCCGTCACCGAGGCGGTCGATCAGTTCCTCGACGGCGACCCGACCAACAAGCCCAACCCGACGACCAACATCCAGTTCTGATGCTCGCCGACAGCTGCCTCGGGTTCGAGATCGCGTGCGGGACGATGCTGAAGGGCGGGCTCACCGTGATCATGGCGTTCGTGCTCTTCGTGGGCAGCGTGCTGATCGTGCTCGCGGCGGTGTTCGGCCGGAGGATGGGGTACCTCGTGCTCGCGGTCTCGTTCTTCGGCTGGATGATCATCCTGTCCTCGTTGTGGACGTTCGGCTTCTTCTCGCAGGGGTTCGATACGCCCGTGGACCTCGGACCCCGCGGCGCCGAGCCGACGCTGGGTGGTCGAGGCGGCCGGGATCCATCCCGAACCCGTGTACCCGGCGTTCGCGTCCTACCCGTCGGGCGACGGATGGCGCGAACCGGGGACGAACGACGCGGACACGTCCTCGGTCCAGTCCGTGGCGGCATCGACGGCGACCTTCCTCGCGGAGCAGGCGAACGAGGATCTCGGCAAGAGCGAACACGAACCCGGCGCCCTGACGACGACGGACTTCACCGTCCAGAACGTCGAGTTCTACCCGACGGACGACGGGGTCTCGCTCGCGGCCGCGCACGCCTTCTTCAACGACGGCGGGCCGATGCTGACGGTCTACCTCCGCCACGACTCCGGCAGCGTCAACCGGTACTCGTGGATGTTCCTGATCGGCTCGACGCTGCTGTTCGGCGCCCACCTGCCGTTCCTGGATCGGGCGGAGCGCACACGCAAGGAGATCCTGACGGGCGGGACCGCCCCGCCGTGGTACGGACCCGCCTAGGAGGAACGATGCTGGCCCAAGAGGCACCGCTGATCGAACAGGGAGCCGTGCAGTTCATCCTGTTCGGCGTGACCGTGATCGTCATCTTCATCGCGCTCTGGATCACGATCGCGAAGTAGCGCCCGACGTCGAGGCGTCGGCCGAGGCCTTCCGCCGCCCCTTGACCTCCGCGAGCGCGGCCTTGCGCTGCTCGTAGTAGGTCAGGATCTGGAGCTCGACGGCCAGGTCCACCTTCCGCACCGAGACGCCCTCCGGGACGACCAGCGCCACCGGCGCGAAGTTGAGGATCGACCGGACGCCCGCCCGGACCATCGCGTCGGCGACGGCCTGCGCCGCGGGCGCGGGGGTGCAGATCACGCCGATCAACGCATCGTGCTCGCCGGCGATCGCCGGCAGGTCCTCGACGGGCCGGATCGTGAGCCCGCCGACCTCCTCGCCGACCTTGGCCGGGTCGTTGTCCACGAGCGCCGTCGGCCGGAACCCGCGCTCGGCGAACCCCCGGTAGTTGGCGAGCGCATGCCCGAGGTTCCCGATCCCCGCGATCACGATCGGCCAATGCTGCGTGAGCCCCAGCTCGCGACGGATCTGGTGGACGAGGTAGGCGACGTCGTACCCGACCCCGCGGGTGCCGTACGAGCCCAGGTGCGACAGGTCCTTGCGCACCTTCGCCGAGTTCACGCCCGTGAGCTCGGCGAGGGCCTCCGAGGACACCGTCGGGCTCCCGGACTCGGCGAGCTCGACCAGCGCGCGGAGGTAGACGGGGAGCCGTCCGACGGTCGCCTCCGGGATCGAGCGCTCGGCCACGGCGGGGATGATAGTGCATTCGTGAATCGCGGTTCACGAATGCACTAAGTCCGAACGGCCTCCGCGAGCCGACCCGCGTCCACGCGGATCTCGAACAACTCGCGACCGTCCACGAGCACGACCGGGATCCTGATCCCGTACTCGAGCTCGAGCGCGTCGTCCCCGGACACGTCGACCTCGCGGTAGTCGAACGGCGTCCGCGCCCGCTCGGCCATGATCACCTCACGGGCCTCGTCGCACAGGCCGCATCCGGGTCGCGCGTACATCAGGACGTCGGGCACGCCCGCATGCTAGCCGAGGGAGTGGCGGCCCGCGTGTGGTAGGAAACAGCCCGTGAACGAGGACGATCGGCACGATCTCGAGCTCCACCGGCTGGTGTCGGCTCGCGAGCGGCCGGCGTTCGACGAGCTCTATCGCCGGTACGCCCGTTCGGCCTACGGCGTGGCGCTGCGGGTGACGTCGCAGGACCTGATCGCCCAGGAGGTCGTCCAGGACGCCTTCCTGGCGCTGTGGCGGGCGCCCGAGGCGTTCGACCCCGCCCGGGGGGCGTTCCGCTCGTTCTTCCTGTCCCTGGTCCACCATCGGGCCGTGGATGCCGTCCGCCGTGAGGAGCGCCTGCGCAGGCGTACCGAGCGTGCGGCGAACCTCGAGCCCGCGACCGGCGAAGACCCTGCGGAGGACGTCGTCGAGGACGCGTACCTGCGCGTTCGGCGCAAGGAGGTTCGCGCCGCGCTCACGACCCTTCCTCCGGCGCAGCAGCAGGTGCTCGAGTTGGCGTATTTCGAGGGCAAGACGCAGGTGCGGATCGCCGAAGAGCTCGGCATCCCGATCGGGACCGTGAAGACCAGGACCCTGGCGGCCATGCGGAAGCTGCGGGAAGCCCTGCGAGAGGAGTGAAGGCGTGACCGAGGATCACGAGCGGATCGACGAGCTCCTGGCGGGCTACGTGCTGCTCTCGCTCTCGGGCGAGGACGCGGCCGAGGCCGACCGGATCCTCGTCGACCACGTGCCTTCCTGCGCCCGATGCCGAGCCACCCTGTCCGACCTCCAGGCCGTGTCGGGCGATCTCGCGCTCGCCGCGCCTCCCGTCGATCCGCCCGAGACCCTCCTGCCCCGCCTGCACCGTGCGATGGACGACGTCCCCCTCGCCGGGCGAACGCGCCGACGCGGCGCGCTGATCGCGGTCGCGGCCTCGGCCGTGGCGCTGGTCGCGATGGGCGGTCTCTCGCTCGTGCTCGGGAGCCGGCTCTCGAACGCCGAGACCCGCACGGGCACGGCGCTCGAGATCCTCTCGGCGATGCGGTCGCCGGGCGCGTCGCCCGTGAACGTGACGCCGCAGGACCAGACGCCGCCGGACAGCGGGATGGTCGAGGTCTCCGCTCCGGACATCCGCCGCCTCTACATCGCCGCGGAGTTCTGCCCCGAACCCGCCCCCGGTCACGCGTACCAGCTGTGGCTCGGGAGCAACGGCGAGTGGACGCCGGTCGGCGAGATGTTCTGGCCGGACGACGGGGTCCTGCTCCTCGAGGTCACGGACGTGGACGTGTCGCAGTTCGACCAGGTGTGGATCACGCAGGAGGCGGTCGGACAGCCTCCGACCCAGCCGAGCACCGACGGTCCCAGCTGGTTCGGCTCGCTCACCTAGCCGAACGACGGATCTCCGATCGCCCGGCCGGTGCCACGCGCCGTCAGATCTGCACGAACCCCCGGAACGTCAGCACGAGGCCCAGCAACGCGATCGACGCGGCCGACAGCGACCGGCACCAGTCGCGCCGTCCTGCCGGACATCCTGTCGGCGACCACATCGCGGGCCCGCAGCGCGATCAGACCGACCACGACGAGCGCGGTCGCGAGCCCGACGCTGAACGCCCCGATCAGCGCGAGGCCGTAAGCGATCCGGTCCAGGGCGACGGCCGCGAGCAGCACGACCAGCGCCGTCGGCGAGGGAAGCATCCCGCCGGCCACGGCGAGCGCCGTCAGGCTCTTGCCGCGAGAGCGGCCGGCTCGGGAGCGGGTGGGGGTGGTCGTGTCCGTGGGCGGTCGATCCGTCCTCGTGCGGGTGGTGGTGCTCGGGGTCGGCCCGGCCACCGCTCCACGAGCCGAGCCGCGCGACGAGCAGGCTCGCCCCCAGCGCGAACGCGATCAGGCCGGACGCCAGGCCGAGCCACGGGTAGACGCGTTCGGGCGCGAAGACCTCGGTCACCGTCAGCACGACGAACCCGAGCGCGAGCACCGACGCCGTATGCATCACGGCGACCGAGCCCCCGACGGCGACCGCGTGTCGAGCCCGTCCGCCGGCGCCCACCAGGTAGGCGGCCATCAGTGTCTTCCCGTGGCCGGGGCCGAGGGCGTGGAGCGCACCGAACCCGAACGCCAGGAGCAGCGCCACCAGCATGAACGGGCCGGTCCTGCCGACCAGACCGGCGAACGCGCCGCCCGTCACGTCGGGCCGGGCCCGCTCGCAGGGCGCCGTCGGTCGATGCCGCGACGGGCGCGCCGGTCCCCGGATGGAACGACAGGGTGGCCTCGTGGACGTCGAGCGGGCTGGAGAGCAGATCCTGCGGGTAGGACAGGAGCGCGTTCGAGACGCTGCGGGCGGGGACGCTCGAACCGGCGACGGCCGTCCCGTCGGCGCCCGCCGCCGTCACCTCGGCCCAACCGATCCGGTCGGCGAAGTTCGCATCGGCGAACGCCAGCTCGCCGGTGGACGCGACGGGGCCCGCGAACGTCGCCTCGAGCCGCAGGATGTCGAGCCCGCCCTGACCCGGACGGAACCGCATCGACGACGAGACGACGTCGAGCGGGACGGGCCGGCCGTCCACCGTCATGGTCAGGTTCGCGAGGAGCGTGGGCGCCGTGCGAGCGGCCCAGGCGGCGCGTTCGGCATCGGTGACGGTGCCGTCCGCGTCGGCGTCGATCTCCGGACGCACCTGGACGGTCGGGATCTCGGCCAGGTCGAGGACGTAGTCGATCCGCACCTCGTCCGGGGTGAGCTCGATCCCGGCGTAGCGGTTGACGGTGAAGTTCCCGAGCGGGTGCGCGATCGCGGTGGCCGGCGCGGCCAGCACCGCGGCGACCACGCCTCCGAACACCAGCGCGCGCCGGAGCGCCCGCCTCATCGGCCCGTCTCCAGCGTCGCCATCCTCAGATCCGACAGGACGCGCTCGGCATCGGCGGCGTGCAGGATCGAGAAGTTCGGGTTCGTCGCGAGCGCCTGCGAGAGGTACCGGCGGGCCCCGGCCTCGTCCCCGAGCTCGAGCCGGATCATCCCGGCGTGGTACAGGAACAGCGCGTTGCGCGTCCCGAGCGCGAGGGCGCGGTCCGCCATCGACGACGCCTGCGGGTATCGACCGTTGGCGTACAGCGCCCACGCGTAGGCGTCGGCGACCTGGACGCTCTGCCGGCGCGCCCACTCGGCGCGGGCGGCGGCGAGGGCACCCGCGGGATCGCCGTGGTCGGCGTCGAACAGCGCGAGCTCCAGATCCACGTTCACACCGTTGGCGGTCGCGAGCTGATGCATCGCGTCCACGACGGCCTCCTGCCGATCGGCGAGGTCGGACTGCCCCGTCACGCGATACAGGTCGGCGAGCGCGACGACGAACTCGGCGGAGGGGTAGCGGGCGACGACATCGGTGTAGCGAGCGATCGCGAGCGCGTCGTCGCCGCTCGCCCACGCGACCTTGGCGAGCCCGGCGAGGTTCGGCACGTACGACGGATCGAGGCCGAGCCCGCGCCGGTACCACTCGCGGGCCGATCCCACGTCGCCGGAACCGAACGCCAGCTCGCCGAGCTGGTACGCCGACCAGGCGGAGTCCGAGGGCGTCCCGGCCGCGTCGAACGCCATCCGCATCGCGCGTTCGGCGCCGCGGACGTCGCCGACGAGCTCGCGGGCGTAGGCGACGCGCGCGTACGAGGCGAGGTCGGGCCTGGTGTCCACCATCGTCTGGAAGGCGTCGAAGGCGCGGTCGTACCGGCCGAGCTCGACCAGCGCGTCCCCGATCACGCCGTAGGCGTCGGCCGAGTACGGATCGAGCGCCGAAGCATGACGGCCCTGACGGAGCGCCGACGCGAAGTCGTGTCGCGCCAGATCCAGGACGCCGAGCCCCAGCGTGCCCTCGACGTTGTCGTCCCCGTTGATGCGGATCGATCGGGCGAGCACGCCCTCCGCCTTCGGGTACCAGGACGGGTCGCTCGTGACCCTTGCCTGCGCGACGTAGGCGAGTCCGAGCGAGGCGTAGCCGCGCCAGTCCTGCGGCAGGGCCTTCAGACGGTCCTGCAACGAGGCGATCGTGCCGTCCAGTGACCCCGCGGCGACCGCAGGGACCAGCAGCGCGGACGTGGATGCGGTCCGAGCGGGAACCCGCGGTGCCTCCCCGGGGGATCGGACGAACGCGAGCGCGCCCGCCACGAGCAGTGCGACGGCCATCGCCGCCGCCACCACCGCCTTGCCGATCGTCCTCATCCTCGCGCTCCTCGCCGGTCGGGTGGTGCGGGGGCCCGGCCCAAAGGTCGAGCGAGGCCGGGCCCCCGCGGCGTTCGTTCAGTGAGGATCCGCGTCCGAACCCGAGTGCGGGTAGGCGACGTACGGGAACCCCGTGTTGAACGGCACGTCGTTCGCCGCCGACGCCGTCACCGATCGTGTCGGCGATCGCCTGGTGGTCCGGGAGGAGGACCCCCAGGACCACGCGGAGCGCCGAGTCGATGATGTCGTCGCTCAGACGGCGGCCGTTCGGGAACCCGGCGAGGTCGCCGCCCAGCACGCCGAGCGGCGAGCACGCGGAGCTGCACGGCTCGATCGACATGTTCAGACGCAGCTGCTCGCTCGGGGTGACGTTCGCCGGCATGTTCAGGCTGGCGACCCCGGTGAGGAACACCTGGATCAGGTCGGCCCGCTGGATCCCGGGCATGTCCGGGTCCGAGTCCGGGATCTCCGTGCCGTACACCGCGTTCAACAGGTGCGGCAGCTCCGGGTCCTGCACGAGCGGCAGGGCCGCGCCGTCGGCCGAGGGCTTGGAGGAGTTGAAGTAGTCCTTCAGCCCCACCGGGATCACGACCTCGTTCACGAGCGGCATGCCGAGACGGGACACCTGGACGAACCTGCCCTCGTCCTTCTGGGACCCGTCGTCGGCCTGGATCGTGGTGCTCCTGCGCGACGTCGTGCTCCAGATGCCGACGATCGGGTTCGCGTCGGCGTTCCCGGCCTTGGCGAGATCGGTCTTCGGGACCTGGAGCGCCAGGGTGTTCACGTTGAAGCCCGCCAGCGTGTCGTCGCCGACCTCCGTCAGGTTCGCCCCGTACAGGAGGTCGAACACGCGGAGATCGAGGAAGAACGCGTCGTCGGACTGGCCGGCCCAGGTCTTGCTCGGCGCGGAGCCGAAGTTGACCGTGGCGGCCGAGAACAGATCGCCGTTGTAGTTCGGCATCGAGGCGGCGCCCACGTTGGACGGCGCCGAGATCGCGTTGTTCACGACCGTCTTCTGCTTGCCCGTGTCTCGGTTGACCCGGATCAGGTCGTAGGTCTGGTAGAAGTTCAGATCCGGGTCGTTCAGCGATGTGACCGGGCCGGTGTTGGAGAGGAACGTGTTCGGGTTGCGGTAGTGGTCCGCGAAGACCCACCGGTAGGTCAGGTCGGGCTTCGCGTCGTGGTCGTTGTCGATGTTGATGTCGTAGCGAACGCCGTCGCCCCACGCGTAGAAGTTCGGGCCTCCCGCCGGCTCTTCGAACGGGATCCACGACGCGATCAGGGTGACGGTGTCCGGCCGATCCTCGCTCACGAACGCCCAGACGTCCGTGGTGTCGATCTGCGGATCGGCGGAGACGAGCGGTGCCTCGCGGTGGCTGGAGGCGACACCCGTCAGAGGTGCCAGCGCGAACAGGCCGGCCACCACCGCGAGCGACGCCGCCGCCGCGAGCGCACGCGTACGGATGCGCTTCCCAGGCAACGGATCTCCTCCTTCGTTGAGTGTGGTTCCACGGGACCGCTCCGCCCCGCAGACCGGACCTTCCGGCCCTGCGGGTGGGTCACCTCCCCTCGAACGTTGCGGTCAAGGCATGCTTCGCGGAGCCTCACCGGGCGGATCACCTCGAGGCGAAGATGCGTCAGTTCGTGAGTGCGACGTCGCGTCGCCGAGCCGCGCGGAGGAACCCGAGGAACATCACGCAGATCCCCGCGAGCAACGCGACCGAGAACGGGACGAGGTACCCGAGCGCGGCGAACGCGGAACCGAACCCCGCGATGATCGTCGCGCCGAACGCGATCAGGAGCGTGCCCCAGAACCGGTCGCGGAACTCGGGGCGGCCGCGCATGCTCCAGGCCGACCACAGGGTCCCGCCGAGCAGGACGAGATAGGCGGGGATCGCGACGACCTGCGGCAGACGGTGGGCCGCGGTGCCGTCGCCGAACACCTCCTTGCCGGAGGGCAGGTCCTGCGCGAGGGCCGTCGCGTGGATCTCGGCCGTCCGCACGACCGCGATCGTGTACGCGGTGAGGAAGGCGAGCAGCACGTACAGCAACCAACGGACGCCGCGGCGATGGACGAGCAGGTCGAGCTCGCCCGCCGCGAGGAACGGGACGTTCAGGACGGCGCCGAGCGCCCAGTAGACGCGGAACTCCCCCGAGGTCCAGCCGTTCGCGACACCGAACGCGACCGCGAGCGACGCCCCCGCATACATCAGCAGCGCGACCGCCCAGACCAGCTCGTACGGACGGCGGCTGACCGACGTAGCGACGCACGAGCGCCGCCGCGAACAGCGCGGCCACGAGCGCGGCCGCGAGGGGGAAGACCCACATGGCCCGCAGCATAGCCGTGGCGGCGAAGGCCGCTGCTAGCATCGCGGCGTGCCCGACGACCGACCGCCGATCATCTGCTCGACGATCTCGGTCTTCTCCAAGCCGATCGACGCCGCGTTCCCGTTGTTCGCGCGGACCGGCTTCGACGGGATCGAGCTCATGGTGACGAACGACCCGGACACCCAGGACGCGGCGCGTGTCCGCGCGCTCTCCGAGGACCACGCGCTCCCCGTCCTCGCGGTGCACGCACCGTTCCTCCTGATGTCCCGCAGGGTGTGGGGCCGCGATCCCCTCGGGAAGATCGACCGGGCGATCGAGCTCGCGCTCGGCATCGGGGCGCCGCTCGTGGTCGTGCACCCGCCCTACCGGTGGCAGTCGGCCTACCGCCGCTGGCTCGACGAGGCGCTGCCGAACCTCGCCACCGAGCGGGGGGTCCGGGTGGCCGTCGAGAACATGTTCCCGCTGCGCGTGCGCGGTCGCAGCGTGGCGCGGTTCCACGCGCACCAGTCGCTGGAGGACCTCGACGGGTTCCCGGACGTCACCCTGGACACGAGCCACCTGGCGGTCTCGGGCCTGGATCCGGTCGAGGCCGTCACCCGTCTCGGCGACCGGCTCGCCCACGTCCACCTGTCGAACAACGCCGGCAAGGGCTGGGACTCGCACCTGCCCCTGGACGAGGGCGTCCTGGACCTCGGTCCGTTCCTCGAGGCGCTCGCGGGGCGGAGGTTCCGCGGGGCGATCTCGCTCGAGATCGACCTGCGCAGCCATCTCGACGACGATCAGGCCCTGCGCCGCATCCTGTCCCGCAACCGCGAGCTCTGCGAGGCCGGGCTCACGCTCCCCGCCTGATCCCGACGCGTTCGAGGCGGAGCGGCCGCTCCGCCCTCGGAACGACGACTGCTAGCCTCCCGCGATGCGCCGCTTCACGTTCATCACGATCGTCGTGCTGTTCGCGTTGCTGATCGGCGCGGCCGTCTACCAGATCGCGCTCGCGAACCGCGACCGGGCCCCGTTCCCGGGTCCCGTCGAGGGCACGCCGCTGCCGAGCTTCGCGCCGTCACCCTGACGCCTCACGCCGGCGCGAACTGCGCGAGGTAGGTCTCGATGATGCGTTGCACCGTTTCGCCCCGCGAGCCCGTCAGCAGGTCGGTGCCATGGTCGTCGGCAGGAACGATCTCGACACGCTTGGGCGGCGGCGCGATCTCGTCCAGGTCCTGCGCCGACGCCGCGGCCGGCGGCGTCCCCGAGCCCGGCGATGAACAGCTTGTTCGCATCCACGCGCTGGAGCAGCGCGGCGTCCGCGTCCAGACCCTCGATCGACGTCGGTGCCGACAGGGTGATCACCACCGCCGCGTCCGTCCCCTCCTGACCGGCCGCCACGAGCGACGCCGTGCCCCCCATGCTCGCGCCCACCAGCGCGACGGTCGTCGCCCCCTGGGATCGGATGAAGTCCGTCGCCCCGAGCACGTCCTGCCAGATCGCCGGGATCTGGAGCTCCCCCTCCGAGCAGCCGCCCTCGCCGCCCGGGCAGTACCCGCGGAAGTCGTACGTGAGGACGAGGTACCCCTCGTCCGCCAGACGGTTCGCGAACGCGAACCACGAACGTTGATCGGCGGGTTGCATGTGCGACAGCACGACCCCGGTGGTGCCGTCGCCGAACAGACGGCCCTCCAGCGTGACGCCGTCGCGGGACTCGAACGTGACCGGGTGCGAACCCGACAGGTCCGGAGGCGGCGGCTCGCCGCACGCCACGAGCGCGGCCGCGCCCAGCAGGAGGACCGCGATCGGACGGGCCCGGACCGGGACCGCCACGCGCACCGATCGGGCTCCTAGCGGCCCTGTTGACGGCGCTGCCAGCGGGTCTTCTTCAGCAGCTTCTTGTGCTTCTTCTTCCGCATCTTCTTGCGGCGCTTCTTGACCAACGATGGCACGCGGCGATCTCCTATTCCGATCCGAACAGGTTCCGGAGGTCCACGCGCTTGGCGCCGAAGGACGCATCCAGACGGACGGACCCCAGTCTAAGCGCCTTGGGGCCCTCTGCCACCGGCGAGATCAGCCTGAGCACGCCCTCGTCCGGCGCGTGCTCGAGGTAGCCGATGCCCGGGTAGCCACCGGCGCCGTCGGACAGCCCGACCAGGAGCCGGTCGAGGTCGCCGGGTTCGAACAGCGGTGGGAGCGCCGGCATGAACACCGTGGGCTTGACCCGGAAGCGATGGAGCTCCCCGGAGAAGTACCGGCGCATCGAGCGCTCCCGGTTCTCGGCCCGCAGGTCGACCGTCGTCGGGACGACCTTCGGATGGACCCCGAGCGGCACGACCTCGGTCGCGAAGAACCGCTGGATCACGCCGAGCAGCGGCAGCAGCTCCTCGCCGCGCTGCAGTCCCACGACCAGGTCGGGCCGCAGCGCCTCCACCTTGTGGTACTTGAGCGTCTGCCCGGTGATCCCGGACACGAGCCCGGACGAGTCGACCACGATGAAGTCGGCCCCCAGCTGCTTGGCCTGCTCGTGCAAGGAGGCGACGCCGCCCACCACCGGCAGGAGGTGACCCTGCGCCGAGGTCGAGCCGACGAAGTACAGCGCGTCGGACGTCGCGAGCGGCTCGGGCTCGAGGTCCTCCGGGCTCCGAACGATCTTGAGCGAGATCGTCGCGGGCGGCCCGACGGTCTTCTGTCCGACGTCGGCGTCCAGGAGCGCCGCGGGCCGGCCCGCCGCGAGCGCCGCCGCAAGGAGCTCCCGCGACAGAGTGGTCTTGCCGGTATCCATGCCGCCGATCAGGAGGACCGTGTGCTTGGTTCGCACCGCCTGGTCGACGAGCGCCTCGTGCTCGTTCACATCCGCCTCCGGGTTCCCCCACCCCGGAGGCCGGTCGCACGCGTGCGTGCGTCTATCCCGCCGGGGAGACCTCCCGCCCGGATAGCCGTCTCTCGGTGATCTCGATGGTCGTCATGGAGCCCGCGGCTCCGCTCACGCGTTCGAACCGTGCCTCTGGAGTGGGTGTGATCGTCAAGATGGTGCTCATCCTATCCGCCTCGACGTGGGCCGCGCGCGGTCGGGCTCATTCGCGCCCGATCGAGCGGTCAGGGGAGACGGGCGGCGATCGCCTGGAAGCACGGCCAGTAGGCCTGCGGCGCGACGTTGTCGTCCATCACGATCACGGTCCCCGTCCGGCCCTGGGCCTGCGCGACGAGCAGGGCCGGGTCGTTCACGTCGGCGATCGAGACGGTGTCGACGCCGCGTTCGATCGCGGCGCCCGCGAACCCGTGGTCGGCGAACACGAGGTCGGGGGTCAGGTCGTCGAGCATCCGATCCATCGCGTCCCCGCTGTGGGTGTGTCGCGCGCTCGCCTCGTCGGTCAGCATCGCGACGCCGTCGAGGTACCGGATCTGCCACGGGTGAGGGCGTTCGGCGTCGTGCCACCTGACCCCGTCCGCGGGCTCGACGATCGTCGCGCCGCCCGCGCGCAGGAGCCGCCCCACCTCGATGTACAGGTGCGCGAGCCCCACCGGGTGACCCGTCGCCAGGACCACGCGTTCGCGGCGGCCGATCGCCTCGGCGAAGCGGTCGCCCGCGTCGGCGCACGCGTCGAGGACGCGTTCGGGATCGACGGGGACCGGGCCGGTGGTGGCCGTCCGATCGGGCTCGAACCCGGCCGCCCGGCCCACGAGGTCGAGGATCCGGTCCGGGTCGAGCGTCTGCAGCCCCGTCATCCCGAACTGCTTGTCCGGATCGCCCTCGTGGAGCAGCCGGATGTTGCGCAGCACGTTGTCGAGCGGGTGGCTGAGCTCGGGTCCGGCCACCGCGCCCGAAAGCAGGCCCTCGAGCAGCTCCTCGCGCGCGACCGGGCCCGGCGTCCAGCGGTCGTCGAGCTCGGGCAGGCGCGCGGCGTGCGATCCGATAACGTCCATCGACCCCATCGTACGAGGAGCGCAGCGATGACCCGAGACGAGGCCTGACGTGGAGCTCCGAGGTTCGGTCGTGGTGGTCACCGGGGCGTCGTCGGGCTTCGGCGAGCTCACCGCGCTCCGGTTCGGCCGGGCGGGCGCCCGCGTGGTGCTCGCCGCGCGCCGCGTTGAACGCCTCGAGGCGCTCGCCGAGCGGATCGCCTCGGAGGGTGGTTCGGCGCTCGCGGTCCGGTGCGACGTGACCGAGCTCGACCAGCTCACCGAGCTCCGCGACCGCGTGGCGACCGAGTTCGGACGGTGCGACGTGCTGGTCAACAACGCGGGGATCCGCGGCGGGGGGCCGTTCGAGGCCGTGGACGTCGAGCACCTGAACCGGGTGATCGACGTGAACCTTCGGGGCGTGGTCCTCGGCACCAAGCTCTTCCTCCCGATGATGCTCGAACGCAAGCGCGGTCACGTCGTGAACATCGCGTCGCTCGCCGGCCGGTTCGCGACGCCGGGGGCCGCGATCTACGGCGCCACCAAGCACGCGGTCGTCGCGCTCAGCGAGGCGCTCTACCACGAGCTCGGGCCGAAGGGGATCCTGGTCACCAGCGTGAACCCCGGCTTCTCGCCCACCGAGGGCTTCCCCGTGACCGGCCCGACGTTCGTCCGGCTCGACCCCGACGACGTCGCGAAGCTGATCGTCGACGTCGTGCGGAAAGGGACGGCGCCCGAGATCTCGATCCCCCGATCCCTCGCGGCGCTCCAGGCGTTCCGCGTCCTGACCCCACCCCTGTACCGCTGGGGCGTCGGCACGATCTCTCGGCGCTACGGCTCGGGCGGGCCCGCCGAGGGCTGAGCGCTCGCGTACGCTGAGCCGATGGCCGAGGTCACGTTCCGGGCGCCGGTCCGCTCGAGCGGACGAGGGGGCGGTGGCCACCTGGTCGACGTCCCGCCCGAGGTGATCGAGGCGCTGGGCGGGAAGGGCCGGATCCCCGTGACCGCCACGTTCGACGGTGTCCCCTACCGTGGCTCGATCGTGCGGATGGGCGGCGGTGCGGTGCTCGGCGTGCAGAAGGCGATCATGGCCGAGGCCGGCGTCTCGGTCGGCGACACGCTGACGGTCGTCGTCCGCAACGACGAAGCGCCCCGGGAGGTCGAGGTTCCCGACGACCTGGAGGTCGCGCTGCGTCGGAACGAGGTGGCGCGCGCGGCGTTCGACGAGCTCTCGTACTCGCATCGACGCGAGTACGTCACCTCGATCACGGAGGCGAAACGGCCCGAGACCCGGGCGCGACGGATCGAGCGGACGATCCGGCAGCTGCTCGAGCGGGCCGGAGGCTGAGTCCTAGGGACGCAGACCGAAGGACGGGAAGCACGCCCGCTTGACCTCTTCGATCGTCCGCTCGGTCCGGCCGTCGAGCTCGTCCCGTTCGAGCGGCGGCTCGGAGAACGTGGCGGGGACCTCGCCACCGATGTCGCGCTCGAGCTCTTCGATCCACGGTTCGGGCAGCGCGTCGGGGAGCTCGGCGCCGGCCATCTCGGCGAACGCGATCGTCCACGCCCGCGGGACGACGGTCGCCCACTGGTACCCGCCGCCGCCGGTCGCGAGCCATCGCCCGCCGGTCACCTCGTGCGCGAGGCCGTGCAACGATGCCGCCGTCTCACGATATGCGGCGGTCGAGAGCCGGAGCTGCGCCAGCGGGTCGGTCCGATGCGTGTCGCACCCGAGCTGCGTCACGAGGACCTTCGGCGCGAACGCCCGGACGACCGGCGGCACGATCTCGGCGAAGGCCGCGAGCCAGGCTCGGTCGCCCACCCCCGGCTGGAGCGGGACGTTGACCGCGGTGCCCTCGGCGTCCCCCGCGCCGCGTTCGTCGACGAACCCCGTCCCCGGGAACAGCGTTGCGCCCGACTGGTGGATCGAGACGGTCAGCACCCGCGGATCCCTGTAGAAGATCGCCTGCACGCCGTCGCCGTGATGGACGTCGACGTCCACGTACGCGATCGGATGCACGTCGTGGTCGAGCAGCCACGCGATCGCGATCGCGGGATCGTCGTACACGCAGAACCCCGATGCCATCGCCGGCATCGCGTGGTGCAGGCCGCCCGGCGGCGTTGAACGCGTGCAGGACGGAGCCGTCGCGGACGGCCTCGGCAGCGACGAGCGAGGCGCCCGCCACGAACGCGGCCGCCTCGTGCATGTTCGGGAAGATCGGGTTGTCGCCGGGCCCGAACCCGAACCGGCCCCAGTCCCCGTCCTCGCCGTGCCCGGCCCGCTTGGTCGCCTCGATGTACGCGTCCTCGTGCACGAGCCCGAGCTCGTGGTCGGTCGCCGAGCGGCACGCGAGCCGGGAGACGTTCGGCCGCTCGAGCAGGCCGCACGCCTCGATCAGCGACCAGGTGGAGAGCACCCGTTGCGGCCGGAGCGGGTGCTGGGGTCCGTGGTCGTAGCCGCGCGCCTCGGGACACAGGACGAGACCGGCGGTGCCGCTCACGCCGTTCGGAGGGTGGCGATCGCGGCGGCGGTCCGTTCGACGATCGAGCTCGCACTCGTCGTCGGTGATCACGAACGGCGGTCCGAGCATCACCAGATCGCCGTCGCCGTCGACGTGACCCGTGCTCGAGTACAGGAGCAACCCCGCGTCCCGGGCCGCCGCGAGGACGCGTTCGGTCGCCTGGAGCTCGCGGGCGAACGGCGTCCGGCTCGCCCGGTCCGCCACGAGCTCGATGCCCACCATCAACCCGATCCCTCGAACATCCCCGACCGAGGGATCGTCCTCGAGCGCCGACGAGAGCGACTTCATGAGGAGCTCCCCCTGGCGCGCGCTCGCCTCGACGAGGTCGTCCTCGGTCAGTCGGCGCAGCGCGGCGTGGGCGACCGCGGCGCCGACGCCGTTGTGCGACCACGTGAACCCGTGGACGAACCCGGTCTCGCGCACCGTCTCGAACACCACACCCGAACACGCCGCGAACCCGAAGGGGAAGTACCCGCTCGTCGAACCCTTCCCCACCGTCACCACGTCGGGCCGGACGCCCCAGTGGTCGACGCCGAACCATCGCCCGGTGCGACCGAACCCGGTCATGACCTCGTCGGCGATCAGGAGAACGCCGTGGCGCCGGCAGACCTCGGCGACGGCCGGCCAGTAGTCGTCGGTCGGGACGGCGGCGGCCAGCGTCGCACCGGCGACCGGCTCGGCGATGAACGCGGCGACCGTGGACGGGCCGGCGTCGGCGATCGCCCGGTCCAGGCGCTCGGCGTGCCACGCGCCGCAGGCGACGGGGTGGTCGGGGTTCGGACACCGGTACTCGTACGCGGCGTCCACGTGGTCGAACCGCCCGAGCCACGGCTCGTACGGACGCCGCAGCGCCTGCTTCCCGCCGACGTCGAGCGCCCCCAGCGTGTTCCCGTGGTACGAGGCCTGCCGGCCGATCACCCGGGTCCGCGACGCCTCGCCCCGGGCGAGATGGAAGGCGCGGGCGAGCTTGATCGCGGTCTCGACCGCCTCGCTCCCACCCGAGACCGGGTAGATCCGGGGGTCGTCCAGGGGCAGCAGGGGCGCGACCGCGTCGGCGTACGACTCGAGCGCCTCGGTCGTGAACACCGTCCCGTGGACGTAGGAGGTCCTCGCCGACTGTTCGGCCATCGCGTCCACCAGCGAACGGTCGCCGTGGCCGACGTTCACGACGATCGCGCCGCCCGCTCCGTCCAGGTAGCGCCTGCCTTCGGCGTCCTCGATCCACACACCCTCGGCGCGGACGGCTCGTGGCAGAGGTCGCGACAGGACGCGATGGAAGACGTGGCTCATGCCGGCGGCCCCATCGCTAGGAGGTGTACATGCCCTGTGGGTCGAGCTGCGTCCGGATCAGCCGCAGCTCGTCCTCGGTCGGGGGCGGGGTCTGGCCCAAGGAACCGGAGACGCGCGGCTCCCACCCCATGTTCGCGCGGACGTCGTCGACCGTGACGCCGGGGTGGACCGTCAGCAGCGTCATCTCGCCGGTCTCCTCGTCGAACCCGAACGTCGCGAGATCGGTCACCACGCTCGTCGGCCCGCTCCCGAACCACCCGCGCGCCCGATCGTGCGCCGGGTCGCCCGAGTGCCCGGGCGAGGTCCGGAAGTCGAGCCGCTCGACGAAGGAGCGCTTGGCCTGCCGCATGATGACGAGGATCCTGCGCGCGTGGATCGCGATCTCGCACGCGCCGCCGGAGCCGGGGAGCCGGACCTTCGGCGACGCGTAGTCGCCGATCACGGTCGTGTTGAGGTTCCCGAACCGATCGATCTGCGCCCCGCCGAGGAAGGCGGCGTCGATCAGGCCGGCCTGGAGGTAGAAGGCGAACAGCTCGAACATCGACGTCACGGCCGTCGAACCCGACACGAGCGTCGGGTCACCGATCGACAGCGGGAGCCGTTCGGGGCGCGCGCCGAAGACGCCCGCCTCGTACACGAGTTGGAGCTCGGGCGAGACCGTTCGTTGCGCGAGGTTGCAGACGATGTTCGGCAGGCCCACGCCGACGAAGCAGACCCGCTCTCCCGCGAGCGTGCGAGCGCTCGCGGTGATCATCATCTCGTTCTTCGTGTAGCCGTCCTCGCTCACGGCAGCGTCCCGCCCTTCACGAGTAGTCACCGTAGTTCACCTCGCCGGAGAGGCGTTCGCCCGCCTTGAGGTCCTCCCACCGGTCGCCCATCTTGGCGACGTAGTCGGCGTGGCTCTCCAGACCGTAGACCCACTCCTTCAGCCAGCGTTCGAGCGCCTCCGGGTCCTTCGAGACCCGCTCCCACTCGAGGTAGAAGGCGTTGTCGCGGTCGTAGTAGCCCTGCGCGTAGCTCGGATGGCACGCGAACGGCTGCTCCACCACCGCGTCGACGACGATGCCGGGGATCACCGTGCGGTTCGGGTCGCGGCGGACGACCGCCTCGTCCACGATCTCCTCGCAGACCACGATCACCCGTTCCGCGGCGAACGCCGCCTCCTTCTGGCACCCGAGCAGGCCCCAGATCTGGGTGTCGCCGGTGGCCGTGGCCCGCTGCGCGTGCACGATCGTGACGTCGGGCCGAAGCGGTGGAACGACGTACACCTCGGTGCCGTCCTCGTACGGCGAGCGCATCGGCTTGATGTTCGGGTTCACCGAGGGGATGTCGCTCTCGTAGTAGGAGCGGATCGGGAAGAACGGGAGGTTCGATGCGCCGGCCACGTACCGGCAGACCATCCCGAAGTGCGAGTACTCCTCGATCTCCAGAGGCTCGGGGTCGGCCTGCTCGATCCGGCGCCGGACGGCATGCAGCGATCCGACCCCGGGGTTGCCGAGCCACGAGAAGATCAGCTTGCGCGCGACGCCGGCGCCGATCATCTGGTCGTAGATCACGTCCGGCGTCATGCGCGCGAGGGTCAGGTCTCGCTTGCGCTGACGGATGATCTCGTGCCCGGCCGCGAAGCAGATCAGGTGGGTGAAGCCCTCGATCGCGACGGTGTCGCCGTCGCGGACCAGTTCGGCGACCGCGTCGGCCATCGTGGTCTGCTTGCTCGTCCCCGCCCACCCGGTCACTCGGGACTCCAGCCATCCTCCGGGCCGCGCAGGACGCAGAACTCGTTGCCCTCGGGGTCGAGCATCACGGTCCAGAAGCTCCCGCCCTCGGCCACATACCGATGCTCCGAGGCGCCGAGCGCGCTCACCCGCTCGATCTCCCCGGCCATCGAGGTCGCCGGGCGAAGATCGAGGTGGAGGCGGTTCTTCACCGACTTGCCCTCGGGAACCATCTGGAACAGGATCGGCCAGCCCTCGCCCTTCGGGTCGCGGATCTCGGCGTCCTCCTCATCGACCTCGACGACCTCGTAGCCGAGGACCCCGGCCCAGAACCGCGCGATGAGCTCCGGCGAGCGGCAGTCCCACGTGAGGGTATCGACCGACAGCGCCATCGAACGCCCGGCCGTCAGCCGCCCACGACGTCGGCGACGGCGTCGTCGAACACCTGCAGGGCGGTCTCGGCCTGATCGGGTCGGAGCACCAGCGGGGGCGACATCCGGATCACCGAGTCCCCCGCGCCCAGGACCAGGAGGCCCCGGCGGAACGCGGCCTGCTCGACCGCGTGCATCGTCTGCGCCTCGGCGAACTCGATGCCGATCATCAGGCCCCGGCCCCGGACGTCGACGATCTCGGGCCGGCGGGCCTGGATGTCACGCAGGCCCTTCAGCAGGAGCTCGCCGACGTCGCGCGTGTTGTCGAGCAGCCCGCCCTCGATCAGCTCGAGCGTCGCGAGCGCGGCGGCGCACGCGACCGGGTTGCCGCCGTAGGTCGAGCCGTGCGCGCCCACGTCCCACGTCATCAGGCGCTCGCGGGCCACGATCGCGCCGAGCGGCATCCCGCTCGCGATCCCCTTGCCCGCCAGCAGGACGTCGGGCTCGACGCCCTCGTGCTCGATCGCCCACATCTTGCCGGTCCGGCCCATCCCCGACTGGACCTCGTCGGCCACGAGCAGGATCCCGTGCCGGTCGCACAGCTCGCGCAGGTACGCGAACCAGCCCTCGCGGCGGGAACACGTACCCGCCCTCGCCGAGGACGGGTTCGACCACGATGGCCGCCACCTCGTCGGGCGGGATCAGGCGCGCGAACACCACCTGCTCCAGGTGCTCGAAGTCGCCGAAGTGCGTGTGGACCACGCCGGGCAGCAGCGGCCCGAACCCCGCGTGGTACTTCGCCTTGCTGGCGGTGAGCGAGACGCTCCCGTAGGAACGGCCGTGGAACGACCCGATCATCGCGACCACGTACTGCCGCCCGGTCGCGTAGCGCGCGAGCTTGATCGCGCCCTCGACGGCCTCGGTGCCCGAGTTCGTGAGGAAGCTGCGGGCGCCCCCGGAGAACGGGGCGATGCGATCCAGCTCCTCGCAGACGTCCGAGTAGATCGGCAGGTAGAAGTCGCTGGCCGAGTAGTGCAGCAGCTGTTCGGCCTGGGCCCGGATCGCCCCGACCACCTTCGGGTGCGCGTGTCCGGTCGAGGTCACGGCGATCCCGGCGTTCACGTCCAGGAAGCGGTTCCCGTCGACGTCCTCGATCACCGAGCCCGCGCCGCGCGCCGGAACCAGCTCGTAGGCGCGCGGAAGCGAGGGGCTCGTGACCTTGCGATCGCGTTCGATCCGCGCCCGCGCCTCGGGGCCCGGGATCTCGGTGACCAGCCGCGGCGCCTGCGCCTCGGCGAGGTCCTCCGGTCGGGGGGCTTCCGCTCGCGCACTCGCGCTCGCTCCTTCAGCCCCCCGCGCCCCCAGGGTCTCGGCCGTGCTCACTCCTCGATCACCGTGCGGGACTGCTCGCGCAGGTACTGCTGGACGTAGTACGGGCCGCCGCCGGCCTTGCCGCTGGTGCCCGAACCCTTCCAGCCGCCGAACGGCTGCACGCCCGGCCACGCGCCGGTCGTCGCCCCGGCCCGCCGGTTCACGTACACGACGCCGGCCTCGATCGAGCTCAGCCACGTGTCGATCTCGGCGCGGTCCTCGCTGTAGAAGCCGGCCGTCAGGCCGTACTCGGTGTCGTTGGCCAGACGGATCGCCTCGTCGAGGTCGTCGTACGGCGCGACCGCGACGAACGGCACGAACAGCTCCCTCTTCCAGATCCACGAGTCGAGCGGGACCTCCGCGACGGTGGGCTGCACGAAGGTGCCCTTCGCGAGCTCACCCTCGGTCAGCCGCTCGCCGCCCGTGATCACGGTGCCGTTCTTCTTCGCCTCGTTCGACGCCTCCTCGAACGTGGCCACGGCGCCGTCGTCGATCACCGGGCCGAGGTAGACGTCGCGGTCGAGCGGGTCGCCGATCTTGACGTTCTCGGTCTTCTCCTTCAGCGTGCGGACGAACTCGTCGTACACGCTCCGATGCACGTAGACGCGCGAGTTCGCCGAGCACTTCTGCCCGCCGAACCCGAACGCCGAACGCAGCACCCCGTCGGTCGCCTTGTCCAGGTCGGCCTTGTCGGTCACGATCGTCGGGTTCTTCCCGCCCATCTCGCAGATCACGGGCTTGGGGAAGTCCTTCGCGAAGCCCTTGTAGATCCCCATCCCGACCTCGTACGAGCCCGTGAAGGTGATCCCGGCCACGTCGGGGTGGTTCACGATCTCGTCGCCGACCACGCTGCCGGGGCCCGACAGGAAGTGGAAGACGCCCTTGGGCACGCCGGCCGCCATGTAGACCTCGTAGAGCTTCAGGCCGGTGAACACGCCCATGTGCGCGGGCTTGAACACCACGGTGTTGCCCGCGACCAGCGCCGCGGACGACGGACCGGCCGCGAGCGCCATCGGGAAGTTGAACGGGCTGATGACGGCCCACACGCCGTACGGCCGAAGGACGTCGTAGTACTCGCCGGGCGAACCGAGCGACTGCATCGGCTTGCGGAACCCCTCGTTCTGCTCGACCTCGTTGGCGTTCCACCGCAGCAGGTCCGCGGACTCCTCCACGTCGCCGAGCGCCTCGAGCCGGTTCTTGCCGACCTCCATCGCCATCAGCGCCGACAGCTCGTTGCGCTGGTCGGACATGATGTCGGCGGCCTTGCGGATGATCGCGACCCGCTCCTGCCAGGGCCGGTTGGCCCAGTCGTGGAACGCCTCGTTGGCGGCGGCGACGGCGTCGCGGACGTCCTCGCGCGTGCCGCTCGCGAACTCGCCGATCAGGGAGCCGTCGATCGGCGAATGGGCGGCCTTGTACTCCGACCCCTCGCGTGCCTCGCCGTTCACGAACAGCGGATGCCGCTGGCCCAGCCACGACCGGGCGACCTCGATGCCCTCGTCGTAGCCCTTGTGCAGGTCCTCGTTGTCGGCCGTCATCGTCGCGTAGGTGATGCGGAACCCTTCCTCTGCCATGGAGAGCCTCCTGTGGGCGGAAAACGCGCTGCGACCTGCTCGATCGCCGGGCTCAATCGTAGCCGCCGCACCCCGTTTCCCCCAAGTCGGAGCCCGCGGCGAACTGCCCGATCGATACGAGGATTCCGGCCTCGGCCGGGCGTATCATCGGCCTCCCTTGAGGCTCGTGACCTTCGACCGGCGGGGGCACCGGCGACTGGGAGCGCTCCGGGAAGGGGACGTCGTGGACCTGCCGAGCCTGCTCGGCCACCCCGCGTTCCCCGACACGATGGAGCGGCTCGTCAGGAGCAACGGGGGAACGGTGCTCGATGCCGCCCGGGCAGCCCTCGAGCGCGACGAGGCAGACGCCTTCGTCGTCGAACGGCCACGTCTGCTCGCGGCGCTGCTGCCGATCGCGCTCCGCTCGGCGGACGCCGTCGAGGGCGGCCGGCCGGCGTTCGGGCCGGACGAGGAGATCCCGTGGCCGGTGGGCGCCGGCTGGCTCGAGTTCCACCCCAAGATCGCGGCGGTCCTTCGTCGGGCGGTGGACGACGCGATCACCCCCGAGGAGACGCCCTCGGTCGTGTTCGGGTACACGCTCGTCGGCGACTGGCTCGCCCGCCGCACGAACGGCGACCCGATGCCCACCCACCGGGGTGTCCCGCTCTCGATCGGCCCGTGCGTGGTGACGGCCGACGAGCTCGACCCCCAGACCGCGTTCGTCACGGTCCGGATCGACGGTGAGGAGTGGGTGAAGGGGAACCTGAACGGGACGGCGCTCGGGCTGCTCCGCGACGTCGCCCGGGCCTCGAAGCAGGAGCGGCTGGAACCCGGCGAGACCTTCGCGTCGGGACCGTTCGAGATCCCCGGGTCCGAGCAGCGCGTGTGGCCCGGCGCCGAGGTGGAGCTCGAGGCCGAGGGCATCGGGATCCTCCGGAACCGGCTCGGCACCCCGGCCTCGAACGGGTAGCCGGGTCTCCGGACCTACTTCTTCGACGCCTTTCGTTCGGCCCCGCGCTCGGCGGCCTGCCGCTTCTCCGCGGCCTTCTTCTTCCGCTCGCGATCGTGCGACCAGCGCACCCTCGCTCGGTCTCCTCGCCCCATCGTCGTCGCTCCTCTCGTGGCCTTGTTCAGTCCTCGTCCTCGTCGCCGCCCTGCGCGAGCTCGGCGCTCCGATGCCGCGCGGCGTCGATCGCGTTCAGGAAGGCCGCGCGGACGCCCGCCTCCTCGAGGTGACGGATCGCGGCGATCGTCGTACCGCCCGGCGAGGTCACCATCTCACGCAGCTCGACCGGGTGCTTGCCCGTGTCGCGGAGCATCTTCGCGGATCCGAGCATCGTCTGGATGATCAGCTCGGTCGCGACGTCCCTGGACAGGCCGAGCAGGATGCACGCCTCGATCATCGCCTCCGCGAGCAGGAAGAAGTAGGCCGGACCGCTGCCGCTGGTGGCCGTGATCGCGTCGAGGTGCACCTCCTTCAGCCGGATCACCCTGCCGACGTACCCGAGGAGCTCCTCGGCGACCTCGAGGTGACGGTCCTCGGCGTTCGAACCCGCCGCGACGACCGACATCGCCTCGTCCACCAGGACGGCCACGTTCGACATCACGCGGACGACCCGGACGCCGTCGGGCAGGTGCTTCTCGACGAACGAGGTTCGGATCCCCGCCGCGAAGCTCACGACCAGGTGCTCGGGCGTCACGTGTTCGCGGATCTGGGAGAGCAGGACCTCCATGTCCTGCGGCTTCACCGTCAGGACCAGGACGTCGGCCCAGGCCACGGCGTCCGGGTTCGAGAGCGTCGACCCGACCCCGTGGGCCTCCGCCAGCTCGCGTGCGCGTTCCTCGCGGCGGCTCGTCACCATGATCTCGTCGGCGGCGCGGCCGCCGGAACGGATCAGACCCGAGACGAAGGCCTCGCCCATCCGGCCGCCCCCGAGGAAGGCCACCTTGCGGTCGCGGGTCTGGCTCATCCGTCCGCTCCGCCGGGGCGGACGGGCTCCATCTCGGCCGGACGTCCGCCGCCGGCCTCGTCCGCCCCCGTCGCCCGGGAGATGCCCGAGCGCAGGAGCTCGAGGAACTCCCGGATCCGCGCGTCGCGCCGTTCGGGGACGAAAGGCTTGCGATGGACCAGGCCGGGGTCGAGCTCCTCGCTGCCCAGGACGTCCTGGAAGCGTTCGGCGACCCAGTCGAGCATCGAGGCGATCATCTCGACGTCGACGTCGTCGCGGATCTCGCCGCGGCGGACCCCGAACTCGACGAACTCGAGGGTCCCGTACGGGTCCTCGCTCCGCATGAGCCGGTCGATCGGTCGCCGGAGCCCCAGCCCGGTGTCGTACCGCCCGATCATCGCGACCCGGTTGGCCACCCACTGCTCGGTGAGGAACTCCTCCGTCCGCCGGAGCCAGTAGTCCAGGACGGCCCAGAACCCGCTCTCGACGACGTCGGCCGGGGCGTCGAGCCACGCCGGGAGCTGTCCGACCGCCTCCCGGTACACGGCGAGGAACAACCCCTCCTTGTTCCCGAAATGCAGGAAGACGGTTCCCTTGGCGACCCCGACCTCGGCGGCGATGTCCTCGACGTGCGCGCCCCGGTACCCGTGCTCGGCGAAGTGCCGCATCGCGACACCCACGATCTGCTCGCGTCGCTCGTTGGTCTCGGTGCCGGTTCCGGTGGCCATGACCTGGGAACGGTAGCCGCGCTCCGCCGGGCGAACAAGGCCCGCGTCGGCGCGGGAGCGGTGGGGCTTCCCCCGGGGAACGGCACCGGGGAAAAGAAAGAACCCGAGGGACCTTCGGCTCGCCGGAAGCCGAAGCCTCCAGCCACCGTCGGCCCCTCGGGCTCAGGTGCTCCGAGCAACCTCTCGCAGCCGTCTTGGTTTCCTGGCCGTAGTACCCTTTCGTTGGGCTTTGGGGCCTCCCGAGCCTCCCCACCCGCACAGCTAGTTAGCTGTCCCAACCGTACGAGCAGGTGCGCCCAGTCGGCCTTACGGCTTTCCCAGGGGTCCCGGCCTCGGTTCCCTGATTCGGCCGCTCCGGCTGCTCGGAGCGAGGCGAAATGTACCGGCGCCGCATCAGCGGGTCAACCCGACGAACGCGCAGGTCACGGTACATATGCGCAGGTAGATCGCGTGAGGGAAAGAGTGACAAGAACATGTCTCGAACGCGAACGTCCGCCGACACATCGTTGCGAACCGTTGCGACGCAAGGTGGTACGAGGGAGTCGTCGCCGCGGAACTTCGACGGGACCTCGTGACGTAGCGCGTGCAGATCGCGGTCGATTACGGGGCGATGCGACCGCGCGACCACGTCGGTCGCGTGACGATCAGGCGGGGATGCGGCCTCCGAGCAGCTCGCGGTACACCGACAGCATGCCGGCGGCGGTCGCGTCCCAGGAGAAGCGCAGCGAGCGGAGGACGCCGGCCTCGCCCATGCGCCGGCGCGCGCGCGGGTCGCCGAGGATCGCGAGGATCCGTTCGGCGTGGTCGCCGGGATCGTGGCCCTCGACGAGGTGGCCGGTGACCCCGTCCTCGACCACGTACCGGAGGCCGCCGACCGCGGACGCGACCACCGGCGTCGCGCACGCCTGCGCCTCCAGTGCGACCAGCCCGAACGACTCCGACCTCGACGGGACCAGGACCGCTTCGGCGGCGGCGTAGAAGTCCGCCAGGCGCGACTGCGGCTGCGGCGGGAACAGGATCACGCGCTCCCCCACACCCAGCGCGGAGGCCAGATCCATCAGCCGGGCAACCTCGGCGCCGTGGTCCGAGCCGCTCGGCCCGCCGACGATCGCGAGGACGACGTCTCGCGTCCCCTCGGGATCGCGGGCGATCGCCTCGGCGACCGCGCGCACGGCGACGTCCGGACCCTTGTGCGCCTGCAACCGGCCGACGAACAGCAGGAGCCGCAGGTCCGCGAGGTGGAGCCTCGCCTTGGCCTGGCTCCGGTCCCGCGGGAAGAACAGGCCGTGGTCGACCCCGGGCGGGACGATGCGGATGCGGTCCGGCTCGGCCCGGTACAGCCCGACGAGCTGCGCCGCCTCGACCGGCGTCGCGGCGACCAGCCGGTCCGCGTCCGCGATCACGAGCTCCTCGCCGGACAGGCGGTCCGGGGGTTCCGGACGCTCGCCGCGCGACAGGGAGTAGTTCTTGACCTTGCCGAGCGTGTGGAACGAGGCCACCAGGGGGACGCCCCAGATCTCGCGGGCGCTGCGCCCGACCCACCCCGAGAGCCAATAGTGCGTGTGGACGAGGTCGTAGTCGGACCCCTCCGCCCGAGCGCGCCGGAGGACCCCGCCCAGGAACTCCGGCAGGAACCGGGGGAGCTCCTCCTTGGGCACGGGCGCGCTCGGTCCGGCTTGAACGTTGATCAGCCGGGAGCCGTTCCCGAGCTCCTCGACCTCGGGACGCCGCTCGTCCCGCGTGCGGGTGAAGACGTCCACCTGGACGCCGCCCGCCGACAGGCGCTCGGCCGCGGCCCGGATGAAGACGTTCATCCCGCCGGAGTCGCCCGAACCCGGCTGGTCGAGGGGGGACGTGTGCAGGCTGACGACCGCGATCCGCGGGTCGTCGCCGGGCGAGCGCCCGTCGTCCGTCCGCTCGGTCGTGACGCTGCCGTCGCCCATCCAAGGAATCGTACGAGAGGTCGCGCCGAATGCAGCCGAACGCGAGCGCTCAGCCGGAGCGGCGACGCAGCTGGAACCCGACCTCGAACGCACCCACGGGCCGGCCGCCTCCGAGCACGGGTGGGGCCGCCAGCGACGCCAGGGCGGCGCGCTGCGTCTGGTCCAGCACGCCGAGCAGGTCGAGCGTCCTCACCAACGCCGGCGCGGCGGCGCGGTCGCTCCCGTCGTCGATCCGCACGGCGACCCCGATCCCGGCGTCGGGGACGGCCGCGCAGTGCAGACCCTCCGCGCCGACCTTGCAGACGAGCCCGGGCACCGCCTCCATCAGTCGCGTGTCCGAACGGCCGCGCCCCGCGACCAGGTACGGCGCCGAGCGCATCGCCTCGACCGCCCGAGCGGCGCGCGCACCGAGGCGACCGAGCCGCTCGGGTCTGGCAAGCCGGGCGAACAGGGTGGCCATGCCGCGCAACGGGAGCCCGTGGACGGGGGCGCCGCACCCGTCGACCCCAACGACCGGCCGATCGACGCCGGTGGAGGAACGCACCGCCCGCAGGATCTCGCGCTGGAGCGGGTGCGAGGGATCGAGGTAGCGCCCGAGGTCGGCACCCGAGCGTTCGCACGCGAGGAGCATGCCGGCGTGCTTGCCCGAGCAGTTGTGGGTGATCCGTCGGGGTCCGGCGGCCGCCCGGCGGGCCCCGGCCTCGATCGGCAGGTCGGGCGGGCACCCCAGGTCGCGTTCGGACAGCCCGCCGGCTCGCAGGAGACGGCGGACGACGCGGACGTGGACGGGCTCGCCGTTGTGCGAGGCACACATGATCGCGACGAGTTCGTCGGGGAGCGGCTCGGCGATCCGGCGCAGGGACACGGCGGCCTGGAGCGGTTTCATCGACGAGCGCGAGAAGACGAGGCGGTCCGGGTCGCCGAGGGCGGCGAGCACGCGGCCTTCGGGATCGCACACGACCACGTGGCCGAGGTGGACGCTCTCCACGAGACCCGAACGCACGACCCGGACGAGCGGCGCGGCGGTCGGCACACGCGAAGCCTAGCGAGCCGAGCGGAGGGTGATGTCGAAGGGGTCGTGTCGGTCAGCTGGCGTGCTTGAGGGCGTGCTGGAACTCCTCGTCGTCCTTCGGCGGGTCGGACTCCACCATGTCGACGAACACGCGCACCACCTCGGGGTCGAACTGCGTTCCGGCGCCGTTGCGGATCTCCGCGAGGGCGCGCTCGGCGCCGATCGAGCCACGATAGGGCCGGTCGCTGGTCATCGCGTCGAACGAGTCCGCCACCGCGAACACGCGCGCGCCGAGCGGGATCGCCTCGGAGGCCAGACCGTCGGGGTACCCGGTCCCGTCGAACCACTCGTGATGGTGGCGGATCAGCTCGACGGTGTCGGACAGGAACGCGATCGGGGCGACGATCTGGGCTCCGATGATCGGGTGGTTGCGCATCACCGTCCACTCGTCGACCGACAGCGGACCCGCCTTGCACAGGATGTGTTCGGGGATCCCGACCTTGCCGATGTCGTGGAGGAAGAAGCCGTATCCGAGGGTGGGCGACTGAGCCAGCTCCGGGTCCACCCGCCGAGCGAGCGCGAGCCCGAACACCTGGGTCCGATCGAGATGCCCCCGCGTCGTCTGGTCCTTGGCCTCGATCACGGTCGCGAGGCTCTTCATCGTCGCGAGGTACGTGTCCTGCAGGCTCTCCAGGACCATCTCGAGCTCGGCGTTGCGCGAGCGCTCGAGGCGGTAGAGCTCGCCGAGCTCCCGGGCGAAGACGATGAGCTGCTCCTGGACGGTCGGCAGCTCGGGGTCCGTCTGGACCCCGGGGCCGTGCCCGGGAAGGTCTCGTTCGCTCATCGTTCGGGGCCGCACGTTAGCGCACTCGGGTGCGCGATCCGTGGAAGAGCCTGCCGTTTCGGCCGAGGCGGGTCCATAGGCCTGCCGGCCCAAATCGCCTGGTCCGAAGCGCTCCCCTGCGGCGGACCCGCCTGTCGGACACCCAGGGACCCGGCGGCGCCCCACCCGGCCGACATGTCTCCCACGCAACCGTTGGCGAGACGACTCGGGAGATGGAGGTCGTGCGTGCTACCCGAGGTGAGGGTCAGGACAGGACGAGCGAAGGATCGTCCCGGTACCGGCGCTTGAGCTCCTCCTGCAGCGCGTCCATCACCTGGAGCACGTCGTTGCGGGCCTGGGACACCTCGTGCTCCTCGCTGACCAACAGGTCAACCGCGGCGGCCAGGCGCTCGTCGTCGAGCGTGCCCGGGTCCGAGATCTCGGCGTCGGCGACCAGCCGCTCGACCCGCCGGCGAGCCAGCAGCATCTCCTCCTCGGGGAGCCCGACCTTGACGGCCTCGCCCCGGGACGGTCCCTGGCCCTCGGAGGACAGGATCGTCGCGAGCTGGTCGACGAGGCTGCCGCCCTCGCCACCGCTGCCCCGTCGCTCGACCTCCGCCTTGAGGATCTCGGCGCGGCCCTGGACGAGCCGGCGCAGCAGTGACAGGTACTCGCGCTCGGCGTAGCACTCGTCGCGGCGGGCCCGGAGGTCCTCCAGCGAGAGTCCGGCCAGACCCTCGACGAACTCGGGCCTGCGGATCCGGTCGATCCGTCGGTTCCCGCCCTGCTCGCTCATGGAGGGGCATCGTAGCGCGCCGGGGACGCCGCGACCGGGATCGAACCGCCGTGGCGCCTCACGCGAGCGTGCTCAGCAGACCGCGAGGAGCATCTGGTACGGGTTGACCGCCGCGCCGCCTCCCGGATGCCACTCGAAATGCAGGTGGTTCGTCGAGCCGGCGTTGCCGGTGCTCCCGACGTAGCCGATCACGGTCCCGGCGCCGACGCTGCCGCTCGCGCCGCTGTAGCTCGAGAGGTGCGCGTAGAACGAGTAGCCGCCCGAGCCGTAGACGTAGGCCTGGAGGCCGCCGGAGGAGCTGGAAGAGTGCGTGACGGACCCGGGATGGGCCGCGACGACCGGCGTCCCGAACGGCGAGATCATGTCGATCCCCTGATGCGTGTGACCGTCCCTCGGCCAGCCGAACGAGTCGACGAAGGAGTTCGGCCCGGCGACGGGGCACACCTGGAGCGAGCCGTCGGCGTTCGGCGTCTGGCCCAGGACCACGAGCTCCTTGGACGCCGCGATCTCCTGCCGGTACTTCTCGGTCAGCTCGGCCACGCGATCGGAGATCTGCCCGAGCTGCTCGTCGATGCTCTGCTGGATGCCGCGGAGCTCCTCCGCCACGCTCGCCTGACGGTCCTCGAGCACGAGCAGGTTGTCACGCTCACGACGGAGCTCCTCCTGGGTCACCTCCTGCTCGAGGATCAGGTCGCCGTCGGACTGCGCCATCGAGCCGAGGAACTCGAGACGGTCGGTGAAGTCCGTGAACGAGCCCGAGGAGAGCAGGAGGTCGATCGTGCTGGCGGGCCCGTTGGTGAACGCGATCACGGCCCGGCGGTTGAGCCGGGTCTCGATCGCGTGCCCGCGGTCCTCGAGCCGGCCGATCCGGATCCGGGTGTCGACGATCTCGCCGCGGGTGGTGTCCAGGCGGGACGCGGCCTCGTTCCACCGGGCCGTCGCGCGGTCGAGCTCGGCCTGCACCTCGGCGAGCTCGGCCTTGGCGGCATCGAGCTGGTCCTTCGTGCCGGCCAGCGCGGGCACCACACCGAACATGGCGGCGGTGAGGCTGAGAGCGAGGCCAAGAGCGAGACAGGTTCGGAGCGCGGATCCTTCGAGCGGTCAGGGGGCCTCCCCTCATCGGTCTCGGCCGCCGCCCGGGCGCGCGCGAGGCTACCAAAGCCCCTGATGAGCGGGCAAACGAGGGTTGCGCCGGAGCATCACCGTTCGCGCATCGCGTCGATCAGGATGTCGGCGACCTCGGGCCGGCTGAACTCGGCCGGCGGTCGCTCGCCGGCGCGGAGCATCTCGCGCACCTTCGTGCCGGACAACGACACGCGCTCGTCGTCGCCATGCGGGCAGGTCTTGGGCGAGGCCATCCCTTCGCACGCGTTGCACCAGAACGAATGCTCGAACATCAGCGGCGCGATGCCCAGCTCGCCGGGTTCGAACTCCTCGAAGATCCGCTGCGCGTCGTAGGTCCCGTAGTAGGAGCCGACGCCCGCGTGGTCGCGGCCGACGATGAAATGCGTGCACCCGTAGTTCTTGCGGCAGATCGCGTGCCAGATCGCCTCCCGCGGCCCCGCGTACCGCATCGCGGCCGGGAAGACGGACACCATCGCCCGGTCCTTCGGGTAGTAGCCCTCGAACAGCGCCTCGTAGCACCGCATCCGAACGTCGGCCGGCACGTCATCGTCCTTCGTCGCGCCCACCAACGGGTGGACGAGGAGCCCGTCCACGATCTCGAGCGCGCACTTCTGGAGGTACTCGTGCGCGCGGTGGATCGGGTTGCGGGTCTGGAAGCCGACGACGGTCCGCCAGCCACGCTCGGCGAACGCCGCCCGCGTCTGCGCGGGCGTGAGCCGGTAGGGCAGGAAATCGTCGTGCTCGGGCAAGGTCAGCGCGCGCACCGTCCCCGCGAGGCAGAAGTCGCCGGCGTCGTGGAGCGCCTGCACGCCGGGGTGCTCGAGATCCTCGGTCCCGAACACGCCGAGTGCCTCCTTCTGGCGGTCGCGCTTGAACACCTCCGCGACGTCCACGATCGCGATCGGGTCCGCACCCTCCGACGGAAGCAGCGCGACCGAGGTCCCGGCGCCGATCCGCTTCACGTCGTCGTCGGTGAGCGAGAGCGTGACCGGGATCGACCACGCCGATCCGTTCGACAGGTGCATCGTCTCCAGGACGGCGACGTAGTCGTCCTCGCCCACGAACCCCGTCAACGGGGACAGTGCCCCGACCGTGAGCATCTCCAGGTCGGAGAGCTCCCGGGCGCTGACCACGAGCTTCGGCAGCTGAGCGGCCTCGGCGCTGGTGGCATCTCGTCGACCCTCGGGGACGAGCAGGTCGACGAGCTCGCCGCCGTGCGGGGCGATCGTCGTGTCGTCGGGCATGGGACATCAACCTTTCGTCGGCGATGAACGGACCCTCAGGATAGCCGCGGGCCGTGCGACCCCGACCCGGACCTATACTCCGTGCACCCCCACCACCGAGGCCTCGATGTCCGACACCCTGCTCTCCGACGAAGCGCTCCGCGCGCTCAACGCCCGCCTCGAACCCGCGCACCCGAGCGAGATCGTGCGCTGGGCGCTCGAGGAGTCCGGCCTGCGCGAGCTCGCGCTCGCCTCCGCGTTCCAGGCCGAGGGAACCTGCGTGATGCACATGGCGACGCGGATCCGGCCCGACGTCCCGGTGCTGTTCCTGGAGACCGGGTTCCACTTCGCCGAGACCCTCGCGTTCAAGCGACGCCTGACCGAGCTCCTGGACCTGAACGTGGTCGAGCTCACGGGCGAGCACACGCCGGACACGCAGCAGGTGGCGTTCGGTCCCCGCCTGTACGAGCGCGATCCGGAGCGGTGCTGCCAGATCAACAAGGTGGAACCGATGCTCGAGGCGCTGCGCGGCCGCGAGGCGTGGGTCACGGCGTTCCGGCGGGATTCGTCTCCGACCCGAGCCGCGGCGCCGATCGTCGACCGGTACGAGCTCGAACCCGGCAGCTGGATCGTCAAGGTGAACCCCGTCGCGACGTGGACGCGCCGCGACACGTGGGCGTACCTGAAGGAGCACGACCTGCCCCACAACCCGCTCTACGACCTCGGGTACGCCTCGATCGGCTGCGCGCCGTGTACCCGACTCTCGCTCCCGGGCGAACACGAGCGCGAGGGCCGGTGGGCCGGTCTGTCGAAGTGGGAGTGCGGGATCCAGGAGCGCGGCGCAGGATCCGAAGAAGCCGCGACGGCCGCGAAGCCCGGCTAGGCCACGACCCAGAGGGCCTCGGGTGCGAGGTCGACCTCCAGGCGGCGGTGATCGCCGAGCGAGTCCCCGTCGACCTGGACCGGGAACGGCGTCTCGGAGTCGATCACCACGTGCCGCGCGTCGTGCACGTAGTCGATGTCGCGTCCGTGGACGTGCCGGGCCGAGCCGAACACCTGCCAGGCGATCCTCGGGACGCTCCGGCGGGCGAGCTTGCGGACCGAGAGCACATCCAGGCCGGAGTCCAGCGACGCCTCGGGCGTCATCCGGATCCCCCGGTCCCGGTAGTAGGTGTAGGGATCGGTCCGTCCGACCATCACCGACAGCGACGGGAGCGGCGGACCGTCGTCGATCCGCACCTCCAGGTCCGCCGAACGGCCCGCGTAGCTGACCAGCAGCTCGCGCGCCACGGCGCGGAACGCGGCCCGGTCGAACTTCGACTTGGTCTTGGGGAACCGTTGGTCGAGGCGGCGCATCGCGGCGGCGTCCACGCCCGCGCCGCAGTTGACGGCGAAGTACCGGCCGTCCGCAACGCCGAGCGACAGCTTGAACGCCTGGTCGTCGAGCGCCTTCGCGATCAGGACGCCGGTCGCCTCGACCGGGTCGAGCGGCAACCCGAGCGCCCGGACCAGGATGTTCGTGGCGCCGCCCGGCAGCACGCCGAGCGCGGTCTCGGTGCCGGCGAGCGCGTTGACGGCCTCGTTGATCGTCCCGTCGCCGGAGAAGACCACGACCAGGTCGATCCCCTCGTCCACGGCCTGCGCCGCGAGCTCGGAGGCGTGGCCGCGCTCCTTGGTCTCGGCCACCTCGAGCCGGAAGTCGGCAGAGAGGGCCTTCTCGATCACCGCCAAGACGGGCTTGGACATCGTGCGGGCCACCGGGTTCACGACGAGCAGGAGCCGCTGGAAGCGCATCGACATGGGGGCAGTATCTCAGGGTCGGTCGGGTTGCCGATAGCCCCCCGAGACCGGCGGCAGCAGGGCCAGCTCCTGGCCCTCGGAGAGCGGTGTCGCGGCGTCGGCCCGTTCGCCCTCCACCACGGCCGACCCCACCCGGGCGATCGCGGCGAACCGCTCGCCGTACCGGGCGGAGAGCGCCTCCACGACCTCGCCGACGGTGGCGCCCTCGGCCTGGACCGAGGAGGAGCCCGCGAGCTCGCGGAGCGCCGCGAACAGCCGAACGGTCACGCGTGGCATCGCCCGGAAGGCTATCGCCGCAGGGAGTCCGCTTGTACGCTCGGGGGTGCCGTGATCCGCGTCGTGATGCTCACCGATCGTTCGCCGGCGGAGGTGCTCCCCGCCGCCCCGACGATGCTGCTCGACCTCAAGACCGAGCACCTGTCGGTCGCAGCGGTCGGCGAGGCGCTCGCGCTCGGGACCGACGCGGTGCTGGTGGACGCGGCGGAGAACCCCGGTCAGGGGCACGCGGTGCTCCGCGCGCTCCGCGAACGCGAGCCTCGGATCCCGCTCCTCGCCGTGATCGAGCGCCGGGACGTCGAGCGCTTCCACTGGGAGGAGGTCGCGGACGAGGTCCTGTTCCCCGGCGCCCCCGAGGGCGAGATCCGTCTTCGGTTCGCGCTCACCCGGCGACGGACGGGCGCCGGCGAGGAGACGACGATCCGGCTCGGGCCGATCGCGCTCGACGCCAGCACCTATCGGGTGAGCATCGAGGGCGCGCCGCTGGATCTCACGTTCAAGGAGTTCGAGCTGCTGCGGTTCCTCGCCGAACGCCGGGGGCGCGTCTTCACCCGGCCGGGCCTGCTGCGGGAGGTCTGGGGCTACGACTTCTACGGCGGGACGCGGACGGTCGACGTCCACGTCCGTCGGCTGCGCGCGAAGCTCGGGCCCGCCCACGAGGGGCTGATCGAGACCGTGCGCGGCGTCGGGTACCGGGCGGCGGATGTGTGAGCCCCACCGGTCCGTTTGGCGGCCCGTCGGCCGGGGGTAAGGTCCGATCGTGAACGCGACCGCGGAGCTCGGCCAGCTGCTCGAGTCACGTCGGGGACGCCGTCGAACGCGGCGCGGACCAGACCCGAGCGTTCCTGGCGTCACCGGCCGGCCGGCGGGTCCGCACGATCACGGCCAGCGGGCTGTTGCTCGCCACCCCGATGATCCTGCGGCACCCCTTCTTCCGGACGCCGCTCGGCCGGGCGATCGAGCTCGGGGGCGCGGCCGCGCATCATCGCCAAGGGCGCCACGGTCATCCGCGACTGGGAGCCGGCGCCGGGCACCGTCGCCACGGGGGCCGGGATGAGCCCCACGGGCGCCGCACCGACCGACGTCGCCGGCCCGTAACGAAGAGTTAACGCTCCGGAGACCGAGCCCGACCCCCCGCGCTCGTACCCTTGGCCATCGCACGCCGGCGAGAGGGGAGACGCGAAGGATGACGACACCGAAGGAGGTCCTGGCCCTCGCCAGGGAGTCCGGCACCGAGATCGTGGACATGCGCTTCTCGGACCTGCCCGGTCTCATGCAGCACTTCTCCATCCCCATGCACGAGCTCTCCGAGGAGAGCTTCGAGGACGGTCTCGGGTTCGACGGGTCGTCGATCCGCGGGTTCCAGGAGATCCAGGAGTCCGACATGCTCCTGGTCCCCGACCCCGACACGGCCTACCTCGACCCGTTCACGCAGCACACGACGCTGAACCTGCACTGCTTCGTCAAGGACCCGGTCACGGGCGAGATGTACACGCGCGACCCGCGCTACGTCGCGCGCAAGGCCGAGCTCTACCTGAAGCAGACCGGCGTCGCGGACACCTCGTTCTGGGGGCCGGAGTGCGAGTTCTACATCTTCGACTCGGTCCGATTCGACCAGAACCAGCACGAGGGCTACTACCACCTCGACGCGATCGAGGGCGTCTGGAACTCGGGCCGCGAACGCGAGCTGGGCGGCGAGCCGAACCTCGGCTACAAGCCGCGGTACAAGGAGGGGTACTTCCCGCTGCCCCCGATGGATCACTACCAGGACCTGCGCTCGGAGATGGTCCTGAACCTGGAGAAGGTCGGTCTGAGCATCGAGGTGCACCACCACGAGGTCGGCACGGCCGGACAGGCCGAGATCGACATGCGCTACGGGACGCTGCTCGCGACCGCGGACAACGTCATGAAGTACAAGTACGTGGTCAAGAACACGGCCCGGCACGCCGGCAAGACCGTGACGTTCATGCCGAAGCCGCTCTTCCAGGACAACGGCTCGGGGATGCACACGCATCAGAGCCTGTGGAAGGACGACGACAACCTGTTCTGGGACGAGGTCGGCTACGCCGGGATCTCGGACACCGCGCGCTGGTACATCGGAGGGCTGATCGCACATGCGCCGTCACTGCTGGCCTTCACCAACCCGACGACGAACTCGTACCGACGACTGGTCCCGGGCTACGAGGCCCCGATCAACCTCGTGTACTCGCAGCGGAACCGGAGCGCCTGCGTCCGGATCCCGCAGTACTTCAAGAACCCCGGCGCCAAGCGGCTGGAGTTCCGTACACCCGACCCCTCGTGCAACCCGTACCTGGCGTTCGCGGCGATGCTCATGGCGGGACTCGACGGGGTGAAGAGCAAGATCGAGCCGCCCGAGCCGATGGACAAGGACCTGTACGACCTGCCGCCGGAGGAGAAGGCGTCGGTCAAGCAGGTCCCCGGTTCGCTCGAGCAGGTGCTCGACTCGCTCGAGGCCGACCATCAGTGGCTGCTCGAGGGCGGCGTCTTCACGCAGGACGTGATCGACACCTGGATCGAGTACAAGCGGGTCCACGAGCTCGACGCGGTCCGGCTGCGGCCGCACCCGTACGAGTTCGCGCTCTATTACGACCTGTAGGTCACCGCGTTCGACGAACGGCCGGCTCTCCCGAGGGCCGGCCGTTCGCGTCGCAAGGCGTAGCCTGCCCGACGTGCCGAGCCGCCACCTCTCGACCGAGCGCCCGATCGCCCTCGGGCAGACGCTGGGACCGATGCAGCGCGGACGCGGGGATCCGACGATGCGGTCCGCACGGGGGATCACCGAACGGGCGTCGCGGACGCCCGACGGACCGGTGTCGGTCCGGTTCGCCGAGATCCCGAGCGGGATCGAGGTCGAGGCGTGGGGGCCGGGCGCGGCCTGGGTGCTCGACCGGGCCGCCGCCTGGTGCGGCGTCGAGGACGACGATGCCGGGTTCGACCCCCCGGCCGGGCTGGTGCGGGATCTCCGGCGCCAACACCCGGGCCTGCGGATCCCGCGCACCGGCCTGGTCACCGAGCGCCTGATCCCGGTGATCCTCGAACAGAAGGTCACCGGCAACGAGGCTCGGCGCGCGTACCGGCGCCTCGCGATGTCGCTGGCCGAACCCGCCCCCGGTCCGCTCGGTCTGACGCTGCCCCCCGACCCCGAACGCGTCGCCGCGCTCCCCTACTACGCGTTCCACCCGTTCGGCGTCGAACGCCGCCGGGCGGAGGTGGTCCGCGCCGTGTGCGCGCGGACGGCGTGGATCGACGAAACGGCCGCCCTTCCGCTCGACGTGGCCGAGGACCGGCTCTCGAGCGTGCACGGCATCGGGCCCTGGACCGTGGCCGAGGTGGCGCGGATCGCGCTCGGCGACGCGGACGCCGTATCGGTCGGCGACTACCACGTGCCGAACATCGTCGCCTGGGCGCTCGCGCGCGAAGCCGCGTGGCTCGGACGAACGGATGCTCGAGCTGCTGGAGCCCTACCGCCCGCATCGCGGCCGCGTCCAACGGCTGCTCGAGACGAGCGGGATCCGCGCCCCGGCGTTCGGTCCCCGGATGGAACCGCGAGCGATCGACCGGATCTGAGCTACGCGGGCTGGAGCTCGCTGGTGCAGTTCGGACAGCGCGTGGCGTCGATGGCGATGTCCGTCTTGCAGAACGGGCAGCTCTTGGTCGTCGCGGCCTTGGGACCGCTCATCCGGTTGTAGGCCTTGACGACCAGGAACATCACGAACGCGACGATCAGGAACGTGATGACCGCGTTCAGGAACTTGCCGTAGGAGATCGCGCTGTCCCCGATATCGATCTTCAGGCTGCTGAAGTCCGGCTGGCCGAAGACCGCCGCGATGATCGGCGTGACGATGTCCGCGACGAACGAGGCGACCACGGCGGCGAACGCCAACGCCATGATGAAGGCGACCGCGATCTCGACCAGATTGCCTTTCATGATGAACGCCTTGAACTCCTTCAGCATCGGAGCGGCTCCTTCTCTCGATGGACGACTCGCGTCCCCATGCTCGCAAGCCTCGTCGCCGCCGCGCAAACTCCTCGGCGGGTGGGTCTTCCGAGACTCGTCCTACGGCAGGATCGCGTCGGCCTCCATCTCGACGACCCACCGCGGGTCGAGGAACCCGTTGACGACGATCATCGTGCTCGCCGGCCGGATGTTCGCGAACACCTCGCCGTGGGCCCGCCCGACCTCCTCCCAGTCGCCGGCGTCGGTCAGGTAGGTCCGCGTCCGCACGACGTGCTCCGGACCGGCACCGGCCTCGGCGAGCGCGGCCACGACGATCTCGAGCACCCGCCGGGTCTGGCCGAACGCATCCGCGGGGGGATCGCCACCGTCCGGCATGACCGGCGCGGTCCCGGCCACCGCCACGTGGTGCCCCTCGACCACCGCGCGCGAGAAGCCGATCACGGGTTCGAACGGTGAGCCGGACGCGATCAGTCGACGCGGCACGTCATCCCTCCTCCTCGTAGAACACACGCTCCATCGCTCGGCGGGCCCGGCGCGTGATCCTCCGGTACTCCTCCAGGAGCGTCTGCCGCGGATACTCCTCGAACCCGAGCCGCCGGGCGAGCGCGAGCTGCTCCTGCGGCGCGGCGGGGATCGCCTCGGCGTGGACGCGGCGGTCGACCTCGAGCGCGTCCTTGACGTCCGACAGGAACACGAACGCCTCGCTCAGGGCGAGCGCGGCGCCGTCCTCGATCAGCCGCAGGCGCGCGAGCCGCTCGATCGCATCGAGCGTCCGATGGGTCCGGATCTCGGGGTGCCGACCTCCGAACCGCATCAGCGAGAGCTCGACGGCGAACTGCACGTCGGCGAGCGACCCGTACCCGAGCTTGAAGTGGAACCTCGACGCCTCGGGGGGACGGACCCGCTCCCGCTCGACCCGCTCGCGCATCCGGCGGATCTCGCCCACGCGGTCGACGGGGAGGTAGTCGGGGTACGCGAAATCGCTCGCGAACGAGCAGAACCGGCGCCCCAGTCCCTCGTCCCCCGCGACGAACCTCGACCGCAGCAGCGACTGGAACTCCCACGTCTCCGCGTAGCGCTCCCAGTACTCGAGGTAGGCCGCGAACGATTTCGCGATCGGGCCGCTCCGCCCCTCCGGCCGAAGATCGGCGTCCGGCTCCCACCCGGCGGCTCGGATCCCGGCGAGGACCCGTTCGGCCAGGTCGGCGCCGCGGCGGAACTCGTCGGGGCCCTCACCCTCGTAGACGAAGACGAGGTCGAGGTCGGAGGCGAAGTTCAGCTCCTGCGCCCCGAGCTTGCCGAGCCCGATCACCGCGAACGGCAGGTCGGGTTCGGAGGCATCGACGGCGTCGGCGACGACCCGATCCGCGATCGCCGCGAGCGCGGCGCCGGTCTCGTTCGGGTCCAGCTCTCGCGCGGCGTAGCGCGCCGCCACCGACACGAGCGCGGCCTGGGGATCGTCGACCTGAGGGCGTTCCTGCAGCGCGAGCATCCGCGCCGGGGCCGCCGCGAGCAGATCGGTCGCGAACGAGCTCGCCGCGACGACGTGGGCGAGCCGCACCGCCATCCGCGTGTCGTTCGCGAGCGCGTCGGCGAGCGTTCCGTCACCGGCCGTCGCCGCGACCACGCGCTCGAGCCGGATCAGCGCCGCGTCGGGCTCGGACGCGAGCGCGAGCGCCGGCACCATGACGGGGAACACGTGCGCCAGCACCTTGCCCAGGTGCGTCGACGGCTCCACGAGCCGGGCGAACGCCTCGTACGCGACCGCCGGCGCGTCGAACCCCAGCGCCGCCAGCAGCTCGACCGTCGCCTCCCGATCCCTGCCGGGTCGAGGCGTCGAGGGCCCGGCGAACGACTCGAGCAACGGCCGGTAGAAGAGCCGCTCGTGGACCTCCCGGACGAGCCCGGTCTGGCGTTCGAACTCGGCGAGCAGCTCCTCCTCGTCGCCCATGCCGAGCGAGCGCGCCAGGACGGTCCGGGCCGACGGGTCGGCGGGGAGCTCGTGGGTCTGGAGGTCGCGCACGATCTGCAGGCGGTGCTCGAGCGTCCGCAGGAAGCGGTACGCGCGGCCGAACGCGGCCGCGTCGTCGCGACCCACGTACCCCTCGACCGCGAGGACCTCGAGCGCGCGCAGCGTGTTCGGCTCGCGGAGCCGTTCGTCGCGCCGGCCGTGGACGATCTGCAGCAGCTGCACCGCGAACTCGACGTCGCGGATGCCTCCTCGGCCGCGCTTGACCTCGACGTCGGCCTTGCCGGCGGCGCGGACGTACTCCTCGAGGCGGACCTTGACGCGTCGGACCTCGTCGATCGTCGACTCGGGGAGCACCTCGGGGAACACGAACGGGGCCACGGTGTCCACGAACGCGCTCGCCGAGCTCGGGTTCGCCCGCGACGGGTCTGGCCTTGATCAGCGCCTGCCGCTCCCAGGTGGCGGCCTGCGTCTCGTAGTACCCGCGCATCGCGTCGAGCGACCACGACAGCGCGCCGCGCGCGCCGCCCGGACGGAGGGTCGTGTCGACCCGGAGCGCGATCCCCTCGGCGGTCGGGTCGGCGAGCGCGCGGACCAGGGCCGCGCTCGCGCGCTCGGCCGCCTCCTGCCGTCCGGGTCCGCTCCCCTCGTGGACGAACACGACGTCGACGTCCGACGCGTAGTTCAGCTCGGCCCCACCCAGCTTCCCGAGCGCCACCACGGCGAGACCGTCGCGGGCGATCTCGTCGCGTCGCGGCGGCGAGGCACGCCTCCGCCACCGAGGTGATCTCGGCCACGACCTCCTCGTACGGCGCCGACGAGAGGTCCCGCGCCGCGACCCGCAGCATCGCCCGGCGGCGGAACCTCCGGAGCCCGTCGGGCAGGCCGAGACGCTCGACGTCCTCGCCGAGCTCGGCGTCGAGCGCCGGCCGCGACCGCGCGCCGACGTCGGCGAGCGCGGACGCCTCTTCCGGGTGCGCGACCAGGAGATCCGCGGCGGCCGTCGAGAACCCCAGCAGGCGGGCGGCGACGGAGAACACCTCGGGACGGGCCAAGGTCTCGAGGGCGTCCGGGTGCTCGGCGACGCGGGCGAGCGACACGCGGGCAAGACCCGGGTCGGGCGCGGCCGCCAGGGACCGTTCGAGCGCCGGCGACGAGAGATCCAGCACCCCGCCACGGTAGCCCCGCCGGCCGTACGCGAGCTCAGGCAACGCCGAATTAACCGCGCCGTAACGGTGGCCGGGCGGCCCTCGGCTACCCTCCGCGCATGGCCCATTCCGACGAGGTCGAGTACGTCCTGCGCACGATCGAGGAGCGCGGGATCCGCTTCATCCGGCTGTGGTTCACGGACGTCCTGGGGTTCCTGAAGTCCTTCACGATCACGTCGCAGGAGCTCGAGGGCGCGTTCGCCGAGGGGATGGGGTTCGACGGCTCGTCGATCGACGGGTTCAGCCGGATCCAGGAGTCGGACATGGTCGCGGTCCCGGACCCGTCGACGTTCCAGCTGATCCCGTGGAAGACCGAGGCGGAGGTCGCCCGGATGTTCTGCGACGTGCTGAACCCCGACGGCTCCCCGTTCGAGGGCGACCCGCGCTTCGTCCTGAAGAAGCAGCTGAAGCGGGCGGCCGACCTCGGCTACACCTTCTACGTCGGGCCGGAGCTCGAGTACTTCTACTTCAAGAGCGAGAACGAACCGGAGTTCCTCGACCAGGGCGGCTACTTCGACGAGACCCCGCTCGACCTCGCGACGGACTGGCGCAAGCGCACGGTCGCGTACCTCGAGTCGATGGGGATCCCGGTCGAGTACGTCCACCACGAGGTCGCCCCCAGCCAGCACGAGATCGACCTGCGCTACACCGACGCGCTCACGATGGCCGACAACGTGATGACGTACCGCCTGACGGTGAAGGAGGTGGCGCAGGAGTTCGGGATCTACGCCACGTTCATGCCCAAGCCCGTGCAGGGCGTGAACGGCAGCGGGATGCACACCCACCAGTCGCTGTTCACCGGCGATCGGAACGCGTTCTTCGGGGAGGGCGACGAGTACCACCTCTCGACGCTCGGCAAGCACTACATCGCCGGGATCCTGCAGGCGGCGCGCGAGATCACGCTCGTCACCAACCAGTGGGTGAACTCGTACAAGCGACTCGTCCCGGGCTACGAGGCGCCGGTCTACGTGTGCTGGGCGCGGCGGAACCGTTCGGCGCTGGTCCGCGTCCCGCAGTACAAGCCGGGCAACGAGGCGGCGACGCGGATCGAGTACCGCTCGCCCGACCCCGCGTGCAACCCGTACCTCGCCTTCGCGTCGATGCTCGGCGCGGGGCTCGCCGGCATCGAGCAGGAGCTCGAGCTGCCGCCCGAGGCCTCGAACAACATCTACGAGATGACCGAGGACGAGCGGCTCACCGCCGGGATCCGCTCGCTGCCGGCCGACCTCCACGAGGCGATCGAGCTCGCCAACGGGTCCAAGGTCCTGCGCGAGGCGCTCGGCGACCACGTGGTCGAGTTCCTGATCCGCAACAAGCGCGAGGAGTGGGACGCCTACAAGTCCTACGTCACCCCGTACGAGATCGAGCGCTACCTTCCCATCCTGTAGCGCCGCCCATCCTGTAGGCCCATCCTGTAGGCCGAACGGCCTAGGTCGTTCGTCTCGATATCAGCCGTTCGCCCTACGCCCCGGGTTGCCAAAACGCCCCACAGCCCCTACCGTACGCTGGCCGGGAACCCCGTCCGGGAGACCCCCGAACCGAAAGGCCATGCGCTGATGAAACGGACCGTTCGCCCACGCCTACTCGCCTCACGCAGATCGAAGGTCCTCGCAGCACTGTCGAGCGTGACCGCGATCGCACTGTTCGCCTTGCTCCTGCCCGCGGCCGCGACGGCGGTCCCGGGGGCCTCCACGAGCCCCCTGGGGGACGGCGGCGTGCTGCGCCTGGCGCTCGGTGCGCAGGACAACTTCAAGCTGCAGCTGCCCAACGGCGCCGGAGGCTACGCCCCCGCGTCGAAGACCCAGTCGATCTCCAACGCTCAGGGTTGCAAGCTCGCGCTGTCCGGCGACCCGCTCGTCAGCATCGCGCCGCCGACGGGCAACTCGCCGAGCCCGTACGCCGGCTTCGTGAGCGACGCGATCGGCGTGGGGGCGAACGGCAGCGAGGGCAACGGCCAGCCGTGCGGCCGGATCGACCCCGGCCAGACCTTGACGCTGAACCTCGGCTCCGGCGTCAGTGGCAAGTTGATCGACTTCGCCGAGATCGACCTCGAGCTGAAGTTCGGCGCCACGGTGCGGGTGACGGGGAACTTCATCAACGGGGGCACGTCGACGACGATGGCCACGGCGGACTACACCTCGACGGGTTCGGACTCGGTCCCGACTCGGGCGACGGCGATAACTACCGGGTCCGCTTCCCGAAGGCCGGCACGACGATCGTGAACCAGCTGGTGTTCAGCATCGTCGGGACATCGGGCGGCACGTCGCTCGAGGGCGGCGCCGACGGCACGCAGGCGTGCGACGCCGCCGACGGCTGCCCCGAGCCGAGCCTCGGCCAGAGCCTCGGCACGACGAACACGATCTTCCACCTCGTCGACGCGGACGGGGTGCTCGCCTGTGGCGACACCGCGACCCAGGGCGGCGCCGGCGGAACGCCGACCAACTCGCTCGAGCGCCTGAACAACGCCTCGGGGAGCTGCGTGCCGATCCCCTACAACCTCGAGTCGAGCATCGACGAACTGCACGACTCGGCCTCAACCAGTGCGTGCTGCTGCAGAAGGACCTGCTCGGGCAGAACGCGCAGTTCTTCTGGACCGTGACGTGGGCCCCGGAGAGCGGGGAGTACATGGAGACCGAGACGGAGTTCGACTTCGGGTTCGGCTTCCAGAAGCTCCAGCTCTGCCTGGCCGACGGTACCGATGCCGGCACCTTCCCCGACCTCCCGCCGAAGGCGGCTGGCTCCCCGGCCGGTTCACCGGATCCGGATCCCTGGTGCGTGGTCAAGACGACGACGGAGCTCAACGCCGCGACCGGCCTCGTGACCGTCACCGAGAAGTACTTCGGGTCCGGCGACCCGGGTGGTGCCCGGCACTAAGCGTTCGTCGAGATCGTCGAAGGGCTGGGGATCGACTCGATCCCCAGCCCTTCTGCTATCGCCCGCGCTTCGGCCTCGTCCTCGGACGACGGCTCCTCGCCCAGACGTTCGGCGAGCGCGATCCGGGCCCGCAGGACCAGGAGCACCTCGAAGTCGGCGCTCGCATCCCGCGCCGTGACGAGCGCGGCGTCGAAGGCCCCCCGGGCCCCGTCCAGGTCGCCGCGTGCCATGAGCGCCGACCCTCGGATCCGCGCCAACATCGGCTCGTAGACGCCCGCACCGCCGATCGACTCGGCGAGTGAGTGCGCGCGATCGAGGGTGGCGAGCGCGCCGTCGCCGTCGCCCCGGAGCACCAGGTCCTCCGCGACGAAGCCCATCGTGCCGACCCGCAGGAGCTGCGCCCCAGCTCGTTCGGCAAGCTCGATCGCCTCCGTGAAGAGCTCTTCGGCCTCGTCGTGCCGGCCGGCGCGCGAGAGAGCCCGGCCGAGGATGCTGCAATCCGTCGCGATCTCCTCGGAGTAGCGTGCCGCCCGGAACACGCGAAGGGCCTCGCGAGCCGGCGCCTCCGCCTCCTCGAACCGTCCCTGGTCGGATCGGACCTCGGCGATGTTCATCGCTGCGATCGCGGCGCCCACCTGGTCGCCGGCTCGTTCCGAGCGTTCCCGGCCACGTTCGTAGAGCTCGATCGCATCGGACCACCTGCCCTCCCAGTACGCCATCGCGCCGTAGTAGGTGAGGACGTCGCCCTGCCGCTTGACGTTGCCGAGCTCCTCGAAGATCGCGAGCGCGCGGTCGAAGTGCTCGGACTGACCGAGCTCGCCCTGGTTCACCTTCGTCCAGGCGATCATGTAGTGGGCATTGGCGAGGGCCTCGAGCTCGTCGACCGCCTCCGCCTCATCGATCGCGCGCTCGGCCCACCGGATCGCTTCCTTCGCCCGGCCCTGCCCTGCACGGACCGCACTGGTGGTCGCGCTGATGCGAGCACGCTGCGCTGAGGGCTCGCGACCGGAGGCGTCCTCCAGGAGTCGCATCGCCCGAGTGAGCCAGCGCAGCGACAACGCCGGCTTGCCCGCCCGATCCGCGAGCTTCGCTTGCTTCAAGAAGAGCCGAGCCTCGGCGATCCGATCGGCCTCGATCTGTCGCCGTGCATCGGCGTAGGCCTTGGCGGCCTCGTCGAACAGGCCTGCCCGCTCCAGCACGTCGCCCAGCCTCTCGTTCGTCCACAGGAGCTCCGTCCGGTCGACCTCGAGGCGTCGGCCGGCCTCGATCGCGCGGCGGAAGAAGCGGGACGCCTCGATGTTCGCGTAGGCGGCTTCCGCTCGTTCGGCCGCGATCATCGAATACCGCCATGCCTGCTCGAACTCGCCCGCGAGGTAGAAGTGCAGCGACAGCAGCTCGGCGTGCTCGTGGTCCAGTTCCCCCGCCGACGCGAGGACGGCGACGCCGACGCGCGCGTGGAGCTCGCGTCGGCGCCGGTAGGGCAGGCCCTCGTACGCGGCGTCGCGCATCAACGCGTGGCGGAACCGGAACCGGCCTCCGCCCTCGTCGTCCACGAACTGCGCCAGCCGCTCCCACGGGTACCCGCCGCTCGCGGTCTCGTCCGGCTCCAGCAGGGCCTCCGCGAGCGTCCGCTCGAAGCTCATCCCCAGGACGGAGGCGTACCGAAGCACGCGGCGGTCGGCGTTGGCCAACCGGTCGATCTCCGCGGTGATCATCCCCTCGATCGAGTCGGGCAGTCCCTCGACCGACCCGGCGCCCTTGGCCGCGTGCAGCAGCTCCTGCAGGAACAGGGGGTTGCCCCCCGAGCGGCCGCTGAGCTCCGCCACCTCGTGTCGCGGGAAGGGGGCGTCCTCGGTCGCAAGGTCGATCAGGCTCCCGAGGGCCTCCTCGCTGAGCGGCGTGAGCTTGAGCGAGGTGCAGCGGGGCGCCTCGGGCAGGACGAACCCCGTCTCCTCGTCGCGGCGGCTCACGCAGAACAGCCACGGGAGATCCGCGATCCGAGCGGCGATCGCGCGCAGGAGATCTGCTGACCCCTCGTCCATCCAATGGACGTCCTCGGTCACGACGACCGTCGGGTCCGTCACCGCGCGCGACAGGTAGTCGATCGTCACCTCGGCGAGCTTCGCCCGGCGGAACTCGTCCCCCAGGTCTCGGACCTCGGGGGTCATCGGGACCTCGGCGTCGGCCACGACCGCCAGCAGCGGCAGCCAGGGCAGCAGCTCGGGGGCGCGGTGGGCGACGTCCTCCCGCAACCTCTGCGCGATCCCGGTCGGGTCCGGCCCCGCGCCCAGCAGGAGCCGCAGGAGCCGCCGGATCGGCAGGTACGCGACCGACGACTCGTACAGCTCGCACGACGAGACGAGATGCGGGAGGTCGGGCGCCTCGGCCAGGAACTCGCTCAGCAGTCTCGTCTTCCCCATCCCGGCGTTCCCGACGAGCTCGAGCACCGAGCCCCGTCCGCCCCGGAGCTCGAGGAGCGCGCGACGGTACGCGTCCATCTCCGGGTCGCGACCGACCAGCGGGAACTCCCGGGAGACCGTCTCCGGCTTGCTCCCGGTCGAATGCCCGACCATGAACGCGTGGACGGGGTCCTTCTTGCCCTTGACCATGAAGGGCTCGAGCGCGACGGCGTTGAACGCCACGGAGGACGCATCCAGGACCGGCCCGGTCGCCAGGATCTGTCCGGGCACCGCCATCGACATCACCCGGGCGGCCAGGTTCACGGCGTCGCCCATCACCGTGTACGTGCGCCGGTACGCCGGGCCGATGTCGCCGGCGAACACGTGACCCTTGTTCACACCGATCCGCACCGGCACGGTCGTCTCCGCGTCGATGATCGATCGAAGCGTGAGCAGCATCCGACCCTCGTCGTCGCCCATGGCGTTCGGCGCACCCGCGACGAGGATGACCTTGCCGCCGTCGTGGTCGATGTCCGTGCCGAGGAACGTGACGCCGTTGTCCTCCGCGGCGCGCTGGACGCACGTGATCAGCTCGTGCAGGCCCGCGGCCACGACGTCCACACCTCGGCTCTCCACGAGGTCGTCCACGCCGTCGAAGTGGACGAACGCGATCGTCGCGTTCCGGTGCTCGGGTTCCGTCGCGCCCGACACGAGGTGCTCCCGGAGCGCGACCGGGATCGCCTGGGCGATGTCGATCGAGGTGATCGGGACCTCCACGTCGTCGCGCTGGAACGGGAGCGTGGCCGGACCGCTCCGCAGCAGGATGCCCTCACCCTTCGGCTGACCCAGGACGTTGGACGGTAGGGCCGCCGCCGTGTCCCGGCTGAGGAGGATCTCGCCCGCGGTCGCCGTCGACTCCATGTCGACGGTGCGGCTCGCCGCGGGACCGGTGACCATGAACTCGCGGTGCGACTCCCCCACCAGGAAGAAGTGGAAGGTGCCGCTGTTGACGCCCACCGACATGCGGAGGACGACCTTGCCGGCGGTGGTGTCGAGGCGTCCGACGCTGCGCAAGGTTCCGCGCATCCCGTGGGCGGCGGTCGCGGCCCGGGCGGCATGCCCGGTCCCGGAGAACCAGAGCAGGAGGGCGTCGCCTCCGAACTTCAGCAGGCTGCCGTCCTCGCCGTAGGCGACGGCGAGCAGCTTGGCGAAGACCGCGCCGAGCACCTCGGTGACCTCTTCCGCGCCCACCTTGCCGTGGCGTGCCAGGCGCTCGGACATCTTCGTGAACCCGGAGATATCGACGAAGACCATCGACCCTTCGAGGGTTCTGAAGGACAGGTGCGGCTGTTCGGCGAGCCAGCGGATCAGCAGCCGGGGGGCGTACCGCCTCAGGATCTCCGCGCTCTGGGTCGACGCCTGCGCCACGAACGATCCCTCCTCCGGCGGGCATGCGAGTGTACGCCCCACCCCCCTCCGGGGGGCGAGGAGGCCGGCCCGCTTGCCCACCGAGGCGACTGCGGCCTAAGGTGCTCGAGATGCCGGACCGTGACGAGGACCTCAGCCCCACCCTGGCGGAGACCGCCCGCCGTCGAGCCGACCTGCGCGGTGCCCTCGTCGACGTCGAGCAGGCGATCTCACGGCCCGCCGTGGGACGCGAGCCCGACTGGGCCAAGGAGGTTCAGATCCGTCTCGAGGGGCTCGCGCACGCGATCGACGAGCACATCGAGATCACGGAGCGGACCGAGGGGCTGTACGACGAGATCTCGGCGAAGGCCCCGCACCTGGCGACGAAGATGGACCGGCTCCGCGAGGAGCACCCCGCCCTGCGCGAACGCACCCAGGCGCTCGTCGCCAAGCTCCAGACCACCGAGATCGGCCCGACGTGGCCGCTCGACGAGGCGCGGAACGACCTGCAGCGGCTCCTCGGACAGATCGTGCGCCACCGCCAGCTCGGATCCGATCTCGTCTGGGAGGCGTACAACCTCGACATCGGCGGGATCGAGTAGCTCGGCCCGCCGCCGTCTAGGCTGACGCTCGTGAGGATCGCTCTCGGACAGGTCGACACGACCGTCGGTGACCTCCCCGGCAACGTCGATCTCCTGACCGCGTGGGCATCCCGGGCTTCGGAGGCCGACGCCGATGTCGTCGTGTTCCCCGAGCTCGCGATCACCGGGTACCCGCCCGAGGACCTGGTCCTTCGCCCCTCGTTCGTCGACGACAACCTGACCGCCCTGGGCGCGCTCGCCGCGAACACGGCGGGTGGGACCCCGATCGTGGTCGGGTTCGTCGACCGGACCGAGCGCGGCATCCACAACGCGGCCGCGGTCCTCGGCAACGGCGAGGTGATCGCGCGGTACCACAAGATCAAGCTCCCGAACTACGGGGTGTTCGACGAGGCTCGGACGTTCACGCCGGGCGAGGCCGCCTGCCCGATCCGGCTCGGTGACGCCGAGCTCGGGCTCTCGGTGTGCGAGGACGCGTGGATGCCCGGTCCGCCGTTCGACGAGTACGCCACGCGGAAGACTCCGGTCATCCTCAACATCAACGGGTCGCCGTTCCACCGCGGCAAGGCCGACGAGCGTGTCGAGATCTGCAAGGAACGCGCGCTCGAGACCGGGGCGTGGATCGTGTACGTGAACGCGGTGGGCGGCCAGGACGAGCTGGTGTTCGACGGCGGGAGCGTGGTCGTTCGGCCCGACGGATCGCTGGCACACCATGCGGCGATGTTCGAGGAGGACCTCCTGGTCGTCGACATCGATGACGACATCTCGAGCGCCCAGGGTCGCCCGCCGTGGCCGGCGGATCTCGAACAGGTGTACCTCGGCCTCGTCTTCGGGCTCCGCGACTACGTCCGCAAGAACGGGTTCGAGGAAGTGGTCGTCGGCCTGTCCGGGGGGATCGACTCGGCGTTCGTCGCCGTCCTGGCGACGGATGCGCTCGGCGCCGGCGCGGTGCGCGCGCTCGCGATGCCGTCCCAGGTCTCGTCGCCGGAGAGCCTCGAGGACGCGGAGCATGTGGCGAGCGGGCTCGGGATCCGGCTCGACGCGCTCGAGATCGGGGACGTGTTCGCCGGCTACCTGGACACGCTGCGCGGACCCTTCGGCGACGGGAGGGCGGGGGTCGCCGAGGAGAACCTGCAGGCACGGATCCGCGGCAACCTGCTGATGGCGATCTCGAACCGCTTCGGCTCGCTGGTGCTCGCCACCGGGAACAAGAGCGAGTACGCGGTCGGCTACGCGACCCTCTACGGGGACATGGCGGGAGGGTTCGCCCCGATCAAGGACGTCCCGAAGACCCTCGTCTACGAGCTCGCGAGGTGGCGGAACGCGGTCGCGGCCAACCAGACGCCGCCGATCCCGCAGCGGGTCCTCGACAAGCCCCCGTCGGCGGAGCTGCGCCCGGACCAGAAGGACACCGACACGCTCCCGCCCTACGAGGTGCTCGACCCGATCATCGAGGCCTACGTCGAGGACGACCGTTCGCCCGAGGACATCATCGCGGAACGCGGTCTGGACCCGAAGCTGGTCGACCGGGTGGTCGAGATGATCGACCGGGCCGAGTACAAACGCCGGCAGGCGGCGCCCGGGATCAAGATCACGCCGAAAGCGTTCGGGCGCGACCGGCGGCTCCCGATCACCAACCGCTATCGGCATTACCGCAGCCCGTAGACTTCGCCACAGGGGCGGTAGCTCAGCCTGGTCAGAGCAGGGGGCTTTTAACCCTCGTGTCGCGGGTTCGAATCCTGCCCGCCCCACCGATCAGAGCGTTCGGCTCGGTGTCGTCCCGCGGCGCTACGTTCGCGACGTGCGAGAGGTACGACTGCTCGGTCCGCGGGGTCTGGGCCTTCGGGCGATGGTTCCGCGGACGCAGAGCCGAGCGGTCGCGCGGGCTCCTCGGGCGAGCGGGGATCGATGCCGATGAGGCGCTCCTGCTCGAGCGCACGAGGTCGATCCACACCTTCGGGATGCGCTTCCCGATCGCGGTTGCGCTGCTCGACCGAGAGCTCGTCGTCCGCTCGGTGCGGACGGTTCGGCCCGGCAGGCTCCTGCTCCCTCGGCTCGGCACCCGTCACGTCCTCGAGTGCGCCACAGACGTGGATCTGCGGCCCGGCGACCGGCTCCGGATCGCCGGGGCGGACTGAGGGGCGAGCCGGACGGCCGCTATACTTCCCGGCGCTGCCCCCGGGCCGGGGGCGGGGTGCGGCAGGACCGGGCCCCCATCGTCTAGCGGCCTAGGATTTCGCCCTTTCAAGGCGGCGACACGGGTTCGAATCCCGTTGGGGGCACACAACCGAATAGCACACACGCGCCCGTAGAGGAGTCCGGCCGTCCTCACCGCCCTGTCAAGGCGGAGATCGCGGGATCGAAGCCCGTCGGGCGCGCGAGGCCGCTGGCGGCGAGCGGGAGCTCGCCGCCAGAAGTCGGTCTGAGGCCAGGTAGCTCAGTTGGCAGAGCACGCGGCTGAAAACCGCGGTGTCGGCAGTTCGAATCTGCCCCTGGCCACGCGCCGGTGCTAGTTCAGCCCCTCGTGCGCGCGGAGCTCCGCCGAGCGCACCAGCACCGACTGGTACAGGTCCGCCGAGCGAGGGAACTCCTTGTCGCCGAGCGCCCTGAGCGCGTCGTGGATGTCGCGAGCGCTGTGGTCGTCGTCCATCTCGTCCCACGTGAGCATCGCGCACAGCCCGCCGTAGTCGAGCTCGAGGATCGAACCCGGGTCGAACAAAGCGAGCCACTGGTGCATCTCGACCACGAGCTCGCCGATCGGGCCGAGCTCGGACTGCCGCAGGACCGGGACGGCGTCCTCGGCGCGCCGGAGCGCCTTGCGGGTCGTCGTGAGGTACGAGAGCCGGTGGTGCCCCTCGACCTCCAGGAGGCGCCGCTCGTCGTCGTCGAACAGGACGAACCACCGCACCGGCACGTGCCACGGGCTGTGCATGATCGTCGAGACCTGCCACGGCTCACGCCGCCGGAGCCGCCGGAGCTCCCGCATCGCGCGACGGGCGGTCGCGTCCGTGACGAACATCGATGGGTCGTCGAACACCGCCGCCTCGCGGAACGACAGCATGCCGGCGAGCACGCGGAGCGTCGTCCGCCACGGGCACACGTGGTACCGGCCCTCGACCACCTTGACGTACGCGCCGTCCTCGCCGGCGGGGATCAGGATGCCCGCCCCGGACGAGGTCACCTCCTGGTGATACCTCGGCGGGCCGAGCCACAGACGCCCGTCGACGATGTGCCGCTCCCAGTGCGCCTGCTCGTGCGGCGGGAACGCCTCGAGCGGCTGGTAGACGCGGAGCTCGGCCGACGGGACCACGGCGTTCGAGTGTATATGCTCCCCTGGCTCCGCTCGCCAGCGCACGCCGGAGGCCGCCCCGCATGACCGAGATCGCGTCCACCGACGCCCCGATCGTCCGGCTCGTCGCGCCCGACGGCTCCGTGGTCGGCGACGTCGAGGTGGGCCTGTCCGAGGACGAGCGCCGCGAGCTCCTGCGGCTCATGATCCGGTCGCGACGGCTCGATCGCGAGTGCTGGGCGCTCCAGCGGCAAGGCGAGCTCACGGTCTACCCGCCGTTCGAGGGCCAGGAGGCGGCGCAGGTCGGCAGCGCGTTCGCGCTCGGCCCGGACGACTTCGTGTTCCCGTCGTTCCGCGAGCTCGCGGCGGCGGTCGTGCGCGGCGTCGACGTCGTCGAGTACCTCCAGTACCACCGCGGGACGTGGCACGGCGGTCCGTACGACCCGATCGCGTCGCGGTTCGCCCCGATCTGCGTCCCCGTCGCGACCCAGATCGTCCACGCGGTGGGGTGGGCGATGGGGTCCAAGCTCGACGGGAGCACGGCGTGCTCGCTCACGTACTTCGGGGACGGCTCGGCATCCGAAGGGGACTTCCACGAGGGCGCCAACCTCGCCGCGGTGTTCGGGGCGCCCGTGATCTTGTTCTGTCAGAACAACGGGTGGGCGATCTCGGTCCCATCGGACCGCCAGTTCGCGGCGCCGATCGCGGACCGTGCCGCCGGGTACGGCATGCCGGGCGTGCGGGTGGACGGCAACGACGTCCTGGCCGTCTACGCCGTCACGCGTGCGGCGGTCGAACGCGCTCGAGCGGGTGAGGGCCCCACGCTGATCGAGGCGATCACGTACCGGATCGGCTCGCACTCGACGGCCGACGATGCCGCCCGCTACCGGGACGAGTCCGAGGTCGCGGCCTGGCGCGAACGCGACCCGATCGACCGGTACCGGCGCTACCTCCTGGGTGCCGGGACGATCGACGACGCGTTCGTCCGGGGATGCGAGGAGGAGGCGGAGGCCTGGGTCGGCGACATCCGAACCGAGCTCACGTCACTCGGCGAACCGCCGGCGAACGAGATGTTCGACCACGCGTTCGCCGATCCGCCCCCCACCCTGCTCCGCCAGCGCGAGGAGCTCCTCGGCGATGGCTGAGGTCACGATGGTCGCGGCGCTGAACGCCGCCCTGCGCGACGCCCTCGCCGCGGATCCCCGCACGCTGGTGTTCGGCGAGGACGTGGGTGCGCTCGGCGGCGTCTTCCGCGTGACCGAGGGCCTCCAGGCCGAGTTCGGAGGCGAGCGGGTGTTCGACACGCCGATCGCCGAGGCCGGGATCGCCGGGATCTGCATCGGGCTCGCGATGGCCGGTTGGCGCCCCATCGCCGAGATGCAGTTCGACGGGTTCTCCTACCCCGCGCTCGACCAGGTGATCAGCCACCTCGCGAAGTACCGTCAGCGGACCCGAGGCCGGGTCGGCGTGCCCGCCGTCATCCGGATCCCGTCGTTCGGCGGCATCAGGGGCAAGGAGCACCACGGCGAGAGCCCCGAGACGTACTACGCCCACACCGCGGGGCTGAAGGTGGTCGTGCCCTCGACACCCCTCGACGCGTACCGGCTGCTGCGGGACTCGATCGACGACCCGGACCCCGTGATCTTCCTCGAGCCGAAGAGCCGCTACTGGTCCAAGGAGGACGGCGACCTCACCGCGGAGGGCCCCGGCATCGGGCGAGCCAGGGTCGTTCGGGAGGGTGGGGCGTGCGTCCTGATCGCCTACGGCGCGATGGTCGGACGATGCCTCGAGGCCGCCACCGCCCTGGCGGCGGACGGGATCGAGACGACCGTCCTGGACCTCCGGTCGCTCGTCCCGCTCGACGTGGCGGCGATCGGGGACGCCGTCAGGTCCACCGGTCGCGCGGTCGTCGTGCACGAGGCGCCGCTCACCCTGGGGATGGGCGCCGAGATCGTGGCGCGGATCGTCGAGGAGGCGTTCGACCACCTCGAGGCGCCGGTCGCGCGGGTCACCGGTCCCGACGTGCCGTACCCACCTGCATCCCTCGAACAGCGCTACCTCCCCAGCGTCGAGCGGATCTCGAACGCCGTCCGCACGGTGGTGGCCTACTGATGGCCGAGCGCGTCTTCACCCTGCCCGACCTGGGCGAGGGTCTCGAGGAGGCGATCGTGAGCGCGTGGCTCGTCGACGAAGGCGACACGGTGACCTTGAACCAACCCTTCGTCGAGATCGAGACGGCCAAGGCGACGGTCGAGGTGCCCGCGCCGTTCGCCGGCCGGGTCGCGAAGCTCCACGTCGCGGCGGGAGAGACGCTCGCCGTCGGCGCGCCGCTCGCGACGTTCGAGGTGCAGGGGGGTGACGGGACGGGCGGTCGCCACGCCGGCTCTTCGTCTCCGGCGTCGTCCGTGCGTCCCGAGGTGATCGGCGGAGACGGGTCGCCGTCGTCGGCGCCCGCCCGCCCCTCCGTGGCAGCGACGCCGGCGGTACGGAAACTTGCCAAGGATCTCGGGGTCGACCTGGCCATCGTCTCGGGCTCGGGTCCGGCGGGACGGGTCACACGCGAGGACGTCGAACGGGCAGCCAGCGAACCATCGGAGGGTTCGACGCGTGAGATCGCACTCGATGAGACGGGCGAGCATGTCTGGCACGTCACGATGTCGACCGATGTGGAAGCGGTTCCTCTGTCGCTCACCAGACGAGCGATCGCGGATCGCCTCTCGGACGTCGCCGCGATCCCTGCGGTGACCACCTTCCGGACGGTCGATTGCACGGCCCTGGAGGCCGTGCGGACAGACCTGGATGTGTCGCCTCTGCCGGTCGTGGTTCGATCGCTCGCGGAGGTGTGCCGGGATCATCCGATGCTCAACGCGGCCTGGGACGGCGACCGGATCCTGATCTTCCATGAGGTCCGGGTGGGGATCGCCATCGACACGGCAGCAGGGTTGGTGGTTCCGGTGATCCCCGACGTCGGTTCGCTCGGGGTCGGCGAGATCGCGGCCGAGATCGCACGTCTCGCGGAGGCTGCTCGCTCGAACGCGCTGACCCGCGATGACACGGTGGGCCCGACGATCGCCGTCACGAACACGGGCAGCTACGGCTCGGAGTTCGGGACCCCGTTGCTGAACCCCGGGCACGCGGTGACGATCGCGCTCGGGGTGATCGAGCCTCGGGCGCTCGTGATCGACGGCGTCGTCCAGGCCCGGCCGGCGTGCACGCTCTCGCTCACGTTCGACCACCGGGTGCTCGACGGCGCGACCGTGGGGCGGGCGTTCGGCGCGCTGGTCGAGCTCCTCGAGTCGCGCGAGCGCCTGGACGCCCTCCCGCGCTGACCGGTCCGATATCCTCCGGCACGTGAAGGGCCAGAACCTCGTGACGCCGCAGGACCTCGGCAAGCGCGTGACGTTCCAGTTCGAGCTCCCGAACGGCTACGTCGGCGAGGCGGTGGGCGTGCTCGAGCTCTACGACCACGACGCCGCCACCTACGTGGTCCGCCGCAAGGACGACACGATCGCGCGCGTCCCGGCCCGCGACGTCCGGTTCGGCAAGGTCATCGAGCCCTGAGCGCGGCGTCCCCGCCCGATCTGCTCGACGAGCTCCGGGCGCTCGCGGTGGAGCTCGCCCGACGGGCGGCCGAGATCCAGCGGGACGGGCTCCGCGACGGGTTCGCGATCGGCCAGAAGTCGGCGGCGGGCGACCTCGTCACCGAGATCGATCGCGCGGCCGAGCGCGCGATCGTCGAGGGGATCCTCGGCGCGAGGCCCGACGATGCGATCCTCGGCGAGGAGGGCACGGACCGAGCCGGTACGACGGGCGTTCGGTGGGTGCTCGACCCGCTCGACGGGACGGCCAGCTACGTCCGGGGGTATCCGGGCTTCGGCGTCTCGATCGGGATCGAGGTCGACGACCGTCCCAGCGTCGGCGTGGTGATCGACGCCCTGGGACGGACCACGGTCGGCGTGGCCGGGCGCGCGGCCGCCCGCGACGACGAGCCGGCCCGGCCGTCGCAGCGGACGGCGCTCGCGGACTCGGTCGTCGCAACCGGGTTCGGGTACGACGCCGCGATGCGCGTCCGCGAGGCCGAGACGCTCGGCCGGATCATCGACCGCGTCGCGGACATCCGGCGGAGCGGTTCGGCGGCGATGGACCTGTGCGCCGTGGCCTGCGGCGAGGTGGACGCGTACTACGAGCTCCATCTCGCGCCGTGGGACACGGCCGCGGGCGCCGTGATCGTCGAGTCCGCGGGCGCGGTGTTCCGGCAGATCGACCAGCCCGACGGCGAGGTGCTCACCGTCGCGGTCCCGACGCAGCTGCTCGAACCGCTGCTCGGACTCCTCGGGGATGCGGGCCTGACGGTCTGACGCCTCGCGCGGAGGTCAGCTCGCCTGTTCGATGTCGTGCAGGACGACCAGCAGGTCGTCGACGTTGAACGGCTTGGCGACGAACGCGTCGGCGCCGAGCTCGGCCGCCTTCGCGCGGTCGCGCAGGCTCGAACGCGCCGAGACCACGATCACGCGCGGGCGCTCGTCGGCCGGGAGCGCCTGCAGCTCCTCGAGGAACGCCCAGCCGTCCATGACGGGCATCATGATGTCGAGCAGCACCACGCTGGGGTGGTGCTCGCGCACCTCGTCCAGCGCGGCCCGTCCGTCGCGCGCCGACAGCGTCTGGTACCCCTCCGCCTCGAGGCTGAACTGGAGCATCCACACGACCTGTGGTTCGTCGTCGACGACCAGGATCTGCGACGTGGTCTTCGTGCCCATCATCATAGGAACGGTATCGGCAGCGTTCGGCCGGGTGGAATCGGCCTTGCGACCGGTTTGTGCGGGACCGGCTGGTCTCCCCCGGCCGGAGGCGAGCGACGACAGCCGGACGACAGCGGTCTAGTCAGTCTCCGGCAGCGCGCGCGTGGATCCCCTGGTCAGGCGCGTACGAACCCGACGGGGAAGGCGGCGGAACCCGACCCCTCGGCGCGCGCGATCACCTGGTCGGCCCGGTCGGGCGGGACGACGAGCACCATCCCCACGCCGAGGTTGAAGGTCGCACGCAGGTCGTCCTCGGACGCCCCGGTCTCGGCGCGCAGCAGCTCGAACACCGGGGGTTCGGGCCACGATCCCCACGCGATGTCGGCCTCGAGGGGCTCGGGGAGCACCCTCGGGAGGTTCTCGACGATCCCCCCGCCCGTCACGTGCGCCGCGGCGTGCAGCACGCCCTCGCGGCCGAGCTCGAGCACCAACGGGGCGTAGATCGCCGTGGGTTCGAGCAGCTCGTCGACCAGCGCCCGGCGGAGCGGCGGGACGATCGCGTCGAGCGCGTAGCCGGCTCGCTCGAGCAACGCGTCTCGGACGAGCGAGAAGCCGTTCGCGTGCAGCCCGGACGAGGCCAGCCCGATCAACACGTCCCCGTCCTCCACCCGGTCCGGGCCGAGCCGCCGCTCCTCCTCGACGATCCCGACGCAGAACCCCGCGAGGTCGAACGCGTCGGGCGCCATCACGCCGGGATGCTCGGCGGTCTCGCCGCCCAGGAGCGCGCACCCGGCCCGTCGGCATCCCTCGGCGACGCCCCCGACGATCGCGGCCACGCGCTCGGGGTCGACCGAACCCACCGCGAGGTAGTCGAGGAAGAACAGGGGTTCGGCGCCGGTGCACACGACGTCGTCCGCGCACATCGCGACCAGGTCGATCCCGACCGTGTCCAGCCGTCCCGAGCCCCGCGCGACCTCGAGCTTGGTGCCGACGCCGTCCGTCGCCGCGGCGAGGAAGCGGCCGTCGGCGATCTCGAACAGGCCGGCGAACCCGCCGACGCCCTCGACGAGCTCGGGCCGCGAGGCGCCTCCACCCAACTCGCGGATCAGCTCGACCGCCCTGGCGGCCGCGTCGAGGTCGACGCCGGCCCGGCGGTAGGCCTCCGAGCTCACGACTTCGCGGGGTGTTCGAGCAGGAACTTGCCCGCGTGCTCGGGGATCGGGATCGGGTACTCGCCGTCGAAGCACGCACGGCAGAACGAGTCGGGGTCCTGCCCGGTGGCGGCCACCATCCCCTCGAGCGACAGGTACCCGAGCGAATCCGCCCCGACGTAGTCCCTGATCTGCTCGACGGCGAGGTCGGCCGCGATCAGCTCCTGGCGGGTCGACATGTCGATGCCGTAGAAGCACGGCCACCGGATCGGCGGGCATGTGATGCGGGTGTGGACCTCGGTCGCACCGGCCTCGCGGAGCGCCTGGACGATCTGGCGCGTCGTGGTGCCGCGGACGATCGAGTCGTCGATCACGATCAGGCGCTTGCCGCGGACCGAGTCCGGCATCGGGTTGAGCTTCAGCTTCACGCCGCGCTCGCGCAGCGACTGCGACGGCTGGATGAACGTGCGACCGACGTACCGGTTCTTCATCAGGCCCTCGCCGTACGGGATCCCCGAGACCTCCGCGTACCCCGACGCGGCCGAGTGCGCGGTGTCGGGGACGGGGATCACCAGATCGCCGTCGGCGGGCGCCTCGATCGCGAGCCGCCGCCCCAGCTCGCGACGGACCTCGTGGACCGTCGTCCCGCGGATCCTCGAGTCCGGCCGCGCCAGGTACACGAACTCGAAGATGCACAGCGCGGCGCGTTCGGCCTGCCCGAACCGCGTCGAGACGACGCCGCGCTCGTCGATGCGCACCAGCTCGCCCGGCTCCACGTCGCGCAGGAACGTCGCGCCCACGATGTCGAGCGCGCAGGTCTCGGAGGCGACGCAGAAGCCGTTCGGCAGGCGGCCGATCGAGAGCGGCCGCAGGCCGTGGGGGTCGCGCGCCGCGAACAGGCTCCGCTCGTCCATCACCACGAACGAGAACGCGCCCTCCAGGGTGGGGAGCACGTCGACCAGGGCGGACTCCAGGTCCTCGGACGGGTGCCGAGCCAGGATCGTCGCGACCAGGTCCGAATCGGTGGTGGCCGAGCCCCCGGGACCCACCCGTTCGGCGAGCTCGAGCGTGTTCACGAGGTTGCCGTTGTGCCCCAGCGCCAGCGAGCGCTGGCCATCGGTCTTGAACGCCGGCTGGGCGTTCTCCCACGTGGTGGAGCCGGTCGTGGAGTAGCGGTTGTGCCCGATCCCGAGGTCGCCCCGGAGGGTCGAGAGCGTCGCCTCGTCGAACACCTGAGAGACGAGCCCCAGCTCCTTGAACACCAGGATGTGCTCGCCGTCGGAGACCGCCATCCCGGCCGCCTCCTGCCCTCGGTGCTGCTGGGCGAAGAGCGCGAAGTACGTCAGCCGCGCGACGTCGTCGCCGGGCGCCCAGACGCCGAAGACACCGCACTCCTCCTTGGGACCCTCGGCACCCACGCGGCCCGATGCTAGCACCGGACCTTCGATCCTCCCGGGACGTTCATCCGGCGAGCAGCTTGGGGATCGCGTCCTCGTAGACGGCCGCGATCTCGGCCACGGTCGTCTCGAACAGCCCGTCGAAGACCACGCCCGGCCCACCCGTCTCGCCGAGCCGGGCGAAGGGGACGCCGGCCTCGGCGGCCGCGTCCTCCAGCTCGGAAGCCCGCTCCGGCGTTACCGAGACCACGGCGCGCGACGCGGATTCGGAGAACAGACCCACGTGTCCAGGTTGATCCCCGGGCAACGTCGCGGCGAAGCCGGACCCGCCGGCGATCGCGGATTCGGCGAGCGCGATGGCGATCCCGCCCTCCGCGCAGTCGTGCGCGCTCTCGAGCAGGTCCGAGCGTGACGCGCCGATCAGGAGGCGGTGGAGCCGCCGCTCGCGTTCGAGGTCGAGCGCGGGGGGGCGCCCCCCGACCGACCCGAGCACGACCTCGGCGAACTCGCTCCCCCCGAGCTCGGCGAACGTCTCGCCCAGCAGGTAGATCCACGACCCGTTGCCCGTGAACCCGCCGCGGATCGCGAGGCGGTAGTCCTCGATCAACCCGAGCATCCCGATCACCGGCGTCGGCCAGATCGCCGAGGAACCGGACTCGTTGTAGAAGCTGACGTTCCCGCCGGTCACCGGGGTCTCGAACGCCCGGCATGCGTCGGCGATCCCCCGGACCGACTGCGCGAACTGCCACATCACCTCGGGGCGCTCCGGGTTGCCGAAGTTGAGGCAGTTGGTGATCGCGATCGGCGTCGCCCCGGCGCAGGCGACGTTGCGTGCGCCCTCCGCGACGGCGTGCGCCGCGCCGAGGTACGGATCCAGCGCGCCGAACCGACCCTTCCCGTCCGTCGACAGCGCGAGCGCCTTCAGCGTGCCCTCGATCCGCACGAGCGCCGCGTCCGCGCCGGGGGACAGCACCGTCCCGCCCTGCACGATCGAGTCGTACTGCTCCCACACCCACCGCTTGCTCGCCACGTTCGGCGAGCCGAGCACCGCGAGGAACGCCTCGTCGGCCGGCGTGCTCACCGTCGCGAACGTCGGGTCGTCGCCGATCGCGTCCTCGACATCGGCGGGAGCGACCATCGGCCGCGTGTAGATGGGCCCATCCTCGGCGAGCGACCGTGCGGGGATGTCGGCGATCGTCGCGCCGCCGATCGTCACGCGCAGAGAGTCCCCCGGGACGAGCCGGCCGATCACCGCGTTCGCGAGCCCCCACCGTTCGCAGACGGCCCGAACCTCGTCCAGTCGATCCGGGTGCGCGATCGCGAGCATCCGTTCCTGCGACTCGCTCGTCAGGATCTCGAACGCCTCCAGGTCGGGCTCGCGCAGCGGGACCGCGTCGAGGTCGAGCTCGGCGCCGAGCCCGGCCCGGGACGCCGACTCGCTCACGGCGCACGTGATCCCGGCCCCGCCGAGGTCCTGCAGACCCTCGAGCAGATCGCGTTCGACCAGTTCGAGCGAGGCCTCGATCAGGAGCTTGCCGGCGAACGGGTCGCCGATCTGGACGCTCGGCCGGCGCTCCTCCGCCCCCTCCTCCAGGGTGCTCGAGGCCAGCACCGACACGCCGCCGATGCCGTCGCGACCGGTGGCCGCGCCGAACAGGACCAGCAGCGACCCCTCGTGCACCTCGCGATCGGCCGTGACGAGCCGCTCGGCCGGGGCGACGCCGACGCACATCACGTTGACGGTCGGGTTCGCGGTGTACGCGGGCGCGAACTGCACCTCGCCGCCCACCGTCGGCACGCCGATGCAGTTGCCGTAGCCGCCGATCCCCGCGACGACGCCCTCCAGCAACCACCGGTTCCGCTCCTCGGCGAGCGGGCCGAACCGCAGCGGGTCCAGCAGCGCGATCGGACGCGCGCCCATCGAGATCACGTCGCGGACGATCCCGCCGACGCCGGTCGCGGCCCCCTGGTAGGGCTCGACCGCCGAGGGGTGCGAGTGCGACTCGAGCTTGAACACCACCGCGATGCCGTCCCCTACGTCGACCGCGCCGGCGTCCTGCCCCGGCCCGACGAGCACCGAGGGACCCTCGGTCGGCAGGTTCCGCAGGTGGACCTTCGAGGACTTGTAGGAGCAGTGCTCGGACCACATCACCGCGTACATCGCGAGCTCGTCGCGGTTGGGATCGCGGCCGAGGGTGGCATGGATCGACTCGAGCTCGTCGTCGGTGAGCCCCAGCTGCCGGTGGAGCGGCTCGGACGCGCTCACGCGGAGACGTGCGCGAGCGCGGACGACAGCAGCGACGCGAACATCGGCTGACCACCGGTGGCGCCGAGGTCCGGGTCCACCGCGTGCTCGGGGTGCGGCATGAGTCCGACCACGTTGCCCGCGTCGTTGCGCAGCCCGGCGATCGCGTTCGAGGCGCCGTTGGGGACTGTGCGGCTCGCCGATCGCGCCGTCGGGCGAGCAGTAGCGGAACACGACGAGCCCGTCGCGTTCGATCCGGTCGAGGTCGGCGGCGGACGCGACGAACTGGCCCTCGCCGTGCTTGACCGGGACCCGCAGGACCTCGCCGGCGACCAGCTCCGCGGAGAGCGGCGACACCGAGGTCTCGACGCGCACGTCGACCCACCGGCAGACGAACCGCAGCTGTCGGTTCCGGATCAGCGCGCCCGGCAGCAGCCCGGCCTCGCACAGGATCTGGAAGCCGTTGCAGATCCCGACGACGGCGCCGCCGCCCTCCGCGAACGCCCGAACCTCGTCCATGATCGGGGCGAACCGCGCGATCGCGCCGCACCGCAGGTAGTCCCCGTAGGAGAACCCGCCGGGCAGGATCACGGCGTCGACGCCCCGGAGATCGCGATCGGCGTGCCAGAGCGCGACGCCCTCGCCGCCCATGAACCGCACCGCCCGAAGGGCGTCACGGTCGTCGAGCGAGCCGGGGAACGTGACCACGCCGATCCGCGGCCGCCCGGCGTCGCTCAACGCCCCACCTGTTCGGCCCGCAGGACCTGGAACTCCTCGATCACCGGGTTCGACAACAGCCGGGCGGCCATCTCCTCGACCTGCGCCTGCGCGGCCTCCTCGCTCTCGGCCTCGATCGTGAGCTCGACGTGCCGGCCGACCCGCACCCCGCGCACGTTCGTCCAGCCCATGGCGGGCAGCGAGCCCTCGACCGCCTTCCCCTGCGGATCGAGCAGCCCCGGCTTCAGCTGCACCAGGACCTCGAACCGCACGTTCACGCGTGCTCCCGGCGGAGCCGTTCGAGCGCGGCCGCGTCGGTCCCGGCGTCGTCGCCCGAGGTCACGCCGCTCAGGTGCCGGTAGTGGTCGAACGGCGACGCCGCGACCCGCTCGTACGCCTCGCGGTACTTGAGCGACGTGCGTTCGACGACCTCGGCGGGCAGGTCGGGCGCCGGGGGTTCGTGGTCCCACCCGCTCGCATCCAACCAGTCGCGGACGAACTGCTTGTCGAACGACGGCTGGACGCGCCCGGCCCGGTAACCGTCGGCCGGCCAGAACCTGGACGAATCCGGGGTGAGCACCTCGTCGATCAGGATCAGCTCGCCGTCGGCGAACCCGAACTCGAACTTCGTGTCGGCGAGCAGGATCCCGCGTTCGGCCGCGACCTCGGCCCCGCGCTCGTACAGGGCGATCGAGATCTCGCGCAGGCGTTCGGCGAGCCCGCGGCCGACCAGGTCGACCGTCTCGTCGAACGTGAGCGGCAGGTCGTGCCCCTCGGCCGCCTTCGTCGTCGGGGTGAAGATCGGGGCGGGGAGCCTCGAGGACTCGTCCAGCCCCTCCGGCAGCTCGACGCCGCAGACGTGACCCTCGGCCCGGTACTGCTTGAGCCCCGAACCCGTGAGGTAGCCGCGCACCACGCACTCGACGGGGATCACCTGCGCCTTGGTGGCGAGCATCGCCCTGCCGGCGAGCGCCGGCTCGCTGCGGAACGGCTCGGGGAAGTCGCGCCGGTCGGCGCTCGCGAGGTGGTTGGGGACGACGTCGGTCGTGCGTTCGAGCCAGAACAGCGTGAGCCCCGTCAGGACGCGGCCCTTGTCCGGGATCGGGTTCGGCAGGACCACGTCGAACGCGCTGATGCGGTCGGTCGCGACGAGCAGCACCCGGTCGTCGCCGACGTCGTAGATGTCGCGGACCTTGCCCTGTCCGTGGAGCCGGGCCGCGGTGCCGCTCATCCCTCGCGGACCTCGACCTTCTCCAGGCGGTCGAACACGACGTCGAGGTTCCGCAGCGCCGCTGAGGGGTCGAAGAGCTCGTCGAGCCGGTCGCCGATCCGTTCGCGCACGCGGGGGTCCGCGGCGACCAGCTCGCGGAACGACGCGCCCTCGTCCCATGCCGTGGCCGCGGCGGCCTGGACGATCGCGTAGGCCTCGTCGCGCGGCAGCCCCGCGTCCACGAGCGCCAGCAGCACGTTCTGGGAGAAGGCCAACCCGCCGCCGACCTGCAGGTTCTCGCGCATCCGCTCCGGATGGATCACGAGCCCGTCGAGCACCTCGGTGATCTCGGCGAGCATGAAGTGGAGCGCGATCGTCGAGTCGGGCAGGATCACGCGCTCGGCCGACGAGTGCGAGATGTCGCGCTCGTGCCAGAGCACCGTGTTCTCGAGCGCCGCCTGCAGGTTGCCGCGGATCACGCGGGCCAGGCCCGTCACGCGCTCGCACCGGACGGGGTTCCGCTTGTGGGGCATCGCGCTCGAGCCCTTCTGCCCGGTCGTGAACGGCTCCTGGACCTCGCGGACCTCGGTCCGGGCGAGGTGACGGATCTCGGTCGCGATCGCGTCGAGCGTCGAGGCGGTGATCGCGAGCGCGCCCATGAGCTCGGCATGCCGGTCGCGCGCCACGATCTGGCTCGAGGCCTCGGCGGCGCGCAGCCCGAGCTTGGCGCACACCTCCTCCTCGACGCGCGGATCGACCTGCGCGTACGTGCCGACCGCCCCGCTGATCGCGCCGACGCTCACGGTCTCGCGCGCCCGCCGCAACCGATCGCGGTCCCGGTCGAGCTCGAACGCCCAGAGCGCGACCTTGTGGCCGAAGCTGGTCGGCTCGGCGACGACGCCGTGCGTGCGGCCGGCCATCACGACGTCGCGGTTGGCGAGCGCCAGGCGCTTGGCGACGGCGAGCAACCGTTCGAGCCGTTCGAGCAGCAGGTCGCACGCGTCGCGCAGCTGCAGCGCGAGCCCCGTGTCCAGCACGTCGGAGGAGGTCAGCCCGAAGTGGACCCAGCGCCCCGCCGGTCCCACCGATCCGGCGACGACCTGCACGAACGCGGCGACGTCGTGCTTGGTGACGCGCTCGACCTCCGCGACGCGCTCGGCGTCGAACGACGCCTTCGCCCGGATCTCGCGCGCATCGGCGTCGGGGATCACGCCGAGCCCGGCCAGTGCCTCGGCGACGAGGATCTCGATCTCGAGCCAGTGCCCGAGCCGCGCCTCGTCGGCCCAGACGGCGCCCATCTCCGGGAGGACGTACCGCTCGATCATGGTTCGGGGTGGACGGGATCGCGTCCGGTCACAGCCGGAGGCCCTCCGCGAGGTCGTCCTTGAACCGCCAGAGCCGCTTCTGCACGTCGGGGTCGGCCACGCCGACGATCTCGGCGGCGAGCACGGCCGCGTTCATCGCCGAGTCGACCCCGACCGTCGCGACCGGCACGCCGCTCGGCATCTGCGCGGTCACGTAGAGCGCCTGCTCGCCGCCCATCTGGTCGGTGGCGATCGGTACGCCGATCACCGGCACGATCGTCCGGGCCGCGACCGCGGCCGCGAGGTGGCCCGAGATCCCCGTCGTGCACACGAGCGCCTTCAACCCGCGATCGAACGCGGTCCGCGCGTACTCGTCCACCAGGTCGGGGCTGCGCGACGACGACATCACGCGGATCTCGTGCGGGAGCTCGAGCTTCTCCAAGATCGCGGTCGCCTGCTGCATCAGCGGGAGCTCGGCCGCCGAGCCGACCAGCACGCCGACCAGCGGTGCCGGGTCGCTCATCCTCCGCTCCTCCTTCGCCGCGAATGCCGCGATGTCCGTCCGGTGACGCATCCCCTCGAAGGAGACGAGCGCGCTGGCGTGGTACGCGCGGTCCCGGGCCTCGTAGATCGACGCTCCGGTCGCGCTCACCGACAGCACCCGTCCTCCCGCCGTGACCACTCTACCCTGCCGCTCCGCCGTGCCCGAATGGAACACGGTCGCGCCCTCCACGCCCCCGGCCGCGTCGAGCCCTCGGATCTCGAATCCCGTCTCGTAGGCCCCTGGGTAGCCGCCCGAGGCGAGGACGACGGTCACGCATGCCCCCGGCCTCAGGTCCACCTCGGAGCGCCCCAGCTCGCCGCGGGCGCACGCGAGGAGCAGTTCGGCGGGCTCGGACCGGAGCCGCGGCATCAGGACCTGGGTCTCGGGGTCGCCGAACCGGCAGTTGAACTCGAGCACCATGGGCCCGCGTTCGGTCAGCATCAGGCCGGCGTAGAGGACCCCTCGGTACGGGACCCCTTCCGCGGCCATCGCCCGGACGGTCCGGTCGAGGATCTCGGTGCGGATCCGCTCCGCCATCGCGTCGTCGACGAACGGCAGCGGCGAATACGCCCCCATCCCCCCGGTGTTGGGTCCGGCGTCGTGGTCCCCGACGCGCTTGAAGTCCTGCGCGAACCCCAGCGGGAGCGACGTCGATCCGTCGGCGAGCGCGAACGCCGAGACCTCGGGTCCCGACAGGTGCTCCTCGACGACCACGGTCGACCCCGCGTCGCCGAACTCCCCGTCCACGAGGGCGCGCTCGAGCGCACGGACCGCCTCGTCGCGTTCCTCGGTGATCACGACGCCCTTGCCCGCGGCGAGTCCGTCGGCCTTGACCACGTACGGGGGCCCGAACGCATCGAGCGCGCCGAGCGCCTCGGACATCGTCGAGGCGCTGAGGGTCCCCGCCGCCGGGATGCCGTACCGCTCGCACAGGTCCTTCGCCCACGCCTTGGAGCCCTCGAGCCTCGCCGCCTCGGCCGACGGCCCGAACACCGGGTGTCCCCGTGCCGAGAGCTCGTCGGCCAGACCGGCGACGAGCGGACCCTCCGGGCCGACGACCGTGAGGTCGACGCGTTCGCGCTCGACGAGGGCGAGCAGGCCGTCGGCGTCGTCGGCGGCGACGTCGAGGCACGACGCCTCCCGGGCGATGCCGGGGTTCCCCGGGGCGGCCAGCACCCGGTCGACCGAGGGGTCACGGGCGAGCCGCCAGGCGAGCGCGTGCTCGCGCCCGCCGGCCCCGACCACCAGGACCCTCATCGCGCGGTCGTGGCGGGACGACCGCCGTCCCGCGCGGGCACGGTCATCCCACGTCCGCGGTCAGGCTCTGCTCGCGGCCCGGTCCGACCGAGACGACACCGACCGGCACGCCGACCAGCTCCTGGATCCGCTCGAGGTACTTCCGGGCCGCGGCGGGCAGGTCGACGAACGACGTGGCCCCGCCGATCTCCTCCCGCCAGCCCTCGAGTTCCTCGTAGACCGGCTCCGCCTTGTGGAACAGCGATTGGTGCGGCGGGACGTCCTCGAACGTCTCCTCCTCGGCGCGGTACGCGGTGCAGACCCGGACGGTCTCGAACCCGGACAGGACGTCGAGCTTGGTGACGAACAGCTCGGTCAGCCCGTTCACGCGGGCGGCGTACCGCAGGATCACCGCATCGAACCAGCCGCAGCGGCGCTTGCGGCCCGTCACGGTGCCGAACTCCTGCCCGCGTTCGCCCAGGCGGTCGCCCCCGGGACCGTGATCCTCGGTCGGGAACGGGCCCGCGCCGACCCGCGTCACGTACGCCTTCGTGATCCCGATCACGCGCCCCACCTCCCGCGGGCCGATGCCGGCGGAGGCGAGCGCGTACCCCGTGACGGGGTTCGACGACGTGACGAACGGATAGGTCCCCTTGTCGAGGTCGAGCATCGTGCCCTGCGCGCCCTCGAGCAGCACCTCCTTGCCCTCGCGGAGCGCGTCGTGCAGGAGCTTGGACGTGTCGGTCACGCGCGGGCGCAGCCGCTCGGCGTAGCGCATGTAGTCGTCGACGATCGGTCCCCGCGACCATCGGGAGCCGGCCGTAGATGCGGGTCAGGATCTGGTTCTTCTCGCGCAGCACGACGTCGAGCTTCTCGCGGAAGATCTTCTCGTCGAACAGGTCCTGGATCCGGAGCCCGATCCGCGCGGCCTTGTCCCCGTACGCGGGCCCGATCCCGCGCTTGGTCGTGCCGAGCGCGTTCGTGCCGAGGAACCGTTCGGTCACGCGCTCGAGCTCGAGGTGGTACGGCATGATCATGTGGCAGTTGCCCGAGACGACCAGCTTGGAGGGGTCGACGCCGACCGCCTCGAGCCCGTCCAGCTCGTCCAGCAGGACGCGGGGATCCACGACCACGCCGTCCGCGATCACCGAGGTGATGTGCGGGTACAGGACCCCCGAGGGGATCAGCTGGAGCTTGAGCGTGTGCCCCTCGGCCAAGATCGTGTGGCCGGCGTTGTTCCCGCCCTGGTACCGCACGACCAGGTCCATGCGGTCGGCCAGGTAGTCGGTCGCCTTGCCCTTGCCCTCGTCCCCCCACTGGGTCCCGACGACGACGGAGGCCGGCATGCGGTCAGTCTAGCCCCGACGTCCGCCGCGCCCCGAGCGCCTGCTCGGCTACGAACGCTCGATACGGAAGCTGATCCGGACCTGCGTGTGGTACTCGGAGATCGTGCCGTCCGCCACGACCGCCGAGGTGCCGAGGATGTCCATCGATTCGATGCCTCGGATCGTCTTGGCGGCCTCGGCCAGCGCTTGATGGGCCGCGTCCCGCCACGACTCGGACGACACCCCGACCAGGTCGATCGTCTTGATGACTGCCATCGCCACTCCTACCTCCCGTTGTAGACGTCGATGAACCGCCGATAGTTGGCGGCGATCTGCTTGGCGGCCTCCTCGCGACCGAGGTTGCCGTCCACGAACCCCTTCAGCGGATCCCACCAGATCGAACGCCCGATCGCGAACCCGATGTAGCCCGGCACGCCCGAACCCATCCGCAGCCAGTGATCGACCGCCGCGTCGTCGGCCCCCCGGCCGAGCACGACGCACGCCACCCCGTCGCGCCCGTCCCGCCGCGTGGTGGCCGAGATCGTCTCGCAGTCCTCGCGCCGGTCGATGCCCTCGATCTTCCAGATGTCGGGTTCGACGCCTCGGTCCTGCAGCTCCTCGATCGCCACCTTCATCAACTTGGGCCGCTCCTGCGAGTCCCAGCGCTGCTCGTCGCCCCCGGCGGCCTCGATCTGTTCGGGCGTCGAGCGGCACGAGCAGCTCGAACAGGAACAGGCGTCCGTGTTCGTGCAGCCAGTCGCCGAGCCGCTCGAGCCGGCCGGACTGGCGCTCGTTCATCTCCTGGTCGCCCTCGGTGTTGTACCGGACCAGCACCTTGGAGAAGTTCGGGTCGAAGGCCTCGATGTGCGCGCCGAAGTCCTCGCCGTACTGGAAATCGAACTCCTCCTGCCCGCTCTTCTCGACCGGCATCGCGAGCCGGAACCCCGCGGCCTTCGCGTCGCGCGCGATGTCGGCCCCGAACTGCTCGTCCACCAGGACGCCGGCCGTCTCCGCGTCGACGCCCTCATCCAGGGCCCGTTTCGCGCCCTCGTAGATCACGCGCTTGGCGTCGGAGATCCGTACCGTCTCCTCCTCGTTCGGCTCCCCCGTGACGCCGAAGAACTTCTTCTGGAACGACCCTCGATGGTCGAACGCCAGGATGTCCAGCGGCCTGTCGTACCCGAGCGCCATCTCGTCACTCCTTCTTCTAGGTTTGCTCGAACGGGTTCGTGGGCTCCAAGATCTCGACCGGCACGGGCTGCGCGCCCTTGCGGAACCGCCCGGCGTGCGACGGCGAGCAGACGACGAACCCGTAGTGCATCGGGACGGCCATCCGCGGCTCCATCGCCTTCACGAATCCGGCCGCCTCCTCCCAGTCCATCGTGTACGTGCCGCCGATCGGCACCATCGCCACGTCCGGGTCGAGGCTCTCGAGCTCCGGCAGCGCGTCGGTGTCACCCGCGTGGTAGAAGGTCCGCCCGCCGAACTCGAAGACGTATCCCACCCAGCCGTTCGACTTCGGATGCATGTCCAGGCGCTCCTCGGCGGTGTTGTAGGCGGGCACCGCCTGGACCTTGAGCCCGCCGGCCTCCACGGACCCGCCGGGCTCGATCGGCGTGACGTCGCCGGTCAGCTCGTCGGCGACGTCGCGCGGAGCCACGATCGTCGTCGAGGACGTGCGCAGGCGCTCGATCTCGTGCGGCTGGAGATGGTCGTGATGCGCGTGCGTGATGAGGATGACGTCCGCGGGCACGTCGTCCGTGATGCCCCACGGATCGACGTACACCACCGGACCGTCGCCCTGCCACCGGAACGCCGCCTGCCGGAACCACGTGACCCCGTCGAGCCCCATGCGCTGGCCTCCTTCGATCGGGTCCTCCGCCGGTAGTCTTGCAAATCGACGTGGAAGCGCGCGAACCGGACCAGGCGCAGGGCGGCTTTCGAGCCTCCGTCTCCCTGCTCCGGCGCAACCGGAACTTCCGCCGGCTGTACCTCGCGTCGGTGATCTCGCTGGGTGGGGACTGGTTCCTGCTGATCGCCCTGTTCGGGCTGATGCTCGACCTGACCGGTCAGGCGATCGCGGTGGCCTTCACGATCGCGGCCCAGGACCTCACGTACTTCGCGGCTTCGCCGTTCGCCGGCGTGCTCGCGGACCGGCTCGATCGGCGCCGGCTCATGATCGCCTGCGACCTCGCCCGGGCGGTCCTGGTGCTCGGGTTCCTCCTGGTGCGGACCGAGGACCTCGCGTGGCTCGTCTACGTCCTGCTGGCCGGGACGGCGGTGTTCGCGGCGGCCTTCGAGCCGGCCTCGATGGCGGCGATGCCCAACCTGGTGGACGAGCGCGACCTGTCCGTCGCGAACGCACTCTCGGGGTCGCTGTGGGGCACGATGCTCGCGGTCGGCGGCGCCCTCGGCGGCGTCGTGGCGGGGGTGTTCGGGTCGGATGTTGCGATCGTCGTGGACTCGGCCTCGTTCGTGCTCTCCGCCCTGCTGATCCTCGGGATCCACGCCACCTTCGCCGAGCGACCGGACGGTCCACGAACGTCCCAGCCTGCGGGAGGACACCGTCGAGACCGTGCGCTACGCGCGGAAGGACCATCGGGTCCTCGCGCTGCTCGCGGTGAAGTTCGGCTGGGGGATCGCCGGGGGCGTGCTCGTGCTCCTGCCGATCCTCGCGCTCGGCGACGTTCCATGCGGGCGACGATCGGGCTCGGCCTGCTGATGGCGGCGCGCGGGGTCGGGGCGCTGATCGGCCCGTTCCTCGGAAGGTCCCTCGCCGGCCCGCAGGACCGGCGGCTGTTCGGCGCGATCGGCGGCGCGCTCGCCACGTTCGGGGTCGGGTACGCGCTCCTCGGCCTGGCGCCCGCGCTCGGGTTCGCGATGGGCGCGGTCCTGATCGCGCACATCGGCGGCGGCGCCCAGTGGACGCTGTCGTCGTACGGGCTCCAGCGGGTCGTGCCCGACCGGATCCGGGGGCGCATCTTCGCCGTCGACGGCGATGCTCGTCACGCTGACGTTCGGCCTGTCCGCCATCCTGACGGGCTGGCTCGCCGACGTCTTCACCGCCGAGACGACGGCCCTCGCGATGGGGGGCGTCGCGTTCGTCTGGGCGATCGTCTGGACGCTGCTCACGGGTGACGTCCGGCGCGCGACGATGCTCGAGGGGTGCGGCCCCTCGCCCGAGCTCCTGCCGGAGCCCGCCGAGGTCCCGAGCCGCTAGCCGCTACGCGTCGGGCGTCCCGGGCGGCGGTGGCGGCGTCCCGGACGGCTCCGCGGTCGGCGCGGGCGGCGGCGCGGCCGGCGGGATCTCGGGCCCGCCGAACGTCACCCCGGGCCCCTCGCCGCCGAACGCCACCTGCGGGGCGCCGGCCTCGCGCAGCGCGTCCTCGATCTCGAAGAACTCCTCTTCCTTGAAGTGGAAGCTCGACGCGATGATCACGGAGGGGAACTGCTTCACGCGCTGGTTGTAGTCGCGCACGTTGGCGTTGTAGAAGCGGCGCGACGTCTGCAGGCGATCCTCCGTGTTGGCGAGCTCCTGTTGCAGCGCGAGGAAGTTCTGGTTCGCCTTCAGGTCCGGGTAGTTCTCGACGACGGCGAACAGCTGTCGCAGGGCGGCGACGAGCGGCCCCTCGGCGGCCGCCTGGGCCGCCGGCGAGCCGGTGGCCGACGCGGCGGCCGCTCGAGCCCGGGTCACGTTCTCGAACACGGTGCGCTCGTGCGACGCGTAGCCGCGGACGGACTCGACGAGGTTGGGGATCAGGTCGTACCGGCGGCGCAGCTCGGTGTCGATGTTCGCCCAGGCATCCTTGATCAGCTGGCGCTGGGAGACGAACCGGTTGTACGAGACGACGCCGAAGATCAGGATCAGCAGGATGATCCCGCCGATGATCGCGATGGTCCAGCCCACGGTCGTTCCTTTCTGCTGAAGAGTCGACGCGAAGCCTAGCCCGTAGGGGGGTCGGCGGCGACCCGCGCGTCAGGAGGGCGGTTCGTGCCTCCGGCCGCCCAGGATGATCGCGAGCCCGAGCGTGATCAGCAACACCGGACCGAGCACGCGCAGCGACACGTCCCACACGCCGAGGCGCTCGAGCAGGAAGACGGCGCCGGCCGCGATGAAGAACACGCCTGCGACCAAGGCAGACCGGTTGAGCGCGGGGTCAGTCATGTTCGACCCGCACCTCCCCGATCCCGACGCTGGCATCGACCAGCACCGACCTGGCGCCGCTCGGTGGCGACGAGAGCTCGGCGCCGAGCCCGCCCGTCTGACGGCCGTCCACCTGCACGCTCCCCAGACCGGCGTGCGCGTCCACCTGCACCGGCGCGCCCTGCGGCACGAGGATGACCAGCTGTCCGATCCCCACGTGCGCCCGCACGTCGAGGGGAGCCCCGATCGCGTCGAAATCGACCTCGGTCAGGTCCAGCGTCAGCGTCCCGATCGCGCGCTCGATCTCGGGTTCGATCCGCGTGCCGGTGGGACGCACCGTCCGATCGCCCACGCCACCGCCGAGGGGCGACATCGATCGCCGTCCCGATCAGCAGGAGGACGGTCAGGACCACCCCGGCGGCGATCAGCCCGCCCTGTGCGGCGTTCGAGCGCGCCGAGACGACGAGCACGCCGCCGATGCCGATCAGCGCCACCGGCAGCAGCAGGTCCCAGGGGACGTCGACGTCGAGCGTCTCGAGCAGCCACCCGAGGCCGAGCAGCGCCAGCACGAACCCGAGGACGGCTCGACCGGCCCACGGGCTCGCCGGGCGAGCCGGCGGCGGGGGCATCCCCTCGCTCATCGCCGCGACGCCGACGCCTGGACTACGACGGCGACGCCGATCGCGATCAGCGCGAGCGGCCAGAAGTACCTGCCGAGCCGGCGGCAGCGACAGGTTCAAGAGCAGGATCGTCCCGATCGCGATCAGCAAGCCACCGACGATCAACCGCGTCGCGTCCGCCTCAACCGGCCGCGCCGAACCGAGGTCCTCGCCGTCGCGTTCGGCGGGGATCAGCACCCACGCCACGAGGTAGATCAGGATGCCGCCACCGCCGGCGATCGCGAGGATGACCATCGCGATCCGCAACAGCACGGGGTCCACGCCCAGATACCGGCCGAGCCCGCCGCAGACGCCGCCGATCACGCGATCGTCCCGGCTGCGGCGCAGGAGCCGGGGCCGTTCGGTGTTCGAGCCCGGATCGCTCACGGGCTCACGCTACGATGCTTCGCTCCGGGCTCCCAACCCTCCGCCGCCCTCCGAGGGCGCATCGGGTCGCGGTGGGACCGTCTCCGTCCCGGCCGGCGTCAGCGCCGCCCCGGCGAGGCCCACGAACGCATGCAAGCGTTCGAGCGGTTCCTCGACGGAGGAGGGCGGACCGTAGACCAGCGCGAGGGATCCGTGGATCTCGAACCCCCACGGCTCCTCGAGGTCGCCCAGCCACCGGAGCATCTCGGGACCCACGAGCGCACGCCCGACCCCTGGATCGGCACACCGAACCGCGTAGCCGCCCTCGCTCTCGGCAGCCCCGACGTCGACCGCGTCGAACGGCGGATCGCCGAGCAGGGTCCCCCACTTCGCCGCCTCGACGACCAGCGGCACGGGCGCCGGGACGGTGGGACCGATGGCGCACGCGAAGCGCACCTGCTCTCCCGGGCGTGTCGTGCACCCCAGGTCGAAGCGCTTCACCTCGAGGCCGCGCCACGTTCCCCAACGGACGTCCTCGATCGAACCCGCGTCGCACCGCGAGAACAGCGCGAACGGATAGCCGGTCAGTCCGAACGGATCCTCCCGCTCGAGCTTCAGGCCGAGCACCTCGCTCGAGAACCCCGCCCGCTCGTCCTTGACCTTGCGCCGGAGCCGGAGGTTCACCGCGGCGATGCCGCCGATGAAGAACACCAGCACGATCAGCGGCGGCAGGACCTTGAGGAACAGCGCCGCCGCGATCGCGACGCCGAACGCCACGAGCACCCTGAGCCAAGGGTTCATGCGCCACGTATCGGAATCCGGGGGCACGGAACTGAGGCCGTGCGGCTCGATCCGTGCCTGAGGAGACGGCGGTTGGGGCCCTAGCGCGCCACCCACGCGCCTCGGGTCACGCCGTACATCGCGTAGTCGCGCGGCGGGCCGGCCGCGTCGGGCATGAACCCGTGCAGGACGCCCTCGAAGTCGAACCCGAGCACCTCGAGCACCCGGCGCATCGAGACGTTGTCGACGTCGGTGGTCGCCTGCACCCGGATCGCGTCCTCGCGGTCGAACAGGTGGGACGAGAGCAGCGCGACCGTCTCCCTCCCGATCCCGCGGCCGCGGTCGGCCGCATCCCAGAGCTCGATGCCCAGCTCCCAGACGCCGGGCGGCAACGCGAACCGAGGGCAGCGACCCTGCACGTCGCCGACGAGACGGCCGTCGGCTTCGATCGCCAGCATGATCTCCGACCCGTTCCGCTCGCCCGAACGCTCCAGCCGCTCCCGCCGTTCGGCGGTGGCGGCCTCGTCCATCTCGGTCGCCGGGAGCGTCTGCATGCGATCGAGGGCGACCGCGACCTCCTCGGGTCGGAAACCGCGCAGGACCACGTGGTCGCCGCGGAGCTCGATCACGGGGTGTCCTCTTCCTCCCACAGGAAGGACCGAACGCTGCGGAACGGGACGATCTCGGCGCCGGAGCGGCGCCGGCGGATCTGGTCGATCAGCTCGCGTTCGAGTTCCTCGGTGCGGCGTCGCATGAGCGCGAGCTGCTCCCGCATCTCGATGAACAGCTTCACGCCCGCCAGACTGATGCCCTCGCGCTGGGTGAGCTCCTGGATCATCTGGATGCGCGCGATGTCGCGCTCGGAGTACCGACGGTTGTTGCCGGTGGTCCGCTTGGGCGCGAGGAGCCCTCGCCGTTCGTACATGCGCAGGGTCTGCGGATGCACGCCCGAGAGCTCGGCCGCCACGCTGATGATGTAGACGGCCCGCTCCTCGGAGCGCTCGCCGCCGCGTTCGGGTGTGTCGCTCACGATGCGGCCCTCCTCACGTCTCCACGCCCAGACGACGGCGCGGCGACTCCTTCTCGCTCTCGCGGAGCTGCTTGAGCAGGTCCTTCTCGGACCGTGAGAGCTTCCGGGGGACCTCGACGCGGGTCGTCACCAGCAGGTCGCCGTTCCCACCACGCTTGGGGGCGCCCTTGCCCTTGAGCCTGAACGTCTTGCCGTTGGGCGTCCCGGCAGGGACCTTCATCGTGACGGGGCCGTTCAGCGTCGGGACGCGGACGTCCGCACCCAGTGCCGCCTCGGGGTAGGTGACGGGCAGCTCGAGCGTCAGATCGTGGCCCGCCCGTCCGAAGAAGGCGTGCTGCTGCACGCGGACGCGCACGTACAGGTCGCCCGGCTGGCCACCCGCCGCTCCGGGTTCGCCCCGACCCGCGAGCCGGATCCGAGCCCCGTCCTGGACGCCGGCGGGGATCTTCACCTGGAACGTCCGCGTCCGACGCCGGCTGCCGCTGCCGCCGCAGGTCGGGCAGGGCGTCTCGACGACGCGGCCCGAACCGCGACAGACGGGACAGGGCTGGCTCATCTGGAACGGCCCTTGGTTCACGGCCACCGCGCCCGAACCCCCACAGCGGGTGCACGTCGTCGGGCTCGTGCCCGGCGCAGCGCCGCTCCCACGGCAGGTCTCGCACGGGGCGGGCCCCTGGATCCGAACCGGTACCGTGGTCCCCTGCATCGCGTCGTCGAACGAGATCGTCACGGTCGTCTCGAGATCGGTGCCGCGCGACGCTCGCTGCCCGCCGCCTCGCCCCGCCCCGCCGAACAGCCCGCCGAACAGGTCGCCGAGATCGCCCAGGTCCTCGAACCGCACACCGCCCGGGAAACCGCCGGAGAACCCGCCGCCTCCGCCGGGGAACCCTCCGCCGGCGCCGGCCCCGTACCCGGACGAGGCCATCTCGCGAACCTGGTCGTACTGCGTGCGCTTCTCCTCGTCGCCGAGCACGTCGTGGGCCGCCGAGATCTCCTTGAACCGATCTTCGGCGTCCTTGTTCCCGGGGTTGGCGTCGGGGTGGTGCTGCTGCGCGAGCTTGCGGTACGCCTTCTTGATCTCGGCCGCGGTGGCGTTCTTGGCCACGCCGAGCACCTGGTAGTAGTCCTTCTCGAACCACTCGCGACGGACGTCGCCGTTCACCCCAGCTCCTCTCGCGCGCTACGCGCGTTCGACACGAACGCTCGCGGGACGGATCACGGTGCCCCGCAGCCGGTACCCCTGGCGGAAGATCTCCGCGACGTGCGGCTCGCCTTCGCCCTCGCCGGTCTGCATCAGCGCCTCATGCTCGTTGGGGTCGAACGCCTTGCCCTCGGCCTCGATCCGCTCGAGCCCCTCGGTCCGCAGGGTCTCGGCGAGCTTGGCGTACACGAGCTCGACCCCCTTGCGGAAGGCCTCGAAATCGGGCTGCCGCTCGGCGGCGATCAGGGCGAGGTCGAACTCGTCCAGCACCTCGAGCAGCTGCTGCACGAACCGCTGGAGCTCCGCGTCGACCAGCCGCTCCTGCGACCGGGTCATCCGCTTGCGGTAGTTCTCGAACTCCGCCTGGAGCCGCTGCAGGTGGTCGCGGTACTCGGCCGCCTGCGTCCTCGCGCGCGCCAGCTCGTCCGCCTCGTCGGGCGGGGTTGGTTCGCCGGATCCCGCCGTGCCGTCGTCGACGCCCGCCGGCTCGGCGTCGCGGTACCGGCGCTTGTCGACGACGCGGACCTTCGGCGGACGCTCGTCGGGCATGTCGTGGTCGTGATGGGTCACGAGTCCGCCCTCACCGTGAACCGGGTCGGCTCGGTCATCGCTCTCCCCCTTCGTCCACGATCTCGCCCTCGACCACGTCGTTCTCGCCCTCGCCTTCGGGCTCGGCGCCCGGCGCCCCGCCGGCCGCGGCGGCCGCGGTCTGCTGGCCCTCCGGCGTCTGCTGGTACATCGCCTGGCCGATGCGCTGGAAGGTCCGCATCACGGCGTCGGTCCCGGCCTTGATCTTCTCGACGTCCTCACCCTTGAGGGACTCCTTCAGCTCCTCGTTGAGCTTCCTCAGTTCCTCGCGGTCGGGTTCGGGCACCTTGTCGCCCCATTCCTCGATCGAACGGTCGACCTGGTACGTGAGCTGGTCGGCCTGGTTGCGCACCTCGGCGGCCTCTCGACGGGAGTGGTCCTCGGCCGCGAACTTCTCGGCGTCCCGGACCATGCCGTCGATGTCCTCCTTGGACAGGGCCGTGCCCCCGGTGATCGTCATCGCCTGCTCCCGGCCGGTGGCCATGTCCTTGGCGGACACGTTCACGATGCCGTTGGCGTCGATGTCGAACGCGACCTCGATCTGCGGCATCCCACGCGGCGCGGGGGGGAGTCCCGTCAGCATGAACTTGCCGAGCGATCGCACGCCCGGCGAGTAGACGGTCTCGGCCTCGCCCTGCAGGACGTGGATCTCGACGTTGCTCTGGTTGTCGTCGGCGGTCGTGAAGATCTCCGACTTGCGCGTCGGGATCGTCGTGTTGCGCTCGATCAGCCGGGTGAAGATGCCGCCCTTGGTCTCGACGCCGAGCGTCAGGGGCGTCACGTCCAGGAGCAGGATGTCCTTCACGTCCCCCTTGAGGACGCCGGCCTGGATCGCCGCGCCGACGGCCACGACCTCGTCGGGGTTCACGCCCTTGTGCGGCTCCTTGCCGCCGGTGAGCTCCTTGACGAGCTCCTGGATCATCGGCATCCGTGTCGACCCGCCGACCAGGATGATGTGGTCGATCCCCTCGACGCTCTTGCCCCAGTCCTTGACCGCGAGCTCGAACGGCTCGCGCGTGCGCTGGACCAGGTCCTCGGTCATCCGCTCGAACTCGCTGCGCGTGAGCTTCATCTCCAGGTGCAGCGGGCCGTCGGCGCCGGCCGAGACGAACGGCAGGTTGATCGTGGCCTCGCTCACCTGCGAGAGCTCGATCTTGGCCTTCTCGGCCGCCTCCTTCAGGCGCTGGAGCGCCATCCGGTCGGCCCCGAGGTCGACCCCGTAGTTGTTCTTGAACTCCTTGACCATCCAGTCGATCACGCGCTGATCCCAGTCGTCGCCGCCCAGCTGCGTGTCGCCGTGGGTGGCCTTGACCTCGAACACGCCCTCGCCGATCTCGAGCAGCGAGACGTCGAACGTCCCGCCCCCGAGGTCGAACACGAGGATCGTCTGGTCGTGCTGCTTGTCGAGCCCGTACGCGAGCGCCGCGGCCGTCGGCTCGTTGATGATGCGGAGCACCTCGAGCCCCGCGATCTGGCCGGCCTCCTTGGTGGCCTGGCGCTGCGAGTCGTCGAAGTACGCGGGCACCGTGACCACGGCCTGGCCGACCGTGTCGCCGAGGTACGCCTCGGCGTCGCGCTTCAGCTTGCCGAGGATCTGCGCGGAGATCTCCTGCGGCGTCCACGCCTTGCCGTCGACGTCGGGTCCCCAGTCCTTCTCGCCCATGTGCCGCTTCACGGACCGGACCGTTCGATCCGGGTTCGTGATGGCCTGGCGCTTGGCGACCTCGCCGACCACGATCTCGCCGTTCTTGGCGAACCCCACCACCGAGGGGGTGGTTCGGGAGCCCTCGGCGTTCGGGATGACGACGGGCTCGCCGGCCTCGAGCACCGAGACCACCGAGTTCGTCGTCCCCAGGTCGATCCCCACCGCACGTGCCATCGGGTTGCCTCCTTCGTTCGGACGTCCTTCAGTGGCTCTGAATATAGAACCTTGAGTGCGTTGGTATCAACTTCGTGCCTGCCTGGGTACTATTCCGACCCGCGGCGAGGTCGTCCGAGGATCCTGCGGCCGCCTCCGAGACGGCCCGCGGTTCCGAGCGGCGGGGCGGGGTATGCTCCCGCCGATGCTCGTGCGTGCCGGCCTCCTCGCCGTGCTCGTGGTGGTCGCCGGGGGCCTGGCCGCCAGGCGAGCCCGGCTGCTCACCCGTCTCGTGCGGCTCGGCCGCCCGGTCGAGCGCAAGGGGGACGTCCCCCACCGGGTGGCCCGCGAGGGCGTCGAGGTTCTCGGGCAACGCAAGCTCTTCCAACGCGCGCTCCCCGGCCTCATGCATGCGCTCATCTTCTGGGGCTTCCTGATCCTGCTCACCACGATCCTCGAGGTCATGGGCGAGCTGATCGATCCGACCTTCGAGCTGCCGCTGATCGGCGGCACCGACTGGCTGGGCCTGGTCCAGGACGTGTTCGCGGCCGGCGTCCTGGTCGGGATCGCGATCGCGGTCGGTATCCGGCTGTTCCAACGCCCGGAACGCTTCGTCGGCAGCCACCGGTGGGAGGCGTACCGGATCCTCGCGCTGATCTTCCTGATCATCGCCACGCTCTTCCTGGCGCGCGGCGCTCGGATCGCCGCCGGGTACGCGCCGGACACGTGGTGGACACCCGTGTCCACGGCCGCGTCCTCCCTGTTCACCTGGATGTCCGAGGGGTGGCAGCGGGTATCGATGCGGACCTTCCAGTGGGTCCACGTGGCGATCATCCTGGGGTTCCTCGTCTACCTCGGGTACTCCAAGCACCTGCACATCGCGACGAGCGCGATCAACGTCTACTTCGCGAGCACGCGGCCTCGGGGCACCCTGACCCCCCTCCGGATCGATCTCGAGAGCGCCGAGACCGAGGACGTGCATCTCGGTGCGGCGACGATCACCGACCTCACCTGGAAGCAGACGCTGGACCTGTACGCGTGCACCGAGTGCGGGCGCTGCCAGAGCGCGTGCCCGGCGTGGAATACGGGCAAGCCGCTCTCGCCCAAGCTCCTGGTGATGAACCTTCGGGACCACCTGTTCGAGCAGGGCCCGCAGATCCTGGATGCCAGGGCGGCGGGCACCGAGCTCGAGCCGGTCCCCCTCGTGCCCGGGATCGTCGACGAGGAGGTCCTGTGGGGCTGCACGACGTGCGGCGCCTGCATGCAGGAGTGCCCGGTCGACATCGAGCACGTCGACACGATCGTCGACCTGCGCCGCAACCTCGTGATGGCGGAGTCACGGTTCCCCGCCGAGGCCGGGGCGCTGCTCCGCAACCTCGAGAGCGCCGGCAACCCGTGGGGCATGCCGCAGGCGCAGCGCGCCGACTGGGCCGAGGGCCTCGAGGTCCGCGTGATCGAGGAGGGGACGCGGGCCCCCGAGTACCTGTATTGGGTCGGGTGCGCGGGCGCGTTCGACGACCGGGCGACCTCGATCTCGAAGGCGGTGGTCCAGCTGCTCCAGCGGGCGGGCGTCTCCTTCGCGATCCTCGGACCGCGCGAGCTGTGCACCGGCGACCCGGCTCGCCGCATCGGCAACGAGTACCTGTTCCAGACCATGGCCGAGCAGAACGTCCAGACGCTCTCGGGGGCCGGCGTGACCAAGGTGATCGCGAACTGCCCGCACTGTTTCAACACGCTGCGCAACGAGTACCCCGACTACGGTGGGACGTTCGAGGTGATCCACCACTCCCAGCTGTTCGCGCAGCTGGTGGCCGAGGGCCGCCTTCGGCCGACCGGCGAGGTCTCCGCCACGCTCACCTACCACGACCCGTGCTACCTCGGACGCCACAACGGCGTCTACCGGGACCCGCGCGCCGCGCTGGAGGCGGTGCCCGGCGTTCGGACCGTGGAGATGCCGCGTCACGGCGAGCGCGCGCTCTGCTGCGGGGCGGGCGGCGCCCGGATGTGGATGGAGGAACGGATCGGCAAGCGGATCAACGAGGAGCGCGCCGACGAGGCCGCCTCCACGGGCGCCGACACCGTCGGGGTCGCGTGCCCGTACTGCCTGATCATGCTCGACGACGGTGAGCGGGCCCGCGGCGGGCGCACCGAGGTGCTCGATCTCGCGCAGGTGCTCGCGCGCTCGGTCGTCGGCCCGAACCCCTGACCGCGCTCGACCCCGCCTGACGGGCTCGGCCCGGTGCCTGAGGCTCGTTGCATGTCCTGAACAGGCGTGTTCAAGCCACCGCCCCGAACGACCGAAATGAGAACTAGACCGAACGGACTCGGCGTCCCCTCGCTGGGGGGTACCGACCGGAGGTGCGCGCCGGCACAAGCACGGACCGATCGGCGGGCACCGCCAGAGGACCAGACAGAAGACCATGCAGGAGAACGGAGGACGGTGGAAGCGATGACGCTCCGGGGCGAGGCGACGTCCGCCGAGGGCTTCGGACGACCCGACGAGGTGCTCGAGGTCTCCCCGGACCTCGACGCGCCGGTCGAGGGCGACCGGGCTCGTCTCGCGTACGCGATCCACGACGGGCTCACGCAGGTGATCACCGCGTCCGTCCTCGAGCTCGAGTCGCTCGCGCACCGCGTCGAGGTCGCGCCGTCGGAGGCCGTCGAGGCGCTCCGCCGGGCGGTCGACGAATTGCGCAGGGCGCTCGACGAGATCCGCGGCGTGCTCGCCAACCTGACACCGGCCACACCCGGGGCGGTGCAGCCGATCGAGGAGCTCCTGCGGAGCGTCCTGGACCGCTGGCAGCTCCCCGCGACGTGGTCGATCGAGGGCGACCTGGCCGAGGTATCGCCGTCGGTGCTGGAAGCGGCGTCGTCGGTGATCCGGGAAGGCATCGCCAACGCCGCCAAGCACGCGGACGGCCGCGAGGTCGCGGTGCGCGTCCTGGCATCCGATCGTTCGGTCGAGGTCAGCGTCGAGGACCACGGCCGAGGCTTCGAGAGCTCGGAGCACGAGCCCGTCGCCGGTCATCTGGGCCTGGACATGTTGCGTCGGCGGGTCGCCGACGTCCACGGAACGCTCGACGTCAGATCGGCGCCGGGCAAAGGAACGCGGGTCGTCGCGAGGCTGCCCCGTTACGGACAAGGAGTAAGCCCGTGAAGGTGCTCGTCGTCGACGACCATGCGCTGGTGCGCCGCGGGATGGGACACGTGATCCGCGAGTGCTTCCCCGACGCAGAGGTGATCGAAGCAGGGAGCGCGACCGAGGCGCTCGAGCAGCTGTCCACCGGGACGATCGACATCGCACTGGTCGACGTGCGCATGCCCGATGCCGACGGCCTCGAGCTGCTGCACGACGTGAAGAACCGTTGGCCGGATCTGCCCGTGATCATGCTGACGTCGTTCGACCACGCGCACTACGTCCGTCGCGCGCTCGCCGAGGGCGCCGCCGGGTACATGCTGAAGGACGCCACGCCCGAGGATCTGGAGCAGGCGATCAACGTCGCGCTGTCCGGCGGCGGGAACGTGCTGTCCCCGAAGGTGATCCAGAACCTGTTCGAGTCGATCGAGGGCGGGGTCACGGGCGACGGGACCCCGTCGGTCCGCACGGCCGGGTCGCTCACCCAGCGCGAGACCGACATCCTCGCGCTCCTCGCCGAGGGACGGAGCAACCGAGACATCTCGCGCGCGCTGTTCCTGTCGGAGAAGACGGTGAAAGCCCACCTGGCCGCGATCTTCCGCAAGCTGAGCGTCACCAACCGCACGCAGGCCGCGATGGCGGCCGTCTCGATGGGCATCGGGCCGGGGCTGCAGCCGGTGGAGGCCCTCGGCCGCACGATGGGATCCGGGCACTAGCCGAGCGTTCGACAGGAGAGCGGCGATGTCGACTGATCGATACCGGCCCCCACCGGAGCCGGACGAGGACGCGTACGAGGACGCCTGGTACCGCGCCTTGAAGGCCAAGGCGTCCAACCGCTTCGCGGACCGGAAGGACGACACGACCGACGCGCCGCCCGGGACCTCCCCCTCGGCGCCCGACCGGCACGAGGGCGACGCCGGCTCCCGCTAGGTCTCGCGGTCGCCGAACTCCTCGAAGAAGCGGCTCGCGGTCGGACCTCGCTGGCCCTGGTACTTGCTCTTGGTTCCCTTCGCGCCGTACGGGACCTCGGCGGGCGTGCTCAGCCGGAAGAACGAGATCTGACCGATCTTCATGTCGGGGTAGATCGTGATCGGCAGGTTCGCGACGTTCGACAGCTCGAGCGTCAGGAAGCCGTCCCAGCCGGGGTCGACGTAGCCGGCGGTGGAGTGGATCAGCAACCCGAGACGCCCGAGGCTCGACTTGCCCTCGAGACGCGCGACCAGGTCGTCGGGCAGCGCCACCCGTTCGATCGTCGAGCCGAGCACGAACTCGCCGGGGTGCAGGATGAAGGCCTCGTCGCCGGCGACCTCGACCATCTCGGTCAGGTCCGGCATCTCGCGACGGACGTCGATGTACGGGTACCGCGAGTTGGCGAAGACGCGGAACTGACGGTCGACGTGCAGGTCGACGGACGAGGGCTGGACGCATGCGTCGTCGAACGGATCGATCTCGATGCGGCCCGCCGCGAGTTCCTTACGGATGTCGACGTCGGACAGGATCATCGCGGCCGGATGCTACCCGTTCCCCGAGGACGCCACCCAGCGCACGAGCGTGTCGACGGCGGCACCCGAATCGATCGACGTGGCCGCCATCGCGAGCCCCTCGTGCAGCGAGCTCGCCTTGCCCGAGACCTCGAGCGCGGCCGCCGCGTTGAGCAGCACGACGTCGCGTCGCGGCCCGGTCTCGCCGCGCAGGATCGCCAAGGCGATCGCCGCCGAGCCCTCCGGGTCGCCCCCGCGCAGGTCGGCGACCTCGGACCGGGCGAGCCCGAGGTCCGCGGGGTCGAGCACCGACTCGCGGAGCTCGCCGTCCACGACGTCGTACACCAGGGCGGGGCCGGTCGTCGTGAGCTCGTCGAGGCCGTCCAGCGCTCGGAACAGCCTCGCCCGCGTCCCGCGCCGGGCGAGCACCTGCGCGAGCAGCGGCAGCATGCGTTCGTCCGACACGCCGACGACCTGCGCGAACGGTCGTGCGGGGTTGGTGAGCGGGCCGAGGAAGTTGAACACGGTCGGCACGCGCAGCTCGCGGCGGATCGGGCCGGCGTGACCCATCGCCGGGTGGAACACCGGCGCGAAGATGAACGCGATGCCGGCCTCGGCGAGACAGCGTTCGACGCCGCCCGCGTCCAGGTCGATCCGGACGCCGAGCGCCTCGAGCAGGTCGGCCGAGCCGCAGATCGACGACGCGGCGCGGTTGCCGTGCTTGGCGACGGGAACCCCCGCGCCGGCGACGACGATCGCGGCGACCGTCGAGATGTTGAACGTCCCGCTGCGGTCGCCGCCGGTCCCGCACGTGTCGACGACCGGGGCCGGCGGGTCGACCGGGTTCGCGAAGTCGAGCATCGTGTCCGCGAGCCCCTCGATCTCCTCCACCGTCTCGCCCTTGGTACGCAGCGCCATCAGGAGGCCGCCGACCTGACCGGGGGTCGCCTCCCCCGACATCACGAGACGCATCGCCTCCGCCGCCTCGTCGCGATCCAGGGAGGTTCCCGCGGAGAGCTTGGACAGCACGTGCGGCCAGAGGTCGGGATCCGGCTGCGTCATGGGGCATCGGAGGCTAGCAGGGTGGCCTCGAACGCGGTCCGGCGGGGTCGATAGACTAGGGATCCGCTGGCTCCGGCGAGCGGCGCTCGCGGGCGTGGTTCAATGGTAGAACGCAAGCTTCCCAAGCTTGAAACGGGGGTTCGATTCCCCTCGCCCGCTCCATCGGCTCGACGCTCCCCGTTGGTGCGCACGATTCCGGGCCGGCCTCGACGGGTACCTCTCTCTCACTCCGACATGAGGAGGAGATCCGCATGACGAAGACGCGAGGACGGTTCCAGGTGACGTCGATGCACGAGGACACCTACGAGGAGCTCGAGAGCGGCGCGAAGCTGACACGAGCGTGGGGCGAGCAGACGTTCGACGGCGACCTCGAGGGCGACGGAACCGTGCAGTGGCTGATGTCCTACCGGCGTGACGGCACCGCTCGGTTCGTGGGCCTGTGGCACGTGACCGGGGTGGTCGGCGGCCGCAAGGGTTCGTTCGTGATGGATTCGCAGGGCGACTTCGATGGCGCGTCGTCCAAGGGAGCCTGGACGATCGTGGCCGGCTCGGGCACCGACGAGCTCGAAGGGATCCGTGGCGCCGGCAGGTTCGAGGCGGCTCGCGGCACGGAGGCGACCTACGAGCTCGACGTCGAGCTCGGCTGACGCACGCCGAGCACCACCGGCCCGGTCGGGCACAGCTCCAACAGCGGACAGTCCTCGCACCGGGGGCGGCCCGCCTTGCAGATCTCGCGACCCAGGTTGATCAGTCCGACGTGCATCGGCGTCTTGAGCTCCTCGGGCACGAGCTCCTCGAGCAGCCGCTGGGCGCGTTCGGCGGAGGTCTTCGGCACCAGGCCGAGCCGCGTCGCCACCCGGTGCACGTGCGTGTCGACCGGGATCGTCTCGCGGCCGAACGCGAACGCCATCACCACCGCCGCCGTCTTGGGCCCGACACCGGGGAGCGACGAGAGGTACTCCGCGATCTCGGCGTCCGAACGCGACGCGAGACCCGACGAGGTCGTAGCGGCCCTCGCGCTGCATGGATCTCGCGCAGGATCGCCTGGATCCGGGCGGCCTTCGTGTTGTTGAGCCCGCCCGAGCGGATCGTCTCGGCGAGCTCGGCCGTCGGCGCGCGAACCACGTCCTCCCACGTCGGGTACCGCGCCCGAAGGAGCCCGAACGCGCGCTCGGCGTTCAGGTCGCTCGTGTGCTGGGACTGCACGGTGAGGATCAGCTCGTCGAGCGGGTCCGAGGCTCGTGGCGGCGCGAGCTCCCCGAAGTGCCGCTCGAGCCGGCGGGCGAGCGCCCGGACGCGGCGGCGGTCGACGGTCACGTCGCCGCGGTGGCGTGATTGCGGAACTGCGTCAGGTGCGGCAGGAACGTGAGCGGCACGGTGTCCGTCGGGCCGTTGCGGTGCTTGGCGACGATCAGGTCGGCCAGGCCCTTCTTGGCCGGGTCCGCGTCCTCGCGGTGGATGAACATCACGACGTCCGCGTCCTGCTCGATCGCGCCGGACTCGCGCAGGTCCGAGAGCTGCGGCCGCTTGTCCTGACGGCGTTCGGGATCGCGGTTCAGCTGGCTGACGGCGATCACCGGGATCTCGAGCTCCTTGGCGAGCATCTTCAGGCCGCGGCTGATCTCGGCGATCTCCTGCTGGCGGTTGTCGACCCGCCGCGTGTGGGACATCAGCTGGAGGTAGTCGACGATGATCATGCCGAGACCCTGTCGGCGCGCCGACAGCCGCCTGGCCTTGGCGCGGATGTCCACGAGCGTGACGTTGCCCGAGTCGACGATGAACAGCGGCGCCTCGTGCAGGCTATCGGCGGCCTGCGCGATCCGGGACCAGTCCTCGGCGCCGACCCGCTTGTTGCGGATGCTGTCCCACGGGACCCGCGCCTCGCCGCACAGCAGGCGCATGCCGATCTCCCACCGCGACATCTCGAGCGAGAACATCGCGACCGGCAGGCCCGCGTCGACCGCGACGTTGCGGGCGACGTTGGTCACGAACGACGACTTGCCCACGCCGGGGCGGGCCGCGATCACGATCAGGTTCCCCGCCTGCATCCCCGACAGCAGGGTGTCGACGTCGCGGAACCCGGTCGGCACGCCGGCGAACGCGGACTCGCGGTTCTGGATCCGCTCGAGGTCGGTCATCGCCTCGTCGACGAGCTCGTGCAGCGAGGCGACCTGGTCCTTCTCGCCGTGCCGGGCCACCTCGTAGATCCGTTGCTCGGCCTCGTCGGCGACCCGCTCGGGTTCCTCGGGCGCCGAGTAGGCCATGTCCATGATGTCGGCCGCGGCGCCGATCAGCCGGCGCAGCAGCGAGGTCTCGGCGACGATCCGGGCGTAGGACGCGGCGGACGAGGGCGTCGGGACCCGATCGACCAGGTCGGAGATCGCGAGGTGCCCGCCCACCTCCTCGAGGGTCCCGCGGCGCTTGAGCTCCTCGACGGCGGTGATCGCGTCGACGGGATCGCCGCGGCCGTAGATCTCGCGGAGGGTGTCGAAGATCTTGGCGTTCGCGCTCCGGTAGAAGTCGGCGGGACGCACGATCTCGATGACGTCGGCGATCGCGTCGGGCGAGAGCATCATCGAGCCGAGCACGGATTCCTCGGCCTCGAGGTTCTGCGGGGGCACCCGCTCCGTCCCGACGTTCGGCCTGATGCGCCGGACGTCGTCAGCAGCCCTCACCAACCCTGCTCCCCCCTCGGATGCCGATGGAACCGGCGGGCAACGCTAGACCCGTGGAGCCTCGGCTCCCAGTGGAAAACCCCTGGGGAAACCCGATCCGCTGGTCGTGCCTGAAGATTCCTTGTCACTGTGCCTTCCACCTGCGCTTCCCCAGGGGGAAAACCCTGTGGATAGGTGTGTATCGCCCCCCGCCGACACCGGGATCACACGGGTGTGATTCTCCTCCCGCCCGGTGGTCAGCGTCTAGTGGCGGGCTGAGGTCGGGGGTCCTCGACGGGCTGCTCGTCTCCGCCTACGCACGGACTGCGTGCTCGAGGGCGTGATCGGGCTTCGGCTCCGCTCGACGACGCCCGTCGACGCCCCCTCCCCGCCCGCCATCACGGCCGTGCGGCAATCGGGCGAGGAACCGTCAGGTCAGAAGGGTCTCGGCGGCGAGCAGACTGCGGACCGGTTAGCCGGGTTCCAAGGCGGACGTGCTCGCCTGGCTTGCGGTTGCCAGTTGGGTGTGACGGATCTGTTGGCCGGAGCCGTTCCCGAGCGCGGGGCCGGCCGCGAGGGCGGGGAGGGGTTCGGTCAGGGCGTCGTCGAGCGGAGCCGAAGCCCTACGGACGTCCGAAAGCACGGATCCCGCGCGTAGGCGCAGACGAGCAGCCCGGACCGAACCCCGACCTCAGCGCAACCGCCGAGGCCGGGTGTCCGAACCTCTATTCCTCGGAAGCGGCCGCGCTGACCTCCACCGAGACCACCGGATCGACCTCGGCGAACAGGTGCACCTTGACCTCGTGCACGCCGACCGAGCGGATCGGCTCGTCCATCGTGACGTCGTGCCGGTCGACCCGAACGCCGGTTTGCGCCTCGATCGCCTCGGCGACGTCGTTCGGCGTGACGCTGCCGAACAGCCGCCCCTCCTCGCCCGCGTGCGCGGGCACGGTGATCGGCGACGCCATCAGGCGCTGAGCGACCTGCTCGGCGTCGGCCTTCGCGGCATCCACCTTGGTGCTGTGAGCGCGCTTGAGGCTGTCGACGTGCTTCACACCGCCCTTGGTCGCCTTGACCGCGAGCCCGCGGGGCATGAGGTAGTTGCGCGCGTAGCCGTCCGCGACGTCCACGACGTCCCCTGGGACGCCGAGTTTGTCGACGGGCTTCTGCAGGATGATCTTCATCGGGTCGAGTAGGGCAGCAGGGCCATCTCGCGGGCGTTCTTGACCGCGGTGGCGACGTCGCGCTGGTGCTGCGAGCAGTTGCCCGTCACCCGGCGCGCGCGGATCTTGCCGCGTTCGGACACGAACCGTCGCAGCGTCGCGGTGTCCTTGTAGTCGACGTACTCGATCCGGTCCTTGCAGAAGATGCAGATCTTGCGCTTCTGCTTCTTCTGCCAGCCCTTGTCGTCCTTCTCCCGCTTGGCGGGTCGCCTCTTCGTCTTAGGTGGCATCCAGCGGTGTCTCCTCGTCTGCCGTGGGAGCGCCGACCGTGGCGGGCGTCCAGTCGCTCGAACCTCCCGAGCGGCCCTGACGCTCGACCTTCGCGGTCGCCCAACGCAGGCTCGGACCGAGCTCGTCGGCCTCGATCTCGACCACCGTGCGCTTGTCGCCCTCCTGGGTCTCCCAGGAACGCATCTGCAGCCGGCCGGTCACGACGACGCGCGTGCCTCGGGTGAGGCTCTCGGCCGCGTTCTCGGCCAGGCTCCGCCAGCCGTTGACGGAGAAGTACGACGTCTCGCCGTCCTTCCACTGGCCCGACTCGTCCTTGTAGCGGCGGTTGACCGCCACGCGGAACTTCACGACCGCGGCCCCGTTCGGCGTGTATCGCAGCTCGGGGTCGTCCGTGAGGTTGCCCACGATGGTGACCTGGTTCTCGCTCGCCATCTCCATCACCTTCCGTTCCGTGACCGCTCCCCGTCGGATGGCGTGCCGGGGAGGGGGAAGTCGCTGTTCGTTACGCGGCCTCGCCGCGAACGACGATCTTGAACCGCAGGACCTCGTCGGCCAGCCGCAGCGTGCGTTCGAGCTCCGTCAGGACATCGGGATCCGCCGTGAATTCCACCACGACGTAGTAGCCCTCGGCCTGCCGTTCGATCTCGAATGCCAGACGCCGCCGGCCCCAGCGATCGACGTTGCCGACCTGGCCACCCGCCTCGCCGACGACGCGGGTGATGCGGTCCAGCGCCCCGGAAACGACCGACTCGTCGGCCTCCGCGGGCAGGATGAGCATGCCTTCGTACTGCCTCAGTTCTCCACCTCCTCTGGTCTGGACGGCCCCCACGGGGGGAGCAGGATGTGTGGCTGGCGCCCAGTCTAGCGGCTCGCTGGTCGGGCGACCCTAGCACCCGTGGGTGACACGCAGGGAACGGCGGTCGGGTCACCGAACCGTGCTCGGGTAGACTCGTGGGAACGGCTGCCGTGCACTCACGAAGGAGGCGCGAGCGATGAGCATCACGATCCGCGATCTGCAGGCGTGGAAGGCCGAGGGCAAGCGCTTCGCGATGCTCACGGCCTACGACTACCCCACCGCCAAGATCTTCGACGAGGCCCGGATCCCCGTGCTGCTCGTCGGGGACTCGGTCGGCAATACCATCCTGGGCTACGAGAACACCCTGCCCGTCACGATGGACGAGATGCTGCACCACACCCGCGCGGTCGCACGCGGCGTCACGAACGCCCTCGTCGTGGGTGACATGCCGTTCCTCTCGTACCAGGTGAGCGTCGAGGAGGGCGTTCGCAACGCCGGCCGGTTCCTGAAGGAAGGGGGCGCCGGCGCCGTCAAGATCGAGGGCGCGCAGGTGGAGCTCGTGCACAGGCTGGTCGATCTCGGGATCCCGGTGATGGCGCACGTGGGGCTCACGCCGCAGTCGGTGCACGCGATGGGTGGCTACCGCGTCCAGGGTCGGGGTGAGGAGGCTGCGCGGGTGACCGATCAGGCGCTCGCGCTCGAGAAGGCGGGGGCGTTCGCGATCGTCCTGGAGGCCATGCCGTCCGAGCTCGGTGCCGAGCTCACCACGACCCTGCAGATCCCCACGATCGGCATCGGCGCGGGACCGGGGACCGACGCACAGGTGCTCGTCTCCCCCGACCTGCTCGGACTGTCCGAACGAGTCCCGAAGTTCGCGCGCGCCTACGTCGACCTGCGCGGCCAGATCGCTAAGGCCGCGACCGAGTTCGCCGCCGACGTCGCCGCCGGGACGTTCCCCGACGAGGACCACTCCTACACGTAGCGGACCGGTCAGCCGACCCGGTTCAGGAACGCGAGCGTTCGCTCCTTGAGCAGCCGAGCTGACGGCTCGTCGTAGTCCTCCGAGCTCGGGTCCGCGAACAGGTGGCCCGAACCCGGGTAGAGGAACAGTTCGGCGTCCTCGACCTCGGCGGCCAGGGCCTCGGCAGCCGCCAGATCTTCCTCAGCCCACGGGTCCTGTTCCATGAAATGGATCTGGACCGGCACGGCCTCGGGCCACGAGCCACCGAACTCGGACGGCGGCAGGGCCCCGTGGTACAGGAGCGCTCCCCGCGCACCGGGTCGCGTCTGCGCCAGCGACTGCGCCGGCATCACGCCGAGGGAGAAGCCAGCGACGACGATGTCCTCGGGCAGCCCCTCCGCCGCCGCCGCGCCGCGGCGGATGATCTCCCCGAAACCGACCTGCCGGGCATGCGCGACGCCGTCGTCGACGGTCCCGAACGTCTCGCCACCGCCGTACAGGTCCGGCGCGTGGATCGTGTGACCGGCCTCCCGCAGCTCCTCGGCGAACGCGAGGAACCCGGGCGTCTGCCCTTGCGCGTGATGGAACAGGAGCACGGTCGTCATCGGGGCCACTGTAGCCAACGCCGGTAGGAACCACCGGAGCCTCTATCGCGCGGCGTGCGGGGCGGACTACCCCGGATGGGCAGTCCCAAGTTCCGTCCGCAGGACACTCAGGCCCGCCTCGAAGCATGCCGAAAGTACGGAGACGGCACGAACGGGTGGCGCCCACGAGGCGTCCCCCACCGGCGGAGCCACATCCTGGATCTGGCCGGACGTGAAGGCGGGGCCGCCTCCCCCTCGGCGGCCCCGCCGCCTTTTCCGGCCTCGGCACCGAAGTGAGCGGCACCCCGGAGATAATCAGCCGGATGCCGAACGCCGTCCGACGGATCGGACTCGGGACCGTCTTCGCGCTGCTCGCGGGCACCCTCGTGCTCGGTCACGCGCTCAAGGCGCCGTGTGCGTCCGGCGAGTGGAGCGACAACCGCCAGTACACGCGGCTGTGCTACTCGGACAACGTGCACCAGCTCGCCACCGAGCAGCTCGGCCAGGGCCGCCTTCCGTACCTGGACGCGTGCGTCGACGCCCCCGGCGAATGCGACGAGTACCCGGTGCTCACGATGTGGGCGATGCGGTCCGCGGCCTGGATCTCGGGCTCGAGCACCACCGGCTACTTCTACTCGAGCGCGATCATGCTGTGGATCGCGGCGTTCGTGATCGCGCTGTGCCTCTACCTGCTCGTCGGCGATCGCGTCCTGTACTTCGCGCTCGCCCCCACGCTTGCGCTGTACGCGACGATGAACTGGGATCTGCTCGCGGTCGCGTTCGCGACGGCCGGCACCTTTGCCTACCTGCGTCGCAAGGACGGCTGGTCGGGGGTGCTCCTGGGGCTCGGGGCCGCGGCCAAGGTCTTCCCGCTGTTGCTCGTCATCCCGTTCGTGGTCGGCCGCTTCCGCGGGAAGGAACCCGACAGGGGGATCCGCCTCGCGTGGGCCGCCGTCGGCGCATGGGTCGCGGTGAACCTCCCGTTCGCGCTCGGCGCGCCCCTCGGCTTGGTGGGAGTTCTTCCGCTTCAACGCGGCCCGCCTGGCCGACTGGGACAGCCTCTGGTACCTGGCGTGCGAACGCACCACGGGCCAGACGTGCGTGAACACGCGGCTGATCAACGTGGCGTCCCTCGCGTTGTTCGTCGGGTGGGTCGCCATCGTCTGGGTGCTCAAAGCCAGACGAGAGCCGGGCTTCCCGAGGTGGACGCTCGGCTTTCCGATCCTGGTGATCTTCCTGCTGACGAACAAGGTCTACTCGCCCCAGTTCAGCCTGTGGCTGCTCCCCTGGTTCGCGCTCGCCTTCCCCAGGCTCGGGTGGTTCGTCGCGTTCGAGATCGCGGACGTGGCGGTGTTCGTCACGCGCTTCTCGTGGTTCGGCCGCTACACCGGCATCGAGGGCGGGTTCGCGGGGCTACCGGTCGGCGTCTTCGAGCTCGCGATCGCGGTCCGCGCGCTCATCCTCATCTGGTGTGTGATCAGATGGATCCGGGACCGTCACACCATCCACCCTTCGCTCGCGGCGCCGGCGGAGGTGGGATCGGTCCCGGCCGAGGCCGCGACCTGATCGGGCCGCTCTGGACGTCGCGCTCGCCCCGTCTCCGCCGCGCGGACGGCGGGACCACCGAGGATAATCACGACGTGCGCGCTCCCACTCGCAGCATCGGGATCGGTGCTGTCTTCCTCCTCCTGGCGGGGACCCTGGCGATCGGTCACGCGATCAAGGCGCCGTGCGTCCATGGCGATTGGAGCGACGGCCGACCGTTCACGTGGCTGTGTCACACGGACATCATCCCGCTCTTCGGGAACGAGCAGCTGTACGGCGACCGCCTGCCCTACCTCGACCCCTGCGAGGAGACCGGGGGCACGTGTGACGAGTACCCCGTGCTGACGACGTGGATGATGCGGCTCGCCGCCTCCGTGGCGGGACCTCACAACACGCGGTTCTTCTACGCGAACGCGATCTTGCTGTGGCTCGCCGCTTTCTGGACCGCGTACCTCCTGCATTCCGTGGTCGGGCGTCGGGCGCTGTACTTCGCGCTCGCTCCCACCCTCGCGATCTACGCCACGTTGAACTTCGATCTGCTCCCCGTCGCGCTCGCGACCGGGGGGACGGTCGCCTACCTCCGTCGACGAGACGTCACCGTCCGGCGTCTTGCTCGGGCTCGGCGCCGCGGCGAAGCTCTACCCGGCTCTCCTGGTGATCCCGTTCGTGGTCGGTCGGTTCCGGGGCCGCGAACCCGACCGGGGGATCCACCTCGCCTGGGCGGCCGCGGGCGCCTGGATCGCGGTCAATCTCCCCTTCGCGCTCGCCGGTACGAGCGGCTGGTTGGAGTTCTTCAGCTTCAACGCTTCGAGGCCGGCCGACTGGGACAGCCTGTGGTTCCTCGTGTGCGAGCAGGCCAGCGGGATGGGGTGCACGAACACGCGCCTGGTCAACCTCGGGTCCCTCGCGACTGTTCATCGGTTGGGTGGCGATCGTGTGGACGATCAAGGCTCGGCGCCAGCCGGGATTCCCTCGATGGACGCTCGGGTTCCCGCTCATCGTGCTCTTCCTCCTGACGAACAAGGTGTACTCGCCGCAGTACAGCGTCTGGCTCCTGCCGTGGTTCGCGCTCGCGCTGCCGCACCTCCGTCTGTTCCTCTTGTTCGAGGCGGCGGACATGGCCGTCTTCGTGACCCGGTTCTCGTGGTTCGGCCTGCTCGACGGGCACCACAACGGCTTCGCGGGCAGCCCGCTCGGCGCCTTCGAGGTGGCGATCTTCGTGAGGGCGGTGGTGCTGACCATCTGCGTGATCGCGTGGATCCGTTCCCGTGAGCCCGCGCCCACGCTCGAACCGCGACCCCCAGACCGAGAGCGTCCTCGGGTCCAGGTCCCCGCGTGACGACCCGAGCCGAGCCACTCGTCGACGATCACGCACCGGCCCGACGAGCAGCGGGAGCGGATCGTCCGAGCCCTACGGTTCTGTCTCGTCGCCTTCGTCGGACTCCGCGTCGCGATGTTCCTGATCGGCGTGGTGGGCGTCACGCTGTTCCCGCCGCTGCGCGCCGTCGGGGTGCCGGGATGGCCGGCGCCCGCGTTCGAGCAGGGGTGGCACAACGCCTTCGCGGCGTGGGAGCGGTTCGACGCGCTGTGGTTCCTGCGGATCGCCGAGGGCGGCTACCGGCTCCGAGACGGGAGCGCCGCGTTCTTCCCGCTGTATCCGCTGACGATCCGCGGGCTCTCGTTCGTGCTCGGCGGTCACCCCTTCGCGGCGGCGACGATCGTGTCGAACGCCGCCTTCTGGGGCGGCCTGGTCGTCACCTACCTCCTGACCACCTCCGAGCTGTCCGAACGCACCGCCCGCACCACGGTGCTGCTGATGTGCGTGTTCCCGACCGCGCACTTCTTCCTGATGCCCTACAGCGAGTCGCTGTTCCTGCTCCTGTCCGTCACGGCGTTCTGGGGAGCCCGCCGACGGCGATGGTGGGTCGCGGGCGCCGCCGGGGCGCTGGCGGCGCTCACCCGCAGCATCGGCGTCGTGATCGCGCCGGCGCTGGTGATCGAGGCGCTGCACCAGCGCGTCGAGCGGCGCGGACCGGCGTGGCCCGGGTTCCTCGCGGCGGCGGCCACGGGCTGCGGGCTCCTCGTGTACCTCGGCTCCTGGGGGCTCCGGGCGGGCGAGTGGTTCGCCCCGGTGACGTTCCAGGCGAATTGGGAACGTACGTTCTCGTGGCCGTGGGTGACCCTGTGGGACGGGACCGGCGACGCGTTCCGCTACCTCGGCGAGATCAACGGGGGCTACTGGCTCCTCGACTGGCTGATCGTGGTCCCGATGCTCGCCGCCTCGGCGTACGCGCTGGTGCGCCTGCGGCCCGCCTACGGCGTCTACCTGTGGAGCGCCCTGCTGATCCCGCTCACCTTCGTCTTCCAGGACCGGCCGCTGATGTCGATGCCCCGGTTCGTCCTGCCGCTGTTCCCGGCCTTCTGGGGGCTGGCGCTCGGGCTGGAGCGGCTCCGGATCCCCCGGTCCGGCGCGCTGGTCGTCTGCGCGGTCGGCCTCGGGGTCCTGTCCGTGCTGACGGTCAACTGGTACTACATCTTCTGACAGTCTTCTGGCGCATCCCGGCCTCCATATAGGATGGGCTCGCGCCGTCGAGGTCCCGGAGGGGGAAGCGTGACGATTCGGGTAGCGATCGCGGACGACCACTCGCTCGTTCGCCAAGGGCTCCGCCGGTACCTGGACATGGCCGAGGGGATCGAGGTCGTCGGCGAGGCCGCCAACGGGCAAGAGCTCGTCGATCTGGTCACCAAGGAGGAACCGGACATCGCCCTGGTGGACATCCGGATGCCCGAGATGGACGGCCTCGAGGCCGCCCGGAAGATCCGCGAGACCCATCCCAAGACCGGCGTGATCATGCTCACCGCCTACGACGACCGGCAGTTCGTGGTCGAGGCCGTGCGGAGCGGCGCCCGAGGCTACGTCCTCAAGGCCCGCGACGCCGAGCACCTGATCCAGACCGTGCGCCTGGTCGCCGGCGGCAACATGGTGATCGATCCCCAGCTGGTGGTGGCGCTGGCCGAGGAGCTCTCCCAGGCGAAGGAGCGGGACCGCCGGGCCGAGACCCTGACCGCGCGCGAGATCGAGGTCCTCCAGCTGCTCGCGTTCGGGCACACCAACCGCGACATCGCCGAGCGCCTGTACATCTCGCCCGACACCGTGAAGACCCACCTCGAGCACATCTTCGAGAAACTCGGCGCCTCGGACCGCACCGCGGCCGTCGCCGAGGCGCTCCGCCGCCGCCTGATCGAGTAGCCGTCCTCGTGCCCGGCGGGACGATCCTCCGCGTGAACTAGTCACCTCGGGCTACCGCCGTGCCCGCCGGACGGCCTAGGGCCGGTCCACCGGATGACCCCGGTCGGGTGATGGAGGCGCGAGGCCGCCTGCTTCATCATGGACGCTCGAACGATGTCCACGCAGACACCACGCAGGGCTCCGTGGTTCGCGCCCTTCGTCCTGCTCGTCGCGGGCGGCGGCGTGGCTTTGGCGTACGCGGTCTCGAGCCGTTCCGGCTCGCCGGACGAGATCCGATTCCCGGTCGTCGCGAGCTCGTGCCTGCTGTCGACGATCGTGATCTTGCTCCGCAGCCGGCACCGTGACGCCTGGCGCAGCGCCCAGGCGATCGGTCTTGGGGTCGCGGCCATCGGGGTCGTGAGCGGCGCGCTCCTGGTGACCGACGCGACCGGACCCGAACCCCCGAGGCTGGGCCTGTACGACGTCGGTTTCCTCGCCGTGGGCGTGATGTTCCTGATCGCGGTCGCGATCGAGTTCCGAGAGCACGTCGCGCGGGAGGATCGCCGTGAGATCGCGGCCGACGTGGCCCTGCTCAGCGCGGCGATCGGAACGATGCTGTTCCTGACCTTGCGGCCGGAATCGACGCCGGATCCGGCGAGCGCCGCGTCGGCCGCCGAGTTCGCGCTGATCATCGCCTCCGGCGTGTCGGCGTTCGGCGCGCTGGCGCTCGCGCGCCCGAACGTCGCGCACCTCGGGATGTTCGTCGCGATCTGCGCGATCTGCGCGGGCGTGCTCGCGTTCGCGAACCTGTGGCTCGACGCGGCCTTCGAGGTCGGACGACCCCAGGTCGAACTCCCGATCGCCTTCGCCGTCCTGTTCCTCGCGGCGCTCGTGAGCGTCATCCCCCGCAAGGTGACCGAACAACGCAAGGACCCCGCTCGGTACGGCAGAGCGGTCCTGACGACGCTGTCGGTCGCGGCGACCAGCGCCGCCCTCGCCCTGGTCGCGGTCGACAAGCGCAACGCCACGATCGAAGACGGTCAGGCGTCGCTCCTGATCGGCGTGCTCGCCGCGGCGGTCGCGCTCCGCATCCTGGTGAACCAGGTCCGCGGGACGCAATCGCAGCGGGCGGTCCACGATGCGCTCGATCAGAAGGAGGTCGCGCTCCGCGAGACCGACAAGGCGCTGTCACGGCTCCAGCGCGCGAACGAGACCCTGCGCGAGTCCGAGGAACGCCTCCGAACCGTCTTCGAGTCCGCGGTCGACGGCATCGTCGAGCTCGACACCCGGGACGTGGTCGTCCGCGCGAACGGGGCCTTCTGCAAGATGGTCGAGCTCCCGCAGTCGCTCGTCGAGGGCCAGCCCTGGACCGCACTCGCGGCCTCGATCCAGGCCGACGAGCACTTCGTCTCGCTCCCCGCGACCGGGCAGGGCACGCTCCAGCGCGAGGGGCACGCGATCTACCTCGAATCGCGGACCTCGGAGATCCCCGGCGACCCCCCACGGCGGCTGCTGCTGGTCCGCGACGTGACGGCGGCCCGGGTGGCCGACCAGACGATCCGGTCGCTGTTCAAGTTCCTGCAGGACCGTGACGAGGACCGGACGCGGATCATGCGCCGGACCAACGCCGCGATCGAGGGCGAGCGCAACCGCATCGCGCGCGACCTGCACGACGGGCCCGTGCAGGGGGTCTCGGCCGCGTCGCTGTCGCTCGAGGCCGTGCTGCTGATGCTGAAGGCCGGCGAGATCGACGAGGGGCTCGGCATCCTGTCCAAGGTGCGTTCCGAGCTCTCGGAGGAGGCGGACAACCTCCGGCGGCTGATGTCCGGTCTGCGTCCGCCGCTGCTGGAGGAGCGGGGCCTGATCCCTGCGCTCCGCGAGACGGTCGACCGGTTCGGGCGCGACAACCACGTCCACACCGAATTCTCGGGGCGCGCGAGCGGCGAGATCCCGCAGGACCTGGAGACCCTCGCCTACCGCGTCGTCCAGGAGGCGCTGTCGAACTCGGCCAAACACGCACACCCGGTCTCGGTCACCGTCGCGGTGGAGACCACCAGCGGGCAGCTCCGCGTCGAGATCATCGACGACGGCGAGGGCTTCGACGCCGGCCGCGCCCGCGAGTACCTGCAGAGCGGGCGGGTGGGCCTGGCCTCGATGCGCGAACGCGTCGAGCTCGCGAACGGGACGTTCATGGTGCACTCGGCGCCCGGCAGGGGGACGACCGTGGTCGCGTCGCTGCCGATGGGCGCGGTGCCGGCGGCGCGGGAGTTCTCGAGCGACGACGACACGACCGGTGGCGAACGGCTCCGGAACCGGGGCGAACGGCGGACGACCCGCGCGTCAGCTCGAGTCGAGCAGCGCGGGTCGTTCGGGCCGCGCCTCCGGCGGGGACGGGCTCGGCGAGGGCGGGGGCGACGGGGTCGGTGAAGGGCTCGGGCTCGGGCTGGGTGACGGGCTCGGGCTGGGCGACGGCGACGGGCTCGGCTCGGGCGACGGGCTGGGCTCGGGCGAGGGCGAAGGGGTGACCGACGGCGCCGGCAGCGGCGGTGGGTTCGGCGCGCCCAACGTGTAACCCTCGAACGACGGCGTCGCGAAGTCCTTGATCTGCATGTTCGCGGTCGCCTGCGACATGAAGTCGTGCCAGATCAGCGCGGGGATCGTGCCGCCGAACACCGCCGAGTAGCCCTCGACGTTGGTCAGCGAGATCTCGCCCTGCGGGTACCCCACCCACACGCAGGTCACGAGCTGCGGCACGTACCCGCAGAACCAGGCGTCGCGATACTCCTGCGCGGTCCCGGTCTTGCCGGCCGCGGGCCGCCCGATGTTCGCGGCGGTGCCCGTGCCGCCCGAGATCACGCCCTGCAACGCGTAGGTCACGAGGTCGGCGTCGTTCTGCCGCAGGACCAGCTTGCCCCGGCCGCCGATCCGCAGGTCGGTCTTGCCGTCCGCGAGGTCGACCCGCTCGAGCGGCGAGGCCCGGTGCCGCCACCCGCGGGCGGCGAGGGTCGCGTAGGCGTTCGTCATCTCGAGCGGGGTGACCGCCTGCGTCCCGAGCGTGATCGAGCACACGGACTCGAGGGGCGACCGGATCCCCATGTGGTGCGCCGTCTCCGCGATGGCCTCCGGCGTGACGGCCGAGGCGACCTGCGCGTAGACGGTGTTCACCGAGTAGGCGGTCGCCTGGAGCAGGGTGAAGTCACCGCTCTCCTCGTCGGCGGCGTTCGAGAGTTGCCACGGGGCGCCGTCCGTGTAGCACGCGGGGTCCGGGATCGTGATCGACGATGGGCCGTGCCAGCGCGAGTTCAACGAGTACCCCTGCTCGATCGCGGTGGCGAGCGTGAACGGCTTGAACGCCGACCCCGCCTGTCTCCCCGACCCTCCGTCGCCCGTCGCGAGGTTCACCTTCGAGACCTCGAAGTTCTTCCCTCCGTACATCGCGCGGACCGCGCCGTTGCGGGGATCGATCGCGACGACCGCCGCCGCGGGGTCGCCGGGCGTGGGCAGCCGGTTGGCCACCGCCTCCTCGGCGTAGCGCTGCATCTGCGGATCGAGCGTGGTCGTGACCTGCAGCCCGCCGCTGAACACCTGGCCCTCGCCGTAGGTCGAGATCAGATCGCGCCGCGTGTAGTCGAGGAAGTAGCCGAGCTTGGCCGGGAAGTTCAGACCGACTTCGATCGGGTTCACCTTGATCGGACGGCCCTCGAGCTGGGCCGCGCGCTCGGCGGTGAGGTAGCCCTCGGACGCCATCTGCTGCAGGACGTAGTCGCGCCGCTCCTTCGCCTCCGGCTCGTGCTCGACCGGGTCGTAGAACGAGGGGCTCTGGACCATGCCGGCGAGCAGCGCCGACTCGAGCGCCGAGAGCTCGGACGCGTCCTTCTGGAAGAACGTCTGCGCGGCCGCCTGGACGCCGTACGCGCCGCGGCCGAAGTAGACCGTGTTCAGGTACTTGGCCAGGATCTCGTCCTTGGTGAACTCACGCTCGACCTTGATCGCGAGCAGGCTCTCGCGCACCTTCTGCCCGAGCGTCCTCGGCGGGACCGCGTAGGTCTCCTCGCCGGTCTCCGGATCCTCCGTGTACTGGCCGGCGTACACGTTCTTCACGAGCTGCTGGGTCAGCGTCGAGCCGCCCTGCACGATCTGGCCGGAGACGAGGTCGGTCCACGCCGCGCGGAAGATCCCGGTGACGTCGATGCCGGGGTGCTCGTAGAACCCCTGGTCCTCGACGGCGATCACCGCGTGCTGGAGCTGCAGCGGCATGTCCGAGAGCGGGATGATCGTCCGGTCGACCGTGGAGTGCAGGGTCGCGATCTGGTTCCCCTCGCGGTCGTAGATGTAGGTCGTCTGCAGCGGCGGGGGCGTCTTGGGCAGCTCGAGCTGCGAGTAGACGTAGAACAGCGTCAGCAGCAGGCCGATGACGGCGACGAGGGGCACGACGACGAACACCCACCACCAGCGGCGGAGCCAGGCCTTGAAGCCTTTCCGCTTCTTGGAGGGGGCGTGCTTGCGACCCTTGGGTGCGCGCGCGGGCGCGGTCTTGACTGCCAACTCGTCGTCAAGTGTAGTCACGGATGCCGATTCCCCCGTACGCGACCTGCGGAAACGTCGTGGTGTTCCCGTGGAGACTGGCCGAAGCGCTTCGGATCAGCCGGCGCGGGCCACGAAGGCCTCGTGCAGGTGGTTCCAGTGGCACTCGGTGCAGACCTCGACCACGTAGCACCACGAACCCGGCCGGTCGGCGGCCATGTCGAGCCCCACGTCGAGCGGCCACACGCGCCCGTTGTCGTGTTTGAGCCCGTCCCCGTAGACGTAGGTGACGAGCTTGAGCCTGGCGTCGTGGCAGACCGGGCACTCCCGGCGGGTCTGCTCCCCCACGTGCTCGGCGGCGCGCATCAGCTCCGGGTGAGCGTCACAGATGTCCGTCCATGAGGCGAGGCCCGTGCGGACCTGGTTGATCAGCGCGCGCTTGGCGAGCGAGTAGTCCACCGTCGCCAGCAGGTGGCGGCGGCCTCGCTTGACCGGGAGCCGTTGTCGCATGGCAGCCATGGTCGAGGCATCGTACACCCGGCTCCCGACGAGGGCGGCCGGATCGCTCGGGACGTCAGGGGATGGGGAGGTCGACCTGGGCGCGCGCCTCGGCCCGCACCGTTCGGTCCCCCGAGACGAGGAACAGGTCGCCCACCGGCAGGCGAACGGCCACCGTCGCCTCGAACGTTCCGCGGTCGCACGCGCACGTTTCGAGCGCCGCGTCGTTCCGAGCGGCGTACTCGGCGGCGAGCTCCGCCGGTTCGGGCCCCGGCTCGTCGATCGCGAGCGCCTGTGCCGCGGCGAGCGCCGCCGCGTCGGCGGCCGTCTGCGCTCGCGATGCCGCATGGAGCACCCGGGCAACGTCCGATGCTCCCATCGCGAGCACCACCAGGGCCGCCACGACCGCGGCGCTCAAGACGGTGACCGAACCCCGCTCTGCCTCCGCCCGGGCGATCGGCGATGCGCGAGCGTCCTCGGCGTTGCTTCGTGACCGATCGGCGTTCACGCGAACTCCTGACGCATCGTCGCGCTCGCTCGGAGCGACACGGACTCGGGGAGCAGCCACCCCGCCAGCAACGACGCGATCGGCGCGTCGTACGTCACCGCGACCGTCACCGGAGCACCACGGGCTCCGCTCCACGTCGCGTCAACGTCGATCCGTGCGGGATCCAGACCGACGGCGGCCGCCCGGACCGCCTCCTCGACCGAATCGCTCGACCCCTGGACGGCGGCCTCGCGCGCACCCGCGCGCGAGGCCTGCGTGAGCACGAGGGAATCGCGGGCGATGACTCCGACCTGCACGAGCGCCAGCAGCAGGAGCAGCAGGATCGGCAACAGCAGGGCGAACTCGACGGCCGCCGAACCGCGTTCGTGCGCGCGATCAGCCGGCACTGCCGGCAACCTGATCGATGATGGAGTCGAAGAACGCCGGGAGCTTGCCCGACGATCGCGCCCACGCGATCAGCACGACGGCGACCGCGGCGGCCGCGAGGATCACGAGCGCGTACTCGGCCGTCGTCTGCCCCGCCTCCTCGGAGATCCGGTGGCGCGCTCGCACGTAGCGGGCACGGACGTACCAGGACAAGAGCATCCGGTTCACCTCCTCTCAGGCGATCGATCGGACGGTGGTCAGCAGGACGGGGACCACCGTCAGGAGGAGGAAGGCGGGGAGGACGAGGAACACGAGCGGGAAGAGCATCTTCACCGGTGCGGTCCGCGCGCGTTGGGCGGCGGCCGCACGTCGAACCTCGCGCACGTCGGAGGCGAGGTGCTCGATCTCCTCGGCGAGCGATGACCCGAGGGAGTCGGTTCGCGCCAGCGCGCCGAGCAGCCGCTGCAGGTCCGGGAGCGCGAGGCGATCGCCGACGACGATCAGCTCGTCGCGCCATCGACCGCCGAGGTCGCTCGCGTCGAGCACCGACCGGAGCTCGTCCGCGAGTGGGCCCGTAGCGGTCTCGACCGCGCGTCGGAACGCGAGTTGGGGCGGGAGGCCGGCCGACGTCGCGACCGCCAACAGGTCCAGGAGCACCGGGATCTCGCGATCGGCGGCCGCCGACGTTCGGCGGGCCAGCCGAGCGACCGCCAGATCGGGCACGCGCCAGGCGACCACGGCGGCCGGGGCGCCCAGGACGGGCCCGACGATCGCGGAGCCTGCGAGCATCGCCGCGGCGGCGAGGAGCGCTTTCGCCGCTACGACCTCTCGTTCGCTCCGGTCGGTTCGGCTCCGGTCCAGGCGGGTCCTCGTCGCCCGGGAGAGCCGGATCCCTCGCAGGATCGGCCAACCGCCGACGACCTCGAGCGCGTTCCCGATCGCGGGCGTCTGACGTCGGACCATCTCGCCCGAGGCCAACGGATCGGAGCTGCGGCCAAGACCGAGCGCCCCGACCGCGAACGCGGCTCCGAGGCCAGCCTGGATCGCTGCCAGCGTCGCGGTCACGACTCGACCCGGAGGAGGTGTCGTATCCAGACGTACGCCGCCCCCTGGAGGGCGAAACCGATCGCGATCGCCGCGACCCCCGTCGGCGTCTCGTAGGCGGCCTCGAGATCTCGACGCGCGATCACGGAAAGGAACAGGAAGAACCCGATCGGGAGCAAGCCGAGGATCGTGGCGGACAGACGCGCCTGCGCCGTGAGCGACTCGAGCTCGCGGGATGACGCTCGGCGATCTCGGAGCGTCCCGGCGAGGCTCTCCAGGCTCACGGCCAGCGAGCCGCCCGTCCGCCGATGGAGCTGGAGCACGCCGGCGACGAGCCGGGCATCCGGACCCCCCACGTCACGGGCCCAGGCGTCGATCGACTCGTCCATCGGATCACCGAGCCCGGTGCGATCGGCGAGTCGACGGAACGTCGAGCCGAGCAGGGGATCCAGTTCGGTCGCACCGAGCTCGATCGCTTGGTGCAGCGAACGACCCGAGCGCATCGCGGAGGCGATCAACGAGACCGCCTCGGCGAGACGTTCCTGCGTCGCTCGCTCGCGGCGACGGTTCCGACGCCGGGCGATCACCCTCGGCGCCGCCAGCACGATCGAGGTCGCTGCGATCGAACCGGGGAGCCCGGCGAGACGGCCGCCGAGGATCCATGCCGCGAGGGCGCCCATCGCAACGAGGACGGTCCTCGGCACGCGGAAGGTCGGCGTCGGCGATCCATCCGTCGACACGAGCCCGGCGAGTAGGCGCCTTGAGCGTTCGGTCGCCGTCGCGCGCGCGAGCAGCGTCGTCGACACGACGACCAGCCCGGCGACCGCGAGCGCCGCGATCACGCCGGTTCCCAGGCATCGATGCCGGCCTCGAACAGTCTCGGGTCGATCTCCTGTTCGCGTTCGGCGAGGGAGGTGACCACCCTCGGTGCGATCCCCGTGCAGACGAAGGCGCCCTCACGACCGATCCGGGGGCGGAAGCCGAAGACCTCGACGACCACCGGTTCCCCCGCCCCGTCGAGCTCGTCGACCGTCGCGATCTGGAACACGACGCGTCGGCCGTCACGCAGACGCGCGGTGTGCACGACGACGTCGATCGCCGATGCAACCTGCGCCCGCACGTGGGCGACGGGGAGGTCGACGTCGGACATCAGCGCCATCGTCTCGAGCCGCCAGAGAGCGTGACGGGCGGAGTTCGCGTGCGCCGTGGAGAGCGACCCATCGTGCCCCGTGTTCATGGCCTGGAGCATGTCGAGCGCTTCGCCGCCGCGGACCTCTCCGACGACGATACGGTCGGGCCGCATCCGGAGCGCGTTCCGCACCAGGTCTCGAACCGTGACCTCACCGCGACCCTCGACGGTCGCTGGCCGGGACTCGAGGCCGATCACATGAGGTTGCGCGAGTCGCAGCTCGGCGGCGTCCTCGATCGAGATCAGCCGTTCCTCCGGCGGGACGAAGGAGGACAGGACGCCTAGCAGCGTCGTCTTCCCCGAGCTGGTGCCGCCCGAGATCACGATGTTCATGCGTCCCCGAACGCATGCCGCGAGGAAGCCGAGCATCCGCGGTCCGATCGTCCCCTGTTCGAGCAGGTCGCTCGGGCCGAGAGGGACGGACGAGAACTTGCGCACGTTCAAAACGGGACCGCAGAGCGAAAGAGGCGGCACGATCGCGTGCACCCGAGAGCCGTCCGGAAGTCGCGCGTCCACCCAAGGTGACGTTGCGTCGACCCGGAGACCCAGGGGTGCCACGATGCGTTCGATCACGTGAAGGACCGCCTCCTCCCCCTCAAACAGACGGTCCGGCACCCTCTCGATCCGCCCCTTCCGCTCCACGTAGACGTCGTCGGGTCCGTTCACCATCACCTCGGTGACCTCGGGGTCCTTGAGCAGGAACTCGATCGGACCCATCCCGACGACCGCATCCGAAACCGCATTCACCACGTCCGCGAGCGCGTTCTGCGGCAGCATGTGGCCCTGCTCCCGCAGCAACGACAGCGCCTCCTCCCGCACCCGCAACCGGCGCTCGGCGCGGGGCATCGCGTCGAGCTGCCGTGCATCCACCCGGCCGATCAGCCGCTCGTGCAGGTTGCGCCGGACGTCCACGAGCGCATCCGTCGGCTTCACGATGACTCCTGCGCCCTTCGAGCCAGCCCGTCGAGGGCGCGCCCGATCCGCCCGCGCATCGGGACCAGGCGGCCGTGATCCTGAGCTCGACCGACCGCACGATCCGAGGGGATCACCGCGATCGGGGGCTGCCCGAAGACGCGCTCGACGTCGCCGGGCGTGATCTCGGATCTGCCGGCTCGGTTCACGACGAACGAGCAGCGCCCCTCTAGCGCCGCGACCTCGAGCGCGCGCTTGGCGTCCCGGAACGAGAGCACGTCGAGCCCGAGTACCACGAGTACCCGATCCGCGACGTCGAGCCCGACCCGCGCGACGTCGTCGAGCGCGCGCGGGACGTGCAAGACGACGACGTCGCAGGCTCGCCGCGCCGCCGAGATCGCGGCGCGGTACGTCGCGACCCCGGTGCGCGGGAACCGCTGCCCATGAGCGGGCGCGAGGAGCGCGGCGAACCCGGCGGGATGCCGCCACGCGAGCTCGTCGACATGTTGAGACGCCACCTCGTCGCCCAGCGGGACGAGGTCGGCGATCGTCCGCGGCTCCTCGTCGGCGGGAACGCCGATCGCAGCCGAGGCGTCCGCGAAGACGACGTCGAGATCGACCAGGATGCATCGCCGATCGCGCTTGGCCAACGCCGCCGCCAGGTGCGTGGCCACGAACGTCGCGCCGGCACCCCCTCGCGCCGCGTAGACGGCGATCACCTGCGCTCGCTCGGCGGTCGACTCATCGGGCTTGGATCCGACACGCCCGGCGGCGATGGCGAGCTCCTCGCGCTCGGCCGGCCAGAGGAAGAAGCCGGTGGCTCCGCCGCGGATGGCGCGACGCAGGGCGCCCACCGATTGGCTCGTGTCGACGGCGAGGAGCGTGCAGCCGTTCAGCGACCCGCGCGAAGGAACCAGCGAAGGTGCGGCGACCACCGCATCGGGCTCGAGCTGCCGGACGGCCTCCGCGAGCTGCGAGGCGTCGACGGCGGTCCCGACGACGCGAGCGCGGCCCGTGCGATCGAGGAAGTGCATGACCTCCTCGGCGACGTCCGGCGTCTCCAGCGCGAGCACGATCCGCGCGACCTCCTCCATCTCGAGCTCCACGTCCAAGGGGAAGAGCCGACGAACGAGAGGGAGATCGGTTCGGGGAGTGGCGGCGAACCGCGTGGGCGAACAGTACGCGGTCGCGCGGGCACCGGACAATCACCAGAGCGACCCATTCGGCGTTCTCGTCGGGCGAGGACGGCTACGGAGATCTCGGTCGGCCGTTCGGAGCGACTTGTCGACCTCGAGGGGGACGCCCGAACGGCGCCTTGCCCGAGCCAAGCGCGCGTGCCTAGGGTCGAAGGAACCCGATCCCTACAGGGATCTCGAGCGCGCAGACGGTGGTCCTGTTGCCACGAAGCACCCGGGCCGTGCGCGGGAAGGAGAGAGGGCGTATGAGCGTACGGAGAACGCGGTTGCGGCTGATCGCCGCGGTCGCAACGCTCGCGGTGGCATCGCTCCTCGCGATACCGGGCGAGGTGCATGCGGGGACGGCGCAGACCTACGTCGTCCTGTACAAGGGTTCGTCGGTCTCGTCAGACGCGGCGAACGTCATCGCCGGAGCCGGCGGCACGATGCTGATCGCCTACAAGCAGATCGGCGTCGCGATCGCGACGTCCGACAGCGCCACGTTCCGCGCCAACCTGCTCCGCGACAACCGGATCCAGGGTGCGTCGTCGACCGCCGGCCTCGGGGTCCGGCTCGACGATGGCGCGGTCCCCGGCGGCGACCCTGCCCTGCCGAGCATCCCGGCTCCGGGGTCGGACAGCCTGTCGGCGCTGCAATGGGACATGGACCAGATCCACGCGCCCGAGGCCCGTGCCATCAACGGCGGGAGCCCCGAGGTGCTGGTCGGCGACATCGACACGGGGCTCGACTACACGCACCCCGACCTCGCCCCCAACGTCGACGACGCCAACAGCGCCAACTGCGTGAGCGGCGTGGCCGTGCCGGGCATGGTGGCGGCGAATGACGACAACGGCCACGGGACCCACACGGCCGGGACGATCGCCGCGGCGCTGAACGGCATCGGCATCGTGGGTGTCGCGCCGCACGTGAGCATCGCCGGCATCAAGACGGGCAACGCCGACGGCTTCTTCTTCCCGCAGGCCGTGATCTGCGCGTTCATGTGGGCCGGCACGCACGGCTTCGACGTCACCAACAACAGCTACTTCGCCGACCCGTGGCTGTTCAACTGCAAGAACGACCCCGAACAGCGCGCGATCTGGGAGGCGGAGCGGCGCGCGATCAAGTTCGCGATGCAGCAGGGCGTCACGGTCGTGGCCTCGGCGGGCAACCAGGCGGACGACCTGACGCATCCCACGCAGGACGCAACGAGCCCGGACGACACGACGCCCGTCACGCGCGACATCACCAACGCCTGCGCGGTCGTGCCGGCGGAGGTCCCCGGCGTCATCACGGTGGCCGCGAACGGCGACCTCGAGCTCAAGTCGTTCTACTCGAGCTACGGGATCGGACGCGTCGACCTGATCGCTCCGGGCGGCGACTCGATCCTGCAGCTCACGCCCGCGGCGCTGAACGGCCGTGTGCTGTCCACCTGGCCGGCCTCGCTGCTCACGGTGACGTGCCTGGCGGCTCGCCGGTTGGTGGACGCCTCCGGGGCGACGTACTGCTACCAGCAGGGCACGTCGATGGCGTCCCCGCACGTGGTGGGGGTCGCCGCTCTGGTCGTCAGCCAGTTCGGCCACATGAGCCCGGGGAGCCTGCGCGCGATGCTCACGTCGACCGCGGATCCGATCGCGTGTCCGCCGGATCCGTCGATCTACGACTTCTTCCCGGCGGTCGACAACGGGGCGCCACAGGTCTGCACCGGCGGCGCGGGGAACAACGCGTTCAACGGCCACGGCCAGGTGAACGCGCTCAGCGCGATCACCTGATCGAGAGACCGAGGACGCACCACCAGCACGAGGGCCGGTCCGGACGGACCGGCCCTCGTCGCAGGTACAACGAGCGTTGACCCGTTTCGGGCGACGGCGCTAGGGTCGGTGCCCGGAACGGGAGGTGGCTCGTGACGTCGGGTGAGTTCACGGTGACGATCGATGCGAAGCCGGAGGCCATCTGGCCGTGGGTCGCCGACCTCTCCAAGCACGTCGACTGGTCCCCCAAGCCCTACCGGATCGAGTGGCTCGAGGGCGAGCCCAACGCGGTGGGGAGCCGGTTCCATTCGGCGGGGGTGATCCCGGGCGACAAGCACCACGAGAACGAAGGCGAGATCACCGAGAACCGGCCGACCACGCGGTTCGCGTTCCGATCGAGCGACCCGCAGGGCGAGTACGCGCACACCTACACGCTGACGCCGAACGGCGACGGGACCGACGTGACCCACGAGGTCGAGTTCGTCAAGATGCGCGGGATCGCGGCGGTGCTGCTCCCGCCGGTGTTCGCGCTTTCGGGCAAGCCCCAGGGCCGCAAGCGGATGGAGGTCCTCAAGCAGAAGGTCGAGGGTTCGTCGTCGGGCGGCGCGAACGAAGGCGCCCGCGCGTGATGCGATCCACCGCGTGGTTCCGAACGCCGATCGCCGCGCTCATCGCCGTCGCGCTCGCGAGCCTCGGCACGGCGGGATCGTCGGCGTCGACCCGCCACGATCCCCGAGGGGGCAGACCCGCGTGCACGATCACCGGGACGGGCGGCGAGGATCGGCTGCGCGGCACGCCCGGCCCCGACGTGATCTGCGGACGAGGCGGCCCCGACTCGATCGAGGGCAACGGCGGGAACGACCTGATCTTCGGCGGCGCCGGTCAGGATCTCGCGACCGGAGGACGGGGTGCCGACACGGTCCGGGGCGAGGCCGGACGGGACATCCTGTACGGGGACGAGGGACGCGACGAGCTCTTCGGCGGCACGGGTCGCGACGACGCACGGGGTGGCCTCGGCCGGGACCGGATCGTCGGCGGAGCCGGAAGCGACTTCTGTCTGTCCGCGATCGACGATCGGCCCGGCGACCGCGTGTTCGGAGGCTCGGGATCCGACACGGCTGATCGGGACGCCGGCGACCACGTCCATGCCGTGGAGCGCGTCCTCGACTTCTTCTGCTTCGCGGAGTGAGCGAGCGAAAGGCTCGGACCGGAGCCCCGCCGAAAGGAGCGCCCGTGACCGGGATCGAGATCCGCAGGTTCGAGCGGGCCGACGAGACGCGAACGTTCGAGCACGGTTCGTTCGAGCTCGTGACGCTCGGGGGCGTCACGATCGGCCGAGCGAGCTACGAGCCCGGCTGGGTCTGGTCCGAGCACGTCGGCAAGCCCGCGGGCGAGGAGCTGTGCCAGGTCGAGCACGTCGGGCTCGTCGTATCGGGACGCGCCGCGGTGAAGATGGCCGACGGGACCGAGGGCGAGCTCACCCCGGGCGACCTGTTCGCGATCGGCCCCGGCCACGACTCGTGGGTGATCGGCGACGAGCCGTACGTCTCGCTCCACCTGCTGGGAGCGAGCGATTACGCGAGGCACGAGCGAACCGGCTGAGCTCCTCGAGGCGCGCCAGGCACGGACGTCGTAACGGGTCCTCCCCGGTTCCGCGGAAGTGTCAGACCCCGGGTCTACGATCGCGGCATGGGTTCGGTGATCAGCCTCTCCGAGTGGCGCGAGCGCCGCGACCGCGATCCGATGAGCCGCCTCGACCGCGCGATCGCGCGTCTCGACGGCCTGCTGCGCCGCAGCGGCTCGGGTCGCCTCGCCGGCCGGGTCGAATCCGAGCTCCTCGCCATCACCGGCGCCGTCTCGGCCGGGCTCGAGGACGCCGCCGCCGAGCGCGCCGAACGCCTGGCCGAGCGTCTCGAACACCCCTCGGCCCGCCGCTCCAGCTAGGCACGGATCCGCCCTCTTCGGGCACCCTCGGAACCCCCCCGGCTCGGAGCCGGTCAACAAGGGCGGACCGGAAGCTTCCAGGAGGGAGGCGCCCCGGCGCACGCTCGCGCCCGAACCCGCCTGCGTGCCGGCGCGGGGCTACGCTGGGTGGCCGGCCACGGGGACAGGCGAACGGGAAGGGACGGGGTGAACGATCCGGACCCACGGACCCTCACGCGGGCCCGCGAGGGCGACCTCGGCGCGTTCGAGGACCTCGTGCGCCAGTACCAGGGCGACGTCTGGCGGTTCGCGTACCACTTCACGCGCGACCGGTCGCTCGCCGACGACGTCACCCAGGAGGCGTTCCTGCGCGCGTTCCGGTTCCTGCGCGGGTTCCGAGGGGACTCCAAGTTCACGAGCTGGCTCTTCCGGATCGCGCGCAACTGTGCGCTGGACCAGATCAAGGCGCGCAACGTCTACGTCGAACGCGTCACCCCGATCGCCGCGACGACCGCCGACCCGCAGGCGCGCGTCGAGCTGCATGCCGCGCTCGACGCGGTCTCGGCCGAGCACCGCGAGCCGTTCCTGCTCGTCGAGGTGTTCGGGCTGTCCTACCAGGAGGCGGCCGACGTGCTCGGCGTGCGGGTGGGGACGATCAAGAGCCGGATGCACCGGGCGCGCCGAGCGATGATGGACGCGCTCGAGGTCGAGGAGGAGGCCCGGTGAACCACGACCAGGCCGAGCGCCTCCTGTCCGCGCGTATCGACGGCGAGCGACTGTCGGCGCGGGTGACCGCTGCGCTCGACCAACACCTGGAGACGTGCGCCGAGTGCCGCGCGTTCGAACGCGGGGCGTACCGGTTGCGCGAGGCGGCACGGTTCGAGGTGGCGCCCGCCGTCCCCGACCTCGTCGACGAGGTCATGTCCGCCGTCGGCGCGGAGGCCGAACGGCCGCGCCCGCGGCTGCGCGTGGTTCGCCCCGAGCGGTTGCCGCGCCGTTCGATCCTCCCACGGCTCGCCCCCCTCGCCGCGGCGCTCGTCGTCGGGGCGCTGATCGGCAGCCTGGTCGTCGGCGGCCCGTGGCAACGGCCCGAAGCCGGCTCGGCGTTCGCCGCCACCGACGTCGTCGAAGGGATCTCGGCCGCCGCGGCGCGGCTGGATGCGTACCAGGCGTCGTTCGAGATCGACGAGCGCCACCTCTCCCCCGACGTCCCCGAACGCCGCCTCACGATGCGCGTGTGGTTCGAGGCGCCCGAACGCTTCCGCCTCGACGTCCTCGATCGCACGGACTACCCGACGACGACCACGCCGACCGACCTGAAGCTCGTCGTGGACGGCTCGGCCTGGTACGCGTCGGGCCCGTCACCCTGCCCGACGGCCGCGTGCCCCCAGCGCGAGTCCCTGGTGCGCAACCGCCTGCCGTTCTCGACCGCGGCGGCCGCCCCGACGGACCTGGTGCTGCCGATCTCGACGCTCGCCGACGCCGACCGCCTGACGGTGCTCGGCCGGGGGACGGTGCTCGGCCGGCCGGCGGTCGAGGTCGAGGTCCCGTTCGAACGCGCGGAGCCGCTGTTCCCGTTCCTGTCGATCGGCGGCGACTGGCGGCCGTTCTTCGCCAACGACCGGGTCCGCATCTGGCTCGACGAGCGCAGCTGGTTCCCGTTGCGCTGGGACGTCTACCCGGCGACGGGCGCCGAGCGCGACGCCTGGGCACTGCGGTTCGGCCTGCCCGACGAGCCCTCGTTGCGTTCGGTCTTCGCGGTGCGGGCGCTCCGCGTGAGCCCGGACACGCCGGACGCCGAGCGTGTTCGACATCCCCGCGACGGGGTCGGCGCAGGATCAGGGCGCTCGCGCCGTTCGGTTGAGCGACGTGCGTCGCGAGACCGGGTTCGAGCCGGTCGCGCCCGGCACGGTCGGCGGGCTCGACCGCTACCGCGTGGTCCTGCCGCGCGACGATGCGGGCGAGACGCTCGTGGCGTACGCGGACGGCCTCGCGTTCCTCAACCTGGGCGAGACCCGGTCGTGGAACGGCGACGCGCCGTTCGGCCCGGTCGGCGTGCAGTCCGAGGAGGTCCCGCTCGCCGGGGGCGGCATCGCGTACTACGAGCCTGCGTCGCGGGACCACGGCCGCCGCATCGCGATCCACGCGGCCGGGACCGACCTGTACCTCGAGTCCAACCTGCCGCGTTCGGAGCTGCTCACGGCCGCGGCCGAGCTCCCGGTGCAAGGCCTCCCGATGCCCGCCGCGTGGACGCACCGCCGGGTCGGCGCGGCGACCGCCGAACGCGTCTCGCTCGAGACCGCACGCGCGTCCGTCCCGTTCCCGATCGAGCTCCCGAGCGCGCTGCCCGCCGGGTTCGGGCTCGCGAGCGTGGAGCTGGTGGACGCCGGGTACGGTGCCGGGGTGACGCTGTACCTGCGGGACCAGGACGCCGACGCCGGCATCGGCACGATCCGGCTGCACCTCGAGGCCGCGAGCGAGCTGCCGCCGGCGACGTCGGCCGATCAGTCGACCGTGGACGTCGACGGCGTGGAGGGACGGTTCACCCCCGACCGTTCGCAGCTCGAATGGATCGACGGCGGCCTGTACCGATCGCTCGACGCGCCGGGACTCGCGCTCGACGAGCTCCTCGCGATCGCCACCTCGATCGGCGGGGACGGGACGGAGCGGATGAGGCGGCGCCGCGTCGCAGGGATCGCGGCGGGCATCGCGATGGGCTTCGCCCTCGGCGCCACCCTCACGCTCGCGATCCAGGGGTGGGCGAACCTGCCCGACCCCGGCTCATCGGCCGAACCACCTCCGGCCCCCACCACCCAACCCCAGCCGCCCGAGGCGTTCCTCGTGTGGACCTCCGGCGGCATGCCCGACGGGTTCTCGAACCGCCGTCGGGCGCCTCGAGGGGATCCAGCGTTCGGTGGTGATCGCGAGCGACAACACCTGGCTCGACGGCTCCTGGTCCGAGCAGGGCGAGGTCGTGGACGACCCGAAGCCGGGGTTCGCGATCCCGCTCGAGGTCGGGGCGGTCGATCCCGAGGGGTTCGCGCCGTTCCTGCCGCCCGCCGACCGATCCGACGCGCTCGCGCTCGCCGACGGTCAGGGGATCTTGGGCGAGAGCAGCGCGCGGCTGCGGGGTCTCGGCCCGGGGGCGGTGCTGCGGTTCGGCGACGTCCGGATCGAGGTAGCGGCGATCCTGCCCGACGAGCTGGTGGGCGCGCACGAGCTGATGGTCTCGCGGGAGGTGGGTCGCTCGATCGGCGTGACGCACGACCGCTACGCGCTGGTCGTCCCCGAGCACGCCCGGAGCGCCCGGGCGGTCGAGCGGCTCCTGGACCCGATCCTGCCGACCGATCCGCCCTCGAAGGTCCGCGCCCCCGGCGACACGCCGTACTTCCGCCAGGGCGACGCGGTCCTGCCCCCGGTCCGGATCAAGCTGCTGTTCGGCGAGTTCCAGGCTCGGCCCGAACCCGGCAACCCCGGCTTCCTCGATCTCGACCCGGCGTGGGTGAGGCAGAACATCGATACGCAGCACGTTCCCCTGCTCGGGACGGTCACCTGCAACGTGTCCCTGTTCCCACAGCTCCGCGGTGTCGTCCGCGAGCTGATCGACCGTGGGTTGCAGGACACGATCCAGTCGTACTCGGGCTGCTACTCGCCCCGGCACATCAACCGGATCCCGAGCGCGGGCCTGTCGCATCACTCCTGGGGCATCGCCGTCGATCTGAACGTGCAGCAGGGGAACCTGTTCGGACAGACCCCGCACCAGGACCCGCGGCTGGTCGACGTGTTCGAGCGGTGGGGGTTCGTGTGGGGCGGGACCTTCATCGAACCCGACGGGATGCACTTCGAGTACCGGCGCGAACCCGCCGGCGACTAACCCCGCAGGGATCCGGACGTGCGCGAAGGGAGCAGCGAGCATGCGCAGTCTGCACTTGCTCGGTATCCGGCGGCCGGAACCACAGGGTCCGAGCATGCCTCCCGCGGCAAACGCGCGTGGGTTTCTGCTCCCTTCGCGGTCGCCCGAAGGCGACCCGGCGATCGTACCCCGGCCCCGTCGCCCGCGCGAACCGGTCCCGAGACCTACACCGAGGTGGTGCGACGACCTGAGAGCCGCGACCTCACGACGAGCCAGAGCACGATCGCGGCGGCGGCGCTCGCGGCGACCAGGCCGGCGGCGACGCGGGTCTTCGGGTGTGCGGCCGTCTGGACGATGCGGGTCCGGAGCCGGACCGGGCGCCGGAAGTTGCGGATGTCCCAGCCCTCGGTCTCGGCCTCCTTGCGGAGCTCCCTGTCCGGATTCACCGCGACGGGGTGACCGACCGTCCGCAGCATCGGGAGGTCGGTCGAGGAGTCGCTGTACGCGTACGAGGACTCGAGGTCGATCCCACGGTCCTGGGCGAGCGACCTGATCGCCTCCGCCTTACCGTCGCCGTAGCAGTAGAACTCGAGCTCGCCCGTGTAGCGACCGTCCTCGATCCGGGCGCGCGTCGCGAGGACCCCCGCCACGCCGAAGTGCCCCGCGAGAGGACGGACGACCTCCTCCGGCGAGGAGCTCACGATGTAGATGTCGCGTCCCTCGGAGCGGTGGAGCTCCATCAGGTCGAGGGCCTCCTGGTACACGAACGGGTCGATCACGTCGATCAGGACCTCCTCCACGAGGCGCTCGACCTCGTGCCGGTCCCACCCCCGCGTGAGCTGGAGCATCCCCTCCTTGAGCCGGTCCATCTTCTTCTCGTCGGCGCCGACCAGCGCGTAGACGAGCTGCGCGTACGCGCCGCGCACGAGCTGCCCGCGCGTGACCATCCCCGCCCGGTACATCGGCCGGGACAGGGCGAGCGAGGACGAGCGCGAGATGATCGTCTTGTCGAGGTCGAAGAACGCGGCTTCCATCACCTTCATGGTATCGGTGAGCACCGGCGCCGCTGAACACGCGGGGGCCCGGCGACGACCGCCGGGCCCCGGACGCGACCGACCTAGAAGGTCGCGCGCCCCACGCACACCTCGTCCGTCGACAGGTTCCGAGCGCGTGCGCGGAAGGCGTCCGGCCCGGCCGTGTCGTTCTCGACGATCCGGACCTCGAACGAGCCGCTCGCGCCGTGCGTCATCCGGGTACCCCCGAACGCGAGATCGCCGTCGTGCCGGATCCTCACCCGCCAGCGGTCGCCCGAGACGTTCTGGTCGACCTCGAACTCCACCTCGAGCCGACCGTCCTCGGGCGAGACCTTCACCTTCCAGTCGCTCGCGTTGGCGCACGAGCCTTCGCGGATCACATCGTTCTGGCCCGCCGCGGCGATACCCGCGGGCACCAGGAGCACGAACGCGGTGACGAGCGCGAACACGATCCCCTTCTTCATGCCGACCTCCTCGTTCCGTGGACACCTCGACGCTAGCGAGGAGGTGTCTAAGGGCAGGCAAAGAGGAGCCGGTCGCTCGGTAAAGGTTCGACGCTATCCTCGCGAGCGGAGGCGTCAGGGCGCCTGGTGGGCCCCCCGGTCTTCAAAACCGGTGTGGGGGCGAAAGCTCCCAGGCGGGTTCGATTCCCGTCCGCCTCCGCCATCTCCCCGCCCTCCCTGCGCCATCGCCTGTTCACCGGAAGCGCGATAGGTTGGTGAGGCGTGCGAGGCTCGCCGGACCGAGCCTCGGGAAGGAGGAAGGGATGGACAAGGTCGTGCACTTCGAGATCCCGGTCGACGACGCGGCCCGGGCTCGGCGAGTTCTACGGCTCCGCCTTCGATTGGGACCTGAACGAGGCGGACATGGGCGGCGGCAACATGTACACGATGGTCACGACCACCCCGATCGACGAGGCCACGAGGCAGCCGACGGAGCCCGGCGCCATCAACGGCGGTCTCATGCAGCGGACCTCCGACACGCCGACCTCGGTGATCACGATCGGCGTTACGTCGATCGACGAGTCGCTGAAGAAGGTGGAGGCGGGTGGCGGCAGCACCGTCCAGCCGCGCACCGAGATCCCGGGGATGGGTGCGTTCGCCTACTTCAAGGACAGCGAGGGCAACGTGGTCGGGCTGTGGGAGATCCTGATCTCCTGAACACCGGTTGACCGGATTCACGCCTCGTCGAGCCACGCTCCATCACGCATCAGCACGCGACCGTTCAACTCGTTCGACTCGCGCCACGCCTGGATCTCCTGCGGGGTGATCCGCAGGTAGACGTACTCGTCCCTGAGCGTCCGCGGGTCGAATCCGGCCGAGCGCGCGTGCGAGTCCTCGAGCTCGGGGTTGACGCCGATCGGGAGCGCCTCGACCGTCCCCTCGACGATCACGACGTCGCGGGTCTGCCCGAGCGCCACGCGGGCCCGGCCGGCGCGCAGGAGGTTCCGCGCGGTCGGGCTCGCGCTCGGCGTCGCGATCGTCAGCGTCGAACCGTCCCAGTGGTACGAGAGCGGGACGAGGTACGCCTCGCCGTCCGCGCTCGCCGAGGCGACCCACAGGTCGACGTCGCCGCGCAGCCGTTCGAGGGTGTCGGCCGTTCGCTGCGATCGGGATCTCGGCGCCGCGGGCTCGTCCAACGGACCTGCGCTCATCGCCGGCCTCGGACGCTCAGGCGTCCTGGAGGAGGCCGATGACGTTGCCGTCCGCGTCCTTCACCCGTGCGATCTGCCTGCCGCCCCCGACGTCGTTGGGTTCCTGCTGGATCTCGCCACCGGCGGCGGCAAGCGCCTGGACGCTGCCCGCGATGTCGTCGACGTGGAAGTAGGCGACCGGGCCGGTCAACCCCTGAGCGTGGCCGTTGGGGTCGAGCCCGACGTCCTGCCCGGCGACCTTCCAGCCGACGTAGTACGGCGTGTCCGACTCCGGCGCAACACCCAGCAGCGCGGTGAACAGCGCCTTCGTCCCGTCCAGATCCTTGACGGGGTAGATGACGGTCTTGACGCCCTCGGTCATCGTCTCCTCCTCGCTGGCTCGTCACATCGACGGGTACCGTCCCGTCGATGCTATGACGGACGATCAACGGGGGATGTGACGGATGCAGGAACGCGACCTTCTGGCGGAGCGGTTCGAGGCGAACCGGACCAACCTGCGGGCGGTGGCCTACCGGATGCTCGGCTCGGTGAGCGAGGCCGACGACGCGGTCCAGGAGGCCTGGCTCCGCCTCAGCCGAGCCGACGCGAGCGACATCGACAACCTCGGCGCGTGGCTGACGACGGTCGTCGCGCGTGTGTGCCTGGACATGCTGCGTTCGCGGACGTCGCGACGCGAGGAGCCCCTGGCCCCCGGCCTGCCCGAACCGATCGCGGCTGACGGGGACGGCCTGGACCCCGAGCACGCGGCGGTGGTTGCGGACTCGGTCGGTCTCGCGATGCTGGTCGTGCTCGACACGCTGCCGCCGGCCGAACGCGTCGCGTTCGTCCTCCACGACATGTTCGCGGTGCCCTTCGACGAGATCGCGCCGATCGTGGGGCGCTCCTCGGAGGCGACCCGGCAGCTCGCGAGCCGGGCGCGGCGCCGGGTGCAGGGAGCGAGCGCGGATCCCGTCGCCGATCGCGCCCGTCAGCGAGAGGTGGTGGAGGCGTTCCTCGCGGCGGCGCGCGACGGGCGGTTCGAAGCGCTGCTGGCGCTCCTCGACCCCGACGTCGTGGTGCGAGCCGATCGGGCCGCGGTCCAGGCCGGGGCGTCCGAGGAGGTGCGCGGGGCCGAGGCGGTGGCCGGGAACTTCTCGGGGCGCGCCCGGGCCGCGCGGGCCGCGCTCGTGGGCGGCGCCGTCGGCCTCGTGTGGATGCAGCAGGGCCAGGCGCGCATGGTGTTCGACTTCACGATCTAGGACGGCAAGGTCGTCGAGATCGAGCTGATCGCCGACCCCGAGCGCATCCGCGATCTCGAGCCGACGATCCTGGGGGCCTGAGGCGCTCGAGTTCCTCGTCACCCGATCGCTCCGAACGCGAACGGGCCGGCCCGATGTGTGGGCCGGCCCGTTCGATGACGCTTCCCCTCGGGCGCTTCAGCCTCGGTCGAGGCGTCGTCCGGTCGACCAACCGGAACCCGCGAGGTCGGTGAGCTGGTTGGATTCTGCCGGCTTCCCGGCGAACGGGCGGGGGCTGGCGGCCCCGGCCCGCGAGGGACGGCTCAGCAGCCAGTCACCTCGAGGGTCTCGAGCTGTTTCGGCAAGGACCACCCCCTTTCTCCCGTACCACGCATGGTGCGGCAGAACCCTCGGGAAGGCAACCAACCAGGTCGGCGACCTCAGCTCGTCGGCCGGATGCCGGCGAGCGTGGCCCGGACCGGGTCAGTCGTCGTTCGAGCCGTCCTGGTCGTTCGACCCGTCGTCGTCGGCCTCGTGACCGAGGACCCGGAAGTTGGCGTCGAGCCTGACCTCCACCACGCGCCCGTCGTCCAGACGCACCTCGACCCCGTAGGCGGCGCCGTCATCGCCCGCCTCGGTCTCGGTCACCGTTCCGCCACCGGTGGACCGGAGCGCGGCCGCGCGAGCCCTGTCCAGCGTCGACCCGGTCAGGGGCCGGTCCGTATCCCCCGCGCCGGTGGCGATGGCGACACCCGTGCCGCCGCCGACGACCGCCAGCGCGAGCGCGCCTCCCGCGATCCACCTCGTCCTGCGATCCATGCGATCGACCTCCTTCGTCGCGGTGCGCCTGCGTTCGAAGGCCGATGGTGCGCCGTCGGCGATGAGAGCTCCGTGAGTGCCGGATGAGCGCGTGGGGCGCGGCCGCTCATCTCTACACTGCCGGACATGAGCGACGCCGTGACGATCGCGCTCGTCGAGCGGAGCCCCACGCCCGACGAATACCGGCGCCTGCGCGCGAGCGTCGGCTGGAACGAGGTGAGCCCGGACGGCGTCGTGGCCGGACTGTCGAGCTCGCTGTACTCGGTCGTCCTCGAACGGGACGGAGACGCGGTCGGCTGCGGTCGCGTCGTCGGGGACGGCGGGATCTACTTCTACCTGCAGGACGTGATCGTCGTGCCCGAGCTCCAGGGGCAGGGCTGGGGCGCGCGCATCATGGAGGCCGTGATGCGCTACGTCGAGGGATCGGCTCGGCCGGGCTCGTTCGTCGGCCTGATGGCCGCGAAGGACGCAGAGGGGTTCTACCTGCGGTACGGGTTCGAGCGGCGCCCGGACGACCGCCCGGGGATGTTCCGGATGCGATAGCGGCTCGACCCCGGCGGGAGCCGCGATCCGTGCCTGGGACTCGACGTCGGTAGCATGCGGGCATGCGGAGGACCCTCGTCTTGCTGGGCGTGATCGCGATCGCGGCCACGGTGATCCGCGCCCAGGCCTCGGAGCCCGAGTACCCGAGGTCGACGCGTGAGGGCGCCGAACCCGCGGGTGCGGCCACGCGGTTCGTCATCGCGGCCGCGGGCGACATCGCGTGCCAGAACGACCCGTTCGGGTCGGGTTCTCCCGCGAACTGCCAGTACGACGACACCGCCCACCTGATCGACGGGCCGAACCTGGCCCGCGTGCTCCTGCTCGGCGACAACCAGTACGAGCGCGGTGCCTACGCGGCCTACACGAGCTTCTTCGATCCGACCTGGGGCCGCGCGAAGGCCGAGATCGCCCCGGCGCCCGGGAACCACGAGTACGACAACGATCCGTCCTCGACCCCGCGCGGGTACTTCCGGTACTTCGGCCAGGCCGTGAGGGGACCCGACGGGCTCGGCTACTACTCCTTCGACGTCGGCGCGTGTCCCGACGACCCGTGTTGGCACCTGATCTCGCTGAACTCCGAGCTCTGCTTCGCGGTCGGCGGCTGCGGACCCGCCGCCGATCCGTCCGACCCGGGGCCGGGGAACCGGATGCACGCGTGGCTCGCGAAGGACCTCGCCGACCATCCCGATTCGCAGTACCCCTGCACCCTCGCCTACTGGCACCACCCGCGGTTCTCGTTCTCCACGGGGAGCGGCGCGACGAGCACGGTGGGACCGCTCTGGAAGCTGCTGCACGCGGCGCGCGCCGACGTCGTGCTGAACGGCCACTCGCACAACTACCAGCGATGGGCCCCGATGGACCCGAGCGGCCACCTCGACCGCGGGACGGGGATCCGCGAGTTCGTCGTGGGGACCGGGGGTGCGAGCCACTACGCCCTGCCGTCCGGCACCGCGCCCGACAACCTCGTCGCGGCGCAGGCGGACGCGTTCGGCGTCCTGAAGCTCACGTTGAAGGCGGACCGCTACGCATGGCGATGGGTGTCCGCGGACGGTCAGCCGGCGTTCGACGACGCTTCCAAGCACGCGGTGCCCTGCGTCCGCGCTACCCCTTGACGCCGGTCAGCGTCACGCCCTCGACGAACACGCGCTGCGCGAGGAAGAACAGGATGATCACGGGCAGCATGAACAGCACCGAGGCGGCCATCGTGAGGTTCCACTGGGTCTGGAACTGCCCCCGGAACTCGGACAGGCCGAGCGAGAGCGTCCACAGCTTCGGGTTCTCGCCCAGGTAGAGCAGCGGCGCGAAGAAGTCGTTCCACGAGTAGAGGAACTGGAACAGCGCGACCGCGGCGATCGCCGGCTTGGCGAGCGGCACGATCAGCCGCGTCATGATCTGCCACTCGTTCGCGCCGTCCACACGCGCGGCGTCCGAGAGCTCGGACGGGATCGTGAGGAAGAACTGGCGGAGCAGGAAGATCGTGAACGCGTCCCCGAAGAACAGCGGGACGATCAACGGCTTCATCGTCCCGATCCAGCCGAACCGCACGAACAGGATGTAGAGCGGGATCACCGTCACCTGGAACGGGAGCATCATCGTCGCCAGGACGACGAGGAAGGTCGCCTCCCGGCCCCTCCACCGCATCCTCGAGAGCGCGTACGCGACGGGGATGCACGAGACGACCACCCCGATCGTCGACAACGTGGCGATCACGAACGTGTTCCTGCGTGTACGTGAACAGCGGGATCTCGTGGAAGACCTCGGTGAAGTTCGACCAGCGGAACGGGCTCGGCCACAGGTTCGCGCTCAGGACCTGCTGGTCCGTCATCAGCGCCGTCAGGACGATGAAGACCACGGGGAGCAGGAAGATCGTGGCCACGGCGATCATCACCGCGTGGTTGCCCACCGGTCATGAGGAACCGCCGGCGCCGCACCTCCGGCGGGATCGGGCGCGGGACGACCGCCTCCGCGGTCCGCGGTTCCGACCGGCGGGGCGAGGGTCGTGGCTATCGGAAGCCTCCCTGGTAGTGCACCCAGCGTCGCGAGGTCTTGATCAGGATCGCGGTGCAGGCCATCGTGATCAGGAACAGCACCCACGCCATCGCCGATGCGTAGCCCATCCGGAAGTTCGCGAAGCCCTTCACGTACAGGTAGAGCGAGTAGAACAGCAGCGACCCCTGCGGCGAGCCGACGTTCACGGCGGCCGAGCTCTGCGCCGAACCCGCGACGGCGAAGCTCGCGACGTACGCCTGGGTGAAGTACTGGAAGCCGTAGATCACGCCGATCACGAGCGAGAAGAAGATCGACCGGCGACATCATCGGCAGCGTCACGTACCGGAACCTCTGCCACCGGTTCGCGCCCTCGATCTCGGCGGCCTCGTACAGGTGCGCCGGGACGTCGAGGAGGCCCGCGAGGAAGATGATCATCGTCTGCCCCACGCCCCACAGGCCGAGGAACACGAGCCCCCACTTCGAGGTCGAGGGGTCGAAGAACCAGAGCGGCGGGTGATCGACGCCGAGGCCCTTCAGGATCTGGTTCACGGGCCCGAACGACGGGTTGAGGATGAACACGAACGCGAGCGCCGCCGCGACCGGCCGGCGCGAGCGTCGGCAGGAAGTAGACGGTCCGGTAGACGCGATGCCCCCGGCGCGGCCGCGTGAGCAGCATCGCGGTCAGCATCGCGAACGCGATCTCGAGCGGGAGCCCGACCGCGATGATCCACAGCGTGTTGCGCATCGCCTGCCAGAACTGCGGGTCCTTCGTGAACATGAACGTGTAGTTCTCCAGGCCGACGAACCGCGGAGCGGAGAGCAGGTCGTAGTTCGTGAAGCTGTAGTACAGGCTCGCGAACATCGGGTACACGATGAACGCGAGGAACCCGATGATCCACGGCGACAGGAACAGCGCGACGACCCCGTAGCGGCGCAGGGCACGACGTCGCGCCGGGCGCCGCGGAACGATCACCCGCTCCGCGGCGCCCGTCGCGACCGAAGCCGCCGGCACCTGCTCAGCCGCCGCCGGCCGCGAGCTCGTTGTCGATCTGTTCCGCGGTCGACTGCAGCCCCGCCTGCAGGTCGGAGACGTCCCCCGCCTGCCAGTCCTCGCCGAAGCTTCGACACCAGATCCTGGTCCGCGGTCCCGATCTCGCTCGTCTGCTTGTAGTGCGAGCCCTGGTCGGCGAACACGTCGAGGAACGTCTGGAACTGCGGCGTGATGTCGAGCGCGGGCGATTCGAGCGCCGGGTACGTCGTCGGGACGTTGCGGATGATGTTCGTCATCTCGACGAGCGCGTCCGTGTTGGTGGCCAGGTACTGCACCAGGAGCCACGCCTCCGCCGGATGCGCGGAGCCGCGCGGGATGCCGACGATCGTCCCGCCGACCCGGCCGATCCCGTACTGGTCCTCCTGCCCGTCGGGCGTCGGGTACGGGGCGGTGCCGTAGTTCAGGTCGGGCGCGTAGTCCTCGATCATCGCGACGCGCCACTCCCCGTCGAACATCATCGCGACGCGTCCCGCGGTGGAAGTCGTTCGGCTCGGACCACTCGTCACCCTGCCCGGCCACGAACTCCTTGAGGTTGTCGGCGCCGTAGAAGTCGACCAGGTCCTTCTGCCACTGCGAACAACCTCTGCCAGTCCGGGTCGGTCGCCACGGCGGACGCGGTCCCGTCCTCGTTGTAGTAGTCGGCGCCGAAGATGATGGCCAGCTCCAACGGCGTGAACTCGTAGTAGCCGAACCACGGGATGAACCCGGCCACCTTGATCGAGCCGTCCGGGTTGAACTCCGTGAGCTCCTTGGCCATCTCGGTGAGCTCGGACATCGTCTTCGGCGGCTCGGTGTAGCCGTGCTTCGCGAGCAGGTCCTTGTTGTAGTACAGACCCATCGCGTCGGTGAGGAACGGCAGCGCGCACTGGCTCCCGCCGTAGCTCGTGTACCGCGTGACCGAGTCCGGGAAGATGCTGGTGTCCAGCCCCGACTGCTGCGATGTACGGGGTGAGGTCCTGCCAGGCGTCCGATGCGCAGAACTTGCCCACGCTGTCGAGCGACCAGGACATCACCGCGTCGGGCGGGTTGCCCGCACGGATCGCCGCGAGGACCTTCTCGTCGTTCTCCCCGATGCCGGGACGAACCTCCACCGTGATCCACGGGTACTCCTGCTCGAACATGTCGAACACGACCGACATCTTCTTGTACTCGGCCCCACCGAACGGCACCCACATCGAGATCGTGACCGGTTCATGGGACGCGTCCGCGTCCCGTCTCGATCGGCGCGGGCGTGCCCTGATCCTCGGTACCCGCCGTACACGCCGCGGCGATCACGCCGAGCACGGCCAGCAGCACGAGCCATCGCTTCATCGCCATCTCGCCCCCTCCATCCGTCCCACCCTTCCTCTCATACCTCGGTCCGTTTCGGCCACCCAACGCCTCGTCAGGTGGCGACCGCCCCGTTCGTCCGCGTGAACAGCAGGTCCTGGGCGGCCTGCAGCGCCATCCACACCGCCCCGAGCACCACGGCCTCCTCGCCCAGCGGCGAGACCTCGAGCCGGACCGCGAACGGCGTCATCGCTCGGAGCGCCTCGGTCACCGGCTCGAGCAGCAGGTCGCCGTTGCGGCCGATCCCGCCGCCCAGCACCACCAGCTCGGGGTCGACGATCGGCACGACCGCGGCGGCCGCGAGCGCGATCCGGTCGGCCTCGATCTCGACCACCTTCCGAGCGATCCGGTCACCCCGGCGGGCGGCCGCGAAGACCTTCCTCGCCGACAGCGGCGGCTCCATGCCGAGCCGGCGGGCGGTGGCGACCACGCCCGAGGCGCCGGCCTCCGTGTCCAGGACCCCCCGCCGCCGCAGCCCCTTGTCCCTCGGGTCGCCGCCGATCGGGAGGTAGCCCACCTCCCCGGCCGCACCCGTGTGCCCGCGGTAGAGCTCGCCCCGCAGGATCAGGCCGGCGCCGACGCCCGTCCCGACGTGCAGGTAGACGAAGTTCTCGACGCCCTTGCCGAGCCCGTGCCACTGTTCGCCGAGCGCGGCCAGGTTCACGTCGTTCTCGAACGCGACCTTGGTCCCGAGCTCGTCCTGGACCGCTTGCGCGAGACCGCTCCGCCCCCACCCCGGCAGGGCATGCGCGAGGGCGACGTGACCGGTCACCGGGTCGAACACGCCCGGGCTCCCGACCGTGGCGAACGTGACCTGCTTCCACTTCACGCCGGCCTCGGCCGCGAGCGCGTGCGAGATCTCGCCGATCTGCGCGATCAACGTGCGCTGGCTCCTGACCCGCGCACGTTCGTCGCGGCGGGCGACGATCTCGCCGGCGAGGTTCGCGATCGCCGCGCGGACGAAGTCGCGGCCCACGTCCAGCCCCACGACCCACCCGGCTCGCGGGTTGAGCTCGTACAGGACGGCCGCGGGGCCCCTGCCGCCGCTCGAACGCCCCGCCTCGCGGACCAGCCCCGCCGCCAGCAGCGCGGCGAGCGCCTGGGACACCGTCGGTTTCGACAGGTCGCTGTCTCGGGCGATCTGCGCCCGGGAGACGGGACCCATCTGGCGGACGAACTCGAGGACCGAACGCTCGTTGATCGCCTTGAGCAGGCTCGGCGTCCCCGCGGCGAACGTCTGATCGGCCGTGCCGTCCCCCTCGGTTCGGAAAGAGTTTGGAAACTTTCCTAACTATTCGGCAGGATGCTACGCTCGGCCCGACACCCCAGTCAAGACAAGCGAGGCCCCGTGTTCCCCTCCGATGACGACCGAGTCCTCGCGATCCTCCGATACCGGGAGCCCTGCGACCTGGGCGCCGTCGTCGACGCGCTCCGGGCGGGCGGGATCCGGTCGATCGAGGTCACCGCCGACACACCGGGCGCGTTGGACGAGGTCGGCCGGGCGAGCGGCGAGGGCGCACCGATCGGAGCGGGGACGATCCGCGCCGTCGAGCAGGCCCGGGCGTTCGCCGACGCCGGCGCCCGCTTCCTCGTGAGCCCGGGACTGGTCCCGGAGATCGTGCGGGAAGGGCTCGAGCGCGGGGTGCCGACGATCCCCGGCGTGCTGAGTCCCACCGAGATCATGGCGGCGGTCGCGGCGGGCACGAACGTCGTGAAGCTGTTCCCGGCGAGCCTCGGGGGGCCGGGCTACCTGGCGTCGCTGCGCGGACCGTTCCCGGACGTTCGATTCGTCCCGACGGGCGGGATCCCGGTCTCGGACGTGCCCACCTGGCTGGAGGCCGGGGCCGTCTGCGTCGGGCTGGGGAGCTCGCTCGTCGGCGGCTCGCCCCCTCGGACGCGAGCCGACCTCGGCCGGATCACCGCGGAGGCTCGGCACGCGATCGAGCTCGCGACGGGCGGCTCGTGACGAACCACCCCGACGTGATCGCCCTGGGCGAGACGATGCGTTCCGTCGTGACCGTGGTGGGGCTCGCCGGGGAGGCTCCGACCGAGCTCGTCACCCACGGCGGCGCCGAGAGCAACGCGTGCGTCGCGCTCGCCCGGCTCGGGTTCGGCGCCGCGTGGGTGAGTCGGCTCGGCACGGACGACGCCGGCGACCACGTGCTGGAGGAGCTCCGCGCTCGCGGTGTCGACCTCCGCTGGGTGCGCCGCGACCCCGAGCGCCCCACCGGGTGGATGTTCCGCGACACCACGGGGGGTCCGCCGCGCTACGAGCGAGCCGGTTCGGCCGCGAGCGCGCTCGTACCATCGGACCTGGACGGGGTGCCCGTGGAGCGGGCATCGGCGGTGCTCGTCACCGGCATCACGGCCATGCTGGGCGAGGGCCCGCAGCGCGCGGCCATCGCGCTCCTCGAACGCGCCCACGGACTCCGCGTGGTCGACCCCAACCTGCGCCGAGGGCTGTGGGGGTCCGACCGCGCGCGCGAGCTCGTCCTCCCGCTGGTGGAGCGATCCGATCTGCTGCTCGGCGGCGAGCACGAGCTCGCCGAGCTGGTCGGCGGGCCGGGCGGCCGCGAGCTCGCGCGAACGCTGCTACGAGCTCGGCCCCCGGGAGGTGGTGCTCAAGGGCGGCGCCGGCGGGGCCGCCGCGCTGACCTCGGAGGCGTGGGTCGAGCATCGACCGTCGCCGAGTCCCGATCTCGACCCCGTCGGCGCGGGGGACGCGTTCAACGCCGGGTACCTGGCGGCGCGGCTGTCCGGGGCGTCGGTCGAGGAAGCGCTCGAGCAGGGCGCGCGGAGCGGGGCCGTCGTCGCGTCCACGGTCGGCGACACGGGATCGTTCGGAGAACCGATGCGGATCGAGAGGAGATCTCCATGACCAGGGATGCACGACAGCCACCCGATGTGCCCCGGCCGAGGGCGGCGTACAGCCCGGTCGTCGTGGCCGGTCCGCTGGCGTTCACGGCGGGGCAGGTCGCGTTCGGACCCGACGACACGCTCGTCGGCGGCGGGGTCGAGGAGCAGACGCGGCAGGCCCTCGACAACGTCGAACGCTGCCTGGTCTCGGCGGGCTGCGGGATGGACGACGTGGTCAAGGTCACGGCGTTCCTGAGCGATCTCGCGGACTTCGAGGCCTACAACCGGGTCTACGAGCGGCGGTTCGCGGCGCCGTACCCGGCGCGCTCGACCGTGGGAGCGCGGCTCGCCGACGGGCTCCTGGTCGAGATCGAGGCCGTCGCGCTGCTCCCGCACGATCGCTGAGCAGGCGGGCGTCGGCTCAGAAGAACGTCGCCACGACCTCGACCACGGCGTCGTCGTCGTCGAGCACCGGGATCAACCGCCATCGGTCGAACATCGAGCAGGGGTGCGAGATGCCACAGGCGACGAGATCTCCGACGCGGAGCTCCGCGCCCTCACGGACGCGGCAGTACAGGTGCTGGTCGTCGAGTGCGGTCGCCTCCACCGCGCCGTCGAGAGCGTCGACCGAACCATCCTCGCGACGGGCGGCCACCACGCGTGGCAACCCCTGGTCGAACGACACGTCCCGGCGCCCGAGCCCGACGATCGCGAGCCCGTCCTCCGGCGTGGAGAGCACGGCGCCCCACACCTCGAACGCGTTGTGGAACCGGCCCTCGACCGGCCGGTCCGCGAACGGCGACGAGCGCTCGTACATCCCGGCGTCGTGCACGACGTAGGCCCCCGAACGCAGCACCAGCGGCATCCCGACGTCCGACCGCATCGTGCCGAGCTCCTCGACCACGAGATCGAAGAAGACGCTGCCGCCCGCGCTCACGAACGCCGTCGGTGGCAGGAGACCTTCCTTCCCGAGCCTGGTCCCCAACTCGCGCAGATCGCCGAGGTAGCGCCGGACCCCTTCGAGAGCGGCCGGGTCGCGATCGTGGGCGACCTTCCCCTCGTAACCTGCCACGCCGGCGAGCGAGAGGTTCGGGGAGCTCGCGACGCGTCGCGCGAGGGCGACGGCCTCCTCCGTTCCCCGGCATCCGGTGCGACCGCCGGCGTGACCGAGCTCCACCAAGACCGGCAGCGGTCGCGGCGGGGTCTCCTGCCGCAGGACGGTCTCGAGCAGCTCGACCCCTCGTTCGGAATCCACGTAGGACGCGAGCTCGTTGTCGTCGTCGCCGAGATCGTCCGCGGCCCATCTGATCGCGGCCGCGTCGGTCAGCGGGTTCGCGATCAGGATCCGCGGCACGCCGGCCGCCCGCATCACCCGGCCCTGCGCCGCGGTCGCCGCGGAGATCCCCCACGCACCCGCGTCGAGCTGCCGCCGCCACAGCTGCGGCGCCATCGTGGTCTTCCCGTGCGGCGCGATCGAGACCCCATGCTCGTCGCAGTACGTCGCCATGAGCGACACGTTGTGCTCGAGCGCGGAGCGCCGGAGCACCGCGAACGGCGGTTGCAGATCGTCCAGCGACCAACCCTGCGTCCCCGCGTCCATCAACGGAACCGGGGTCCCGACGCGAGGCATCCCCTTGGTCGTCGCGTCGATCCGGACGGCTCGAAGGAGCTCCGGCGCCGATGGGCTCATCGCGCGAAGCGCGGGAGGTGGTCGCGGTTGGCGTCGAGGATCGCGTCGAGCAGGCCCGTGGCCGCGTCGGCATCGGGGACGAGCGGGTTCGTCAGGAGCGCCTTCAGCGCCAACGAACGGTCCCCCGTCGTCGCGGCCTCGATCGTCAACCGCTCGTACGCCTTCGCGTGCTGCACGAGCCCGAGCATGTCCTGGCCGAGCGGCGCGACCGGGATCGGGTGCGCGCCGTCGGTGTCGACCCTCGCGGAGACCTCGACGACGTCGTCATCATCCAGGTTCGGGATCGCGCCGGCGTTGCGAGCGTTCACGACCTGCACGTCGCCCGTCCCGGATGCGAGCGACGCGACGAGCTGCGCGGCGGCCTCGCTGTAGAACGCGCCGCCGCGTCGCTCGAGCAGCTGCGGCTTCTCCGCGAGGTCGGGATCGCGATAGAGCTCGAGCAGATCGTGCTCGATCTGCGCGACCTCCTCGGCACGCGTCGTCCCACCGGACTGTCGTTCGACCATCTCGCGGGTCCGGTAGTAGTAGCGAAGGTAGTAGGAGGGGACGGCCCCGAGCGCACGGAGCAGCTCGGCAGGGACCTCCGCGTCCGCGCTCAGTTCGGCCAGATCGGTCTCGAGCAGCTCGGGCAGGCGGTCGACCCCGTCCACCTTCACCGCTCGGACCCACGACAGGTGGTTCAGCCCGACGTGCTCGAGCTCCACCCGCTCGGGCTCGACCCCGAAGCGCTCGGCGAACCGCCGCTGGAAGCCGATCGCGACGTTGCACAGCCCGATCGCCCGGACCTCCCGGTCGAGCAGCGCCTGGGTCACCAGGCCGGTGGGGTTCGTGAAGTCGATGAACCAGCACCCGGGCGCGCCTCGGCGCCCGGCGAGCTCGGCGAGCTCGAGCACGACCGGAACGGTCCGGAGCGCCTTCGCGAACCCGCCCGCCCCGGTGGTCTCCTGCCCGATGCACCCGAACCGGAGCGGGATCGTCTCGTCGAGCAGCCGGGCGGCCTGGCCGCCGACGCGCAGCTGCACGATCACGAACGCCGCGCCGTCGATCGCCTCGTCACGATCGCCGGTCAGGACCGTTCGGCCGCCGAACCCCGCCCGGTCGAGCATCCTGCGGGCGAGGCCACCGACGACCTCCAGGCGCGAGGGATCGATGTCCAACAGCGCGAGCTCGTCGACGGGGAACCGGTCGGCTCGCCGGATGAACCCCTCGACCAGTTCGGGCGTGTAGGTGCTCCCGGCTCCGACGATCGCCACCTTCACACCCATCGATCGGCATCGTACACTCCGGGTGATGAAATGGTTAGGAAAGTTTCCTGACTCATTCCTCGCCGAGATCGGCGGCCAGCCTGACGCCTTGCGGCGTGCCGCCCGCGTCCTCGTCGACCAGCGGGACACGATCGAGGCCGTGCGCGACGCCGGCCGCCGCGCGGGGGGCGTCGTGTTCACCGGCATGGGGGCCTCGTACGACGCCTGCTATCCGGCCGTCAACGAGCTCGCCGTCCACGGGGTCCTCGCGCTGCAGATCGACGCGGCCGAGCTGCTGCATTTCCGATCCCACGTCCTGTCCCCCGCCACCGTGCTGGTGCTCGTCAGCCAGTCGGGGCAGAGCGCGGAGGTCGTCCGTCTGCTCGACGCGCTCGACGGACGCCCCGAACGTCCGATCGTGCTGTCGGTGACGAACGGGCTCGCGAACCCGCTCGCCGAGCGAGCCGACCTGCGACTCGACACCAGGGCGGGGATCGAGGAGGGTCCGTCCACGATGACGTTCGCGTCCTCGCTCGTGCAGCTGGCGGCGGTCGCCGGCGCGCTGTCCGAGCGGTCGGGCCGGGTGGGCGGGGTAGGTGGACGCGATCGAACGCGCGAGGATGGCCGCTCACGAGGCGGCCGAGGCCGTGGAGACCGTGCTCGACGACGAGACCCTGGCCCCCCGCATCGCCGACGTCGCGGACCACGAGACGCTGGTCGTGCTCGCGAGGGGTCCGGCTCGCGCGGCGGCCGAGATGGGTGCGCTCACGCTGAAGGAGTGCGGCGTGACGGCCGAGTCCTACGAGACGGCCGCGTTCCGGCACGGACCGTTCGAGCTCGCGGGCCCGGGTCTCGGCGCCGTCGTCGTCGCGACCGAACCCGAGACGCGCTCCCTCGACCTGGGGCTCGCCGCCGACCTCGTCGAGACGGGCGCCTCGGTGGTGGTGGTCTCGTCCGAGGGCGACGCGCCCGAGGGGGCGCTCGGGATCCGGATCCCGTCGGTCGACCGCCTGCTCTCGCCGGCGGTCTCGATCGTGCCGATCCAGCTGCTGGCGTGGCGGCTCGCGAACGCCCGGGGGCGCGTCCCCGGCGTGTACACGAGGGCATCCAAGGTGACCACCCGTGAGTGACGGTCCGCGGGTGGCGCTGACGTTCGACGCGGAGCATCCGGATCGACCCGCCGCGGTCGACGGCAGCACCGAACGCATCCTGGCGGCGCTCGACCGGGCGCAGGTCCGAGCCACGTTCTTCGTGCAATCGCGATGGGCCAAGGCGAACCCGAGCCTCGTCCGCCGGATCGCCGGCGACGGTCACCTGATCGGCAACCACTCCACGTACCACGCTCGGATGACGCTGCTGTCGGACGACGGCTTGCGGACGGACGTCCGCGAGGCGGGCGAGACGATCGCCGAGCTCGCCGGCGTCGACCCGAGGCCGTGGTTCCGGTGCCCGTTCGGCGACGGCCACGACGACGCGCGGGTGCTCGGCGCGCTCGACGAGCTCGGGTACCGCAACGTGCACTGGCACGTCGAGACCGAGGATTGGGAGCCGTGGCGGACCGCGACCGAGGTCGGGAACGACACGGTCGCCGGGCGCGGTGGAGCACGGCGACGGCGCGGTGGTCCTCCTGCACACGTGGCCCCTCGCGACCGCCGACGCCGTGCCGGTCGCGCTCGAGGGCTTCGAGCGGGCGGGGGCCTCCTTCGCGACGGTGGACGAGCTCGAGGCGCTCCCGTGAGCCGGGCGGCCCTGGTCGCGGTCGACGGAGGCGGTTCGAAGGTGGACGCCGTCGTCGTCGCCCGGGACGGCGCGCTGCTCGGTTCGGCGAGGGTGGGACCGTCCGACGGCGCCCGCGCGAAGGGCGAGCTCGAGCCGGTCGTCTCCGCCGTCGAGGCCGCCTCTCGGAGCGCGGGCGCCGACCCCGCGCGATCGCCCCTCGCCTCCCTGGGCGTGTTCTGCCTGGCGGGCGCCGACCTGCCCTCGGACGAGCGCTCGATCCTGCGACGGGTCCAGCAGCACGGCTGGACCGACGAGACGGTGCTGCGCAACGACACGTTCGCCGTGCTGCGGGCCGGGACCGACCGGACGTGGGGGGTCGGGGTCGTCTGCGGGTTCGGCACCAACTGCTCGGCCGTCGCGCCCGACGGCAGGACGTACCGCTTCCCGGCCTTGGGCTGGATCGCCGGCGACTGGGGCGGGGGCTCCGACATCGGCGAGGCGGCCCTGTGGCACGCCGTCCGGTCCGAGGACGGGCGAGGACGCCGAACATCCCTCGCGTCCGGCGTGGCCGAACACTTCGGGTTCCGGCGGCCCCGACAGGTGATGCAGGCCATGTACTTCGGCCGGGTACCCGAGAGCCGGGTCGCCGAGCTGCCGCCGCTCGTGTTCGACGCGGCGGCCGAGGGGGACGCGGTCGCGACCTCGATCGTCGACCGCCAGGCGGACGAGATCGTCGCGATGGCCGGGACGGCCATCCGCAAGCTCCGGATGACCGAGCTCGACGTCCACGTCGTCCTGGGCGGCGGGATCTTCCGGAACCGGTTCGCGCCGTTCTTCGATCGCATCGATGACGGCATCCGGCAGGTCGCGCCCACCGCCTCGTTGAACGTGCTCGAGGCGCCGCCCGTCCTGGGCGCGGCGCTCCTGGGGCTCGACCGTCTGGGTGCGAGCGGTCGCGAGAAGGCACGCCTCCAGGCTGCCTTGACCGACGCATCCCTCGACCACAGACTCGGACGGCGGAAGCGGGGGTAGCCATGGCCAGGATCGTGCTCGACGGTGTGACCAAGGTCTTCGGCAACGACGTCGTGGCCGTCGACGACGTGTCGCTCGAGATCGGCGACGGCGAGTTCATGGTGCTGGTCGGACCCTCGGGATGCGGCAAGTCCACGATCCTGCGGATCCTCGCCGGTCTGGAGGAGGTCACCGCCGGCGAGGTGTTCATCGACGAACGCCAGGTCACGGACCTCCCCCCGAAGGCACGCGACATCGCGATGGTGTTCCAGAACTACGCGCTCTACCCGCACATGACCGTCGAGCAGAACATCGGGTTCGGTCTCAAGCTCCGGAAGACGCCGGCGGACGAACGGAACCGTCGCGTGCACGACGTCGCCCACATCCTCGGCCTCGATGGGCTGCTCGAACGCAAGCCGGCCGAGCTCTCCGGCGGTCAGCGGCAGCGCGTCGCGATGGGGCGCGCGATGGTTCGCGAACCGGTGGCGTTCCTGATGGACGAGCCGCTGTCGAACCTCGACGCCAAGCTCCGGGTCCAGATGCGGGGGCAGTTCGCGAAGCTGCACGAACGCCTCCGAACGACCACGGTCTACGTCACGCACGATCAGGTGGAGGCGATGACGCTCGGGGAGCGGGTCGCGGTGCTGCGCGACGGCGTGTTGCAGCAGGTCGACACCCCGCAACGGCTCTACCAGCGACCGGCGAACCTGTTCGTCGCCGCGTTCATCGGCTCGCCGCCGATGAACCTGGTGGGCGCGACGGTCGGTGACGGACGTCGTGCGGTTCGCGGGCTTCGAGATCCCGATCCCCGCCGACCTCGATCTCAGCGCGTTCGAGGGTCGGGACGTGATCCTGGGGATCCGCCCCGCGGACCTGGAGGACGCGGCCGTCTGGTCCGGGTCGAGCCTCCCCACGATCGCGGTGATCGCGGACACCACCGAGGATCTGGGCTCGGAGGTCAACGTCCTGTTCGCCGTCGACGCGCCTCCCGTGGAGACCGATGAGACGCTCGCGGCGTCGGAGCAGGAGGCCGAGGGTGAGATCCCGCTCCTGGCCGAGGAGCGCCGCGCCGTGTTCTGCGCTCGGGTCGATCCTCGGACCTCGTGCGGGCCGGGCACGCCGATCCGCCTCGCGGTCGATCCGCGCAGGTTCCACTTCTTCGACCCGCACACGGGTCTCGCGCTCTCCACGGTGCCGGTCCCGGCCGCGGCCGTAGACTCGAGGTCATGAGATCCCTCGAGGGCCTGTCCGACCTCTTCCTGAGCGAGATCGCCGGCCAGCCCGACGCGATGCGCCGGGCGGCCGCGGCGCTGGTCGACCAGCGCGACGAGCTCGAGCGGATCCGCGAGGCGAGCGACACGGCCCGGACGATCGTGTTCACCGGCATGGGTGGTTCGTACGACGCCTGCTACCCGGCGGTGAACGACCTGGCGGCCCGCGGCGTCCCCGCGCTCCTCGTGGACGCGGCCGAGCTGCTCCACTTCCGGCGGCCGATCCTCAACGCGAGGACCCTCGCCGTCGTCGTCAGCCAGTCCGGCGAGAGCGCCGAGATCGTGCGCCTCGTGAACGAGCTCGCCAAGCAGCGCACTCGGCCGTTCGTCGTGGCGATCACCAACGGCACGAACAACGACCTCGCGCGGCGCGCGGACATCGAGCTCGACACGTGGGCCGGCCCGGAGTCCGGGCCCTCGTCGATGACGTTCGCGGCCTCGATGACCACGCTCTCGGGGCTGGCGCGGCTGCTCGCCGGCGACAGCGTCGACACCGCGGTCGACCGGACCCGGACGGCGGCGGAGGGCGCGGCCCGATCCGCCGAACGCCTCCTCGACGACCCCGAGGCGCTCGCGTCCGAGCTCGAGGCCTGGCACGGCGGCAGGGACGTGATCGTGCTGCTCGGCCGCGGCCCCGCACGTGCGGCGACCGAGCTCGGCGCCCTCGTGCTGAAGGAGTCCGGCGTCATGGCCGAGTCGGTCGAGGCGGGTCTGTTCCGGCACGGGCCCCTCGAGCTCGCCGGCCCGAACATGAGCGCGATCGTGATGGCCACCGAACCCGAGACCCGCCGCCTCGACCTCGGCCTCGCCGCGGACCTCGTCGACTCGGGCTCCGCCGTCATGGTGGTCACGCCCGGACGGCGAGGCGCCCAAGGGCGCACGCCCGGTCGCGACGGGCTACCTGGACCGGGCGCTGATGTCGGCCGTCGGCGTGATCCCGATGCAGCTCCTGGCATGGCGGCTGGCCGGCGCGCGCGGGCGAACCCCGGGCGCGTACCTGCGGGCGATCGAAGGTCACCACCCGGGAGTAGCCGGGCTCAGGCGCTGGCCGAGCTCGGTTCGGCGAGCGGCAACCACGCGCTGACCGAGGTCCCGCGGCCCGGTTCGCTCTCGATCTCGCAGCGACCGCCGGCGAGCTGCGCGCGTTCGATCATCGTCGGCAGCCCGATGTGCCCGGGTTCGGGCGACTCGATCACGCCGACGTCGAACCCGTCTCCGTCGTCGGTGACCACCAGTCGGACGCCGCCGTCCTGGCCGGCGATCGAGACGCGGATCGTCGTCGCGGCGGCGTGCTTGCGGGCGTTCGCGATCGCCTCCTGCGCGATCCGGAACAGGATCGCCCGAAGCTCGGACGGCGGCTCGAACGGCATCGCGTCCTCGATCTCGGGCACCGGGTCCGCGTTCCCCATGTACGCGCGGAGCGCGGGGACGAGCCCCTCCCGGTCGAGCGCGGGCGGCCGGAGCTCGAACAGCAGGTGACGGAGCCGCTCGACGGAGGAGCGGATCACCTCGTGCAGCTCCTCGGCCTCCCGCCGGAGGTCGGGGTCCTCGATGCGGCGGGCGAGCGACTGCGCGCGGATGTCGGCGGCGCTCATCACCTGGATCGGGTCGTCGTGGATGTCGGACGCGATCCGCCGCCGCTCCTCCTCCTGCGCGTCCTCGAGCCGCAGGAGCAGCTGCCGGCGGTCCTCCATCGTCCGCCGGAGGACGTCGAGGCTCCCGCGCAGGCGGTCCTCGACGCGCTTGGTCCGGGTGACGTCGGTCATGACGCCGCGCCAGAACAGCGGGTCCTCGTTCGAGCCGCGGACCAGCACGGCCTCGTCGTGGATCCAGACCTCGCGCCCGTCGGCGGCGAGCAGCCGGTACTCCGTCCGGAACGGGTCGCCGGTCGCCAGGGACGCGCGATGCTCGCTCAGCACCCGTTCGCGATCGTCCTCGTGCATGCGATCGACCCACAGCGCCGGATCGTCGCGCCACTGCTCGACGGTGAAGCCGAGGAGCGGTTCGATCTGCGGGCTCGTGTAGATGTTCGAGGAGTGGTCGTCGTTGGCGTCGACGTACAGGACGGCCGGGATCCCCTCCACCAGATGCCGGTACGTCTGGTGCGCCTCCTGGAGCTGCTCGGCCAGCCCCGGCGGGACCGGAACCTCGCTCACAGCTTGTACCCGAAGCGGCGCAGCAGCTCCTTGCGCTCGGCCTCGTCCTCGTCGGTCTCGACCCCCGTCGGCGGCGAGCCGTCGATCACGCCGAGCACGCCCCGGCCCTGTTCGGTCTCGCCCACCACGACCTCGAGCGGGTTCGCGGTCGCGCAGAAGACGCGGCACACCTCGGGCACGGCCTTGACCGCGTTCAGGACGTGGATCGGGAACCCGTCGCGTAGTGCGACGACGAACAGGTGCCCGGCGCCGATCGCCTGCGCGTTCCGGACGGCGACGTCGACGAGCTCGTCGTCGTTGCCGCTGCGACGCACGAGCCGAGGCCCGCTCGCCTCGTTGAACGCGATGCCGAACCTCAGACCCGGGACGTTCACGCAGGCCTCGTGCAGGTCCTCGACGGTCTTGATGAAGTGGGACTGCCCGACGATGACGTTCAGGTCCTCGGGCTTGTCGAACGGGACGGCCGTGATGTCCACCGGCGAACCCTCCTCGTCGTCGGGCGATGCTCGGGACCGGGTCGTCAGATCCCTTCGAGCCTGGAGAGTAGCCCGGCGAGCAGGGAGATTCGAGGAACCACGCTCGACAGGTCGAGCCATTCCTTCGGGCCGTGGTCGTCCCCGCCGATCGGGCCGAGGCCGTCGAGCGAGGGCACGCCCGCACCGGACGTCGTGTTGGCGTCCGATGCACCGCCGGTCGCCGCGTCCCTGAGCTCGAACCCGAGCTCGCCCGCGACCGCGATCGCGAGCGCCGCGAGCTTGGCGCCACCTTCCTTCTTCTCCATCGGGCGATGCCACCCGTTGCTGATCGTCGTCACGCTCACGTCCGGGACGGTGTGCTCGTTCGCGATCGCCTCGACGGCCGCCCCGGCCTCCTCGAACGTCGCCTCTTCCGGGGAACGCACGTCGACCTCGAGGACGCATCGTTCGGCGACGACGTTCGGGCGCGTTCCCCCGTGCACCACGCCCACGTTCACGGTCACGCCGGGCCAGCGCCCGTTCAGCGCCTGGAGGGCGACGGTCTTGTGGGCTGCCTCGAGGATCGCGCTGCGGCCTCGTTCGGGTTCGACGCCGGCGTGTGCGGCGCGCCCCTCGATCTCGAGCCGCACGTCGAGCACCCCTTTGCGGGAGGAGACGACGTCGCCGTTCTCGCGGGCGCCCTCGAGGACCAGGGCCGCGTCGGCCCGCTCCGCCTCGGCGAGGATCGTCTCGCGCGACCAGGGCGAACCGATCTCCTCGTCCGGGTTGCAGATGTAGGTGATGCTCCCGAACCCGTCGAACCCCGCCGCCTGCAGCACCTCCACCGCGAAGAAGCCGGTCAGGAGACCACCCTTCATATCCGTGACACCGGGCCCGAACGCCCGGTCGCCCTCGACCCGGAACGGGCGTTCGGCGACGGTCCCGGGGTCGAACACCGTGTCGGTGTGACCGATCATCAGGACCCGTGCGCTCCCGCCGCCGGCGAGACGCCCGATCACGAGGTCGCCGAGCCGCTCCTGGTCGCCCGTAGGTTCGTGTCGGATGCGCTCGATCTCCCACCCGCCGCGCTCGAACCTCGCCTGGCACAGGTCGGCGATCGCGTTCACCCCGTCGGGTGTGTAGGACCCGCAATCGACGTTGACCATCTCGCGGAGCGCGGCCACGAAGTCGTCGTAGCGCTTCTCGGCGATGTCGCGCAGGGCAGACGCTTCCATCCGACCGGCGCACCTCCGTCTCGGTGTCGAGGGCCGCCCATCCTATCGTTCGGTCCCGGCGCGAGTAGCATCCGCGCGTGGCTCGACGCGGAGACCTGGACGGATGGTGGGTGTTCGGCATCGCCGTCGTCGGGTTCTTCTGGCGGATCGCGTTCCGGACACGGGTCGAGGGAGTCGATCGCATCCCGTCGTCGGGCCCGGCGATCGTCGCCGGCAACCACGTGTCCGCGCTCGACGGCGTCGTGCTCACCTTGGTGACGGGCACGCGGGGCCGGCGGAGCACACGTTTCCTGGTCGCGGCGGAGTTCTTCCACAAGCTCTGGTGCGGGTGGGCGCTCCGCTTGTACCGTCAGATCCCGCTCCGTCGGGGCGAGCGGGACCAGGACGCACTCGATATCGCGATCGAGACGATCCGCGGCGGTGCCCTCGCGGGGATCTTCCCGGAGGGAACGGTCAACGCGGAGCCGGAGACGGGATTGCTGCGTGGTCGCAAGGGCGCGGCCAGGATCGCCCTCGCGACCGAGGCGCCCGTGGTCCCGGTCGGGGTCTGGGGAACGCAGGAGCGGTGGCCGAAGCCCGGTCTGCACTTCCGACGTCCGTGGCGCCCGGTCGTCGCGGTCTCGTACGGCGAACCGATCCTGCCGAAGGGGGACCCGGATTCGACCGAGGACCTCCAAGCCTTCACCGACCTCATGGTGGATGCGATCGCCGAGCAGGCGGACCGAGCCAGGGCGCTCGCCGAGGCGTGACGCGGTCAGGGAACGTGGTCGGCGAACCACGTCACCGCCAGCTCGGCGACGTGTTCGAGCGCGCCCGGTTCCTCGAAGAGGTGGGTGGCCCCGGGGACGATCTCGAGGCGCGTCTCGCACCGCATCCGAGCCTGCGCCTGCCGGTTGAGCTCGAGCACCTGCGTGTCGGCGCCCCCAACGATCAGCAGCGTCGGCGCGGTCACGACCTCCAGCGCCTCCGCCGCGAGGTCGGGCCGGCCGCCGCGCGAGACGACGGCAGCCACGTCCCGCCCGAGGTGCGCGGCGGCGACGAGGGCCGCGGCCGCCCCGGTGCTCGCGCCGAAGAACGCGATCGGCAGCTCGCGGACGTCGGGGTCGGCGCGCAGCCACCCGACCGCCGCCTCGAGCCGCCGGGCGAGGAGCGCGACGTCGAAGACCTTGCCGCGATCCTCCGCCTCGACGTCGGTCAGCAGGTCGAACAGCAGCGTCCCGAGGCCTGCCGCCTGTAGACGTTCGGCGACCTGGACGTTCCGAGGCGACCCTCGGCTCGAGCCGCTGCCGTGCGCGAACACCACCACGGCCTTCGCGCCGTCGGCGATCGTGAGATCGCCGGGCAGGGTCGTCCCGTCCGAGACCACGGCCACGGATCGAGGCAGCGGGTCCGCCATCAGCGGCAAAAGGGGAAGGGCCGGCCCGCGGAGCGGGCCGGCCCTTCCGGCGTCCTTCGTCGTGATCGTCCGCGTCACATCGCGGCGACGGCGGAGATCAGGTTCGAATCGCGGAGCTTGCGCAGCGCCTCGCGCTCGATCAGCCGAACGCGCTCGCCCGACAGCCCGAGCACCTTGCCGGTCTCCCGCAGCGACAGCGGCTGCCCGTTCTCCAGGCCGTAGCGGAGCGCCACGACGTGCCGCTCGCGCTCGTCGAGCACGCGGTCGACGGCCGTCCCGATCTCCTCGCGGAGCAGGGCGTCCTCGACCTCGTTGAACGCGGCGTCCGAGTCGACCTCTTCGATCAGGTCGCCGAGCTCGGTGTCCTCGCCCACGGGCGACTGCAGCGACAGCGGCTCGCGGCGGCCCATCTCGGTCAGGTCGTCGATCTCGTCGACGGTCGTGTCGAGCGCCTTCGCGAGCTCGTCGCGGCTGGGCTCACGGCCCATCGTCTGCGCGAACTGGAACCGCGTGCGGTTCAGCTTTCGCAGCCGGTCGTGGATGTGCACCGGCAGGCGGATCGAACGCGAGCGATCGGCGATCGCCCTCGTGATCCCCTGACGGATCCACCAGGTCGCGTACGTGGAGAACTTGAAGCCGCGGCGCCAGTCGAACAGCTCGACCGCGCGCATCAGCCCGATGTTGCCTTCCTGGATCAGGTCGAGCAGCGGCAGCCCCTGGCCCTGGTACTTGCGGGCGACCGAGACGACCAGCCGCAGGTTGGCCATGATGAAGCGCTGTCGAGCGGCCTCCGCCTTCCGGACCTCCTGGCGAGCCTTCATGATCGAACGCTCGGATCGCAGGCGGCCGGCGCGGAGACGCTCCTCCCCTTCCTTCCCGTGCTCGATCAGGATGGCGAGCTCGACCTCCTCCTCCTTGGTGAGGAGTGGCTCGCGCGCCGCCGCCTCCAGGTACAGCCGGAGGTCGTCGGCGTCATCCGTGCCGAGCGGGCGTGCAGGTTCTGGCATGAACTCACTCTCCTCCTCGAAGCCTCCGTAGGGTGCATGCTTCGCCCCTGGAGGTCTTCGGGACCGTGCTCAGTCGATAGGGCCCCGGGCATACGAAGACCGGCCTCCCCGGGCCACCGGGGAGCCATGCTATCTGCCCCTCCGCGTCCCTGTAAAGCCGACCCACGTGTAGACCTCGTGGAGATACTCAGTATTCCCCGTCGCGTGCCTGTCTAAGCACGGAGGCACGGAACGCCACCGGAGATTCACACGGCGGCCCCCGCCGGGATGCGCCCCGGCCACCCGGCTCGGGTTCGATGGGTGCGTTCGAGCGAGAGGAGGCGGGATGGACCGCGACACCCTGCAGGACGACCTGGATCTGATCCTCGGCCCGAGCCGGGACGCCCAGCTCCCGGGGGAGTGGGACTGGGAGCCCCCGCTCGGGACGGTCGCCCCGGTGGCGAGCTCGGCCACGGAGCCGACGGAGCCGGAGAACCGAGACCGAGACGGCGGACGACTCCGAGGACGGGGCCACCGACGACGAGGACGAAGAGGACGACTGAGCTTCCCCCGGAGCAGGAGGGGGCGGTCCCCGGCCGCCCCCTCGGGCTCGAACGGGCCGCCTCAGGCGGCGCGGACCGAGAGCACGGGCGCGAGATCGCGGGCCACCACGCGCCACGTCGCCCCGGCATCCGATGACCCGAACACCTCGCCCGACGTCGCGCCGAACCACAGGCCGAGCGGCGTCGCGTCGTCGCGGGCGAACGCCTGACGCAGGATCGTGAGGTAGGTGTCGTCCTGCGGGAGTCCCTCGGTGTGGCCGTTCCAGCTCGCGCCGGCGTCGCGCGTCTCGAACACCCGGAGGCGCCCCTCGGCCGAGACGCGGTCGAGATCGGAGTTGAGCGGGATCACGTAGGCGGCGTCGGGGTCGTCCGGATCGACGACCATCGGGAAGCCGAAGTCGCTCGGCAGACCCTGGGCGATGCTGGTCCACGAGCGCGCGGCGTCGTCGGAACGGTAGACGCCGCCGTGGAACTGCATGAAGAGGCGTTCGGGTCGGGTCGGTGACCGGTGCATGTTGTGGACGCAGCGCGCGAGCGGCTCGGTGGCGCGCGCCTCCTCCGGCAGGTAGCGCGGGACGATCCCCGCGTTGCCGATCTCCCAGGACGCTCCCCCGTCCTCGGTCACCCAGACGCCGACCGAGGAGATGCCGACCGCGAGCCGATCGGGTTCGCCCGGCCACGGGCAGATCGAGTGCAGACAGAGACCGCCCGCCCCCGGACCCCAGTCGGGCCGGCTGGGCTGGTCCCAGAGCCCGCGGTTGAGCTCCCACGTCATCCCGTCGTCCCGGCTCTCGAACAGGGCGGCCGGGTCGACCCCCGCGTACAGGACGCCGTCTCGCTCGCCGGGCGTGATCACCCAGGTACGGACCAGCGTCGTGTCGGTGTCCTCGGGGAACCGAGGACCCTCCGCCTGCTCCCACGCCCCGGTCGGGTCGTCCGCCAGGTAGACGCGCGGGCCGAACTGCCCGTGGGTGACGCTCGCGAAGTACCGGCCCGTCCGCGGATCGCGGATCGCGAACTCGACCGAGCTGCCGGGGAACGCGCGAGCCACGACGTCCATCTCGCCGTCGCGGTCGCCACGCAGCACGAACAGACCCTTCCTGGTCCCGACCAGGAGCTCCGTCGCGGCCCCGCCGGACACGGCACCGATGACCTCGAGGCGATCCTCGGTCGCGACGAACGCGTCACCGTCGACCCGTTCGCCCTCCGAGGAACACCGCCACGTGCTGGCGGACCTGCCCTCGGTCGTCGAGGATCCAGCCGCCGAGCTTGGGGTGCGAACGTTCGAGCTCGCGCAGCACGTCGACCACGGTGCCGCCCTCGACGGTCACCTCGCGACGGCCCTCGGCCAGCTCGCGGAGCGGCGGTCGGAGTCGGACGATCGGCATGCCCCCGAGTGTAGAGAATGGCGGTCGGAGGTCACCGGACACCGATGCGGATCGAGATGCCACCGAGCAGGTTCGCGGACCTGGACGGCCCCGTGCACTACGTGGAGTGGGACGGGCCGCCCGGGCGCACGTTCGTGCTCGTCCACGGGCTGGGCGGATCGCTGCTGTCGTGGCTCGCGGTGGCGCCGGGTCTGGCGAGGCACGGGCGCGTGCTCGCGATGGACCTGCCGGGCTTCGGCCGGACGGAGCGCAACGGCCGACGCAGCAGGGTCAGCGACCTTCAGAGGATGGTCTCGAGGTTCGTCGACGAGGTCGCCGGCGGGGGCCCGGTCGTGCTGGTCGGGAACTCGATGGGCGGCGGGATCTCGATGCTCGAGGCCGCGCTCGAGCCCGCGGCCGTCGAGGCGCTGGTGCTCTCGAACTCGGTCTTCCCGTGGAGGCGTGGCTCGTCGCTGCCGGCGCCGGTCGTGATGGTCGGCTTCGCGCTCTACGAGCTCCCCCGGGTCGGCGAATGGGCCTCGCGCCAACGCGTCACGCGGTTGGAGGCCGAGCGCGCGGTCGAGCTCGGCCTGCGGATCATCGCCGCGGATCCCTCGACGATCCCCGAGGACCTCGTCCGCCTCCACGTGGAGCAGCTCGTCCGCCACCAGCAGAACCCCGACGCCGGACCGGCGTTCCTGGAGGCCGCGAGGTCGCTCCTGTCGCTCGGCCGGCGGCGCGAGGTCGTACGGTGGATCGTCGGGTCGGTGAAGGCTCCGGTGCTGGTGGTCCACGGACGCGAGGACCGGCTCGTGCCGCTCGGGTTCGCGATGGGAGCGCTCGAGATGCGGCCGGACTGGGACGTGCGGCTGATCGCCAAGGTGGGCCACGTGCCGCAGATGGAGGCGCCCGAACGCTGGCTCGCCGCCGTCGAACCCTGGATCGAGGGTCTGCCCGCGGCCTAGAGGCCGGCGGCCTTCGACACCTCGGCGAGCGACTCCTCGAGCGCGAACGCGAGCCGCTGCAGATCCGGCATGCCGTCGTAGTCGCCGGTCAGGCCGAACGCCATCGTCCCCCCGATCGACGTGACCGCGATCGACAGCGCCGAGTTCTCGCCCAGTGGGAGCGACGGGTACTGCGCGACGAGCCTCGCGCCCGCCATGTACATCGGCTGCGGCGGGCCGGGGATGTTCGACACGACGAGGTTGAACCAGGGACCCCGGCTGGCAAGGCGCGCGGCGGCGGCGAGCAGGCCGCCGGGCGCGTACGCGCCGAGACCGATGATCGCGTCGGCGCTCATCGCCATCATCGAGTCCTTGAGGTGGCTCGTCCCCTCGCGCACGAGCGCGAGACGGCGCTTGGGGCCCATCGCGCCGACCGGCAGGTCGACGAACGCCGGCGCCACTCGGTTGCCGAGCGACGCGTCGCGCCCGCCCTGCACCGACACCGGCACCATCACGCGCAGCGTGCGTCCCCGCGTCGGCTCCTTCCGGTCGCGCAGCAGCAGGTGCAGGGCACCACCCACGACCGTGAGCACGGCGTCGTTCACCGTCCCACCCAACGCGTCCTTGATCTCCTTGAACCGCTGGAGCGGCGCGTCGGCGATCGCGAACCGCCGGTTGGGTCCGATCTGCACGTCGAGCGGCGACGCGGGGCGCGCGCCCATGTCCAGGATGCTGCGGAACCCCGACAGGACCGTGCCGACGTCGAGCGCCGCGACCGCGGGCGACCGCCGGACCGCGTCCACCCCGTTCATCAGCGCCTGGAACGGATGGGCGACCAGCGACTCCGTCGCCTCGCGGAGCAGGTCCTGCGAGGAGGGTTCGGGTTCGGGCTCCCAGGCGGGGGGCGGCGCATGCTCGGGCAGCTCGGGCGAGAGGTCGAACAGCGCCGCGGTCAGATGCATGCCGGAGAGACCGTCGATCATCGCGTGATGCACCTTCATCAGCGTCGCGACATGCCCGCCCTCCAGGCCCTCGATCACGTAGAGCTCCCAGAGCGGCTTGGACCGGTCGAGCGGGCGCGAGAGGATCCGCTGCACCTGTTCGCCGAGCTCGACCCGCCCGCCGGGGCGCGGGAGCGCCGCACGGCGGATATGGAAGTCCAGGTCGAACGCCGCATCGTCCACCCAGACCGGCAGCGCCAGCCCGAACGGCACCATCTTCACCTTCTGGCGGAGCCGAGGCGCGAGGTGCAGGCGTGAGGCGAACACCGCCTCGACGTCCTCGAACCGCAGCCGTCCGTCCGGTCGCGTCGAGGGGTCGAGCACGGAGAGCCCGGCCACGTGCATGTGCATCGCCGGCCGCTCCAGGTACAGGAACGACGCGTCGAGCGCGGTGAGGCGTTCGGGAGCCATGAACCTCCTATCGGGAGCTACCGCTCGCGACCTTCGCGCTCGCTCCTTGAGCCCCCGAACCCCCTCACGGTACCGCTCCACGGCCGCGGTGGGAACCGGTGCTAGCCTCGCCCGCGATGCGCCGACGCCTGCGCGCCGTCATCCTGCTCTCGTTCCCGCTCGTGCTCGCCCTCCCGATCGCGACCGCGCGGGCCTCCACCACGCGGCTCGAACCGCGACGTCGAGATGCTCGACAACGTCTTCGCCCCGCGGATCGTCCGGATCCCGGTGGGCGGAACGGTCGAGTGGACGAACGAGGGCCGAAGCCCGCACAACGTCACGGCCGACGACGGCGCGTTCGCGTCGGCGGATCTCGCATCCGGCGAGGTGTTCGACGAGACGTTCGCGACCGAGGGCGCCTACCCCTACTTCTGCTCGATCCACGGTTCGCCGGGTGCCGGGATGACCGGCCTGGTGCTGGTCGGCGACGCGCCGATCCCGGGGGCCGCCTCGGACGTCGGGTCCGGGTCGCGAGACGCCGCCCTCGCTGCCCGGCGCCGAGATCCGTGTGCCGCAGGACGAGCCGACGATCCAGGCCGCGGTGGACGCGGCCGAGCCGGGGGGGATCGTCGTCATCTCGCCCGGCGTCTACGAGGAGGCGGTGGTCGTGACGACGCCGTTCCTCACGATCCGGGGTCTGGATCGCAACGGGGTGATCCTCGAGGGCGGGTTCACGCTCGACAACGGGATCTCGGTGATCGAGGCCGACGGCGTGACGATCGAGAACATGACCGCCCGGCATTACCTCGTGAACGGGTTCCTGTGGTCGAGCGTGTTCGGCTACCGAGGGTCGTACCTGACGGCGTTCAACGACGGCGACTACGGGCTGTTCGCGTTCGACTCGCGGTACGGGCAGTTCGACCACTCGTACGCGAGCGGCCATCCCGACTCCGGCTTCTACATCGGCCAGTGCTTCCCGTGTCACGCCGTGATCACCGACGTGCTCGCCGAGAACAACGCCGTGGGATATTCGGGCACGAACGCCGGCGGCGACCTGTTCGTCGTGAACTCCGAGTGGCGCGACAACCTCGCGGGGATCGTGCCCAACACCCTGGACTCCGAAGGGCTCGCGCCGCAGCACGACGCCCTGATCGCCGGCAACTGGGTGCACGACAACAACAACGAGGACGCGCCCGACGTTCGACCTGGAGTACCCGTCGCTCGGGATCGGGATCATCGTGAACGGCGGTCGCGACAACCTCGTCACGCAGAACCTCGTCGAGGACCAGGAGGCGTTCGGCATCGCGCTCCTGCCCTCGCCCGACGAGGACGTCTGGCTCACGCAGGGCAACGAGGTCCGCGACAACCTCGTTCGGAACTCGGGCCGGGCCGACCTGGCGCTCGGCGCGCCGTCGGGTGGTGGCGACTGCTTCTCGGGCAACGACTTCTCCACGAGCCTGCCGCCGGCGATCGAATGGCGGGCCGGGTGCGGCTCGCCGCTCGCCCGGATCCCCGGCGGTTCGTTGGGCGCGATCTTCGGCCCGCTCGAGCGCTACCTCGCGGCCGCGCTCGGAGATGTGGCCGTGGGCGACTGGCGTTCGCAGCCGCCGCCGCCGGACCAGGAGCAGATGCCGGGCGCCGAGAGCGCCCCGCCCGACCCGGCGATCGCCGAGACCGCCGTCCCCGAACCCGTCCGCATCCGCGACGCCCGCACGCTCGACGTGCCGGCGTCATCCGACGTCTCCCAGGAGGTCACCGTGCTCGGGATCTCGCTCGCCACGAGTTGGTGGGGTGTGTTCATCGGCCTGTACGCCTACGCGCTGCCGCTGATCCTGTACTCGGCGTGGGTCTCGATCGCGCTGTGGGACCTGGTCCGCCAGGACGCCGTGCCGAACCGGACCCGCGTCCTGTGGATGCTGGTCGTGCTGGTGATCCCGCTCGCCGGGCCGATCGCGTACTACGCGTTCGGGCGCTCGCCGATCCAGCGGTCGCTGCGGGTGATGCTCGTGGCGGGCGGGCTCGCGATCTACGTGGCCCTGACCGCGCTCGCGATCGGGCTCGGGCCCTAGCGCACGTTCTCGCCACGGGCGCCGGTCGTGCCTGCGCGGGCCGCATCGCACCCGGGTCGTCCCGTCGCCTAGGGTTGCCTCGAGTCGGATGTCGAGAACCGCCCGGCGGCTCCGACCATGTCGTGAGGGAGCCCATCACGGGCGCCGACGGAAGGGGTGACGGGATGAAGTACCTGATCATGATGTTCGGGGACCAGGGCACGATGATCGAGACCCGGTCGACGGAGTGGATCCGGTCGATGATCGGGTTCATGACGGATCTCGACCAGGAACTGCGGGACTCCGGCGAGTACGTCGACGGACAGGGGCTCGTCGACCCGACGCAGGCCAAGACCGTTCGGTTCGAGAACGGCGCGCCGGTCGTGACCGACGGCCCGTTCGCGGAGGCGAAGGAGTCGCTCGCCGGGTACTTGATCGTCGACGTGCCCGAGGAGCGGGTGCTCGAGATCGCCTCGCGGATCGTCGCATTCATCGAGGGCCCGATCGAGGTTCGGCAGATCGCCGACGCCCCACCCGAGTTCTGAGTCCGAGCACCGACCACCGCACCGTGACCGGAAGGAGAACGTGATGCCGAAGATCGCACCGTTCCTGTGGTTCGACGACCAGGCCGAGGAGGCCGCCGAGCTCTACGTGTCCGTGTTCAACGCCAGGCCGGGCTCCACCGGCGAGTCCGAGATCCTGGGGGTCGCGCGCTACGGCGAGGCCGGACCCGGCACCCCGGGTTCGGCGATGACCGTGTCGTTCCGCCTCGAGGGGCAGGAGTTCACCGCGCTGAACGGCGGCCCGCACCACCAGTTCTCCGAGGCGGTCTCGTTCTTCGTGGACTGCGAGACGCAGGAGGAGGTCGACGCGCTCTGGTCCTCGCTGTCCGAGGGCGGCGAGGCGGGCCCGTGCGGCTGGCTGAAGGACCGCTACGGCCTGTCGTGGCAGATCATCCCGACCGCGCTGGGCGAGCTCCTCGGCGACCCCGACCCCGAGCGGGCGGCGAGGGCCATGCAGGCGATGCTGCAGATGACCAAGATCGACATCGACGGGCTCCGGCGCGCCGCCGAGGCGGCGGCGTAACGCCGGACCCGTGTCGCCGGTCGACGCGCCCGACACCGAGGACCTGCTGCGCGAACTGGCGCCGCAGGTCCTCGGCGCGCTCGTCCGCCGGTACGGCAGGTTCGACGCGAGCGAGGACGCGGTGCAGGAGGCGCTGCTCGCCGCCGCGACCCAGTGGCCCGACCAGGGCGTGCCCGAGAACCCGCGAGCGTGGCTCGTCACGGTGGCGTCGCGAAGGCTCGTCGACGGATGGCGCACCGAGAGCGCCCGCCGTCGCCGCGAGGAGCACGTCGCCGTCCTCGACCTTCCCGAGCCGGGACCCGTCGACGGCCACGACGACACGCTCACGCTCCTGTTCCTGTGCTGCCACCCGTCGCTCTCGGTGCCGTCGCAGCTCGCGCTGACGCTCCGAGCGGTCGGCGGCCTGACGACCGCCGAGATCGCGAACGCGTTCCTGGTCCCCGAGCCCACGATGGCCCAGCGGATCAGCCGCGCGAAGCAGACGATCAGACAAGCCGGTGCCCGGTTCGACCTCCCGCCGGACGCCGAGCGGGCGGACCGGCTCCGCGTGGTCCTGCATGCGCTCTACCTGATGTTCAACGAGGGCTACACGACGAGCGTCGGGTCCGTCGCTGCACCGGGCCGATCTCACCTCGGAGGCGATCCGGCTCGCGCGGCTGCTCCGCCGGCTCGTACGCGATGAAGGCGAGGCGGCCGGGCTCCTCGCCCTGATGCTGCTGACCGATGCCCGACGCGCGGCCCGCACCACCACCGACGGCGAGCTGGTCCCGCTCGCCGACCAGGAGCGGGCCCTGTGGGATCGGGCGCAGATCGAGGAGGGCGTGGGGATCATCTCGGACACCCTCGGCAGGGGCGCGGTCGGGCCGTACCAGCTGCAGGCGGCGATCGCGGCGATCCACGACGAGGCGCCGAGCGCCGACGAGACCGACTGGCCGCAGATCCTCGCCCTGTACGACGTACTCGAGCAGGTCTCGCCTGGTCCGGTCGTGACCCTCAACCGGGCGGTCGCCGTGGCGATGGTCGACGGCCCTCGCGCGGGGCTCGCGGTGCTCGGGACCCTGGACGCGGACGATCGCATGGCGAACACCCACCGGCTCGAGGCGGTCCGGGGGCATCTGCTCGAGTTGGCCGGTGAGCTCGAGGCGGCCCGCGAGTCGTACCGGCGCGCGGCGACGATGACCGCGAGCGTGCCCGAACAGCGCTACCTCGCGATGCGCGCTTCCCGGCTGCGCTAGGGGATCTGCTGCTCCTGCGGCGTCGGGGTGCGGGCGAGGCTCGCCATGATCGCGCCGGCCAGGATCAACAGACCGCCGGCCGCCACCCCGACGGTGACCGACTCGTCCAGGAACACGAACCCGAGGACGGCGGCGGCGAGCGGTTCCATCGCCGAGACGATCGAGGTCCGGACGGCGCCGATCCTCGCGAGCGCCTCCATCAGGAAGAAGAAGGCCCCCGCCGACGACAGCCCCATGCCGACGAGCGGCCACCACTCGGCGGCGCCGGCGGGCAGGTCCCAGTGGCCGACCACGTTGGCGTAGACGAACAGCCCGAGCGACGCCCCGGCGCTGATCCACATCGCGCTGGTGAGGGCGTTGGTGCGATCGATCAGCAGGTCGACGCCCGTGAGGTAGCCGCTGTAGGTCATCGCGGTCACGAGCGCGAGCAGCACGCCGATGCCGTCGATCGCGAGACCCGTCCCCGTGCCGACGACGATCGCCGCGCCGCCGACCGCGCACAGCAGCGAGAAGACCGTGAGCCGGGCCGGGAGGTCGCCCCCGAGCGCCCACGCCCAGACGGTCACGAACACGGGATACGTGAAGAACAGGAGCGTCACGGCGGCGACCGTCCCGTGCTGGGTGGCGGTGAAGAACAGGCTGGCCTCGATCGCGTAGCCGAACACCGCCAGCATCACGAGCCGGAACCGTTCGCCGCGGGCCGCCAGGATCGGCCGGTGCGTGAGCAGCAGCGCGAGCAGGAGCACGACGGCGCCGAGCGCGAACCGGATCGACAGCATCGTCTCCACCGGCACACCGCGTTCGAGGACGAACCGGCCCCAGATGATGATGGTCCCGAACAGCACGGCGGAGACCGCGGCGGCCGCGCCGCCGAGCAGGTCGTGGCGGCCCGAGGGGTCGCTCGGGGCCGGTGGGTGGTCGCGGGCGGTCGGGTCGGTCACGCTCAGGCGAGCTCGATCCGCATCCGCTTGAAGGCCTTGCCCTTGTTCTCGGTCTTCGCCACGCGCACGCGTCCGACCTCGGCGGTCGAACGCACGTGGGTCCCGCCGTCCGCCTGCTTGTCGAGCCCCTCGATCTCGATCACGCGGATCGGGTCCACCGACTCGGGGATCAGGTTCACCTTCGTGCGGATCAGGTCGGGATCGGCCAGGGCCTCGGCCCTGGGGAGGAAGCTCACGCGTACCGGGCGGTCGGCGGCGAGCTCGGCGTTCAGCTTCTCCTCCACCTCTCGCCCGAACTCGGCGTCGATCGACTCGAGCTCGAAGTCCATGCGCGCGACGCCGGGCTCCATGTTCCCGCCCGTGACCTTCACGTCGTAGTCGCGGAAGACGATCGCCGACAACGCGTGCAGGGCGGTGTGGGTGCGCATGAGCGTGTGGCGGCGGTCCCAGTCGATCTCGGCCGTGACCGACGTGCCCTCAGGCGGCGAGGCACCGTCGACCTCGTGCAGGAACGTCCCGCCGCGCTTGACCGTGTCGAGCACCCGCAGCTCCCCGCCGTCCCACCGCAGGACCCCGGTGTCCCCGGGCTGTCCGCCGCCGCGGGCGTAGAAGACCGTGCGATCCAGGACGACGCCTTCGTCGCCGGCCTCCCGAACGGTGGCATCGCACGACCGGAGATAGGCGTCGGTGGCGAAGAGCTCCTCGGTCACGGCCAGAGCCTAGCCGACGCCGAACCGGCCACCCCAGGATGCCCGGGCGTCCCGTCGCAGGCAGGCCGGGTTGTCGGGGTGAGCGCGGCGGGCTCAGGACGGGCCCGTGGACGCCGATACAAGGCTCGGAGATGGCTCCGAGGAACGAACCTCGCCTGGTGCTCGGCTTCGCGGTCGCGAGCCTGATCGCGTTCGTCGTGGTCGGGTTGGGCGCGACGGGCCTGCTGGTTCGCAACGCTCGGGAACGTGCGGAGGTCGGTGGCGCCCAGCACGCGCTGTTCGTGAGCCAGTCGGTGCTCGCCCCCGCGTTCGAGGGGGTCGACCTGACCGAGCCGGTGACGGGCGAGACCTACGAACGGACCGCGGAACTCGTCCGCGAACGCGTGATGTCCGACGGTCTCGCGGTCCGGGTCAAGATCTGGCGGCTCGACGGCACGATCGTGTTCTCCGACGAACCCGAGCTCGTCGGCATGCGGTTCGCCGAGGAGACGTCCGAGCTCGAGGAGGTCGCGGGCGGCGCGATCGAGAAGGGGATCTCCGATCTGGACGAGGACGAGAACGAGTTCGAGCGCGACCTCGCCGACAGGCTCTTCTACACGTACACCCCGCTCCGGACCGACCCGGGCGGCCCGGTCAGCGCGGTCGCCGAGATCTACCAGGACTACTCGTTCATCCAGCAGGACATCGACGCCGTCGTGGGGCGGGTGGCCATCATCGTCGCCGCGGGACTCGCGGTGCTGTACGCGCTGCTGTTGCCGCTCGCGAGGCGGGCGTCGACGGAGCTGCGCCGGCGCAACGAACAGCTCGAGCAGCACCTGCAGCGGGAGCAGGCGACCGTCGCGGAGCTGCGCGATCTCAACCAGAAGAAGGACGACTTCGTGAGCGCCGCCTCCCACGAGCTCCGGACCCCGCTCACGTCGATCCTCGGCGTGCTCGGGACCCTGAAGCAGAACGATCTCGGCGAGGACCCGGCCCTGCGGGAGGAGCTGCTCGAGGCCGCCGAACGCCAGACCAAGCGGCTCGAACGCCTGATCGCGAACATCCTGTCGGCCGCGCGGATGGACGGCGACCGCCCGATCGAGATCGAGACCGTCGACCTCGTCGCGACCGCGCGCATGGTCGCCGAGGAGCTCGGCGCGTCGGACCGCGTCGTCGTCGCGATCCCGGAAGGAACGGTCGCGACCGACCGCACCCGGATCGTCGAGGTCATGACGTACCTGCTCGAGAACGCCCTGAAGTACTCCCCCGCCGACTCGACGGTGACGATCGGGGCGGACAGCGAGAAGTCCGGCTTCCGGCTGTGGGTCACCGATCACGGCGTCGGGATCGACCCGGCCGATCAGGCCGCGATCTTCGAGCGCTTCCACCAGATCGACCAGACGGCCACGCGGACCCACGGCGGTCTCGGGCTCGGTCTGCATCTGGCCAAGGACCTGGTCGAGGAGCTGCAGGGGCGGGTGGAGGTCGCGAGCAGGCCGGGGCACGGGAGCACGTTCACGGTGATCGTCCCCGCCAACGGCGCGGCGCCCTCGCGCGAGCGCTCGTCCGCGGCCGCCGGCTGAACCAGACCGCCCCGCGCCCTCAGCCCGTGCCGGCGATGAAGGCCGAGACTCGGGCCACGAGCTCCGGGATCCGACGGAGCAACTCGTCCTGATCCTGGAGCGCGATCAGCTCGGCGTTCGGCAGCAGCTGCGAGAAGAGCCGGCCGAGCTCGGCCGGGTGGACCTCGTCACCCTCGATCGTCACGATGATCGTCGGCGCCGCGACGTCGCGCAGCAGCTCCCGGTCCGGGATCGGCCAGTCCTCGATCACGCCGTGGATCGCACGGGCGAGACCGTCGGGGGCGTCGTGCTGCCACATCACGCGATCGAGCTCCAGACGCCACGGCGTCTCGACGTACTCGGCCACGCGCGCGGGATCGTTCAGCACGGTCTCGAGCGCCTCCTGCGGCGTCTTGCCCTCGAGGTCCTCGGCGAGCAGGTGGTAGCGGTTCGCGAGCCCGAACGGCAGGTCCAGCCCGGCCGGCAGCAGCCAGACCATCCGTTCGAACCGGTCGGGTTCGCGACAGACCAGGTTGCCGATCGCGCCCGCGCCGAGCGAGGTCCCCACGGCGACGGTGGCGCCGAACGCGTCGGCCACCGCGCCGAGATCTCGCGCGAAGTCCTCGAACCGGAAGGCCTTGGGATCGGTCGGCGAGCTCGAATGGCCGTGACCTCGGAAGTCGAACCTGACCTTGGTCCCGGGCACGAGCGGCGTGAACGCGGCGAGCTCGTTGCGGTTGTTCGTCAGCCCGTGCGCGAACACGGTGACGGGCTCGCCCTCGCCCTCCACCTCGCAGAACAGCGTGGCGTCCTCGGTGCGGATCTCGGGCACGGACCCAACCTATCGGAGCCCCGGTCGTACGATGCGCCGGGATGGCCGACGTCACCGCGACGCGAAGGGCGGACGGGGACCCGATGCGGTTCGACGTCACCGTGCGCGAGGGTGACACGACCACCGAGCACGAGGTCACGGTCTCCGAGGCCGATCTCGAGCGGCTCGGGGCGGGGCGATCGCCCGAGGCGTTCGTCCGCGACTGCTTCGCGTTCCTGCTCGAACGCGAGCCGAAGGAGTCGATCCTGTCGTCGTTCGACGTCGGCGTGATCGGCCGGTACTTCCCCGGGTTCGAACGCGAGATCGCCGGCAGCTAGCCCGGTCAGCCGAGCGCCGCGAGCGCCCGACGGGCCTGATCCAGGTGGAACCGGTCGTGGCCCGCGGCGAGGTTGAACGTGAGGTCGAAGCTCTCGGGTCCGCGCTCGGTGTGCAGACCGACGCGGGCACGCTCCTGTTCGGTCGAGCGGGCCCACAGCGCGAGGTTCGCGCGCCGGAGCGCCTCGAACGTCTCGAGCAGCACCTCCGGGTCGTCCTCGTTGTGGTGGAGCCGGTCGACCCACAGGTCCTGGTCGTAGCCGACGAGCGGCGGTTCGTCGTGCGCGACGATCCAGCGGTACCGGCTCGCCACCACGACCTCGGAGTCCGTGACGTGGCCCAGGCATTCGAGCACGGACCACTCCTTGGGTTCGGGGCGTTCGGCGACGCGGGCGCCGGCGCTGCGGATCACCTCGCGCCAGGCATCGGCGGAGCCGGCCTGCACCTCGGCGGGGTCGTCGTCGCCCACCAGACCGGTGAGGTAGCGCTGGTACTCGGCGGCCTCGGCCACCGGATCGGGTGTGGGCAGGCGCTCCATCTCCATCTGTTGGCTACACCTCCTGTTCGACGAGGTCGTCCTGCGGCGCGAATCCGTCACGGATCGAACGCGACCAGCGCCACACGAGCGCGGTCAGCACCAGGAACACGGCGCCCGAGACGATCAGGATCGTGCGCACCTGCGCCGGGTCGTTCTCGATCCAGACGAACGACAGGATCAGCGCCGGCACGATGAACCCGAGGTTGTAGGCGATGTCGAACAGCGCGAAGGCCCGTCCCCGGAAGTCATCCGGCATCGCCTGCTGCACGATCGTGTCCGCCGAGATCTTGCCGAGGAAGAACGAGAAGAACCCGACGAACAGCAGCGCGGTGAACCCGACGAGCGACACCGGCGCGCCGAACACGATCGTCCCGGCGCCGAGCAACACCATCGAGGACAGCAGCAGCCGGATCGGCGGGACACGGTCCTTCCACTTCTGCGCGAGGATCAGGCCGAGCGCGCCGCCGATCAGCCCCCCGCCGCCCGACAGGCCGAGCGCGACGTTGCTCGCGTCACCCCCCTGGACGAGGTTCTTCGCGTACAGCGCGAACGTGAACAGCACGAACCCCCAGAACTGGTATCGGAGCATCTGGAACGAGGACAGGCCGACCGCGGCCGGCGGGCGTGCCGCGAGCTCGCGGATGCCGGCCGCGATGTTCTTGAGCACCCGCGACGCCTCGGCGCCGAAGCTCGTCTCGTGCATCGAAACCTCCGCGTGGCGCATGTGCCGCGCGACCAGCGCGGCCGCCGCGAGCAGCCCGGCGCCGACGACCACGACGAGCCATGCGGGGAGCGCGGCCGCAGCCCCGAGCGCGAACCCGATCCCGACCACCTGGAACAGCGCCCCGCCGGCCTGCGAGAGGCCGTTGCCCTGGAGCAGGTCCTTGCCCGAGAGCACGTCGGGCATCGCGGCGGACTTCACGGCCAGCGCGACGCGGACGCACGCCTGGGCGGCCAGCAGACCGATGATGAGCGCGACCGTCGCGCCGACGTCGCCCTCGGTGGTCGCCTTCCCGAGCGGGATCATCGCGACGACCGCCACCGCCGCGACGATCGCGGCGACGACGATGTTCGTCCACTTGACGACCTTTCGGCGTTCGAAACGGTCGATGAAGACGCCGATGAACGGCGAGATCAGCGTGTACGGGACGTACAGCGCGAGCACCACCTTCAGGAGGTAGTCCGCGGAGGGGACGGTCGAGACGTCGAACCCCTTCTCGCCCCCGAACGCGATCGACTTGCCGATCGCGCCCTGCACGACGCCCTGCCCCATCTGCGCCAGGTACTGCATGCCGACCAGGACCGAGAAGTCGCGGTTCGAGAAGACCGAGAACATCGAGTTGAAGAAGCCGCTGAAGCCGTTCAGGACGCGCAGGAGGGGCCTCGCGCCGAACCGCAGCCCGGCCGCGACGGCCGTCGCGAGCGCCAGCACCGCCCACCCGTGGACGACGCCGAAGGGTGCCCGGGTGACCGCGACCACGACGATGCCCGACAGCACGATGAGCGTGATCGAGATCCCCGGCACGAGCGCGATCTTCAGCCACGGGTCGTCGAGCTCGAACCACCGCGCCGCGATCGCACCCGGGACGACGAGCAGCAGCGCGAGCGCGAACACCACCCACAGCGTGTGCCCGAGGTTCCCGAGGATCCCCGGGTGGTCGGCGTAGAACGCCGCGACCTCGACCTCCGCCGCGCGCGCGTCCGCGATGGCCGTGTCCGAGGGCGTCGTCAAGCCCTCCCCGGTCACGACCGCGACGTCGTCACCGAGGATCACGAGGTCGTCCGGCGCCTGATCGAGCAGATCCTCGTTCACGGTGCCCTCGTTGAACTGCCGGACCAGGAGCGCGATGGGCGGGCCCGTGTACTCCTCGCGAAGGTCGGTGAGCTCGCGGTGGAAGGCCCTCGACATCTTGTTGTAGGTCGGGTCGGTGAGCACGGTCGGCTGGTCGGCCAGGAAGTCCTCGACGCTGCCGAAGTACGTCATCGAGCGCTTCACCGCGTCGCCGGGCAGGCCGGTGCGGGAGACGTTCGTGAACGTCTTCGACCACCCGTAGGACTGGTAGGTGTCGTCGTAGTTCACGACGAACACGATCGGACGGTCGCCCGGCTCGTTCTCGACGACGGCCCGCGCGGCCTCGAGCGCGGTGCGCGTCGGCTGGTCGATCCACTGGCTGTCGGGGTCGGCCCAGTGCGAGATCTCGCGTCCTTGCATCCAGATGTAGCCGAACGAGGCGACGATCAGCAGGGACGCCACGACGCCGGCGACCTTGGCCGCCCCCTCGCGCTTCCACAGCCATCGGATCGCCACGTAGGCCCCGAGCCCCCCGAGCGCGAACAGCGCCATCGTGGCGTTCATGAAGCGGTAGTAGGGGTAGGTCGCGGCGACGAACCCGAAGATGCCGAGGAACGGCAGCAGCAGCATCGCCGAGATCGTCCCGAACTCGTCCGAGCGCGCGCGATCCCTCCGCGCGCTCCAGATCGTCCATCCGATCGCGAGCAGGACGAGCGGGACCAAGATCCCGGGCTGGAGCGAGCCGACCCACCCGGAGAGGCGACTGAAGAAGACCTCCTTGGTGTACGGGGGCGGCAACGCGGCGTCCGCGAGCGAGCCGGTCACGCCCCACGGCGCGATCAGCCACGTCGAGAGGCCGAAGATCATCCCGAACCCGACCGACATCAGCGAAGGCCCGAGCTCCTTCAGCGGCGGCCCGAGGTGGAACCGGCTCGTCAGCAGCCGCAGGCCGAAGACGGCCATCAGCGAGAAGCCGAAGATCACGCACGTCGTGGGGTGCGTGAACGCGGCCGCGATGCCGATCATGAACATCGCGGTCCGCGCTCCCCAGGACGTCCTCGCGGGCGCGAAGAACGCGAGGATCAACGAGAGGAAGTACAGGACCGTGATGTTGTCGAGGTAGCCGACGTACGGCGTCGTCATGAACAGCGCCGCGGTGGAGAGCATGACCAGCAGGAACAGCAGCGGGTCCTTGTGCGTCCGCCACGAGAACGCCCCGAGCGCCAGGCCGGTCAGCACCGGGACGCCGACCATCAGGAACGCGCTGAAGGTGTACAGGTCGATCCCCGCGACCCGCTGCAGGATCGAGCCCATCAGCGGCACGCTCACCCGGTACCCGCCCCCGAACATCGAGAAGGGGCCCCAGTCCCCGGCGATCAGGCCCGGGTAGTCGTGCATCATCAGGTTCGAGCGCCACGTGTACCAGGCGGGGTCGCGCGTCGGGGCGCTGATCGAGGGGTCCTGGAGGAACGTCCACCCGAACGCGATCAGCAAGATCGCGATCGCGCCGATCAGGACGAGCGGGCTCGACAGCCGCCCCCGCCGCTGCGGCTCGGGAGCCTGCACGGCCGGGTCGGAGCGATCCTTGGTGAGCGCCATCGGTTGCGGAGTTCCCCCTTATCGCCCCGGGCTCACGCAGGCGACGGGCGAGCGTGGGACCGGGCAAGGATACGCGACGGATCTTGCTGCATCTCTCAGGGCCCACCCCTTAAGGCTGCCGAGCCTCGGGCAGGCAGTCGAGATGCTCCATCAGCGTGATCGGGAACGCGGCCGAGAACACGCGTTCGGAGGCCTCGTCCGCCGGGGGCGGTGGCGCGTCGTCGAGGGTGCCCTGCGCGTGGGTGTAGTCCAGGAGGAACTTCGAGATCTCCTCGGGCGTGAAGCCGCTCGAGGCCAGCACGTCCTCGTTCAGGTAGATCTGGCTCGAGCGGACGGCCTGGAACACCGAGCCGCCACCGGTCGAGGGGAAGGCCGCGTTCAGGTCGCGTTCGAGCTCGGTGGGCGTGACCTGGAACGCGCCCGAGACCGCCGGGTCGAACTGCGCTCCGTGGTCCGCGGTCACGACGAGGACGTACCGTCCCTCGCCGACCTCCCGGTCCAGGAAGTCGACGAACCGCCCGAGGTCCTCGTCCTGCCACGACAGCGTGTCCTGCATCTCGGGGCTGTTGACGCTCCAGATGTGGCTCACGTGGTCGATCGCCTTCGAGTTGATGAACAGGAGGTCCGGGACGTCGTCCTTCCCGAACCCTTCGCGGGAGATCACCTCTTCGACCATCCTGGTCTGGTACGGGATCCGGGCCGGCGTCGCCCAGCCCCCCTCGAACTGCGAGATCGAGTTGTCCCGCCAGTTCCCGTCCATCGCACCGTCCTGGCGGTCGAGCGCGCCCGTGTACGTGGACAGGCCGGGGAGATCGTTCACGTACGAAGGGATCTCGTAGAAGGGTTGATAGGTGCCCTGCAGGTTCCACGTCGTGCCCTCGGCGCCCTCGTTGTCCGCCTCGGTCGGCAGGCGGAGCACCGCGATGTCGCGGTCCCCGCCGCCCCACAGGGAACCGTGGCTCGCCATGTTGAGGTGCCACGTCACGCTCACGAGCGCACCCACCTTCGGCTCGTTGCCCATCGCGCGGTCGTACAGGTCGCCGAGCGTCGGCTCCATCAGCAGCACCGGCCCGAGCGCACCGGCGCGGACGAGGTCCTCGCCGAGGCGGAACTCGGCGTCGGTCTGGCCCGTGTGCATCGGGAAGGCTCCGGTCCCGATCGTGGCGTGCGTCGCCGGCGTGATCGACGGCGACGAACCCACGCTCGCGTGGTCGAACCAGATGCCCTTCGGGATCATCGAGCGCAGCACCGGCCAGTCGTTCGGGAACGCGTCCAGGACGCTCAGCCCGCCGGCGTCCCACACGAGCGTGACGATCAGCGGCGGCGGGGTGTCGGTCCTCGGGACCTCGGGGATCGCCTTGCCGTCCGGCGCGTCGAACCCGAAGTGCAGCAGCTTGGCTTGGGTCGGTGCGACGTCGGCGAGCGTCACCGGACGCTGCACCCGGCCGAGCGCCGGGATGATGCCCGGGCCGTACCAGAACAGCGGCACGTCCTGGAGGTAGTTCCACGGACCCGAGTGGGGGAAGTTCGTGCCGACGAAGTTCGGCTCCTGGGGTACGAACACGATCTGCCCCGAACGCTCGGGGTCGGTCCCCCGCCAGATCCGCAGGAGCTGCTCGTGCGGGATCGCGCAGGCCGCGTCGGCCAGCGCGCCGGGCGTGGGCGGCGCGACCGGTTCGACGGTCGTCCCGCTCGAGCCTGACCGGAGGAGCTCGTCGCGGGCGGGCGCGTCTCGGTCCCGGCGTCCGAGGTGCACGCGGCGACGATGGCGGCCATCACGAGCAGGAGCGCGAGGCGCCTCACGAACGCGCCTCGGGCAGGCACGGGAGGTGACGCATCATCGCGGACGGGAACGCAGCCTGGAAGACCAGGTCGTCCGCCTGATCGGCGGGCACGGTCACGCCCGGCTGCGCCGTCTGGGCCTTGGTCAGGCCGAGGATCCACTCGGAGACCTCCTCGAGCGTGTGACCGTTCTGCCGGAGCTCGGCCTGGTTGACGAAGATCTGCGTGGGCTGGATCAGCTGCACGATATGCGTCTCGTCGCCGTCCGTGTCGAACGTGGCGTTGATCCCGGCCTGGATCGGGGTGGCGGCGATCTGGAACGCGCCGGTCACCTTCGGGTCCGGGATCGAACCGTGATCGGCCGTGAGCGCCAACGCCCACTGGCCCTGACCGACCGTCGCGTTCAGGAAGTCCACGAACGTCTCGAGCGCGGCGTCCTGCCCCTTCACGGCGTCCTGCATCTCCGGGCTGTTCACGGTCCACACGTGGCTGATGTAGTCGATCATCTTGTAGTTCACGTACAGGAGGTCGGGCGTGTCGTCGGCGCCGAACCCCTCCCGCCGGATCATCTCCTCGATCACGCGGGTCTGGTACGGGATCCGCGCCGGCGTGTCGAACCCTCGCAGCAGCGTCTCGATGTCGTTGGTCCGCCACTTCCCGTCGAGCTGGCCGTCGTTCGCGTCCACCGCGCGCACATCCTTGGCGAGCCCCCCGACCTGGTTGACGTAGTCCGGGAACCGGAAATACGGCGTGAGCTCGTCCGTGAGGTTCCAGTCGAACCCCTCCGCTCCGAGCGTGTCCGCACCGATCTTCTCCCGGATCACCGCGATGTCCTGGTCCCCCCCGCCCCACATCGCGCCGTGGCCGAGCATCCCGAGGTGGATGCTCACGGTCCCGACCTCGCCCACGACGGGTTCGTTGCCCATCGCCCGGTCGTACAGGTCGGCGAGGGTCGGCTCCATCAGGTACGCGGGGCCCTTCGCCCACGGCGTCGTGAGGTCGGGACCGATCCGGAGCTTGTGCGCGACGATCAGGTGCGCGTCCGGGAACGCGCCGGTCCCGATCGTCGCGTGCGTCTGCGCGGTCGAGGTCGGGCTGGTGCCGACGGTCGCGTGCTCGTACCACGCGCCCTGCGGGATCAGCGACCGCAGGTAGGGCCAGTCGTTCCTCCAGCGTTCGAGCACGTTGCGGCCGCCCGCGTCCCACACCATCGTCACGAGCAGACGCGGCGGCGTCTGGTTGCCGGCGATGGCCTCGGTCATGGGCGAGCCGTCGATCGCGCGGAACGGGAACCCGAGCAGCTGCGCGGCGGTCGGCGCGATGCCGGCGAGCGTCACGGGGCGTTCGACGACGCCGGCGGGCGCGATGTGACCTGGGCCGTACCAGAACATCGGGATGTCCTGCGCGTAGTCCCACGGGCCGACGTGCGGGAGCCCCGACCCGACGTAGTTCGGCTCGATCGGAAGGATCTGGATCTCGGCGCTGCGGTCGTCGCTGTTCCCGCGCCACGTCCGCAGGAGCCATTCGTGCGGCATCGAGCAGGCGACCGAGGCGAGGCTCGCACCCGAGGCCGGCGGCTGGGCGCCGGGCTCGGGCCCGGTGCTGCCCGTGGGCTCGGGGGCCGTGCTGCCCGAAGGCTCGGTGGCCGTCGTCGACGAGGTCCGGGAGGCCTCGGGGAGCTTGACCTCGTCGCCCGAGCAGGCGGAGCCCACAAAGAGCAGCACGGCGAGCACGGCGAACACACGTCGGGAGGGCATCGGCGCGCCTACGAAACACGACCCCGCCCAGAACGACAACCCAGTGTGACCAGGCGCGATAGCGTGGCTCCCTCGTGACCGGTCGGCGCCTCATCGTGATGCTCGTCGTCCTCGCCGCGATCGGGATCCCGGCCGCCGTGCTCACGGCCACGTGCGCCGGCCGCTCGTGCGACGCGTCGGGTGGCGAGGCGGTGCGCGTCCCGTTCTGCCCCCTCCCCGACGCGGTGAAGGAGGGAGTCGTGAACGGGTTCCGCGAGGGACGCTCGCCCGACGTCCTCGCGGTCGCCGACGGGACGCCCGTCGTCACCGACGTCGACGCTGCTCGTACTCCGTGGCCGGACGCCGCCGCCACCACCGACCCGCGGGTACCGATCGTGTTCGCCGGCGCGGGTGTCACCCACGGCGCGAGCCTGGCCGACGGGACGACGCTCGACGGCGTCGCGCCGACGGTGAGCGACATCCTCGGGTTCGAGCGCGCGTTCCCGGAGGTGCGTTCGGGGACGACGGTTCCGGGAGTCGCGAACGGCGACCGGCCACGTCTGGTCCTGCTGATCGCATGGAAGGGCGTCGGGTCCGCCGAGCTCGCGGCCGGTCCGGACGACTGGCCGTTCCTGTCCTCGTTGCTCGACGAGGGCTCGGGGACGCTCGACGGTGCGGCCGGTTCGCTCCCGCTCGACCCCGCCGCGACCCTCACGACGATCGGGACCGGCGGTCTGCCGTCGCAGCACGGGATCACCGGCTCGTTCATCCGGAACGGTCAGGGCCGGGTCGTGCAGGCGTACGCACCCGACGCCCCCGTGCAGATCATCGCGACGCTCGCCGACGATCTCGACCACGCGAACGCATCGACGCTCGTCGGCCTCGTCGCGCCCGACGAACGCGACCGCGGGATCGTGGGCGGCGGGTGGTACCCGGGAGAGGACCCGATCGACTCGGTGATCGGCGACCCGGAGAGCGCACCGCTCGCCGTGGCCGGACATCTTGCCGCCGGCTACGGAGCGGACGACGTCCCGGACGTCCTCGGGGTCGTGCTCGACGGCCGCGTCCGCTCGATGGATCGATGGACCCGCGAGATCGTAACCGAGGCCCGACGTGCGACCTCCGGATCGACGCTGGTCGTCGTCGCCGGCACCGGGTCGTCCGAGACGGACCGGGACGCGGTCCCGGACCGGGAGCTGGTGATCGCGGTGGAGGACGCCGTTCCGGGCGACGCGCCTGCGGTCGCCGCCACCGTCGCCGGCGGCCTGTTCCTGGATCAGGCCGTGCTCAGGGACGAGCAGGTGACGGGGCAAGTCGCCGTCGACGCGCTCCTGTCGGCTCCCGGGCCGAGCGGTGAGAGGATGCTGGCGGACGCCTTCCAGGGGTTCGCCGTCTCGTTCGCCCGTTACTGCTAGACGAGGAGCGCTCGATGGTCCAGATCGCCGAGCGGCGCCCGATCGCGCAGCTGCCGCGTTCGGCCGACCGACGCACGGTGATCGCGGTCGGGGCCACCCTCGTGGTGGTCGCGCTCGTCGTGAGCGTGGGCGACCCGGGGCGGATCGCGTGGGTGCGGACGTTCTTCGTGATCTTCGGCTCCCTGCTGATCCAGGCATTGCCGTTCGTCCTGCTCGGGGCGCTCGCCGCGGCGCTCGTCGAGGTGTTCGTGCCGATCGGGGTGTTCGAGAAGCTCGGGGACCTCCCGCGGCCGCTGCAGCTCCCCGCGGCCGCGCTGGCGGGGCTCGCGTTCCCGATCTGCGAGTGCGGCTCGGTACCGGTCGCGCGCCGGCTGATGCAGCGCGGCCTGATGCCCTCGGCGGCCGTCACGTTCATGCTCGCCGCGCCGGTGCTGAACCCGGTCGTGATCGCCTCGACGTTCGTCGCGTTCCGCGGGCGGACCACGCTGTGGACGATGGTCGGCGGCCGCTTCCTCCTGGGCATGCTCGTCGCGATCGCCGTGGGGTGGGTCGTGGGCAACCGCTCCAAGGAGGAGCTGCTCAAGCCGAACCCCGAGGAGGTGGACGAGCACCTGCTCGAGCTGGGACGTCCCGAGGCGAGGTGGCGGCGCTTCTTCGTGCACCTCGGCAACGACTTCCTGTTCATGGGCCGCTACCTGCTGCTCGGCGCGACGATCGCGGCGGCGATCCAGACGTTCCTCCCGACGTCGCTGCTGACCGGCCTGGCCGAACACCAGGTGCTCAGCGTCATCGCGATGATGGCGCTCGCGGCCGCGCTCTCCCTATGCTCCGAATCCGACGCGTTCGTCGCGGCGTCGTTCGTGCAGTTCGGCCCGTCCGCGATGCTCGGGTTCCTGGTCTTCGGGCCGATGGTGGACCTGAAGCTCGTCGCGCTGTACGCGGGGACGTTCCGACGTGGGTTCGCGCGGACCGTGGTGCTGGTCGCGGCGGTCGCGACGTTCGTGGGCGCGCTGTGGGTGGGGGTGGCGTTCGGATGAGCGACGCCGTCGTCGCGCGCACCGGTACCGCCGTCCGGACCGAGACCGCGCCTCGCCGCCGCTGGAGCCCCGGTGGGCTGGCCGGCGCGCTCGTGCTCGCCGCGTGGGCGGGGCTGTTCTGGTTCCTGTGGATCAGCGGGCGCGAGGCGTTCTACCTGTCGACGCGCACCGACTGGATCGTCCCGATCGCCGCGGTCCTGCTCACCGCCGCCACCGTCGGCCGGCTCGCGTCGGCCCGCGTGGTCGCGCCCAGGCCGCTCGCCGCGCGCGAGCTCTGGATCATGGGGCTGATGGTGGTGCCGGTCGTACTGGTGCTGTTCGCCCCGGTCACGACGCTCGGGACGTTCTCGGCGGGCAAGCGGTCGGCGTTCTCGGGCGCGGGGTTCGCGGCCTCGGCCGGGGACATCGGCAGCGGCGAGCTCACGCTGATCGACGTGGCCGCCGCCGAGACCAGCCCCGAGGGCGAACGCGCGCTCGCCAAGCGGGCCGGCGAGACCGTGAGCTTCGTCGGGTTCGTCTCGATCCGCGACGACACCCCGGCCGACGAGTTCCTGCTGGCGCGCTACGTCGTGACGTGCTGCGTCGCCGACGCGACGATCGCCGAGGTTCGCGTCGTGAACGTCACGCCGGGGCAGTTCGAGAACGAGGACTGGGTCCAGGTGACCGGCACGATCTTCCCGATCGGGCGCGAGGTCATCGTCGACGCCTCCGACATCGCCGCGGTCGAACGCCCCGACCACCCGTACCTCACACCCTGAACGGTTCCGCCGGAACCGTCGTGTAGCCTCAGCCCGTGCTCGCCGCCTCCTCCACGGTCTGGGCCCAGACGATCGTCTCCGTCCTGATCGTGAGCCTGATCTCGTTCGTCGGGATCGTGATCCTGGTCGTCCGCCAGGGACTGCTCCACAAGGTCGTCCCGATCCTCGTGAGCTTCGCGGTCGGCGCGCTCCTCGGCGACGCGCTGTTCCACATCCTGCCGGAGCTCGCCGACGACGGCGGGATCACGGTCGGCATCTCGTGGGTCATGGCGGGTGCGATCCTCGGGTTCTTCGTGCTCGAGAAGTTCATCCACATGCACCACCGGCTGGAGGCGCCGGCGCACGGCCACATCCATCCGGTCGCGCTGACGAACCTGCTCGGCGACGGGCTCCACAACTTCGTCGACGGCGCGATCATCGCCGGGTCGTACCTGGCGAGCGCGCCGCTCGGGATCGCCACGACGGCGGCGGTCGTCCTGCACGAGATCCCGCAGGAGATGGGCGACCTCGGGGTGCTGGTCCACGCGGGGCTCACACCCAAACGGGCGCTGCTCTTCAACTTCCTGACGGCGCTCACCGCGGTGGCGGGCGCGATCATCACGCTCCTGCTCGAGGACACGATCGGCGGCGTGGTGCGCCCCATGCTCGCCCTGTCGGCGGGCGGGTTCATCTACATCGCGGGTTCCGACCTGATCCCGGAGCTCCACAAGTCGACCGAGCTCCGCGTCTCGATCGTGCAGTTCCTCGGCATCGCGGCCGGGTTCGGCGTGATGGCCGCGCTGCTCGCGCTCGAGTAGGTCAGCGACCGCGCAGGGCGCGGTCGAGCGCCCGCCGCAGCTCACCCGCCCCGAACCCCAGTTGCGACCCTCGGCGCGCGAACGCGTCGGCGGCCTCGGCCAGCCGCCGCTCACGGTCGGGGAGGCGCTCGGGCAGCCGTTCGGCCACGAACGTCCCCTGCCGTCCTCGCCCCTGCACCAACCCCGCCTCCTCGAGGGCGCGGTAGGCCTTCGCGACCGTGTTCGCCGCGAGCCCGAGGTCCTCGGCGAGCGCCCGCACGGTCGGCAACCGGGCGCCCGCAGCGAGCGAGCCGCGCCGGATCCGATCGGCGATCGCCGCGGAGAGCTGCTCCGAGAGCGGCTCGGGCGACGACGGGTCGAGCGTGATGCGCACGCCGGCATCATCCCCGACCGGCGTGAGGGGCCGTGTAACGTCTCGGCGATGGGCGTCCGCGTCGGCATCGGGCTGTTCACCGCGCAGATCCCGGCGAGCTCGGAGCGCACCTTCGAGCAGGAGTACCGGGAGATGCTGGAACTGGTGCGCCTGGCCGAACGCGTCGGGTTCGACTCGGCGTGGGTGAGCGAGCACCACGGTTCGTCGGACGGCTACCTGCCGTCCCTGCTCACGATGCTCGCGGCGTTCGCCGCCGTGACCGAGCGGATCGAGCTCGGGACCGGGGTGGTGCTCACACCGCTGCACGACCCGCTCCGGCTGGCCGAGGACGCCGCCGTGGTCGACCAGCTCTCGGGCGGCCGGCTGATCCTGGGGATCGGGAACGGCTGGCGCGAGGAGGAGTTCCGGATGTTCGGCGCGTCGAAGGCCGAACGCGGCGCTCGCACCGAGGAGACGATCGAGGTCCTGCGACGAGCGTGGTCGGGTCGGCGGTTCTCGTTCGAGGGACAGACGCTCCGGTACGACCGGGTCAAGGTGACGCCGCCGCCGGCGCGACCGGGCGGTCCGCCGATCCTGCTCGGCGGCTACGACCGCAAGGCCGTGGTCAGGGCGGGACGGCTCGCCGACGGCTACGTCACCGACGAGACCGGCGCCGACGAGGTCCGCACCAACCTCGAGCTCGTCGCCGAGGGGGCGAACGGGGTCGGCCGCGACCCGAAGGAGCTGATCGTCGTGCTGCTGCAGAACGCGTTCGCGTGGCGCGAGGGCGACCCGTGGCCGTCGATCCGCGACGGGCTCGTCCACCAGCACGGGACGTATGAGGCGTGGGGGGAGGGAGCGGACACCCCCGAGCACGACCGGCTCGAACCCGCGGTGCCGTCCGAAGAGGACCTCCGTCTCTCGACGCCGGCCGGACCACCCGACGAGGTAGCTGGGGCCTTGCTCTCGACGATCAGAGCGGCCGGAGATCGGGACGTGCACCTGGTCGTGCGGCTGCACTACCCGGGGATGGATCTCGACACGGCGTCGCGAGCGGTGGAGCTCTTCGCGACCGACGTGATGCCCGTGCTCAAGGCCGGCTGATCGCCGACCTCGCCCCGTCGATCGCGCCCGAGCTCGATCCGGGTGCACGCGGTCTGCCGGATCACGTCACGTCGACCAGGGGTCCGGGCCCGGATCGTGTCCCGCCGCCGCTTCGACGAGCCGCGGCACGAAGTGCTCCCAGCCCTCCATGTGCCTCGCTCCCTGGCCCGCGGGGAGGTCGTGGTGCACCAGGTGCAGGACGGTCGCGTCGCCGTCGCGCGTCAGGGTGACCTCGACGGTGCTCGAGCCCGGCGGCACCTCCTCGTCGCCCTCCCACCCCCAGGTGAACACCACGCGCTTGGGCGGGTCGATCTCGACGAATTCGCCCACCACGGTCGCGCCCCCGGCGATGCCGCCCACCCGGTAGGTTCCGCCGGGCCGCGGGTCGAGCTCGGCCGAGCTCCCTTTCCAGCGGCTCATCTTCTCGGGGTCGACGAAGAACTCGAACACGGTCTCGGGACGCGCCTCGATCCGGACCTCGAGCTCACCGGCGTCCGGTCGCGGGACCTGCGCCACGCCGCCTCCTCTCCTCGCGCTCGGCCGCATCCTTCAGCGTGGCCAGCCGCTCCGTCCACATCTCCTCGATGAAGGCCCGAAGCTCCTCGACGCCCTCGGGCCGGAAGCGGTAGATCCGCTTGGTGCCGTCGCGGCGTTCGGACACCAGGCCGGCCTCCTTCAGCACGGTCAGGTGCTGGCTGATCGCGGGTCGCGTGATCTCGAAGTGCGAGGCGATCTCGCCGGCGGTCATCTCCCCCTGGCGGACCAGGCGGAGGATCTGACGACGGCGCGGTTCGGCGATGGCCTTGAGCGCGGCCTCCATGGGGAGCAGGGTAGGTTTCGACGTACGTTAGCGTCAACTTACGGACTCGACATCAAACACCACACTCACTCGGCCAGCCGAACACCACCGGCACCCTCCTCGACGAGGCCGTCCGTCACGAGGGTGCCGATGGCGTCGTCGATCCGCTCCCGCGTGAACCCCGTTTCGGCCGACAGACGCGTTCGGGTGAGGGACGGATGCGATCGCAGCGCCCGCACGACCGCTCCCCGCACCTGCCGGGTCGAACCTTCGAACGGCCCCTGCCGCTTCGGTCCGCGACCCGCGATCGAACCGGCCAGGCGGAACCGGCACACGCGGGCGAGCGGACAGACGTCGCATCGGGGTTTCGGTCGACACACCTCACGGCCGAGGTCCATCACCGCCTGGTTCCACGTGACCGGATCGTCGCGATCGAGCCACGCGTCCGCGAGCGTCGCTACCTCCCGCGCCGGCGCGTCGTGACCGTCGATCCCCAGATGGACCCGAGCGACCACCCGCCGCACGTTGGTGTCGACCACCGCGACCGGGTCGCCGAACCCGAGCGAGGCGACCGCCGCGGCCGTGTACGGACCGACGCCGGGAAGCTCGCGGAGCGCGGCCGGGTCGCGAGGGATGCGGCCGCCGTGGTCGCGGACGATGACGCGCGCCGCCTCCGAGAGCCGCACCGCGCGACGGTTGTAGCCGAGTCCGCCCCACGCCCGCACGACGTCGCGACGGGCGGCGGCGGCGAGCGCTCGGACGGTCGGGAAGCGACGCAGGAACGACCCGAACGCGGGCACCACCCGGCTCGCCTGGGTCTGCTGGAGCATCACCTCGGAGACCCAGACCGCGTAGGGATCGTGCGACCCGCGCCACGGGTAGGCGTCCCGCCGGGGCGCGTACCACGAGCGCAGGGCTTCCCTGCCGAGACGCCGACGACTAGGCTTGGTGAACGGCATGTCGACGGTCCGAGACATCATGAGCAAGGACCTGGTCACGGTCGAACCCACCGCCACCGTCGCCGAAGCCGCGACGCTGATGGGTGGGCGTCACGTCGGCTCCGCGCTCGTGATCGAGGGCGGCCGGGCCACCGGGATCTTCACCGAGCGGGACGTGCTGCGGGCGCTCGGGAGCGACTTCGACGCGGCGCATCACCCGGTCGCCGACTGGATGACGCACGACCCGACGACCGTGGACATCGACGCCGAAGTCCGGACGGCGCGGGACCTGATGCTGGATGGCGGCTTCCGCCACCTGCCCGTGCTCGAAGGGACCGAACTCGTAGGGATCGTGTCGATCCGGGACATCTCCCGCGCGGACTGGTCCTAGAACCCGGTGTGCCCGCGCTCGGGGAGCTCATCGACCGCCGCCTTGAGCGACGTCCACACGCTCTTGAACACGTCCCCGGCGTAGGTCGCCGGCTGGCTGTTCTCGCCCCCCATCGCGCCTCGAACGGCGGATGCGGTGATCTCCACGGCCTTCTCGAACACTGCCCAGTCGAGCTCTCGTGCCATCGCGGGTCGGACCTCCGGTGTCGGTTCGGGACAGGCTACCCGGCGCGGGCCTGGCCGGCGCGGCGCTACTCGTACGCTCGGAGCCCGGTGAGCGCCTCTCCGAGGATCAGCGTGTGGATCTCGGTGGTGCCCTCGTAGGTCAAGACCGACTCGAGGTTGTTCATGTGGCGGATCACCGGGTACTCGAGCGTGATCCCGCTCGCGCCGAGGATCGTCCGGGCCTCGCGGGCGATGTCGAGCGCCTCCCGGACGTTGTTGAGCTTGCCCATGCTCACGTGCTGCGGCGCGAGCCTGCCCTCGTCCTTCATCCGTCCGAGGTGCAACGCCAGCAGCGTCCCCTTGTTGAGCTCGACCGCCATGTCGGCGAGCTTGCGCTGGGTGAGCTGGAACGCGCCGATCGGCTTGCCCCATTGGACCCGGGTCGTCGCGTACGCGAGCGCCGACTCGAAACACGCCCGTGCCGCGCCCATCGAACCCCACACGATGCCGAACCGCGCCTCGGACAGACAGGAGAGCGGCCCCTTCAGCCCGGTGACGCCCGGCAGCACCGCGTCGCCGGGTAGCCGCACCTCGTCCAGGACGAGCTCGGACGTGACGCTCGCGCGGAGCGAGAGCTTGCGGTGGACGTCGCTGGCCGAGAACCCCGGCGTTTCGGTCGGGACGAGGAAACCGCGGATCCCGTCGTCGGTGCGGGCCCAGACGATCGCGAGGTCGGCGACGCTGCCGTTCGTGATCCACATCTTCGTGCCCGAGAGCACCCAGTCGTCCCCGTCTCGGCGCGCGCTCGTCCGCATGCGCCCCGGGTCCGAGCCCGCGTCGGGCTCGGTCAGGCCGAAGCAGCCGATCACCTCGCCCCGGGCCATCAGGGGAAGCCAGCGCTCCTTCTGTTCCTCGGAGCCGAACTTCCAGATCGGGAACATGCAGAGCGACCCCTGGACGCTCACGAACGACCGGAACCCGCTGTCCCCGGCCTCGAGCTCCAGGCACGCGAGGCCGTAGCTGACGGCGTTCGAGCCCGCGCACTCGTAGCCGGTGAGGTGCATCCCGAGCAGCCCCATCGCGCCGAGCTCCTTGGCGACTTCCAGCGGGAACTCGCCGGCCTCGAACCAGGTCTCGATGCCCGGGAGGACGCGCTCGCGCACCCAGTCGCGCACGGTGTCGCGGATCGCGCGCTCCTCGTCCGCGAGGAGACGATCGAGGTCCAAGAAATCGAGGGGATCCGGTGACTCGGCCATGGGGCTTCGCTAGCCTAGCGTCGTCCCGTACCCCATGGCCCGAGGCACGGTCTGAACGAGGGGCGGCCTTGCGGCCGCCGTAGCCGACGATGCTGTTTCCGACGACCGACTTCGCGATCTTCCTGGCGGTCGTCTTCGCGCTGTCCTGGCTGCTGAATCCGCACCGGACGGTCTGGAAGTGGTTCATCCTCGTCGCCAGCTACGTCTTCTACGCCTGGTGGGACCCGCGGCTCGTCGGGCTCCTCGCGCTCGTCAGCGCGATCGCGTGGGCGTCGGCACTGTGGGTCGAGGGGACCGACGACGACCGTGCGCGCCGGCGCCGGACGCTGCTCGCCGTGGCCGGGCTGCTGCTGCCACTCGCGTGGTTCAAGTATTACGGGTTCTTCGCGCTCAACGTCGCGAACGCGTTCGAGTCCCTCGGGCTCCATCCGCCGCTGCCGCTGCTGCAGGTGCTCCTGCCGATCGGCATCTCGTTCTACACGTTCATGGCGATCAGCTACGTCGTCGACGTCTCGCGCTACGAGATCCAGGTGTCGCGGTGGCTCGACGTCTCCGTGTACCTCTCGTTCTTCCCGCACCTGATCGCCGGTCCGATCGTCCGCGGCGAGGAGCTGATCCCTCAGATCCGGCGCCCGCGCGACGCGAGCCGGATCGACGTGTCGCGGGCGTCGTTCCTGATCGTGGGCGGGCTGTTCAAGAAGATGGTCATCTCGACGTTCCTCGCGAGCCAGATCGTCGACCCGGTGTTCGGCGCCCCGAACACGCACGGCGGGCTCGAGGTCCTGGTCGCGATCTACGCGTACGCGATCGTGATCTACGCCGACTTCAGCGCCTACAGCGACATCGCGATCGGCGTCGCGCTGCTGCTCGGGTTCGAGTTCCCCGCGAACTTCGACCGCCCGTACACGGCGGTGTCGCTCCGGGACTTCTGGCGGCGTTGGCACATGACGCTGTCGCGGTGGCTGCGCGACTACCTGTACATCCCGCTCGGCGGGAGCCACCACGGCGAGGTGCGCACGGCCGTGAACATCATGATCACGATGCTCCTCGGGGGGTTGTGGCACGGGGCGGGGTGGACGTTCGTCGCGTGGGGCGCGTTCCACGGGATCGGGCAGGTGATCGGACGATGGCGCGTGCGACGGGCCCAGGCGCTCGGCATCGTCGAACGCTCCTCGAGGTGGATCGTCGCCCGCAAGCAGCTGGTGACGTTCAACCTCGTTGCCCTCGGCTGGGTGTTCTTCCGCGCGGACTCGATCGGGAGCGCGTTCGAGCTCCTCGGCCGGCTGGGCGCAGCCGGAACGACGGCGCTCGTGACGCCGCTCGTGCTGCTGACGATCGCGGGGATGCTCGGCGTCCAGTACCTGCCGTCCGATCCGGCGGCGCGCCTGCGCGAGAGCTTCGGACGGCTCGGTCCCGTGCTGCAGGGCGCCGCACTCGCGCTGTCCCTGTTCGTGATCACGGCGCTCACCGCCCAGGGCGTGAGCCCGTTCATCTATTTCCGCTTCTGAGGTGGGGACCTGATGCAGACGATGGAACGACCGATCGTGATCTTGGAGGCGGCGAGGCCGCCGGAACCCCCCGAACCCCGGCGCGCGTCGGCGGGCGCCGTCTTCGTCACGATCGTGGTCTGCCTCTCCCTGTGGGCGCTGCTCGCGGCGCCGCTCCTGGAGCGCAGCGCCGAGGCCGGGCCCATCGGCGCCCGGCGGTCGGCGGCGCTGGCGCTCCTGCGACCGCTGCTCGCGATCTCGGACGGGCTGTTCCTGTCGCGGGCCACCGGTTCGATCGAGCGCGCGCTCGGGCGCGATCCCGACGAGGCGCCCGGCGGCGAGCTCGCCCTGCCCGCGTTCGCCCTCCCGCCCGACGAGTTCGAGCCCAAGCCCACGCACGCGGCGCCGACCGGCGCGCCGGATCCGGCGGAGAGCTCGCCACCACCGGCTCACGAGAGCGAGGGCAACGGCGAAGCGCCCGCCGAGGAACCCGCTGCCCGCCACGGCCCTGCGGACCCCCACGCGCTCGAACAAGCTCCGCGTGGCGGTGATCGGCGACTCGCTCTCCCAGGGGCTCGGCCCCGCGATCGAGCGTTGGATGAACCCTTCGGTCGTGCGGGTGCTCTCCCTCGGCCGGCAGTCGACCGGGCTGTCCCGCGAGGACTACTTCAACTGGCAGTCGGGGATGCGCCAGATCGTCGAGGAGTTCCGGCCTGACCTCGTGTTCGTGATGCTCGGAAGCAACGACGCGCAGGCGCAGATCTCGCGCGACGGCAGCTCGATCCCGGTCGGGAGCTCGGCGTGGGTCGAGGGCTACCGCGAGCGCGCCGCCAGCCTGCTGCGGGAGGCGACCCGCGCGGGGACGCACGTCGTGTGGGTCGGGATCCCGATCGTGGAGGAACACCAGCGCTGGGACTTCTACCGTCGGGTGAACGACATCTACCGAGACACCGCCTCGGCCGACCCGCTGGGCACGTACGTCGACACCTGGACGCCGTTCGAGGGCCGGGACGGCGGGTACACGGCGTTCGTCCGCAACGAGCGCGGCGACCTCGTCGAGGTCCGGGCGTCCGACGGCGTCCACTTCACGCCGAGCGGGTACACGTTCCTCGGTCGGATGGCGATCCGCGCGGCGGACGAGGCCTTCGGCATCCCGGAGAAGGCTGTCTCGTCCCACAGCTGAGGCCGATCCACACTTCTACGAGTGACCGAGGAGGACGATGGACATCATCGAGCGGCACTTCGCTGCCGAGAACGCGCACGACGTTGCAGCCACCCTCGCGACCTACACCGACGATCTCGTCTGGGACGACGTCGGCAACCCCGTCTGTCCCGTGTACGGCAAGAGCGCGGCGGGGGAGATCTACGAGGGGATCATCGACGCGATCCCCGATCTCCACCTGGAGTCGGTGAGCCGTTTCGCGAGCGGCGATCACGTGGTCGACGAATCGGTCGCCACCGGTCACATCGGGGGCACGTTCATCGGCATCGAGGGAGGCGGGGCGCCGGTTCGCTTCCGGATCCTGCACGTGTTCGACCTCCGCGACGGCCTCATCAGCCGCGAGCAGGCCTGGTTCGACACGGCAGGAGTGATCCGCCAGGTCGCGGCCCACCGGCAGGCCTCGGAGACGGACTAGAGGTCAGCGAGCGCCAGAGGGTCCAACGAGACCGAGCCCCATCCTCGCCGTTCGGGCCCCTCGAGAGATGTCGAAACCACGGATCACCGTTCGTCGTTAGGGTGGACGACACGGCCATCCGGGCCGCCGCGGCCAAGAGCAGAAAGGAGAACTGATGCAGTACATCTTCCTGATCTACGGGGACGAGTCGGCGTGGGGCAGCGCGTCCCCCGAGGAGCAAGCCAAGAACATGCAGGAGTGGACGGACTACACGCAGTTCTTGAAGGACAAGGGCTACCACATCGCCGGGGACGCACTCCACCCGACGTCCGACGCGACCACTGTCCGGGTTCGGGACGGCAAGACCATCACGACCGACGGACCGTTCGCGGAGACCAAGGAGCAGCTCGGCGGGTACTACCTCGTGGACTGCAAGGATCTCGACGAGGCGATCGAGGCGAGCGCAGCGGATGCCGGTCGGACCCCACGGGACCGTCGAGATCCGACCGGTCGCCGTCTACGACGAGGAGGGGCACCCGTCGATGTAGGGACCAAGACCGCCGGCGTCGTCGACCGCCTGTTCCGAGCGGAACAGGGACGAGCGGTCGCCACGCTGATCCGGGTCCTCGGCGACTTCGATCTCGCCGAGGACGCGGTCCAGGACGCGTTCGCGCAGGCGATGCGCGTGTGGCCCGAGCGCGGCATCCCCGACAACCCCGGCGCGTGGATCACCACGACCGCGCGGAACCGTGCGATCGACCGGCTCCGACGGGAACGGACGCTCCGCGAGAAGACCGCGCAGCTCGGCGCGATCGAGGCGCTCGAGTCGCTCGGAGGAGACGAGAAGGACGTGAGCGCGATCCCCGACGACCGGCTGCGGCTGATCTTCACGTGCTGCCACCCGGCCCTGCAGATGGATGCGCGCGTCGCGCTGACGCTGAAGACCCTGGGCGGCCTCACCACCGGCGAGATCGCGAGGGCGTTCCTGGTGCCCGAATCCACGATGGCGCAACGCCTGGTCCGGGCCAAGCGCAAGATCCGTCAGGCGGCGATCCCCTACCGGGTCCCGCCGGCCGAGCTCCTGCCCGAGCGCATCCCCGGCGTGCTCGCCGTCCTGTATCTCGTCTTCAACGAGGGGTACGCCGCCACGTCGGGCCCGCTGGTCCGAGCGGACCTGTGCGACGAGGCGATCCGGCTGGCCCGCATCGTCGTGACGCTGATGCCCGAGGAGCCCGAGATCCGGGGCCTGCTCGCGCTGATGCTCCTGCAGCATTCGCGCCGCGACGCCCGGACGGACCCACGGGGGACGATGATCCTGCTCGAGGACCAGGATCGCGCCCGGTGGGACCACACGATGATCGACGAGGGTCTCGCCACCCTGGACGGCGCGCTCCTCGCTCACCGGCCCGGCCCGTACCAGCTGCAGGGCGCGATCGCCGCGCTCCACGCGAGAGCGCCGCGGCCCGAGGACACCGACTGGCCGCAGATCGCCGCGCTCTACGACCGCCTGGCGGAGGCCTCGCCCTCGCCGGTGGTCGAGCTCAACCGCGCGGTCGCGATCGCGATGGCCGACGGTCCCGAACGTGGACTCGCGCTGTTCGCGCCGCTCGAGGGCGAGCTCGACGACTACCACCTGTTCCACGCGGCTCGCGCGGACCTGTTCCGCCGGCTCCACCGCGACGACGAGGCGGCCGCGGCGTACCGCCGAGCGCTCGAGCTCGTGTCGAACCCGCAGCAGCGCGCCTACCTCGAGGGCAGGCTCGCGGAGGTCACAGCTCCTTGACGAGGTAGTCCATCACGGCGCCGACGGCGACCGGGCCGTCGTCGCCGAGCAGATCCGTGCTCGACACGAACGGACCGTGCGCGTGCTCGTACCCGAGCCGCTCGTAGAGGTCGCGTGCGGGCGCCGCCTCCTCGTCGAGCGACACCGACAGGCCGACCCTGGCCATGCCGCGGTCGCGGGCCGCATCCTCGAGCGTCCGCATCAGCGCCGTCGCGACACCGAGCCGTCGCCTGGGCCGCGCGACGAAGACGTCGCGGACCTCGGCGCAGCCCTCGCGCACCGCCGACGTCGAGAACTCGTCGTGCTCCGGGAACAGCACCATGCCGCGCCCCGCGGGGACGTCGCCGAACCACGCGATCGCCTCGACGAGCTCCCCGCGTTCCTGTGCCAGGAGACGGCGGCGGTACTCCCCGGAGTTCCAGACGGGGAGACGCTGGTTGAGCGTCTCGAGATCGTCGGCCGCCAGGCGCAGGATGCGATACGCCGCCGTCGGTCGCGCCGCTCCCAGATCGCCCGCGCGCGCCGCGATCGCTCTCAGCCCTCCGGCACGATCGGATAGGCGCGGCTCATGTAGTCGTGCGCATCGTGCACGCCCGTCACGTGCCACTTCCGCGGGGCGATCAGCTCGTCCGCCTCCGGCGGACCCCACGTCCCCATCTCGTAGAGGCAGACCGGCGTCGGGCGCTCGAGCACCGGCTGGAGGATCTCCCAGGCTCGCTCGACGCCGTCCTGACGGATGAACAGGGAGTGGTCGCCGCGCATGGCCTCGAGGATCAGCAGCTCGTATGCATCGGCGATCTGGGTCTGCGCGAACGACTCGTCGTAGTCGAAGTCCATCGCCGCGCGGCCCAGATGCATCCCGGGTCCCGGATGCTTGACGTTGAACCCGATCGTGATCCCCTCGTTGGGCTGCACCCGCACGGTGAGGTGGTCGCGCATCGGAAGATCCATGTCGGAGCCGCGGAACACGTTGAACGGCACCTTCCTGAACTTCAGGGTGATCTCGCTCATCTTCTGGGCGAGCCCCTTGCCGGTGCGCAGGAAGAACGGCACGCCCGCCCACCGCCAGTTGTCGATGTCGACCTGCATCGTGGAGAAGGTCTCGGTCGTCGAGTCCGGCGCGACGCCGGGTTCGCTGCGGTACCCGACGTACTGGCCCCGGATGACCTGATCGACGTCGGCCACGTCCGCGGATCGGAGCGCCTTCACGGTCTCGTCGCGGAGCCGGTCGGGCTCGAACGACACGGGCGGCTCCATCGCGACGAACGTCATCACCTGGAACAGGTGCGTCGAGATCATGTCGCGGATGTTGCCGACCTGCTCGTAGAAGGCGCCGCGGCCCTCGATCCCGATCTCCTCGGCGACCGTGATCTGCACGTGATCGATGTAGCGACGGTTCCAGATCGGCTCGAACATGCCGTTCGCGAACCGGAACGCGAGGATGTTCTGCACGGTCTCCTTGCCGAGGTAGTGGTCGATGCGGAACACCTGGGACTCGTCGAACACCGTGTGGATGACCTCGTTCAGCTCGCGCGCGCTCTGCAGGTCGCTGCCGAACGGCTTCTCGAGCACGATCTTCGCGTCCTCCTGTAACCCGGCCTCGCCGATCCGGTGGACGATGTCGGCGTAGACCGCGGGCGGTACGGCCGCGTCGAAGAACCGGCGGCCCTCCGTGCCGCACTCGGCGTCGACCTTCTCGAGGTACGTCGCGAAGTCGTTCATCGCGCCCGGCTCCGAGAACTCGCCCTGGTAGTAGGAGAGGCGTCGCGAGAACTCGTCCCAGGCCTCGCCCTCGGGCGGGTGCCCGGAGAACTCCTTCAGGTTGTCGAACGTGTACTGCCGGAACTCCTCAGGCGTCATCTCGGATCGCGCGTACCCGACCAGCGCGAATCCCTTGGGGAGCCGCCGCTGCAGCCACAGGTGCCAGAACGCAGGCAGCAGCTTCCGCTTGGTCAGGTCGCCCGACGCGCCGAAGATCACGGCCGCCTGCGGGAGGAGCTCCTCGGCCATCACCAACCCCCATCGGACGGCGGTCCGACATCGATCCACTCGTCGGTCACGCGGACCGTGTACACGGGCACGGGATCGACGGCGGGACCCTCGACGGGCTCGCCGGTCGCCAGATCGAACTCGCTCTGGTGACAGGGACACACGACCGTGTCCTCCTGGTCGCCGAGCTTGCCCTCGGCCAGTGAGCATCCCTCGTGCGTGCACTCGTCGCCGAACGCGTACAGCTCGTTCTCGACGTGCGCGATCGCCACGCGCAGGCCCGGGAGGTCGAAGGAGCGGAGCTCACCCTCGGGAACTTCGGCCAGCGAGCCGACCCGTCGGTACATCTCGTCCACGCGTGCATCTTCACCCAACGAACGACCTCCGGCATAGGTGTCGTCCGGCGTCACGCACCCAGCGTCGCGCTCGGATCCGTGGCGTGGGCGGGGTTCGCGGGGCCCTCCTCCTGCACCGCGACGCCATCCACGCCGACCGCCGAGCTCGCCGCCACGACCTTGGTCACCGCCGACCACACGCGCTGCGCAAGGGTCACGGCGCCCAGCACGGTCAGGAGCGCGAGCGCCGGCAACAGGGCGCCCGGGATCGGGAGACCGATCATCATCGCGACGTAGCGTTCGAGCCGCTGGAAGTAGCCCTCGGTCAGCCGTACGCCCGCGGCCTCCGCCTCGGCGCGGACGTGGCTCACGCAGAGCGCGATCACCAGCGTGAGCAGCGCGAGGGCAGCCTCGAGCCGGAGGTCCTGTCCGGCGAGCGACCAGAACAGGCACCCGAACAGGATCACGTCGGCCACCCGGTCCAGCACCGAGTCGAGGAACGCGCCCCAGCGGCTCTCCTCGCCGCGGAGCCGGGCGACGGCGCCGTCCAGGATGTCGAACAGCCCGGCGGGTATCAGCAGCAGGCCGGCCAGCAAGAACTCGCCCCGGAGCAACGACGCCCCGACCCAGACGTTGGTGACCAGCCCGAGCAGGGTCAGGTGCCACGGCCGGAAACCGGCACGGTAGACGCCGAGGAGGATGACCCGGTAGGGCCACGTGAAGACCCAGCGCATCGGCTTGGCCGCCACGCCCTCGGCCAATCGAGGCGCGGGCATGTCGCGGATGCGCGACGTCCCGTTCGGCGGTTCGGGCAGGGTTCCGCTCATCTCATCCCGGTTCCGAGGCTATCGCCGACCCGCCGGCGCCGCACCCGGCTGCCCTGGCGGCTCAGGTCCTCCTGTTTCAAGTCCGGGGCTCGAACGCCACGACCAGGTAATGGAAGGTCCCGCCCGGCGCCTCGTACGCGATCCGGTCCTCGAGGTTGGCCCCCAGGAGCGCCTTGCCGAGCGGCGACGTGGTCGTGATCGTCCGGACACCGGGGGCCCGCTCCTCGGCCGACTCCGCGAGCAGGTAGGCCTCGTCCTCGGGCTCGTCCTCCTCGAGTGGTCGGAGCGTCACGAACATCCCGGCGGCCACCACCTCGGATACGGCGGGGCCTTCCACGATCTCGGGGTCACGGAGCATGCGTTCGAGGTTGCGGATCCGGGACTCCATCAGCGCCTGCTCGTTCTTGGCGGCGTCGTACTCGGCGTTCTCCCGGATGTCGCCGTGCTCGCGCGCGGTCTTCAGGCGCTCGGCGATCGTGGCGCGACCCGCGATCTTGAGCTCGTCGAGCTCGCCACGCAGGCGCCGGTAGGCGTCGAGCGTGAGGGTCGACGTGGGCTGCTGCCCGCCTTTGCGGGAAGGCCGGTTCGCGAGCTCTTCGGGCAGTTCCATGAGAGCGGCGAGCCTATCAACTCAGGCCGGGCGGCCCCCGGCGCCGGCCCCTACGAGTCGGCGAAGAAGACGTTCTTGACCTCGGTGTACAGGTTGACGGCGTGCATCCCCATCTCGCGGCCGATGCCGCTCTGCTTGTAGCCGCCGAAGGGGGCCTCGGTGTGGACGCTGTGCGCCGAGTTCACCGAGATCACGCCGGTCCGGATCGCCTTCGCCACGCGGATCGCGCGCCCGAGATCGCGTGTCCAGACCGAGCCCGACAGACCGTACGGCGTGTCGTTCGCGAGCCGGATCGCCTCCGCCTCGGTGTCGAACGGCATGATGCACGCGACCGGCCCGAAGATCTCCTCCTGCGCGACGCGCCACGCGTTGTCGACATCGGCGAGGATCGCCGGCTTGAGGTAGAAGCCGCCCGACGGCTCGGCGGGGATCTCGCCGCCCGTGACCAGACGCGCGCCCTCCTCGACACCGATGCCGATGTAGTCGAGCGACGTCTGGCGCTGACCCGCAGAGATCATCGGGCCGAGATCCGTCGACTCGTCCTGCGGGGGACCGATCCGCAGCTCGGCCGTCCGCTTGGCCAGACCCTCGATGAACTCGTCGTACACGGGGCGTTCGACGAACATCCGCGCGCGCGAGGTGCAGTCCTGACCCGTGTTGTCGAAGATCGACCACATCGAACGTTCGACGCACGTCTCCAGGTCGGCGTCGGCGAACACCACGTTGGCCGACTTACCCCCGAGCTCGAGCGAGACCCGCGTGATCGTGTCGGCGCACCGCTGCATGATCTGCGAGCCCACCGCCGTCGAGCCCGTGAACCCGACCTTCGAGACGCGGGGATCGGAGACGAGCGCGTTCCCGACGGTCGAGCCGGGCCCGGGCAGGACACTCATCGTCTCGGGCGGCAGGCCGGCCTCGACGAGCAGATCGGCGAGCTTGAGCACCGAGAGCGGCGTATACGTCGCCGGCTTGACGACGATCGTGTTCCCGCACGCGAGCGAGGGCCCGATCTTCCACGAGGCGATCACCAGGGGGAAGTTCCACGGGACGATCAGCGCGCACACACCCACCGGCTCGCGCAGGGTCACGTCCAGTCCGGGGTCGCTCACCGGGATCGTCTCCCCGAAGATCTTGTTGGCGGCGCCGCCCCAGTACTCGAGCACGTTCGCGACGGTTCCGATCTCGCCACGCGCCGCGTTGATCGGCTTGCCGGCGTTCCGCGACTCGACGGTCGCGAACTCCTCCAGCCGCTCGCGGAGCAGCGCGGAGGCACGCAGGAGCACCCGTCCGCGTTCGGTCGCGCTCATCCGAGGCCACGCGCCCTCCTCGAACGCGCCGTGCGCGATGTCGACCGCGCGTCTCGCGTCCTCGGCGCCCGCGTCCGACACCTGCGCCATCGGCTCGCCGGTCCCCGGCTCGATCACGTCGGACGTCGCTCCGTCGGCGGGAGTGGTGCGCTCCCCGCCCAGCACCAGCAGTTCGGTCGCCATCGATGGGCTCCTCGCTCGCTCGTTCGGTCGGTCGCCCGATGATAGGCGCGGGCCGAGCAACGAGACGACCGCGCGATCGTCGAGGTGCGTATGCTCGGCGCGACCGCGTGAACGGGAGGGCACGATGGGACGGCTCGACGGGAAGGTGGCGCTGATCACCGGCGGCGCGAGCGGCATGGGGATGGTCGCCTCGAAGCTGTTCGCGAGCGAGGGAGCCGCGATCGTCCTCACCGACGTGGCCGACGACGCCGGTGAGGCCGTGGCCTCCGAGATCGAGGCCGCCGGAGGCCGGGCGCTGTACGTCCACTCGGACGCCTCGGACGAGGCCGACGCGGAGGCGATGGTCAAGGCGGCCGTGGATCGTTTCGGCGGGCTCACGATCCTGTACAACAACGCGGGCGTGATGATGAGCCAGGACGGCTCGGTGACCGACACGGACGTCTCGGTCTGGGACACGACGCTCGGCATCAACGTCAAAGGGCGTCGCGTTCGGCTGCAAGTACGGCGTCCCCGCGATGATCGCGTCGGGCGGAGGATCGATCATCAACGTCGCCTCGTTCGTCGCGTGGATGGGCGCCGCCACCTCGCAGACCGCCTACACGGCGTCGAAGGGCGCCGTGCTCTCGATGACCCGCGAGATCGCGGTCGAGTACGCGCGCAAGGGCGTCCGGTGCAACGCGCTGTGTCCCGGACCGATCGATACACCGTTGCTCGCCGAGCTGCTCGCCGATCCCGAACGGCGCCAGCGGCGCTTCGTCCACATCCCGATGGGACGGCTCGGGCAGGCGGAGGAGCTCGCGAAGGCTGCCCTGTTCCTGGCGAGCGACGACTCCTCGTTCATGACGGGGGCCTCGCTGATCGTCGACGGTGGGATCACCGCGGCGTACGTGACCCCCGAGGACTGACCGGCCCGAGCTCCTCGGTCGGCGCTCGCGGCACGCCGTACCCTGGACCGATGGGCATCCTCGGTGTCGGCGGCCCGCGTCCGCCGGGGATCGGCGCCCCGGGGGGCTGGGACTTCTGGGTCCTCGCCGGCATCCTCAGCCTGTTCCTGCTCCTGCTCACGGACCGCCGCCGGCTCCCACTACCGCTGGTCGTCGTGGGCGCGCTCGTCGGCGGCCTGGTCCTGTCCGACCTGACCCGCGCCTGGGGCGTGGTCCCGGTCTGGGGCGGGCTCCTGTTGATCGCCCTGGCGCGGAACCTGCGGCGTCGAGGGAGCCGGCCGCAGGTTTGACAGCCCTCCGAGGGTGGGGCTCAATGGCCCCGTCGTGCTGATGAAGGGGGGGTAACGACGTGGGTCAGGAGGGTCAGGAACAACGCAAGGTCGGCTCCGTCACCTACCAGGAGGTAGGTGAGGAGTACTTCGAGAAGCGGGGTCTCCGTCGTCACGCCGGCGTCTGGTCCCTGTGGGCGCTCGGCGTCGGTGCGGTCATCTCGGGCGAGTTCTACGGCTGGAACTTCGGCCTGGGCACCGGTGGGTTCGCCGGCCTGGCCATCGCCGGGGTCCTGATGGCGATCATGTACTACGGCCTCGTGTACTCGATCGCCGAGATGTCGCCGGCGCTCCCGCACACCGGCGGAGCGTATTCCTTCGCGCGGTCGGCGATGGGACCGTGGGGAGGGTTCCTCACCGGCCTGGCCGAGAACGCGGAGTACGTGATCACGCCGGCCGTCGTGGTCGGCGCGATGGCCCTGCTCATGCAGGAGATCGTGGGCGGCCTGTTCGACGTGACGGGCGACCCGTGGTGGAACAGCCTCCCGTTCTGGGCGCTGCTCTTCTACGTCATCTTCGTGGGGATCAACATCGTCGGGATCGAGGCGACGATGCGGTTCACGGTCGCGATCACGCTGCTCTCGCTGGCCGTGCTCGCGTTCTTCATCCTCGCCGCGATCTTCTCCGGCAAGCTCGACTTCAACCTGTGGACCAACATCGCGAAGGACGGAGCCGAGATCCCGGGTGGCGGGGGGCCCGCGCTCCCGTTCGGGATCAGCGGGATCTTCAAGTCGTTGCCGTTCGCCATCTGGTTCTTCCTGGCGATCGAGGAGGTGCCGCTCGCGGCGGAGGAGTCCATGGACCCGCGTCGCGACGTCCCGAAGGGATCCGTGTGGGGCATGCACACGCTGCTGATCGCCGCGATCCTCATCCTGGTCTTCAACTCGGCGCTGCCGGGCGGGGCCTTCCTGTACGGGGCGTCCGGGTTCCCGCTCCTCGACGGCCTGTACGCGATCTTCGGGCAGAACAGCGCCACCGAGCTCCTCGGGTTGCTGTTCATGGTCGGCCTGGTGGCCAGCTTCTTCACGATCATCTTCGCGTACGGCCGGAACACGTACTCGCTCTCGCGGGCGGGATACTTCCCGAAGTTCCTGTCGCAGACCCACGGCGTGCGGAAGACCCCGCACGTCGCGCTGATCGCGGGAGCGGTCGTCGGGTACGCCGTGTTCTTCCTGGTGTGGTCCCTCCAGCAGCAGGATCTCGGCGCGCAGATCGTCGCGGCGCTGCTCAACATGGCGGTCTTCGCCGCGGTGATCTCGTACATCATGCAGATGGTGTCGTTCGTCCTGCTCCGCAAGAGGCTGCCGAACATCGAGCGGCCGTACCGGAGCAAGGTGGGCGTCCCGGGCGCGGTGATCGCCGGATTGCTGGCCGCGACCTCGCTCGTGGCGATCTTCCTGAACGAGGCGTATCGGCCCGGCGTCTACGGCGTGGCCATCTACTACGTGCTCGGCGTCCTGTACTTCGCCGTCGCGGGACGGAACCGGCTCGTCCTGTCTCCGGAGGAGGAGTTCGCCCTCACGCAGGGGCAGCAGGGCGTGCCGCAGTCGACGTACGTGACGGGCGCGGCCGAGCAGGGGGCGATCCTTCGGGGCGCGACCACCCCTGCGTCGTCCACCCCGGTCTCGACCACCACCCCGCCACCGGACGAGCCCTCCGGGTAGGCGGGCCGGGAGTAACGGTCGAACGGCGGGCCCGCTACGTGGGGGCCCGCCGTTCGGTTTGACAGGCCCGTGAGGTGGACCTTCGATAGCGGCCCCAACCCGAAAGGCGGACGATCGTGACAGCCGCGACCGGCACGCTGAGCGCGAAACAGCTCCAGGAGCTCGCCGATGGCGGCGAGGTGGACACGATCCTGTGCATGTTCACCGACATGCAGGGCCGCTTCATGGGCAAGCGCGTGGTCCCGCACTTCTTCTTCGAGGAGATCCTCGGCGAGGAGGGCCTGCACGCCTGCCTGTACCTGCTCGCGATCGATATGGAGATGGAGCCGCTCCCCGACTACGCGTACGCGTCGTGGGAGACCGGCTACGGCGACTTCCGGATGGTCCCGGACATGAGCACGCTCCGGTGGTGCCCGTGGATCGAGAAGACCGCGATGGTGATCTGCGACATCTACGAGGAGGAGGAGGCCGACAAGGAGGTGGAGGTCACCCCCCGGACGATCCTCAAGCGCCAGATCGCGCGCGCCGCCGAGCTCGGGTACACGATCAAGACCGGATCCGAGCTCGAGTTCTACCTGTTCCAGGACTCCTACCGCGACGCCGCCGAACGCGGCTACCGCGATCTGCGCCCCAGCTCGCCGTACATCATGGACTACCACATGCTCCAGACCACCCGCGACGAGTGGTTCATCCGTCAGGTACGCAACTCGATGCTGGGTGCGGGCATCCCGGTGGAGTTCAGCAAGGGCGAGTTCGGGCGCGGGCAGCAGGAGATCAACATCACCTACTCCGACGCGTTGTCCAACGCCGACCACCACGCGCTGTACAAGCACGGCGTGAAGGAGATCGCCGAGCTGAACGGCGTGGCGGCCACGTTCATGGCCAAGTGGACGATGGCCGAGGCAGGTTCGAGCTGTCACCTGCACTCGAGCGTGTGGAACGCCGACGGCTCGGAGAGCCTGATGTGGTCCCAGGACGGCGAGCACCACATGAGCGACACCTACCGCTGGTACATGGGGGGCCTGATGGCCTGCGCTCGCGAGATGGCTCTGATGTACGCGCCGTTCGTGAACTCGTACAAGCGCTACCAGCTGGGTTCGTGGGCACCGACCGCGATCGTGTGGAGCCGGGACAACCGCACCTGCGGGTTCCGGACGGTCGGCGAGCACACCGGCGCGCGGGTCGAGTGCCGGATCCCCGGGGCCGACGCGAACCCGTACCTCGCGTTCGCGGCGACGATCGCCGCCGGTCTGTGGGGGATCGAGAACAAGGTCGAGCCGCCCCCGATGTTCGTCGGCAACGCCTACGAGGCCAAGGACGTCCCCCGCGTGCCGTACTCGCTGCACGAGGCCGTCGAGACGTTCCGCGCGTCGACGGTCGGGCGCGAGGCGTTCGGCGACTTCGTGTTCGAGCACCTGCTGAACACCGCGCACCAGGAGCAGGTGATCTTCGACAACACGACCGTCACCGACTGGGAGCTCGCGCGCTACTTCGAGCGCGGGTAGGGCTCAGCCGGCCGCGAAGACGGGCGCGAGCGCGCGGTAGACCTGGCGGTAGCGCCGGTACGCCTCGTCGTACACGGAGCGGTTGCCGCCGTCGGGCTCGTGTTCGTCCGGACGGTAGGAGACGAACGCTCTGCACCGCGTCCGCGACGTTCCCGTGGAGACCGGAACCCACCGCGGCCAGGATCGCGGCGCCCGTCGCGGTCGTCTCGACGCTGGTGGGGACGCGCACCGGCAGGCCGGTGACGTCCGCCTTGATCTGCCGCCACAGCGGGCCCTTCGCGCCGCCGCCCACGATCGTGAGCCTGCGGACGTCCAGACCCGCGTTCTCCATCGCCTCGACGATGTCGCGCAGCGCGAACGCGCTCCCCTCCAAGATCGCGCGCGTCATGTGCGCCCGAGAGTGCGCGAGCGTGAGCCCGTAGAACACGCCGCGCGCGGCGCCGTTCCACTCGGGCGCCATCGCCCCCTGCATGCACGGCAGGAACACGAGCCCCTCGGCGCCGGGCGGGACGCGTTCGGCCTCGCGCGAGAGGAGGTCGTAGGCATCCCCGAGCCCCTCGGCCTCGGCCCCTCGCTCGATCGGCGCGAACTGGTCGCGCCACCACCGCAGGTTGCCGCCCGAGACGAACCCGGGGTTCTCGAGCAGCCACGCGTCCGGATCGGCGTGCGGGTGGCACTCGACCAGCATCGTCGGGTCCTCGCGAGGCTCGCTCGACGCGGCGCACACGGGTTCGGCCGTCCCCACGACGTCGCACACCTCGCCCGGCTCGAACACGCCGGCGCCGAGCGTCGCCGCCATCTCGTCGCCGCACCCGACCGCGACGATCGTCGACGGGTCCAGGCCCGTGGCCTGCGCGAAGGCCTCCGTGATCGTCGAGATCGGATCGGTCGCGCCGACGACCTCGGGGAGCATCGACGCGGGCACGTCGACCGCCGCAAGGACCTCGGGTGACCAGGCGCGGGTCCGGGGATCCAGCAGCGCGAACGACGACGCGTTCGAGTAGTCGACGGCGACGGCCCCCGCGACGCTCTTCAGCGCGTACGTGCCCGGCGACATCAGCGTGGACGCGTTCGCCCAGACCTCGGGCTCCTCGTCTCGGACCCAGAGCGCCTTGAAGATCGCGTGCGAGGAGTCGAGGTTCGCGCCCACGTGGCGGTAGAACGTCTCGGGCGGCATCCGTTCGGCGACCGCCGCGGCCTGCGCTTCGGCGCGGCGATCCATCCAGATCATCGCCGGCCGAAGGGGTCGACCGTCGGTCCCGCACACGACCATCCCGTCGAGCTGCGATCCGAACGACAGCCCCTTCACCGCGGACGGGCCCTCCGGCACCTCCTCGAGCAGCTCGCGGACGCCGGTCACGATCGCGGCCGGCCACGCGTCCGCGTCCTGTTCGGCCGCGCCGGGGAACGGGAACGAGAGGTCGTAGGTCTGGTACGAGGACGCGACGAGCGTCCCGTCCGCCGCGTAGAGCGCGCAGTTCGTCCCCTGCGACCCGACGTCGCAGCCGATCACGTACGGACCCGTCACGGCACGATGACCGTCTTCAGGCCCGAGCCCGAGCGGATCGTCTCGAACGCCTGCGCGATGTCCTCGAGCGGGAACCGGTGCGTGACCACGCGGGCCAGGTCTTCCTGCCGCCGGTCGAGGTAGTCCATCGTGATGCGGTACTGACGGTGCGTCGCCCCGTACGCGCCGAGGATCGCGAGCTCCTTGTAGTGGAGCTCGTTCATGTCGAGCGGGCTCACCGGGTCGTGCTTGGGCAGCCCGGCGAAGTAGACGACCTTCGCGCGCTTGGCGGCCATCTCGAGCGCGGCCTGCTGCGCCTGCTTGGACGGAGCCGCGACGCTCACGCGGTCGGCCCCCGCACCGCCCGTCTTCGCGAGCACCTCACCGACGCCGTTGTCCTCGCCGGCCACGAACGCCTCGTCCACGAACGCGCCGACGATGCTCATCGCGAGGTCGAGCCGGTCCTGCTGCACGTCGGTCATGTAGATGCGGCTCGCGCCCCGGTCCCGGCACATGACCGCCTGCCAGCACCCGATCGGCCCGGTGCCGAGGATCACCACGATGTCGCCGAGGCGGACGTCGAGCATCTCGACGCCGTTCAGCGCGCACGCGAACGGGTCGGCGACGGTCGCGAGATCGGACGCGAGATCGTCGGGCAGCGGGATCAGGTTCTTCGTCGCGATCGGCGGCACCGCCGCCCATTCGGCGTACGCCCCGGGGAAGGGGTCGTACCCGTAGAGCAGGTGGTGCTCGCACAGGTTCTGGAACCCCTCCGTGCACCACCGGCACTCGCCGCACGTGAGGATCGAGCCGAGGAACACGCGGTCGCCCTTGGCGACGCCGGGCGGGAGCACCGCCTCGGGCCCCACCTCCGCGAGCACGCCGACAGGCTCGTGGCCGAGCACCCACGGCGCGGGGGCGCGCGGGTCGCCGTTGAAGAAGGTCCGTGCGTCCGTGCCGCAGATCCCGCACGCCTCGACCCGCAGGATCGCGCCGCGCGGGTCGAGCTTGGGCTCCTCGGTCTCGCGGACCTCGACCGCGTTCACCTCGGTCATGAACGCGGCCCGCATCAGTGCCGCTCCCCGAACGGGACGCTCGACGCCGCCCTCACCGTCCGAGCTCCTCGACGAGCGCGTCGTGCGCCTTCTCGGCGCTCCACCGCTCGCGGATCACGCGGGAGAGCGCGCGGGTGATCGCCTCGGGCGAGGCGTGCATGAAGATGTTCCGCCCCACCGAACACCCGATCGCGCCGGCCTCGACGGCGACCTGCATCCGCCACAGCAGCTCCTTGTCCTCCAGCCGCGAGCCCCCGGCGAGCACCACCGGGATCCCGTTGGTCGCCTCCACCAGCTTGGCGAACCCCTCGGGGTCGCCCGGCCAGTTGGTCTTGACGATGTCGGCGCCGAGCTCCGCACACAGGCGGACGTTCCGCCGCAGGTACTCGAACCCGTACTGCTGCTTGAGCTCCTCGACGGTCGCGTAGGTGGTCGGGAACTCGGCCTCGGCGATGAACGGCATGCCGAGCGCGGCGCACTCGCGACCCACCGACGAGAGGATGTCGATCATCCCGGCCTCGGTGTCGCCGCCCAGCGCGGTGAACAGCACGACGGCGTCGGCGCCGAGCACCAGCGCCTCCTCGACCTCGGCGATCTGCACGATCTCGGGGCGGTCGCCGCCGGGATCCGCGGAGGCCGACAGGAGCAGCGCGAGCGACGTCGTGGGCGAGAACCCCGGCTCGGCGATCCGGATCATCCCCTTGCTCATCATGATCACGTTCGCGCCACCGGCGACCGTCTCCCGCGTCCGCGCCTCGATGTCCGCCAGGGGTTCGAGGAACGTCGGCGAGGTCATCCCGTGGTCGAGGGCGCAGATCACCGACACGCCCGCGGGATCGATCACCCGCTTGAGCCGCATGGACTTGCCGATCTTCGTCGTCATCGTGCCTCCTCGGTCGTGCGGAGTCTGGCAGACGAGGCCGCCAACAGGCGAACCGGGACGCGAACCGGGCTCGCACCCGCGACGCCAGGGGCCCGCGTCGCACGCCGCTAGACTGAGGCCATGCGACCGGTCCTGTTGGTCGGGCACGCCGACTGGGAGACGTTCGGCGTCGTGCCGGGAACGCTCGACGCGGCGGACATGCCCTGGATCGAGCACCTGGCGCACACCGGGGTGGCGCTCCCCGAGCTGTCCGAGGTCTCGGGCGTCGTCGTGTACGGCGGGATCATGAACGTCGACATGACCGACGAGTACCCCTTCCTCGAGACGGAGCGCGAGTACGTTCGCGCGGCGCTCTCGGCCGGCGTCCCCTACCTGGGGATCTGCCTCGGTGGCCAGATGCTGGCCAGGGCGCTCGACCATCCCGTCTACTCGGCGGGCGTGCGAGAGATCGGCTTCAACGCGCTGCATCCCACGCCGGAGGCATCCGAGGATCCGCTGATGTCGGTGTTCTCCGACGGCGACGTCGTCTTCCACTGGCACGAGGACACGTTCGACCTGCCCCAGGACGCCACCCTGCTCGCCACCGGCGACCTGGTGCGGACGCAGGCGTTCCGCTACGGCGACGCGGCGTGGGGGACGCAGTTCCACCTCGAGGTGGACCGGGCCGAGATCGACCTGTGGCTCAAGACCGCCGGCGACGACGGCGTCCGCGCGTGGGGCAAGACGCGCGAGGAGCTGGAGGCCGAGACCGACCGCTTCATCGACGGCCACGAGGAACGGGCCCGGGCGCTCTTCCGGCGGTTCTGGGACGTCGTCCGCGGCACGGCCTGACCGACCCGACCTGGCCCCGCAGACGCTCGCGGGTCTACGATCGCTCCGACGATCTCGGACAGGAGGCGTGATGGCCGGCCTGAACATCGTGAGCTTCCGACCGGAGCCCAACGACTACGCGTGGACCTTCGGCGGGGTCGAACCCGTGATGAAGGTGAAGCCCGGCGACGTCCTCGAGGTGTGGACCGAGGACTGCTTCGCCGGCCTGGTCCAGACGGTGGACGATCTCCCCTCGCAGAAGATCACCGCGTTCAACCCACAGACCGGGCCGTTCTACGTCGAGGGCGCCGAGCCCGGCGACACGCTGGCGCTGCACTTCGTCTCGATCGAGCCGTCGAGGGACTGGGCCATGTCGACGACCTTCCCGCTGTTCGGGGCGCTCACGTCCACGCTCCGAACGGTGACGCTGCAGGATCCGCTGGACGAGATCGTGTGGCGCTACGACGTCGACCGGACCAAACGGCTCGTCCACTTCGAGGCCCGGAACGGTGACTTCGCCACGGACCTGCCGCTCGAGCCGATGCACGGGACCGTCGGTGTGGCGCCGGCCGGCGGCGAGGTGCGATCGTCGCTGGTCCCCGACGCCCACGGCGGCAACATGGACACGCCCGAGATGCGCGCCGGCACCACGTGCTACCTCGGCGTGAACGTCGAGGGCGCTCTGTTCTCGCTCGGCGACGGCCACTGTCGGCAGGGCGAGGGCGAGACGTGCGGCGTCGCCGTCGAGGCCGCGATGGACACCGTCCTGGTGGTGGAGCTCATCAAGAGCCGGCTCACCCCCTGGCCGCGGCTGGAGACCGACGACCACATCATCTCGACGGGCTCGGCGCGGCCGCTCGAAGACGCGTTCCGGATCGCACACGGGGACCTGGTGATGTGGCTCGTGGAGGAGTTCGGCCTGGACAAGCTGGACTCGTACCAGCTGGTCTCCCAGATCGCGGAGAGCCCGGTGGCCAACGTCTGCGACCCGAACTACACGTTCGTCGCCAAGGCACCGAAGCGACACCTGCCGAGCCCCGACGTCTACGGCTCGACCCGCAAGGCCCTCGAGGAGGTCTCGGCGGCGTACCGGGCGGAGCGCGGCACCGTCTGAGACCGAACGCCGGCGAAGTTCTCTTCCGGCGCAACTCCCGTCGTGCCTCGTTCGGCCGCAGGGGTTTCGGCGGCACGGGCTTGCGAGGCGCGCAACCCGGGTGCGAGGATTGCCGAAACGACGGCTAGTGAGGGCGCGCCCGCACTCGGTTCGGTCGTGCTCGCCCTCACGACGGGAGGGGGTGTCGGATGGCATCGAAGGCCGACGAGAGCCAGATGATCTCGGAGAAGGTCGCGCCCGTCCTGGTGGCGAGGACGCTCGGCCCGTTCGACCTGGTGGTCATCTTCGTCGCGATCGTCCTGTTCATCAACAACGCGGCGGGGGTGCAGTTCGCCGGCCCGTCCGTGTTCATCTTCTGGATCGTCGCGTTCGCGACGTTCCTGATCACCGGGGCGTTCATCACGGCTCAACTGGGCCGCATGTTCCCGGAGGAGGGTTCCCTCTACGTCTGGACCCACAAGGTCCTGGGTCCGTTCTGGGGGTTCTTCGCCGGCTTCGTGGCGTGGTGGCCCGGCCCGATCTCGCTGGTGTTCATCGGGATCCTGTTCGCGAACTTCCTCCAGCAGTTCGCCGTGCTGGCGAAGCCCAGCTGCGAGTTCCCGTGCATCTTCACCGAGAACTGGCACATCGGCGTCGTGGTCCTCGGCGTGATCTGGTTCAGCGCGCTGATGTCCTACCTGACGCATGCGGGTGACGCAGAACTACGTGAACGTCCTGTTCTGGTTCTACGCGGCCGCGATCTTCCTGATCGGGTTCGCCGGCGTGTGGTGGCTGCTGCAGGGCAACGGGTCGTCGACCGACTTCGGGACCGGGTGGAACCCCTTCCAGGGCGACGAGCTCGCGCTGGGTCTTCCCGCGAACCTCACGTTCTTCTCGTTCGCGATCCTGGCGCTCCTGGGGATCGAGACGCCGCTGAACATGGGCGCCGAGGTGACCGGCGGCGAGAAGGCGATCCGGACGTTCCTGCTCTGGGGCTGCGCGATCGTGATGGCCGCGTACCTGTGGGCGACGTTCGGGAACATGGTCGTGATCGAGGCCGGAGGGGCGAACGGCACGACCGGGGGTGCCGAGACCGTCGGGATCGCCCTCGGGAGGTGGACCGGCGCCGCCGTCTCGCTGGTGTTGGCGTGGGTCGTGCTCACCGTCGCGGTCGTCTACAACTACTCGTTCGGGCGACTCCTGTTCGTCTCCGGCATGGAGAAGCGGCTGCCGCACCAGTTCGGCAAGGTCAACAAGAACAAGGTGCCCGCGAACGCGATCACGCTCCAGTCGGTGATCTCGACGATCCTCACCGTCCTGGTCTTCTTCGTCCTGGGCGCGGGCGAGACCGACCCGTACAAGTACTTCTACATCCTGTACGCGGGCGTCACGATCGTGTGGTGCATCTCGACCGCACTGCTGTTCCTGGACATCTTCTTCGCCAAGCGCGCCGAGCCGGAGCGGTTCGAGCGCGAGCGGCGGGTCCCGGTGGGCTGGCTGTACGTCTGCGGCGTGGTCGGGTTCATCGTCAACGTCCTGGCGGTGCTGTTCATCTTCGTCGGCTCCTGGTACCCGGCGGGCTTCCCGACGCTCTCCGAGTGGAACACCTGGATGATCGGGTTCACCGCCGTGTCCGTCATCTCCGGCATCGTGATCTACGTCGTGTCGCAGAGGACGAGGAAGGGCAAGACCGACGAAGAGCTGATCCGGCTCGGGGAGGCCGAGCGGGAGATCGCCGCAGGACCTTCCGTCCGGCTGACCACGCTGTTCCGACGGTCTCGGAGGGGCACGCCACACGCGTGCCCCTCCGCCGTTCCCGTCGGGATCAGGCGCTCAGACCGTGCAACGCCCGACAGCTCTCGCCCAGCACCATCGCGCCGAGACGCTCGGCGTGGACCGTCGTGACGTAGTCGCGTTCGACGAACCGGTCCAGGACGCGCTCCAGGGCGCGGCGCGCGAGCAACGCCGAGATCCAGAAGGCCTCGGGCTCCCCCGCCTCGTCCGAGCCGTACAGGAGCTTGGCGGCCGGCACGGTCCCGACCAGCATCTCGAGCGCCCATTCGACCTGGCCGAACCCCCACGGGATCAGCTCGGACAGCTCCAGGTAGACGTTCGGCAGCACCGAGGCGATGTAGGCCGCCTCCCGGACCCACGGGTACCCGCTGTGCACGAGCACCACGGGCTGGTCCTGCACGTCGATCAGCAACGGGAACAGGAACTGCGGCTTGGCGTGCACGAGGTCGATGTCCGGGTCCCCGCCCCCGCAGTGGAAATGGAACGCCCGGCCGTGCTCCTTGGCCACCTCCAGGGTGCGGCGGATCAGGAAGTCGCGGACGGGCTTGGCGTGCTCGCGGGTCTCGCGCCACTCGTCCGCGCGCCACCCCGCGAAGGCCTCGCGGGCCTCGGCCTCGCTCGGGTCCCCGACATCCAGTCCCGTTCGGTAGGCGACGATCGACTTGAAGGCGACGCAGTTCGGATCGGCCGCCGCCTGCGTCGCCTCGTCGTGCACCGAAGCGACGAGCTCGTCGAAGGAGCCGTCCCGGTGCGTCAGGATCCAGGGCTCGAGGCGCGCGACGCGATGGACCTTCACGCCGATCGCCGCCTCGAACTCCGGCGCCGTGATCGGCGGCTGCGGATACCCCTCGTCCGACAGGATCGCCACGACGCCGGCCGCGTCCAGCAGACCCTTGGTGTACCCGACCGGGTCGGCGCGCAGGGCCTCGGTGCGGGCCTGGACCACGGCCTGCCGGTCCGACTCGCACCCGAGATGCTCGGCGAGCCAACGATGCAGGGCGATCGCGAACACCGTCGAACCCGTGAGCGCGTGCACGAACGGCCACAGGTCCTCGCGGAGCTGGGACGAGGACGCGAACGACTCGCCGAGGAACATCATCCGCGTGTCGAACCCGTCCGGATCGCGTTCGAGCAGGTCGTCCAGGCGGTACGGATGCGTGTGCGCGTCGACGACCGGAACGCCGGATAGATCGATCCCCGCCACCGTCTCTCCCCTCAGTACCGCCAGCGGTGCGCCCGCACCACGGCGTCGTCGTCCAGGCCCTCGAACGCTTCGAGCTCGCCCTTGCGCGTCGCAACGAACGAGTCGAACAGCATGTCGCCCATCGCCTCGCGCAGCACCGTCGAGCGCTCGAGCTCCGGGATCGCCGCGCCGAGCGACGACGGGAGCTGCGCGATCTTCCGCTTCCGCCGCTCCGCCACCGACAGGGACCCGGGATCGACCGTGACGGGTTCGGGGAGCCGCAGGTCACGTTCGAGTCCGTCGAGCCCCGCGGCCACGATCGCGCCGAGGGCCAGGTAGGGGTTGGCCGACCCGTCGACCGGCTTGATCTCCAGGTTCGCCTCGTCGCGGCGGTCCCCCCGCATGCCCGTGACGAACCGCAGGCCGGCCTCGCGGTTCTCCAGCCCCCAACACGCCCACGGCCCCGACCAGCGATGCGGCTGCAGCCGGAGGTAGCTGACGACCGAGGGGCACGAGACCGCCACGATCGCCGACAGCGACGCGAGGACGCCCGCCGCGAAGGACTCCGCCTGGCGCGTCATCCCCTCGGGCCCGTCCCCGCCGTCGAATACGTTGCGCCCCCGGCGGTTCCACAGGCTGAGATGCAGGTGGTCCCCGTTGCCGACCCGCCCGGCGAACACCACCGGCGCGAACGAGACCGCCATGCCGTGCGTCCTGGCCACCGCCCGGACGGTGTGGCGCAAGATGAGGCTCGTGTCCGCGAGCGCGATCCCCGCCCGGTGTGGGACCGACAGTTCGAACTGGCCGGTCGAGTACTCGGGATGGAACTGCATCACGCCGGTCCCCTGCGTCTCGAGCGCCCGGATGAGGTCACCCGCGAACGCCTCGTGGTCGGCGAGGACGGGTGCGCTGTACCCGGGCCCCTCGTGCGAAGGGATCGGGTCCGGCTCGTCGGGGGCGCCGGGACGCTCCCTCCACCCGAGGAAGAACTCGAGCTCGTAGGCGCCGCGCAGCTCCAGTCCCTCCTCGTTCAGCCGGGCCAACATCCTGCGCGCGAACGACCGTCCGCACGGCGGCCACGGGTTGCCCTCCTGGTCCCGCTGGTCCACCGCCGCCATCGCCCAGCCCGGCGAACCCGAGAGGGCGACCGCCGATGCGGGATCGGGGATCAGGCGTGTGTCGCCCGCCGGCCCTTCGATGCCGGGGGCCGAGGTCAGGTTGTCGTTCACCAGGAACACCGAGAAGGCGGTGGAAAGGCCCACCCCGTACCGGGACACCTCCTCGAAGCGCCGCAAGGGGATGACCTTCACGCGCGTGACCCCGTCGGGGCCGACCACGGCGAGCGCGATCTCCTCGACCCCGGAGGCCCCGAGTCGCCGCGCCACCGTGGCCGCCGTCGGAGCGGCCGTCGCCTTCGGTCGTGCGGGCGGCGCCTTGCGGGTTCTCGCCGAGGGACTCAGAACAGCTCCAGGTACTCCGTGCGCTCCCAGTCGCTCACGTGATCGGCGAGCCGGGAGAGTTCGTAGCGCCGCATCCTCGTGTACGCCGTGATGAACTCCTCGCCGAAGAAGTCGCGCGTCGCGGGTTCGGCCTCGAGCGCGTCGAGCGATTCCGAGAGGTCGATCGGCAGCTTCTCGAGCGAGTCGTCCTCTTCCGCGGGGACGCTCGGCTTCGAAGGCTCGGGCGCCGTGAGCTTGTCCTCGATGCCCCGCAGGCCCGCCTGGATCACCGCGGCGCCCACCAGGTACGGGTTCGACAGCGCGGATGGCGCCCGGTACTCGAGGTGCTTGGAGGCGAGGCTCCCACCCTTCACGCGGATCAGCGCCGAACGATCCTCGTGGCCCCACGAGACGTTCGTCGGGCTGAACGTGTGTCGCCGGCGGCGCCGGAGGCAGTTCACGGTCGGCGCGATCACCGCGTCGATCGCCCTCGCGTACGTGAGCAGGCCGGCGACGAACGCGCGGGCGGTGTCGTTCATCCCGTTCGGGTCGGCCTCGTCCGCGAACGCGTTGTCCCCCGTGTCCGCGTGCAGCAACGAGAGGTGGGTGTGGCAACCGCTGCCGGCTGAGGCCGCGTACGGCTTGCTCATGAACGTCGCGAGGTAGCCGTCCTGCTTCGCGATCTCCTTCACACCGTTCTTGAACGTGAACGCCTGGTCGGGTCCGGCCATCCCGCGCCCCGGCGCGAAGTTGATCTCCCACTGCGAGCCCGCGTACTCGCAGTTCGCCGTGATGATGTCGACGCCGACCTCGGGCATCTCCTCGACGATCCGGCGGATCGTGGGGACGTAGTCGTTGCGCAGGGTGTTGAAGATCTGGTAGCCGTCGAACAACGGCTCGTGCGTGTCGCCGGTCAGCAGGTAGAACTCGAACTCCGAGCCCATCAGCGGCTCGAACCCCATCTCGCGCGCCTTCTCGACCGCGCTGCGGAACACGTGGCGCGGCGTCGCCGCGAGCGGGCGGCCGTCGTACCACTGCGCGTCGCAGATCAGGCGGGCGGTGCGGTCGGCCCAGGGGATCACCGCGGCGCTGTCGGGATCGGGGAACAGGAGCTGGTCGCCGTACCCGACCTCCTCGTGGTACAGCGTGCCGGGGACGACGTCGGACCGCGAATCCAGGACGCTCACGCCCCCGTACATGTTGAGACCGCGTTCGGCGTAGTCGGCGGCGTGCGCGATCGGGATCGTCTTCGAACGCGAGATCCCGTGCATGTCGGGCAACTCGAACCGGACGTACCCGATCCCGTCCTTCTTCCATCCTTCGAGGATCGTGCCGACGCTCCCCACCGACTCTCCCTTCTGTGCTCCCGCGGCAGACCCGGGCCCGCCCTCCTCCGGTGGCGGTTCGCCTCGGGCCGAGGGCCTTCGCCCGCAGGCCTTCCCGACCATCCTGCGAGGCCGCCGGGCCAGCCGATCGACCGATCGTAGCGCGTTCGGGGGGAGCGGCGGGAGGGTCCCTCGGCCGGCGGCCGCGCGGTACGCTTCGGACGTGCACCGCCCGGCCTCGGGCGATGCCGGGCGTCGTCCGGGTGAGGAGGGCCCTTGACGCGGAGCCTGATCGAGTCGAGCCAGACGCACGTGCTCCCCCTCGAGTTCGAGCGCGCCTACCCCGTGGTCGTGCGCGGCGACGGCGTCTGGATCGAGGACGCGGCCGGCACCCGGTACCTCGACGCGATGAGCGGGGGCTCGATGGCCGCCACGCTCGGGCACGGCCGGAGCGACCTCGTCGCCGCGGCCCGCGCCCAGGCCGAGAGGCTCGCCTACGTCCACAACGAGCGGCTCACGAACCCCGCCCAGGAGCAGCTCGCGCAGGAGCTCGTCGACGTCGCGCCCGAGGGGTTCTCGCGCGTGAAGTTCGTCACGAGCGGATCCGACGCGAACGAGACCTCGATCCAGCTCGCGCGCAGCTACCACGTCGAGCGCGGCGAGCCCTCGCGCTGGCAGGTGATCTCGTTCGCACAGGCGTACCACGGCCCGACGATGGAGACGCTCGCGCTCACCGGGCGGCCCGGGTTGCACGGGCCGTTCGGGCCGTACCTCCCCCACCACCTCCACATCCCACCGAGCACCTCGCGTGCGGATCCGACCGGCGAGCAGGCGCTCGCGGCGCTGGACCGCGCTCTGGAGCAGGCGGGCCCCGACACCGTCTCGGCGTTCTTCTGCGAAGCCATCAGCGCCGCGGCGCTGCCCGCATCCACGCCGTCCGTCGGCTTCTGGGAGGGCCTGGCCGAACGGCGTGACCGCCACGGCTTCCTCGTCTGCTTCGACGAGGTGGTCACCGGCGTCGGACGAACCGGCCGGTGGTTCGCGGGGGAGTCGACCGCGTGCACGCCGGACGTCATCGCGACCGCGAAGGGTCTCGGTGCCGGCTACGCGACGATCGGCGCCGTGCTGTGCCGCGAGCCGGTGTTCGAGGCGATCGCGAACGGCTCGCGCCGGTTCCCGCTCGGTCACACGTGGGACGGCACACCGCTGTCGTGCGCGGTGGGGCTGGCGGTGCTGGACGCTCTCCGTTCCGAGCAGCTGATCCCGCACGTCGAGGAGCGCGGACGGCGGCTCCGGGACGAGCTCGAGGCCGCGGTGGCCGACGTCCCGATCGTGCAAGAGGTCCGGGGTCACGGCTACCTGCTCGGCGTGTCGTACGCCGACCCGCGCGACGGGTCGTTCCTCCCCCGCGAGCTCCGGGTCGCGGGCCGGATCGACCAGGCCGCGTTCGAGCGCGAGCTGATCACGCTCTCGACCCAGCCGACCCGTGACGGGTACGCCGGCGACCAGACGCTCTTCGCACCCCCCTTCACGACCACCGACGACGAGCTGGGCGAGATGGTCTCGCGCTTCGCCGACGCCGTGCACCGCGTCGCGCGGGACGTCGAGCCGGAGCTCGCCCGGAGCCCGTCGCCCACGACCACGGGAGCCGATCGATGAGCGACACCCCGACCCCGCTGCACGCGCTGATCCTGCAGCACGAGGAGCCCACGCCGCCGGGCCTGGTCACCGGATGGCTGGACGCGCACGGCGCCGAGGTCGACGTCGTGCGGATCGACATCGACGACCGTGAGGTCGACCCGAGCGCGTACGACCTGATCGTGTCGCTCGGCTCCGAGTTCGCGGCGTTCGACGACCACAAGCCGTTCGTGCCGCGCGAGGCGCGGCTGATGGAGAAGGCCGTGCGGGACGACGTGCCGGTGCTCGGGCTCTGCTTCGGCGGCCAGATGCTGGCGCGGGTGCTGGGCGGCGAGGTCTCCCGTGGCGACGTCGCCGAGATCGGGTGGCTGCCCGTCCGGACGACCGACCCCGATCTCGTCCCGCAGGGACCGTGGTTCCAGTGGCACTTCGACACGTTCACGACGCCGCCCGGTGCGACGCTGATCGCGGAGTCCGACGTGTCGCCGCAGGCGTTCGTCTGGGGGCGCAGCCTCGGGCTCCAGTTCCACCCCGAGGTCACGCCCGAGATCATGCACGACTGGGTCCGCGCGTACCGTCACGAGCTCGACCAGGAGGGCGTCGACCCGGACGCGCTGCTCGCCGAGACCGACCGCAACGCCGAGGAGAACCGGCGGACCGCGCTGCAGCTGCTCGAGCGCTACCTCGACGAGGTCGCGCGGCTCGGTTCGGCCGCGACCCAGCGATGATCCGCACCGACGGCTCGGCCGTGCTCCACCGGTCCCTCGACCTGGCGTACCCGAGCATCGAGCGCGGCGAGGGCGTGTGGCTGACGACGGCGGACGGCCGGCGGATCCTCGACGCGTGTTCGGGCGGTGCGATGGTGGCCTGCCTCGGACATGGCGTCGCCGAGATCGCCGCGGCCGCGGCCGAGCAGGCGGAGAAGATCTCGTACTTCTACAACCACCACTTCACGAGCGAGCCGCAGGAACGGCTCGCCGACCGCCTGCTGGGGTTCATGCCCGGGATGGCCCGGGTCCGGTTCGTCTCCGGTGGATCCGAGGCGAACGAGACGGCGCTGCAGCTCGCGCGGCTGTATCACGTCGAGCGCGGCGACACCGACCGCTGGCGCGCGATCTCGCCCGCGCAGGCCTACCACGGCTCCTCGATGGGGACGCTCGCGCTGACCGGACGCAAGGCGGTCCAGGAGCCGTACACCCCGTACCTCGCCTCCCACCTGCACATCCCGCCGTCGACCTGGCGGACCGACCCGACCGGGGAGGCCGCCCTCGCCGAGCTCGACCGCCTGCTCGAACGGCACGGCCACGAGATCGCGGCGTTCGTCTGCGAACCCGTGACCGCGGCCGCCCTGCCCGCCTACTCCCCGCCGGAACGCTTCTGGCAGGGCCTCGCCGAACGCCGGCAGGCGCACGGGTTCCTGATCTGCTTCGACGAGGTCGTCACGGGGATCGGCCGCGTCGGGAGCTGGCTGGCCGCGCATCAGCTGCCGATCGAGCCCGACATCGTCGCCGTCGGCAAGGGTCTGGGCGCCGGCTACGCGCCGCTCGCGGGGGTCCTGGTCCGCGAGGAGGTGTACGGGGCGATCGATCGAGGGTCGCGCGAGTTCGACCTCGGGCACACGTGGGACGGCGCGCCCCTGCCGTCGGCCGTCGGGCTCGCGGTGCTCGACCAGATCGACGAGCGCGGGCTCGTCGACCGGGTCCGCGAACGCGGTCCTGCCCTGCGCGACGAGCTCGCCTCGGCGATCGAGGGTTCGGGGCTCGTCAAGGAGGTCCGCGGGCGTGGGTTCCTCCTGGGCGTCGAGCTCGTCGACCCGCGCGACGGCGTGTCGTTCCTGCCGGTCGAGCTCGACGCCGCGGGGATCGTCGACGACACCGCGTTCGAGCACGACCTGCTCGTGACCTCCACCCACCCGCAGGCGGACGGGTTCGCCGGCGACCAGGTGCTCCTCGCGCCCGCCTACACGAGCACCGACGCCGAGCTCGCCGAGATGGTCGAGCGGTTCGCGTCGACGATGACCGAGGTCGAGCGGCGCGTCGGCGCCGCCCTCGTGGGGTCGCCGTCGTGAGCGCCGGCGAGGAGTTCGTCCTCCTCGCGATCCCCGACATGAACGGGTCGATGCGCGGCAAGGCGCTCCGGCCGGACGCCTTCGAGTCGGCGCTCGAGCACGGCACCGTGATGACCGACCTCATCATCGGGCTCGACCCGGTGGACACGCCGATCGCGGACTACGAGCGCTTCGGTCTCCGCGTGGGCGCCCCCGACCTGATCGTGCGCCCCGACCCGGACACGCTGCGCGACCTGCGATGGCGGCCGGGCTGGCGCATCTGCCTCGCGACGCCGAGCTGGCCCGATGGTTCGCCCGCGTTCGCGTCGCGCGAGGTCTTCCGGCGCGTGTTGGACGACGTGGACGGCCTCGGCTTCGAGGTGAAGGCGGCGATCGAGTACGAGATCCGGATCTGGGACGAGGAGGGCGCGCCGGCGTCGAGCGGGATCAGCTACAGCCTGGGCGAGATCGGCCGCTACGGCCGGTTCCTCGACGAGTTGGTCCCGGCGCTCGAGAGCCTCGGGATCCAGGTCTCCGCGGTGCACACCGAGGCGGGTCCGGGCCTGCTCGAGCTGAACGTCGAGGCCCGCCGAGGGCTCGCCGCGGCCGACGACGCTGCGTTGCTGAAGTTCGGTGTGAAGCAGGTCGCCGCGGCGATGGGTCTTCGGGCCAGCTTCCTGGCGAAGACCGCTCCGGGCGAGGAGGGTTCGAGCGGGCACGTGCACCTGTCGATGTGGAAGGGCGACACGAACGCGTTCGCCGGGGCGGACCAGACCGCCGAGCTGACGCCGCCGTTCTCCTCGGCGGTCGCCGGCGTCATCGACCACCTTCCGGCGGCCTCGCTCCTGCTGAACCCGACCATCAACTCCTACAAGCGCCTGGTGCCCGGATGGTTCGCGCCGATCAACGCGACCTGGGGATACGAGAACCGGTCGTGCGCGGTGCGCGCGATCCGCGGGGCCCGCCCGGAGCTGTGGCGGTTCGAGTGCCGCAGGCCCGGCGCCGACGCGAACCCGTACCTCGTGCTCGCCGCGATCGCCGCCGCGGCCGCCGACGGGATCAAGGGCGAGACGACGCCGCCCCCGCCGATCGTCCGGCGACGCGTACGCGCTCGACCTCCCCGAGCTGCCGGGCTCGCTCGAGTCGGCGCTGCGAGCGTTCGAGGACGACGCGGCGCTGCGCGAGGCGCTCGGGAAGGACTTCAGCGACTACTACGCCACCTCGCGGGCGTGGGAGCTGAAGGCATGGCGCGAGACCGTGACGGAGTGGGAGCGCGAGCGGTACGACCGCTCGGTCTGAACGATCCACCTCGCGCCGACCTCCGGGGTCGACAGGCCGGCCGCAGGGGTGCACCCTGGACGCGGCATCGAGCCCGCGGGAGATCCACGTGCCGAACTCGATCAGCGACCCGCCGCCGGCGGACGTCGCGACCCAGGTGGCCGCGTACGCCGACGCGCTCGATCAGGTGATCCCGGCGAAGCAGAACCAGAACCTCCTGGTCGGCACCTGGAACGTCCGAGCCCTCAACCGGTTGACGCCCGAATGGCGCTCGCCCACGCGGTGCGTCTCCGGTACGCGATCTCAGCAACGTCCTGTGCATCGCGGAGACGCTCCGTCGGTTCGACGTCGTAGCCGTCCAGGAGGTGGGCACCGACGGAGAGGCGTTCCTCGCGACGCTCGAGGCGCTCGGGAGCGGCTGGGCGTTCCTGCTGACCGACGTCACACTGGGACAGGCAGGGAACCACGAGCGGCTGGCGTTCGTCTTCGATCAGCGCGCGGCTGCGACCCTCGGGCCTGGCGTGCGAGCTGGTGGTCGCTCCCGAGGAGGCCGGCGTCTCGACGGACGTGCTCGGGCGTCAATTCGCCCGGACGCCGTACGCGGTCAGCTTCGCGCGCGCCGAGAGCGTGTTCACGCTGGTCACGCTTCACATCGTCTACGGCAACACCGCGGACGACCGCGTCGGCGAACTCAGGAAGATCGCGGAGTGGATGGCGGGGTGGGCCGAGGGCAGCGACGTCTGGGGGGAGAACCTCCTGGCCCTCGGTGACTTCAACATCGATCGGCAGGTGGATGAGGACGGGAACATCGACGTGCTGTACGAGGCCTTCACGGGAACCGGGCTCCAGCCTCCGGACAACCTGAACCACGTCCCGCGGACGATCTTCGACGACCCGGACCCGAACGCACCGCCGGATCAGCGGCACTTCTACGATCAGATCGCCTGGTTCACCGGGACGTCCGGCGGACCACCCGCGCTCTCGCTCGCGTACCGCAACTCGGGGATGTTCGACTTCACGGACGGGCTGGTCCCCGCCGGAACGACCGAACAGCTCTCGTTCCGGATGTCGGATCACTTCCCGCTGTGGGTCGAGTTCGACGTGTAGACGCGGCCCGAGCGCTACGACTCCGAGAAGTAGACGTTCTTGACCTCGGTGTACAGGTTCACGGCGTGCATCCCCATCTCACGCCCGATGCCGCTGCGCTTGTAGCCACCGAACGGCGCCTCGGTGTGCACGCTGTGCGACGAGTTCACGCTGAGCACGCCGGTGCGGATCCCCTTCGCGACCCGGATCGCCCGTCCGAGGTCGCGGGTCCAGATCGAGCCGGACAGGCCGTACTCGGTCTGGTTGGCGAGGCGGATCGCCTCCTCCTCGGAGTCGAACGGGATCACGCACGCCACCGGCCCGAAGATCTCCTCCTGCGCGACGCGCCACGCGTTGTCGACGTCGGCCAGGATCGCCGGGCGCAGGTAGAAGCCGTTCGCGCCGTCCGGCACCTCGGGGACCTCGCCGCCCGTGACCAGCCGCGCACCCTCCTTCTGACCGATCTCGAGGTAGTCGAGCGCGGTCTGCCGTTGGCCCGCGGACACGAGCGGGCCGAGCTCGGTCTCCTCCGACAGGGGCTGCCCGACGCGCAAGGCGTCGGTCTTGGCCGTCAGCGCCTCGACGAACCCCTCGTAGGCGGGTCGTTCCACGAGGATCCGACTGCGGGCGCAGCAGTCCTGACCGGTGTTCGCGAACACCGCCCACATCGAGCGCTCGACGCAAGTGTCCATGTCGGCGTCGGCGAACACCACGTTCGCGGACTTGCCGCCGAGCTCGAGGGAGACCCGCGTGATGTTCCGAGCCGCGAGCGCCATGATCGCCGACCCGATCTCGGTCGAACCGGTGAACCCGACCTTGGAGACCCGCGGGTCGGTCACGAGCGCGTTGCCGACGCTCGAACCCGGTCCGGGCAGGACGGACATCGCACCCTCCGGCAGCCCGGCCTCGGCCAGGATCTCGGCCAGCCGGAGCAACGAGAGCGGCGTGAGCGACGCCGGCTTGACGACGATCGTGTTCCCGCACGCGAGGGCGGGCGAGAGCTTCCACGTCGCGATCACGAGCGGGAAGTTCCACGGCGTGATCAGCGCGCAGACACCGACCGGTTCGCGGAGGGTGACGTCGAGCCCGGGGTCCTGGACCGGCACCGTCTCGCCGAAGATCTTGTTCGCGGCGCCGCCCCAGTACTCGAGCGTGTTCGCGACGATCCCGATCTCGTCCCGCGCGTCACCGATCGGCTTGCCCACGTTCCGAGCCTCGATCTGCGCGAGCTCCTCGAGCCGCTCCCGCACCAGGACCGAGGCACGGAGCAACACGCGGCCGCGTTCGGTGGCCGAGGTCCTGGGCCACGGTCCCTCCTCGAACGCCCGGACGGCGACGTCGACCGCGCGTCGGGCGTCCTCGGGACCCGCCTCGGCCACCTCGGCCATCGGGGAGCCGTTCCCCGGCTCGATGACGGTGAAGGTGCCCTCCTCGGCGGCGGGCACGCGGTCCCCGCCCACGATCAGCAGCTCGGTGGTCATCGTTCCCTCCCTGGATCAGTCCTGGCCGGATCCGTCCTGGGCTCGGTCGGCGCGATGATAGCCCTCGCCCCGCCGGCACCGCGATGCACGCGACGCCGAGCAGTGGCAAGCTTTCGGACGTGGCGACCGACGTGGGTCCGGGCGAGGCGACCAAGCACCACGTGGGCGACCTCGCGGAGGTCCTGGACAACCTGGGGGTGTTCGGGATGCTCGCCGAGGACCTCGTCGCGCTCTGTGCCTCGGGGTTCCGGCGGGTCCCGATCAGCCAGGGCTCGGACTACTACCTGTCGATCCAGGGGTTCACGCCCAACCAGATCGCGTACGCGCACACGCATCCCGACTCCGAGGAGTGGGTGATCGTGCTTCGAGGCGGCGGGCAGGCGCTCGTGGCGGAGAGCCCGGTGCCGCTCGGCCCCGGTCTGATCATCGGGCGCGCGGCCGCCCATCCCCACGGGTTCCTGAGCGGCGACGAACCGCTCCAGCTGCTCTCGGTCCAGCTCCCCCGTCCGTCCGAAGGCACGACGACGTGGGATCAACCGGGCGAGACCACCGATCCGATCGACTGCGCCGTTGCCGGCACGTGTCGCCGATGCTCCGCGATGCGGCGGCCACAGCCTGAACGTCCGGAGCCGGGTCTTCCTCTGCGAGAACTGCAACCTCGAGTTCTGAGGCGCGATCAGATCCAGATCGGGTTCCGCCACAGCGACAGCTCGGTGCCGAGCCCGAGCTCCTCGGCCTTGCGATACACGCGCGCGGCGGCCGCCACGTCCTCGATCGCGAGCCCGACCGGCGTCGAGAAGATCCGCTGATCGTCCGACGTTCGGCCAGGGTGGCGGCCGGCGACCAGGTCGGGCAGCTCGACCACGTCCTCGCGCGTGATCACGCCCGCGGCGAGCGCTCGAGCGAGCGGGCGCGAGTGGTGTCCCGATTCGTGATCCCACAGGTCGCACACGACCAGATCCGCGCGTTCGACGCAGGCGACCTCGGGGTCGAGCGAGGAGACCGAGCAGAACAGGCTCCCCGGCCCGAGCCACTCAGGCGGCACGTAGGGCTCGGGCGCCATCGTCGCGGCGACGATCACGTCGGCTCCCCTGCACGCCTCCTCGGCGCTCGCGACCGGGACAACAGCTTCGGAACGTTCGCGGAACGCCTCGGCACGCTCGGGCGCGATGTCCCAGACGCGCACCTCGTCCAGCTCGGGCAGGACGGCCTCGAGCGCCGCGAGCTGCGTCCCCGCCTGCACCCCGGCGCCGAGGATCGCGGCGACGTGAGCGCCCGGCCTGGCCAGACGCCGCGCGGTCACGCCGGTCACGGCGCCGGTCCGAGCGGCCGAGACGATCGTCCCGTCCATCACGGCGACCGGCAGGCCGGTCTCGGGATCGGTGAGGACGATCAGCCCGATCCCGCGCGGCAACCCGCGCGACGGGTTCGCGGGCACGCTGGAGATCCACTTGAGGCCCGCGAGCGCGACCGAACCGCCGACGTACGCGGGCATCGCCATGATGCGGCCGTCCGTCTCCTCGCTTCCGAGCTCGTCGGACCACAGGAGCGCCGACTTCGAAGGCAGCCTGGTGTCGCCCTCGGCGTGCAGACGGAGCGCCTCCTCGACGACGTCGATCGTGGCGGCGACGTCGAGCCCCCCGGCGGCGACGACATCCTCCTGCGACAGGAACCGGAACCGAGCCTCGCCCACGGACGCGAACGCTAGCAGCCGTCCACGGCCCGAGGGCTACACTCGGTGGCATGGCGCGCGAGGCTCGACCGGAGATCGGCATCGTCTCGTACCACCTCCGACCGGGCCGCGTGACCAACTGGAACGTCGGCGGCTACGGGCTCCCCGAGAACTACGTCGACGCCGTCCGCCGAGCGGGCGGTCGCGCGACGCTCGTGCTCCCGGGCGACGACCGTTCGCCCGCCGAGCTGCTCGATGCCGTCGACGCGCTGATGTTGATCGGCGGCGGAGACATGGAGCCGTCCCGCTACGGCCAGGAGCCGAGCGAGACCGTCTACGGGCTCGAACCCGACCGCGACGCGCTCGAGATCGAGCTGCTCCTGGAGGCCGACCGCCGCGGCACGCCGACGCTGTGCATCTGTCGCGGGATGCAGGTGATGAACGTGGCGTTCGGCGGCTCGCTGACCCAGGACCTGCCGAGCGACGGCCGCTTCCTCGAGCACGGGGCTCCGAGCGGCGCCGACGCGGCCGTCCACGACGTCAAGCTCGCCGACGGGAGCGCCATCGCGCGGGCGGCCGACGCCGACGTCGTCGCCTGTTCGTCGCACCACCACCAGGGTGTCGACGGGCTGGGCGAAGGGGTCGTCGCCACCGGCTGGAGCGAGGATGGGCTCGTCGAAGCCATCGAGCGCGAGACCGGCTGGATGGTGGGGGCACAGTGGCACCCCGAGGACACGGCGCCTACCGATCCGGCGCAGCAGGGCCTGTTCGATGACCTGGTCCGGCGAGCGCGGCGACCTCGTTCGGCGCCGGGGTAGGCGCGCAGGTCAACCGAGGACCCGGTAGAGCGCATACGCGGCGGGTGTGGCGACGACCAACGCGATCACCACGACGACGGCCACCCATCGCCACCAGACCGGCCGCCGGAGGGGCTCGTGGCACCCGTCGTCGAACCATCCGATGTCGTCCTCGGGCAGCTCGAAGTCGGGTGCGGAGTCACGGTCCACGCACGGAACGATACCGGCGCCGGCGCCATCGGAGCGTGCCTACCCCCTCCTGAGGCGTCCGTGCTATACAGGACCACCTTCTCGAACCACCGTTCAATCGGGTTCGGGCAGGATCGGAGGGTCTGTGACCGGCGTCGGCCCGCCCGGGGGTTGATCGAGGAGGAGCGATGAAGCAACGAACGAAGTTCCGTCTGGGCATCACGCTCATGCTCGCGGCTGCCTTCGCGAGCGCGGCCCTGGCGCAGGCGGCCTTCGCCCAAGACACGACGGGCGCGACGGGGAGCACCAACGACGACCAGAAGGTCGTCTTCACGTGGGCCAGCACGGGGGAGCCGGACTCGGTGAACCCGATGACCGGCTACTCGGCCATCGAGTTCTACTTCTGGACGGCGAGCACGCACCTGCCCATCGACTTCGGCGTCGACTTCGGCGCGGAGCAACCGAGCCCGAAGTTCGACGGCTTCAACTCGGGCCTGGTCACCGACGTCCAGACCAGCGACGACTCGATGCACTTCACCTACACGATCCGCGACGATCTCTTCTGGTCCGACGGCGAGCCGCTCACGGCGGCCGATGTCGCCTACACGCTCAACCTCTACAAGAACAACCACGCCTATCTGCCCCAGACGTACGTGGCGGAGATCGACGGGGAGGTCCGCACGGTCGACGACACCCACATCGAGTTCGACACGGCCGAGCCCACCGGGCTCTACAACGGCGAGAGCCCCTACCTGTACACGTACATCCTGCCGCAGCACGTGTGGGAGCAGGTCGAGCAGGGCAACTGCCCGGACGGCGCGGACCCGTGCACGCCGAAGTCCTTCAGCAACGTCCCGCAGGTCGGCAGCGGCCCCTTCGTCATGGCGGAGTACAAGGTCGGCGAATTCGTCCGCATGGAGCGCAACCCCTACTGGCCGGGACCCAAGCCCGCCGTGGACGAGATCATCTACCGGATCTACAAGAACGACGACGCGATCGCCACGGCGCTGCAGACCGGGGAGATCGATTTCGGCTACGTCACGACCCCCAACGTGTACAACACGCTCAAGAACGCCGAGAACATCGACACGATGGTCGGCACGATCCCGTCGTTCTCGGAGATCGCGTTGAACTCCGGTTCCGCCACCGAGGAGCCCGAGGGCGCGTTCACACCGCACGGGACCGGGCATCCGGCGCTCGCCGACCCAGTCGTGCGCCGGGCGATCCGCATGGCGATCGACAGCGACCAACTGAACGAAAACGTCCTGCTCGGGTACGGGGTGCCCGGAGACACGCTCGTGCCGCCGGTCTCGGTGGCCGGCGCGCGATGGGCGCCGACGGGCGCCGACAAGATCAGCTGGGATATCCCGGGGGCGAACCAGCTCCTCGAAGACGCGGGGTACGTCGACTCCGACGGGGACGGTATCCGCGAGATGCCTCAGGATTCGGCGGACCCCGGACGGCCGCTCGACTTCCGCTACTTCGTCAGGAGCGCGGAGCAGACCTCGGTCGACGCCGCCCCGTTCATCTCGGAATGGCTCCAGCAGATCGGGATCCAGACCGAGGTCACCGCGGTGAACTCGGCCAAGCTCACCGACATCATCAACGCGGGCGACTACGAGATGTCCTCGTGGGGCTGGTACCCGGACCCCGACCCTTCGTCCCTGCTGGCCTACTTCACGTGCGACCAGCGGCCGCCGGACGGGAGCACGTACGGGAACAACGACGCGTACTACTGCAACCCGCGAATACGACGAGCTGTACCACGAGCAGCTCACGCAGACCGACTCGGACGCCCGCTGGGCCATCGTGCAGCAGATGCAGAAGATCTTCTACGACGACGCTGCCTACTCGATCATGTGGTACGACCCGATCTTCTCGGCCTGGCGGTCGGACCGGTTCGAGGGCTACATCCCGCAGCCGCAGCCCAACGGCGACCCGCTCGAGGGATGGGGCGGCATCAGCGAGGTGTGGCTCTCGATCAAGCCGGTCGCGGGGTCCGCGGGCGGCCGGCGCGAGCGACACCAAGGGGATCTCGCCCGTCGTCTGGGGCGATCCTCGCCGGGGTCATCGTCCTGCTGGTAGCGGTCTTCCTGATCCGCCGCCGCCGGGCCGCCGAGGAGGACGTGTAGAGGACCGCTGAGCGCGAAGGACGAGACGAAGAACGTTGGGAACGCGCCGCTACATCGCGAGCAAGGTGCTGCAAGCGCTGCTGACCCTGGCCTTCGTCATGGTCTTCAACTTCTTCCTGTTCCGGGTCATCCCGGGCGATCCCGCGGCCCTGTTGCTCCGGGGCACGGCCGCGTTCAACCCGGAGAACGTGGCGCAGGTGACGCAGGAGCTCGGCCTGGACAAGCCCCTGCCCCAACAGTTCCTCGTGTATGCGCAGGACACCCTCACGCTCAACTTCGGCGATTCGTTCTTCCTCAAGGGCCAGGAGGTGAAGAGCGTGATCGGCGAGCGCATCTGGCCGACGATGCTCCTGGTCGCGACGTCCACGCTCGCGTCCGCCGCGCTCGGCCTGCTCATCGGCATCCACGCCGGATGGCGCCGCGGGAGCAGGTTCGACGTGGGGTCTCAGGGTTTCACCCTGTTCGTCTACTCCATGCCGGAGTTCTGGTTCGGCATCCTGGTGCTGATGGCGTTCGCGGGCGGGATCGGCCCGTTCCCGTCGCTGTTCCCGGCGGGTGGGTACTCCACCCCGGGGGCGGATGTGTCGGGGATCGGCCACGTGGCCGACGTCCTCAACCACCTCGCGCTGCCGTGGTTCGTCCTGGTCGTGGCCTACATGGGCGAGTACTCGCTCATCATGCGCAACTCCCTGATCGACGTGATGAACGACGATTACGTCATGACGGCCCGGGCCAAGGGCGTTCGTGAGAAGCAGATCCTGTGGCGCCACGTGGTACCGAATGCGCTCCTGCCCACGTTCACGGTCGTGCTCCTCTCGCTCGGTTTCATCTTCGGCGGGGCGATCACGGTCGAGTACGTGTTCTCCTATCCCGGGTTGGGTCTGCTGACGGTGCAGGCGATCGACTCGAAGGACTTCCCGCTGCTCCAGGGTCTGTTCCTGTTGTTCTCCGCGGCGGTCATCATCGCCAACCTCATCGCCGACATCCTGTACTCCCAGCTCGATCCCAGGGTGAGGGCCGGCTGATGCGCCCGCCCGAAGCCCTGCCAACGTGGGAGGAAGGCCCCCCCATCGGAGCCGAGCTCGAGCCGGGGCCGCCGCCCGAGATCCCTCGGAACCCACGGCAGATCGCCTGGACCAGGCGTCGTGCCTCGACCGGCAGGATCTGGAGGACCTACCGGAAGAACACCCTCGGCATGATCGGCCTGGCCGTGCTCATCCTGTTCGCCCTGACGGCGATCTTCGCACCCCTGCTGGCCGACAAGCAGGGACTGCTGGCGACGTGTCCCTGCAACGGGATCCCCTTCTCGCCCCCGTCCCTCAAGTACCCGCTCGGCACCGACAACTACGGGCGTTCGGTCCTGACCCTGACGATCTGGGGCTCCCGCGTCTCGCTGGCGGTCGGATTGCTCGCCACCGCGATCTCGATGCTGATCGGGTCCTTCATCGGGATCGTGGCCGGGTATCGCGGCGGGGTGTCCGAGACGGTCCTGATGCGTCTGACCGACTGGTTCCTCGTCATCCCGTTCCTGCCACTGGCCATCGTGCTGGCATCGGTGCTGAGTCCCTCGCTCGGCGTCATCATCGTCGTGATCGGCATCACGTCGTGGCCGTCGACGGCCCGCATCGTCCGCGCCCAGGTGCTCTCGGTGAAGACCAGGCCGTACGTCGAACGCTCACGGGCGCTCGGTGCCAGCGGCTGGCACCTCAACACGCGGCATATCCTGCCGAACGTCGGCCCGCTGATCTTCGCGAACACGATCCTGACGGTGGCGATCGCGATCCTGTCCGAAAGCACGCTCGCGTTCCTCGGCCTCGGCGATCCGCTCTCGATCTCGTGGGGGACGACGCTCGAGAGCGCGTTCGGCTCGGGGGCCGCGTACGCCGGGCAGTGGTGGTGGATCGTCCCGCCGGGCCTGGCCATCGTGTTCGTCGTGCTCGCCTTCACGCTGTGCGGGTTCGCCCTGGATGAGATCTTGAACCCGAAGCTGCGCGCGCGATGAGCGTCCTTTCCGTCCGCGATCTCGAGGTGACGTACACCACCCAGGCCGGGCCCATCCCCGCCGTGCGCGGCGTGTCGCTGGAGATCGACAAGGGGGAGGTCCTCGGCCTCGCGGGCGAGTCGGGCTGCGGGAAGTCGACGGTGGTGAACGCGATCCTCCGCCTGCTGCCTCCCGGAGCGACGACGACCGGACAGGTGCTCCTGAACGACGAGGACGTGCTCACGATGAAGGCGGGCCGGCTCCGCGCGGTGAGATGGACGGGCGCGTCCGTGGTGTTCCAGGGCGCGATGCATGCCCTCAACCCCGTCCAGCGGATCGGCGACCAGCTCGCGGAAGCGGTCGTGATCCACCGGATGTCGGGCCAGAAGGAAGCGCTGGTGCGGGCCGGGGACCTCCTCGAGAAGGTCGGCCTGCCGCCCAGACGTCTGCGCGACTACCCGCACGAGCTCTCGGGCGGGCAGAAGCAGCGGGTGATGATCGCGATGGCCCTCGCCTGCAACCCGACCCTGATCATCGCGGACGAACCCACCACGGCCCTCGACGTGATGGTCCAGGCCCAGGTCCTCAGCCTGCTGAACGAGCTCCAGCACGAGATGGGTCTGGCGATGCTGTTCATCACGCACGACCTGTCCGTGCTCGTCGAGGTGTGCGATCGCCTCGCGATCATGTACGCGGGCAAGATCGTGGAGGAGGGCCCGTCCGCTGCGGTGTTCGGCAAGCCCGCGCACCCGTACACGACGGCGCTCGCCGCGGCCTTCCCCACGATCGGCGACCAACGCTTCCGGCGGGCGCCGTCCGGACTCGGCGGCGACCCGCCGCAGCCCGACGCCATCCCCTCGGGGTGCTCGTTCCACCCGCGCTGCCCCGTCGCGTTCGACGAATGCGCGACCACCATCCCCGACCTGTACGAGGCCGGGGAGCGACGCCGGGCGGCATGCCTGCTCGTGCGCGAGCAGGCGGGCGTCTCGACATGAGCGACGCCATCGCCGACCCGACCTCGCGATCACCCGGGGAAGATCCGGTCCTGGAGGTTCGCGGCCTTCACGTGTCCTTCGAGGGCCGCGTCGGTCTGGGAGCCGGCGTGGCGGGCAAGAAGGCCACCATCTCGCGCGCGGTCGACGGCGTCGACCTGGTCCTTCGGCGCGGCGAGGTGCTCGCGCTCGCCGGCGAGTCCGGATGCGGGAAGACGACGCTCGCGCGCACGATCATGGGTCTGCAGCAGCCCAAGCTCGGCGAGATCCGTTTCGAGGGCGAGCCCCTCGGCAAGGGCGCGAAGATCCTGCGCGAGTACCGGCGCCGCGTGCAGATCGTGTTCCAGGATCCGACGGCCGCCATGAACCCGCGGCAGACGATCTACGAGTCGGTGGCCGAGGGCCTGCGGATCCACGGGATCACGTCGCACGACGGCATGAGCGAGGAGCAGATGGTCTCGCGGGCGCTCGCGCGCTCGGGGCTGCGGCCGCCCGAGCGGTTCTATCTGGTCTACCCGCACGAGTTGTCGGGCGGGCAGCGCCAACGGGTCGTGATCGCAGGCGCGCTCGTGCTCGAGCCCGAGATCATCGTCGCCGACGAACCGGTGTCGAGCCTGGACGCCTCGGTCCGCGGCGAGATCCTCAAGCTGCTGCTCGGACTGCGCGACGACTTCGGGATCGCGATGCTCGTCGTGACGCACGACCTCGGGCTCGCCTGGACGATCGCCGATCGCGTCGCGGTGATGTACCTGGGACGGATCGTCGAGATCGGGCCGGCCGAGGACGTCCTGACCAAGCCGTTGCACCCCTACACCAAGGCGCTCCTCGAGGTGGTCCCGGAGGCCGGCGGCCTCTCGCGGCCGTTCCTCACCGGCGAGCCCCCCGATCCGACGCGGATCCCCGAGGGGTGCCGGTTCCACCCCCGTTGCCCCGAACTCATCTCGGGGGCGGCAGCGGCGGCCGGCGTCGAGGCCAGGTGCCGCGGCGAGGACCTCGGGCTGGTCGAGCTCCGACCGGACCACTTCGCCGCGTGCCACGTCGCGGCCGCCCGCCACGGCGACGCCGTACCTTCGGCGACGACCTGACCGTCGACCCCGGGTCACCCGGCGGTCTCCGCTGCGCGCGAACGAGCATGCGAGACTGCGTTGATCGGAACGACGGGACCGGATCCCACCGACCGAGGTGACCGGGGGCGATGACCGACCGCTACGACATCGTGATCGTGGGTGCCGGCCACAACGGGCTGACCGCCGCGTTCTACCTCGCCCGCGCCGGCCTGCGGACCCTCGTGCTCGAACGCCGCGAGCTCGTCGGCGGCGCGTGCGTGACCGAGGAGATCGCGCCGGGCGTCCGGGCCTCGACGACCTCCTACATCGCGAGCATGCTGCGGCCCGAGATCGTCGCCGACCTCGGCCTTGCCGAACGCGGGCTGCGGATGGTCCCGTGCGAGCCGGGGCTGCAGGTCGTGTTCGAGGATCGCCCGGTGCTGCCGTGGTGGTCGACGCACGAACGCACCGCCGAGGAGATCCGCCGGATCTCGGCGCACGACGCGGACGCGTTCGGCCGCGTGACCGAGCGCCTCCACGAGCTCGCCCGCTCGCTGCAGCCCTTCTTCCTCGAGGAGCCGCCGAACCTGTACGCGACGGGCTGGAGCAAGCTACGCGAGGGGCGGCGCCTGTTCCGGCGGTTCCGGCACCTGTCGGGCGACCAGCTCTCGGACCTGGTGCGGTTCGCGACCGGGTCGCTGGGCGAGTTCGTCGAACGGCATTTCGAGTCCGACGAGGTCCGCCGCCTCTACCTGGCGAACAACGTCTACGGGATGCACGCGCCGCCGTACCGACCGGGAACCGCGATCGGGCTCCTGTTCCACATGCTCTCCGGTGGGGAACACCACATCCAGGGCTTCAACGGCCACGTGATCGGCGGGATGGGCTCGATCACGCAGGCGATGGCGTCGGCGGTCCGCGACGCGGGCGCCGAGATCCGCACGAACGCCGAGGTGGCGCGCATCGATGTCCGGGAGGGCAGGGCGACGGGGGTCACGCTCGAGGACGGGACCGAGATCTCGGCGCGCACCGTGGTCTCGAACGCGGACCCCAAGCGCACGTTCCTCGGCCTGATCGAGAAGTCCCAGCTCGACGAGGGGTTCCGCGCCGACGTCGAGTCGATCGCGATGGCAGGCCCGTGCGCGAAGGTGAACTTCGCGCTTGGACCAGGAGCCCCGTTGGCAGGGCATGCCCGAGGACGCGGACCCCAACCAGCGGTCGCTCGCGACGCTCGTGCCGACGCTCGAGGGCGCCCAGCGGATGTACGACCAGCACCGGTGGGGCGAGATCCCCGACGAGCTCTGGGTGGACTGCGTCACCTCGTCGAACGTGGACGACACGCTCGCGCCGCCGGGCACGCACGTGATGACGGCGTTCGTGCAGTACGTGCCGTTCGAGCTGCGGTCGGGCACCTGGGACGAACGGCGCGACGAGCTCGGGCGCAAGGTGGTCGAGACGATCTCGCGCTCCTCCGACAACGTCGCCACGTCGATCCGGGCGATGCAGGTCGTCACGCCGCTGGACCTGGAACGCACCTACGGGCTGACCGAGGGCAACATCTTCCACGGCGACCTCAACGTCGAGCAGCTGTTCTTCATGCGGCCGCTGCCGGCGTGGTCTCGGTACCGAACGCCGATCGACGGGCTCTACCTCTGCGGGGCCGGCACGCATCCCGGCGGCGGCGTGACCGGCGCGCCCGGCTACGTCTCGTCGCGCGCGGTCCTGAGGGACCTGAAGCGGCGGCGCTCGTGACGCTCGAGATCGCCTGCCCGACCTGCGGCGTCCGGCCGCACACCGAGTTCGCGTTCGGCGGCGAGGATCGCTCCCACGTGGCGCCCGACGCGGACGCCGACTTCGCTCGCGTGTTCCACCCCGGCAACGTCGAGGGTCCGCAGCGCGAACGCTGGTTCCACGCGCTCGGCTGCCGGAGCTGGTTCGTGCTCACCCGCGACACGCGGACCAACCGGATCGGATGACGTCGGGCCGGTTGCGGTTCGAGGGGCGCGAGGTCCCGGTGCTCGAGGGCGACACGGTGGCCTCGGCGCTGTTCCGTGCCGGCGTGCGGACGTTCTCGCGCTCGCTGAAGGGTCATCGCCGGCGCGGCCTGTACTGCGGGACCGGCGAGTGCCCGAACTGCTCGGTCACGGTCGACGGCGTTCCGGGCGTCCGATCGTGCATCACCCCCGCGGTGAGCGACATGCGGGTCGAACGCCCGCGGGGCTGGCCGTCGGCCGAGCACGACCTGCTCCACGTCGCGGATCTCGCGCATCCGCTGATGCCGGTCGGGTTCTACCTGAAGACGTTCATCCGGCCTCGGTTCGCGTGGCGCACGGCCGAACGCGTGATCCGGCGAGCGACGGGTTCGGGACCGCTACCCGCGGACGCGCCGGCCACGCGGACCGTCTCGAGGCACGCCCGGTGCGACACGATCGTGGTCGGGGCCGGGAGCGCCGGTCTGACCGCGGCGCTCGAGGCTGCGGTGGACGGCGAACGCGTGATCCTGTGCGACGAGTTCGCGATCGGCGCCCGCGTCGCACCGGGCCCGACGCTCGACGCGATCCGGGCGCTCGAGGCGCGTGTCCGGTCCAACCCGGCGATCGAGATCATGGAAGGTCGTGCCGCGCTCGGCCTCTTCGATGGGCCCAGCGTGCCCCTCGCAGGCGAGGGCGAGCTCGTGCAGGTGCGCGCCGAGCGCGTCGTGGTGGCGACCGGTGCCACCGAGGCGCACCAGCTCTTCCCGGGCAACGATCTGCCCGGCGTGTGGCTGGGACGCGCGGCCTCCGCGATGGCGGCGCTGCACGGCGTCGCGCCGGGCCGGCGGGTGGTGGTCGTCGCGTCCACGGCGGAAGGCGTCGAACACCTGCGGACGCTCGTCGCGGCCGGGACCAGGGTCGTCGCCGCGCTCGTGCCGTCGGCGTTCGTGGACGAGGTGCCGCACGAGGCCGAGGCCATCCTGGACGGCGAGCTCGTGGAGGCGCGCGGGCACGGGCGTCTGCGCTCGGTGGTCGTCCGCGAACGCGGCGAGCGGCGCCGGATCAGGTGCGACGCGCTCGTGCTCTCGATGGGTCTCGCGCCGCGCGACGAGCTCGGACGGATGGCGGTGGGCGAACCCGTGCGGCTCGTCGGCGACGCGGCGCTCGACGCCGACGAACCCCGGTTGGGTGGCGGCTACCTCTGCCTGTGCGAGGACGTGGCGCTGCACGACGCCGAGCAGGCCTGGACCGAGGGGTTCCGCTCCGCCGAGATCCTCAAGCGGTACACGACCGCGACGATGGGGCCCTGCAAGGGCGCGATGTGCGGGCGCGCGCTCGCGTGCTTCGCGCGCGACCACGCCGACGCGGCCGACCGGCGTTCGGGCGCGCGGACGACCGCCCGCCCGCCCCTGCGGCCGGTAGCCCTGGAGACGCTCGCGGCGCCGGTCCACGAGGTGATCGAGAAGCGGACCGGCCTGCACGACGTCCACCTGGCGGCGGGCGCGACCCTCGGATGGTCGAGCGGGTGGAAGCGCCCGCTCTCGTACGACGACCCGGCCGAGGAGTACCGCGCGGTGCGCGAACGCGTCGGCCTGATGGACGTCGGGACGCTCGGACGGTTCCTGATCGCCGGGCGGGACGCGAAGGCGCTCGCCGACGCCGTGCTCGCGGGCAGGGTCGGCGACCTCGCGCCGGGCCGTTCGCGCTACGTGCTCGCGCTCGACGAAGGTGGGTACGTCGTCGACGACGGACTGCTGTGCGCGCTCGAGGACGGCTCGTACCTGCTGACGTCCACCTCCGGAGGCGCCGAACGCATGGACGCCCGCCTGCGTGAGTGGGCCGATCGCCTCGAACTCCACGTGCATCTCCTCGACCGGACCTCGGAGCTCGGGGCGATCCTGGTGGCGGGTCCCCACGCCCGCGACCTCCTCGGCGGTCTGACCGACGATCCGATCGAGCCGGCGGCGCTCCCGTACGGGGGCCACCGAGAGCTGACCGTCGCGGGCGTTCCGTGCCGGGCGATCCGGAGCGGGTTCGTCGGCGAGCTGGCGTTCGAGCTGCATCACCCGCGCTCGAACGGACCCGAGCTGTGGGACGCGCTCCTTCGCGAAGGGCGGGCGCTCGAGATCTCGCCGTTCGGGCTCGACGCGCTCGAGGTGCTCCGGCTGGAGAAGGGTCATCTCTACCTCGGTCAGGACACGCTCCCCGACGACACGCCGGCCAAGCTCGGTCTCGGCTGGGCCGTGGACCCGACCAAACCGTGGTTCGTCGGCAAGGCCGCGCTCGAACGGCTCGCCGAACTCCCGCCGACCCGAAGGCTCGCGGGGCTGGAGTTCGAGCGCGCGCCCGCGGACGGCGCCGAGCTCCGGGGCGCACCGCTCACGCTCGACGGCGCGGTCGTCGGTCGGGTCACGTCGGCAGCCAACTCCGCCTCGCTCGATCGCGCGATCGGGCTCGGGTGGATCCGGCGGACCGAGGACGGGTTCCCGGATGAGCTCGGCGCGGGGGCGGCCGTCGCCCGCGTCGTGCCGACCCCGTTCTACGACCCCGAGGGCGCGAGGGTCCGTGGCTGAGCTCCGGACGTCGACGCCGAGCGTGACGAGCGTGCTGGCTTCGGCCGAGGCGTGCGACCGGGTGAGCGAGCTCCCCGGCGCGTGCCGCCTCTCACCGGGCGAGGTCGCGCTCGTCGGCGACGTGTCCGAGGCGGCCGTGCGCGCGGCGGTCGTTCGGCTCGATCCCGACGCCGTGGTGCTCGACGTCTCGGACGGCTGGGTCGTGCACTCGCTCGACGGGCCCGGTTCGCGCGAGGCGTTCGCTCGACTGTCCGAGCTCGAGCTCCCGACGGCGGGCTCCCTCGTGGGCGAGGTGGCCCGGGTTGGCGTTCGGATCCTCGTCGACGCGGACCGGATCGATCTGCTCGTGCCCTCGATGGTCGCCACGCACGTGCGCGAACGCATCGAGATCGACGCCGCGGAGCTCCTCCGATGACCGGGCTGCTGCGGACCGTTCGGTTCCTCGAGCAGCGCGAGCTCCGGCCGAGCTACGACGTCGTGATCATCGGCGGCGGCGTGAACGGCCTCTCGCTCGCCTACCACCTGGCCGAGGTCCACGGCGTCCGCGACGTCGCCGTGCTCGAACGCTCCTACATCGGCTCGGGCGCCTCGGGCCGCAACACCCAGGTGCTCCGCGCCAACTACAACACGCCCGAGACCGTCCCCCTGTACGAGGCGAGCCTGCGGATGTACCGGACGCTCTCGCAGGAGCTGGACTTCAACGTCCTGTTCACCGACCAGGGCGAGCTCGACCTGTGTCACACGCCCGACTCGCTCCAGGTCGAGCGCGAGAAGTCCCTGCTGAACCGGGCGCTCGGCGTGCAGACCGACATCCTCACGCCCGAGGAGGCCCTGGAGGTGTGCCCGCTGATCGACCTCTCCGGCGGGGGCGAGCTGCCGGTCGTCGGGGCGTCGTACCACCCGCCGGGTGCGTTCGCGCGGCACGATGCGGTCGTGTGGGGCTACGCCGCCGCGGCGCAGCGCCGGGGGGTGTCGGTCCACGAGGGCGTCGCCGTCACCGGGATCGACGTCCGCGACGGTCGATGCGTCGGCGTGCGGACCGACGCGGGCCCGATCGAGGCCGGCCACGTCGTCTCGGCGGTCGCCGGGCACACGAGCGTCGTGGCGGCGATGGCCGGCGTCCGCGTCCCGATCTCGACCTACGCGTTGCAGGCGTTCGTGACCGAGCCGTACCGACCGGTGCTCCGCGGCCTCGTCTCGTCGATGGACCTGTACGTCTACGTCTCGCAGACCGCGCGCGGCGAGCTGTTGGTCGGGGCCGAGGTCCTGCCGTACCCGACGTACTCGACACGCTCCACGTTCGGGTTCCTGTGCGAAGCGGCCAAGCGCACGATCCAGATCCTCCCGTTCGCGAGGACCGCTCGGGCGATGCGCCAGTGGACGGGCCTGTGCGACATGACCCCGGACTCCTCCCCGATCCTCGGCGCCACCGACGTCGAGCGCTTCTGGCTGATGTCGGGGATGGGGACCTGGGGCTTCAAGGGAGCGCCGATCTTCGGCAAGACGATGGCCGAGCTGATCGCGACGGGCCGGACCCCCGACCTGATCGCGCCGTTCGCCGCGACGCGGTTCCGACAGGACCGGATGGTGCCCGACGCCGCCTCGGCCGGCACGCACTGACCGCCGGAGGCTAGACGGCCTCGCCGGCTCCCGTGGCGTCGGCGGTCTCGCGCTCGGCGCCGTCCGCGGGTCCGCCGGCCTCACCGGGTTCGCCCTTGAGGACGCCGAGGATGGCCTCCATCTCGGTGTCGCCGAGGGTCGCGTCGCGCCCCGTGCCCTTGGCCGCCGCGAGCAACGTCCGCAGGTTCGTCTCGGCCATCTCGGCGCGAGCCTCGAGCTCCTTCACCTTGACGGAGAGCTGCTGCGCGCGGCGATCGGCCTCCTCGCGAGCCTCCCTCGACTCCCGAGCCTCCTCTCGCGCGGCGCGCAGCTGGCCGCGCAGCGTCCCGACCTCGCGTCCGAGCTCGATCGTGCGCTCGACGACCTCGCGCCCGATCTCGGAGTAGGTCGCACGGCCGGGCTGTTCCTGTCGGCTGGCGCGCGGCTGGCGGCGAGCCGACCGTCGTGGCCGCGGGACCTGCTCGCGCTCGCCCGCCTCGATCGGGGTGACGTCCAGCAGGCGGTACCGGCCGTCGACGGCCTCGAGCCTGCGCCGCGCGAGCAGCGCTCGGACCGCCCTCGCGGCCGCGAGCGGCTCCACCACACCGATCTCCTTGCCGAGCTCGGCCGGCGAGAGGTCGACGAGCTCGCCCACCGTCGCCCGGGCGGCCACGGCCGCCAGGAACGCGTTGGCCCGCTGGAGGCTTTCCTCGTTCACGCTGGTCATCGTGTCCGATTCCGGCTCCGTTCGCCACCCCCGACCGTCGGGACGACACCGACCGAACCGCGAGACCGCCCGCTCGGGCCGCCGCGCCGCGACAAAGAGTGACAAAACCGGTCGGGCGATTTGACCGCCGAACGCGGGCTGGTGTACAACTCCCTCGGTGCCGCTGGAGCCTTCGGGCTCCGGCGGCGCCGCTCTTTTGCCCCCATCGCGAGGAGCTCCTTGGCACCCGATGAGGACGTCCCGACCGGCCTCCCCCTCGCCGGGATCCGGGTCGCGGACTTCTCCCGGGTGCTCGCGGGTCCTCTGGCGACGATGCTGCTGGGCGACCTCGGGGCTGACGTGGTCAAGGTCGAGCGCCCGGGGACCGGCGACGACACGCGCGGGTGGGGGCCGCCGTTCGTCGGCGACGACGCCGCCTACTTCCTCGCCCTGAACCGCAACAAGCGTTCGGTCGCGCTCGACCTCGGGACCGAGGACGGCCGAACGGCCGCCCGCCGGCTCGCCCTCGCTTCCGACGTCGTCGTCGAGAACTTCCGCCCCGGGCTGATGGATCGGTTCGGGCTCGATCACGCCTCGCTGTCCGCGGAGCACCCAGGCCTCGTGTACTGCTCGCTCACGGCGTTCGGCGAGGACGACGTGGCCGGCCCGACCGGGCTACGACATCATCGTGCAGGCCCTCTCGGGCCTGATGAGCTTCACCGGTCACCCGGGTGGCGAACCCACGAAGGTCGGGGTCGCGCTGCTCGACGTGATCTGCGGCCTGTACGCGAGCAACGCGATCCAGGCGGCGCTGCTCGGCCGGATCGCGACCGGACGCGGTTCGCGCGTGACCGTGTCGCTGTTCGACGCGAGCGTCGCGGCGCTCGTCAACCAGGCCGCCAACTACCTCCTCGGCGGGCTCGTGCCGCAACCGCTCGGCAACGCGCATCCGAACATCGTCCCGTACCAGCTGTTCGAGACCGCCGACCGCCCGTTCATCCTGGCCGCGGGGAACGACCGGCTGTTCGAGCGGACCTGCGGCGTGATCGAGCGGCCCGAGCTCGCGAGCGACGAACGGTTCGCGACCAACGAGGCCCGGGTGCGCCATCGCGACGAGCTGATCCCGATCCTGTCGGAGGAGCTCGCGCGCCGACCCGCGGCCGAGTGGCTCGCGGCGTTCGAGGCCGCGTCGGTCCCCTCGCGCGCCGGTCCGAACGCTCGACGAGGTCTTCGCCTCCGCCGAGGGGGCGGCCGCGATCCAGGCGATCGACGACCCCGAGCGGGGTCGCCTCCGGCTGGTCGCCGACCCGATCCGCGTCGATGGCCGCGTCCCGCCGGTTCGGATGCCGCCGCCCCGGCTCGGCGAACACACGGACGAGGTGCGCTCCGAGCTCGAACGGTGAGGGCGCTCGAACGCCCGCGGTGTGAGGGCGGATCGGCGCCGGACCGGCCGCGCTAGGAGGCCCGCCGGCGGACGAAGTCCCGGAGCACGAACGACCCGAGCTCGTGGTCGTCCATCAGGAAGACCCGCCCCGCGGTGAGCTCGGCCAGGCGCTCCATGAACCCGATCAGCCCGGGCGAGTCCTCGAGCATGAACACGTTGAGGGTCACGCCGGACCTCGAGAGCTTCGTCGCCTCCGCGAGCGTCAGCCGGATCGTCTTGGGGATCGGGGGCCACGCGAAGCGCGCGCGCTCGCCCTCGAGGTGGGCGGTCGGCTCGCCGTCGGTCACCATGATCACCTGGCGCGTCGCGCGCGGGTGCTGCGCGAGCAGGCGACCCGCGAGGTGGAACGCGTGGTGCATGTTCGTCCCGTACACGCGCTCCCAACCGGCGGCCGCGAGCTCCCTCGGCTGCATCTGGCGCGCGTAGTCGCTGAACCCGATCAGGTACAGCGTGTCGTGCGGGTAGCGACCCTCGATCAGCGCGTGCAACGCGAGCGCCATCCGCTTCGCGTGGACGTCGTGCCCGCGGAGCGGCATCGAGAACGAGAGGTCCAGCAGCAGCGCGGTCGCGGCCTCGGTGCGCTGCTCGGCCTCGAGCAGCTCGAGGTCGTCGGGCTCGAGCCGCACCTGCGCGCCCGGGCCGCCCCGGACGACGGCGTTGAACACGCTCCGCTGGACCGCGATCTGCCCGGCGTCGCCGAACCGCCACGGCCGGGTCGCGCCGGTCGGTTCGGCGAGCCCGCCGGACTCGCGGGCCTCGTGCACGCCCTCGCGATCGCGACGGAGCTGCTCGAAGACCCGGACCAGCGCCCGCTCCCCCATCGAGCGCGCACCCTTCGGCGTGACCTCCAGCCGGCCCCGTTCGCGCGAGACCAGGCCGGCGCGCTCCAACGCGCGCTCGATCTCCTTGAGCCGCCGGAGGTCGCGCACGGCGTCCTCGCCGAGCGCCTGCCGCAGCGCGTCCTCGTCGACGTCGTCGATCGAGGCGCCCGGGTAGTCGCCCTGCAGCGACCGGTCGAGCTCCTCGAGCTCGTGCAGGCGTTCCATCGCGTCGATCGTCGCCGACAGCGGCATCGGTTCGTCGCCGCCGGCGAGCGCCGGCTCCCCCCACCCCAGGTCGGGGAACGCCGACGAGAGGTTCGAGCCCAGCCGGTCGACCTCGAACGCCAGATCCATGTCCTGCAGGACCTGCTCGGAGAGGGCCTGGAGCTCGGCACGCTCCTCGGGCGACATCGAGGCCAGCAACCGGGACATCGCCGCCATCCGGGCGGCCATCTGCTCGAGCAGCTCGTCGAGCGTCTTCGGGTTGCCGGGGAAGAACTCGCCGTGGCGCTGCATGAACCCCTCGAAGTCGTAGGGCTCGCCCCGCTCGCGCTGCTCGATCATCTGGTTCAGCTCGGCGAGCATGTCGCGGAATCGGGCGAGGTCCTCCGGCGACATCGAACGCAGCCCCTCGGCCATGCTGCGGAAGTACGCGCCCATCACCTGCTCGCGGATGTGCTCCATGAGCTCGTCGAAGGCCGCCTGCGCCTCGGGGTCGACGAACCGGTAGTCGCTCAGCTCGCCGATCCGGCCGGGGACATCCGGCGGCAGCGCGTCCAGGAACGCCTCGCGCATCCGGGCGTCGTCCTCGGCCTTGAACGAGAGCGTCGAGCGTTCGCGATCGACGATGTCGTCGAGGCGTTCGCGGAGCTCCTCGAGCGGGCCGGAGAGGTCGAGGTTCGCCTGCTCGCGCGCCCGGCGTTCGCGGAGACGAGCGCGGAGCGCGTCCAGGCCGTCGAAGCTCCCCTGCATCCCGCGGCGCATCAGCCGCGAGAGCGCACCCTCGATCCCCAGACCCGACAGCGCGTCGTCCGAGAGCTCCTCGAGCAGCTCGCCGGCCGACAGCTCGGGTCCGAACGGATCCTGCGTGTCGTCCCAGCGCGAGTAGCGGGCCTGCACACGACCAGCCTACGACGGGTGGGGGGAACGATGGCCCTAGCCGATGCCGAGGCCGGTGGTGAGCGCCCGCAAGGACAGACCGAACGAGATGAACGAGGCCAGCGCGAACGGAGCCCAGGGCTTGGTTCGGAACGCCTCCTCCCGCGCGAGCAGATGCCCGATCGCGAAGACCACGAGCGGCCCGAACCCGTACACGTAGTGCAGCGACGTGGTGGGGCGCTTGCCCGCGACCAGCAGGATCACGCCGATCAGCGCCTGCGCGAGAGCGACGACCTGCGCCGCGACGAGCCACCGCCAGAACCAGTCCCCCGCCTCACGGCGGGAGATCCACAGGACCAGGCCGAACAGCCACCCGATCGTGAAGATCCCGACGACGACGAACCCGACGTAGCGGTGGATCTCGGTCACGGCGGCCGAATCCTACGGGGTCGCGAGCCGCGCGGCGTCCCTACGCGTCGGGTTCGGTGGAGCGGTACCGGCTGGCGCCCGCCCGCGACTCCAGGTCCTTGTTGAGGCGGCGGGACAGGTGCAACCCCTCCAGCGCGAACTCGAGGGCGGAGGCGGCCACCCCGGGCGATTCCTCCTCGACGCCCAGACGCTGCAGCAGCTTGGACAGTCCCGGAAGCTCGCCGAACTGCGACAGCAGCTCGCTCGCCGGCAGCAGGTCCGAGGTCTCGGCCTCGAACCCCTGCGCGAACCGCGACAGGATCGGCTGGAAGTCGAAGCCCGAGAGCCGCCGGCGGAACACCTGGAGCTCGGCCGTCTTGAGGGCGCGCGACAGGATCTCCTCCTCGCGACCCTCCTCGATCGTGTCGAACTCGACCCGCCCCAGACCCGCTTCGACGACGGCCGGCAGGTCGCAGACCCGGGGCACGGCCTCGGGCTCGCCCGTCCGCGCCGCCCGCCGGATCGCGGCGGCCGACAGGGTCTCGAGGTTGCCGATCGAATAGCGCACGCTCACGCCGCTTCGGTGGTTCACGTGGGGCGACCGTCGGAGCTCCGCCGTGAACGCCGCGAGGATCTCCTCGAGGTACACGGGCACGCGGACGGGCACGTCGCTCTGCCACGAGCGGGACTCCTGCTCCATGATCGCGATCTCGTCTTCGAGCGACTCGGGGTAGTGCGTCCGCACCTGCGTCCCGAACCGATCCTTCAGCGGCGAGACGATCCGGCCGCGATGCGTGTAGTCGTCGGGGTTCGCGGTCGCCACCAACAACAGGTCGAGCGGGAGCCGGATCCGGTAGCCGCGGATCTGGACGTCGCGCTCCTCGAGGATGTTGAACAGGGCGACCTGGATCCGTTCGGGCAGGTCGGGGAGCTCGTTGATCGCGACGATCCCGCGGTTGGTCCGCGGGATCATCCCGTAGTGGATCGTGAGCTCGTCGGCCAGGTACCGGCCCTCGGCCACCCGGATGGGGTCGACGTCGCCGATCAGGTCGGCCACGCTCGTGTCGGGCGTGGCGAGCTTCTCCGCGTAGCGGTCCTCGCGACCGATCCAGCGGATCGGCGCAGCGTCCCCGTCCTCGGCGACGAGGGCGCGGCAGGCGGCGCAGATCGGGTGGTAGGGATGGTCGTTGATCTCGCACCCGGCGATCGCGGGCGTCTGCTCGTCCAGGAGCTCCACGATCTGCCGGATCAGGCGGGTCTTGGCCTGCCCCCGCTCGCCGAGCATCACGAGGTCGTGACCGGCGAGCAGACCGCGTTCGAGCACCGGGAGCACGGAGTCCCCGAAGCCGACGACCTGCGGGAACAGCGGCGCTCCCGTGCCGAGCCGCTCGAGCAGGTTCGCGCGGAGCTCTTCCTTGACGCTCCGATCCGGGAACCCGGTCGCTCGGAGCTCGGCGATCGTCGCGGGCAGCGCCACGACCCCAGCCTAGCGGCTCGGTGGGATAGGGCGGTCAGACCAGGCCGCGCGCCGTGTACTCGCGCCCGAACCGGCGTTCGGCCAGGCGGCGGCCGATCTCGGCCGAGAGCACGAGCAGCATCGACGCGATGAACACCACCGAGGACACGGCGATCAACTGGGGGAGCAGGCTCGGCACCCGCAGCTGGGCGAACAGGTAGACGGGCCACGTCTGCTGCGTGCCGGCCAGGAACGAGGCGATCGCGAACTCGTCGAACGACAGCGTGAACGCGACGAGGAACGCCGAGATCAGCGCGGGCGTCAGCAGCGGCAGGGTGACGCGGCGGAACGTCTCGCGCGGGCTCGCGCCGAGGTCCTTCGCGGCCTCGTCGAGCGAGACGCTGAGGCGTTCGAGCAGCGGCATGATCGTGAGGATCGTGTACGGCAGCGCGACCACCACGTGACCGATCACGACCGAGTGCAGCCCGAGGCCGAAGTAGAAGCCGAACGACTGCGGACAGGACCTTGTCGAGCAGCGTGAACAGCAGGAGCAGCGAGATCCCGAAGACCAGGTACGGGATCACCAGCGGCGAGAAGACCAGCGCCGAGACCACGGGCTTGCCGAAGAACCGTCGTCGCAGCAGCGCGAACGAGGTCAGGACGCCGAGGGTCACCGCGATCAGGCTCGAGATCGTGGCGACGACCGCGCTCCTGCCGAGGGCCGTCACCAGGACGCGGTTCGACAGGACGTCCCCGTACCAGTGGGTGGTGAATCCCGCGAGCGGGAAGGACGGGTCGCCGTCGTTGAACGAGAACAGCGCCAGGACGACGATCGGCAGGTACAGGAAGATCACGAGCAACCAGAAGAAGACGGTGAGCGAGATCCGTCCGCCCCTCGAGGTCGCGATCTCCATCAGTCGGCCGCCACGGATCGGACCTGGACGTACCGCCCGAACAGCGCCATCAGACCCGCCACGACGATCAGCAGGAACATCGCGAGGACCGAACCGCTCTGCCAGTCGAGCCGCTCGGTGAACAGGTCCTGGATCGCGTTGCCGTACATGTAGCCGTTGGTCCCCCCGACGAGCAGCGGCGTCACGAACTCGCCGATCGTCGGGACGAACACGAACACGAACGCCGCGACGAACCCCGGGAGGCTGAGCGGCAGCGTGACCCGTAGGAACGTCTCGCACCCGGCTCGCCCCGAGGTCGCTCGCCGCCTCGAGCAGACTGCGATCGAGGTTGTCCAGGCTCACGAAGATCGGCAATGCGACGAACGGGATCCACACGTACGCGAGCACCAGCATCACGGTGAACTGGCTGTAGAGCAGCCACTCGATCGGATCGTTCGCGGAGCGGAGGTGGAGCGAGACCAGCAGCGAATTGACCACACCTCGGTCCCCCAGCATCACCTTCCACGCGAGCACCCGCAGGAGGAAGCTCGTGAGGAAGGGGACGATGATGACCAGGAGCAGGACGTACTTCAGCTTCCGCACGCATAGCGCCAGGAAGTAGCCGATCGGGTACGCGAGCAGCACCACGACCACCGACACCGTGAGCGACATCCGCACCGACTTCCAGAACAGCCCCACGTAGATCGAGCCGCCGCCGAAGAAGCGGCTCCAGTCGTCGAGCGAGACCACCCCGGTGTCGGTCGGGAATAGCTTGATCGCTCCGACGCTGTATGCGGCGACGTACGCGACCGGCGCCACGAAGAACAAGATGATCCACAGCATCGGGGCCGCAGCAGCCCCGCGGTCGCGCCGCGCTCCCGGCGACGCCAGTGCTTGGCCGGACGCAGCGGCCTCCTCGGTCGCCATGGCCATCTACCGGCGCCCTCCGTTCGCCGGCGTCAGGACGCCTGCACCTCTGCCCAGTACTGCTGGTAGACGCTCCCGGCGCGGGATGTACGACTCGGGGATCGCTTGTGGTGGGTCGAGCACCGTCGGGTCGTCGAGCCCCAGTGCGCTCACGACGCCCGGCGAGACGACCGACAGATCCGCCGTCGTGTTCGTGTGGCCGTAGTAGTAGTAGGCGAGGAGGAACTCGGCCGCCTTCTTGCTCGCCCAGGAGTCCAGGTAGTCGTGGGCGTGGAAGTAGTTCTGCGTGTCCTTGGCCAGACCCATCCCGCAGACCCAGGACACCCGCCCCTCCTTCGGCGTCATGTAGCAGGTAGTTCATCCCGGCCGCGTCGGCGTAACCGACGGTGTCCGGCCACGAGTACCCGATCCAGACCTCCTCCTTCTTGAACGACGAGCCAGAAGTCGTACGACTGGTTCCACATGAACTTGACGAGGTGCTTCTTCGACGCGAGGAAGTCGCGGGCCTGCGCCCAGCTCCTCGTCCGTCATGTTGAAGGGGTCCGCGACCCCGAGGAACAGGCCGCCGATGTACATCATGTTCGAGGTGTCGACCCAGGAGATCTTGCCCTCGTACCGATCGTCGAACAAGATCCCGAACGATTCCTCCCCTCCCACGTCCACGTGATCCGTGTTGACGAGCGGTGCGATGAACCCCCAGTCGAGCGGGACGAAGTACTGCTGGCCGTCCACGACGCCCGACTCCATGAGCTTGGGGTTGAGTTGGCTGTAGTTCGGGATCAGCGAGGTGTCCCAGGGCTGCATCGCGCCGAGGTCGACCCAGTCCTTGTACTTGTAGCCGCAGGGGTGGACCACGTCGAACGCGACCGTGCCCGCCGCGGCCTTCGTGTAGGCGGCTGTCGTCGTTCTCGAACAGCGTGAACTGCGGGGTGTCATCGGTCTGGTTCGCATAGTCCCCCCACAGCTCCGAACGCTCCTTGTTCGGGTAGTAGTCGCCGTTCCCGTACCCGGACCAATCGAAGACCGCGAGGTCCCCGGGCTCCTGTTCGATCGGCGGGTGGGATGCGGGCGCACCGCTCGCACCGGTCGAACTCCCGTTGTCCTCCGCCTTCTTGCACGCCGCGAGCACGGCCGCACCGAGCGTGGTCGCCCCGGCCATACGCATGAAGCCGCGCCGGTCGTAGCGCTCGGCGAGGATGCGGTCGATGTCGGTCATGCCTCCCCCTTCGTCCATCCAAGCTGGCCGATCCAAGCTGAAATGACGCCGTATCATGCGCCGAACGCCGGAACCGTGCCACTTTCGCGGGAGGGCAACCGTTGGGCAGCCGGAACGCCGAGGTCGGGATCGTGGCTTCCTTGCTGGTGACGGCGCTCCTCGGGTCCGCGTGCGCCACCGAGCAACCGACGATCTCGGCGCCATCGCGGACCGCGGGGCCCACCCACGTGCTGCAGCCCATCCCACCGACGGCGCTGCCGGGGAACTCCGCCGACCCGACCGACCTCGACGCCTCGTCGATCGCATCGGACGCCGTCGACGTCGCGGCGTTGGAGGCCCTGCTCGACCAGGCCGGGTTCGTCGGAGGGACCCAGCGCCAGTTCAGCCGCGTGCACGGAGGTCGGCGCCGGATCCTCGCCCGCGTGCTCAGGTTCGAGACCCCGGAGGGCGCCTCCGCGTACGTGACGTGGCTGCGCGACCACGGCGACGAGGTGATCGGCAAGGCGACCGCGAGCGCCGACCTGCAGGTCCCCCGCCATGGGGTCGTCCTGGTGCACGAACCCAACCCGTGCTGCCACAACGAGACGCGGATGTTCCTCGCGATGTGGCACGAGGGCTCCACGGTCGTGACGATCCAGATCGCCGGTGAAGGCGCACGCGAAACGGACGTCCCCGAGCTCCTCTCGCAGCTCGACGCGGCGGTATGAGCGAGCCGGCGCTCGAGGCGTTCGAGACGGTCGTGACCGGCCTCGACCATCCCGAGGGCATCGCGGTCGGCCCCGACGGTTCGCTCGTTGCTGGCGGCGAGGCCGGGCAGCTCTACCGGATCGGCGTGGGCGGCGCGTTCGAGGAGATCGCGTCCACCGGCGGCTTCATCTACGGCGTGGCGGTCGCCGGCTCGGGCGACGTCTTCGCGTGCGACTTCGGCAACGCCGCCGTCATGCGCGTCTCGGCGGCCGGCGACGTCGACGCCCTACTCGAACGGCACGGCCGAGCGGCCGATGCGCGTCCCGAACTTCGCGGCGTTCGACGACGGCGGCAACCTGTACGTGACGGACTCGGGCGAGTGGGGTGACGACGACGGGCTCGTCTACCGGATCGCGCCCGGCGGGGCGACCGAGATCTGGACCGAGGCGGCCTCCCGCTTCCCGAACGGCTGCTGCCTCACCGCCGACGGGAGCGCGCTCCTCGTGATCGAGTCGCGCGGTCGCGCCGTGGTCCGCGTGCCGATCCGGGACGACGGCAGCGCCGGACCGCCGGAGCCGGTCGTCGACCTCTCGGGCTCGCAACCGGACGGGATCGCGCTCGCGGAGGACGGCACGATGTTCGTCGGGTGCTACCGGCCCGATCGCGTGTACCGGATCCCCCCGGGCGGACCCGCCGAGGTGTTCGCCGAGGACCCCGACGGCATCGTCCTCAACCAGCCGGCGAACGTCGCCTTCTGGGGCCCGAACCTCGATCGGCTGGTCGTCTCGAGCCTCGGGGGTTGGAGCCTCGTGGCGGCTCCGGCCGGGACCCGGGGTCTCCCGCTCCGCTACCCGTCCGTCTGAGCGACGGGCACCTCGGACATCAGCGCCAGGTTGTTGCCGTCGGGATCGGTGAAGAACGCCATGTGCAGTTCGGACCCCTCGGTGCGGTGCACCAGGTGCGGCTCGTCGCGGAACGTCACGCCGCGATCGGCCAGCACGCGGTGCGCTTGCTTGATGTCATCGACCGTGAAGTAGAGGACCCCGCGCGATCGGAAGTCCTCCGACTCGGGCACGCCCAGGTAGAGCCGGACGCCGTCGCAGTCGAAGAACGCCATCGGCTGTCCCGGCACGCGGAACAGGAACGGGATGCCGAGGACGTCGCGGTAGAACGCGACCGAGCGATCGACGTCCGTCACGCTCACGTGGATCTGGCCGATCGTCCCGAGCCCGTCGAACCCCACGACGCACCTCCTCCGGTCGATACCGAACGATACCCGTGCGTCAGATCCGAGCGACGAGCAGCCCCAGGGCGAGCAGCGGAACGGCGGCGGACAACCATCGGAGCGCACCCTCGGGCGCCCGGCGGAGCGAGGACGCGTCGAGCGGCTCGTGGTCGCCCTCGGTCGTGACGAGCTCGCCGCTCACGCTCGCCACCGTCCGCCGGAGTCTGCGGACGGGGGTCGAGAGCACGCGCTGCGCGGCCGAGATCGCGGCACATCCCGCCGCGACGAGGACCGCCTCGACCCGGATCGTCGCCGTCTGCGCGAAGTACGCGGTGAGCGGCCGGGAACGCCCCCCACCCCAACGCGAACCACACGTCCGAGTGGAACGCACCCCCGAACAGCTCCAGGTTGTACGCGACGACGAGGAACCCCCCGACGCCGATGAACGCCCACAGCCACGGCGAGATCACGACCGTCCCGTGGATCCCGAGCCCGATCGCGCCGGCCAGTCCCACGATCGCGATCGCCCACAGCACGCCGTCGGGGATCCGGGTTCGGAGCGGCCGCCCGTTGAGCTCGTCGAGCGCGTGAGCCGCCAAGCCCATCGCGAGGAAGAACGCCAGCAGGGTCTCGACCAGCCACCCGACGTCGAGGACCGGCGCGACGCACGCCCCGATCACGACGTATGACAGGTGCCACGCGGTGTAGGGCGGATGGAGCAGGGACCAGTAGTCGCGCCACCCCCCGGGGCTGAGCGCGTAGAAGGCGGGCCGGTCGGACGTCTCACCCATCGGGGTGGGCCAGATCCTCGGACTCGTCGCCGAGGACGGGCGTCGTCTTCACCGCCCAGGTGACGACCGCCGCGCCGTTGCTGAGCAGCTTGGTCCGCACGCGACGCATCCCCGCCTCCTGCCACCAGCGGACCTGGACGGGCAGAGGATTCCGTTCGACGAACTCCGTGATGCTCCGGGCGAGGAAGCGCCCGGTGCGGTACCACTCGTTGGACACGGTCCAGCCCACGAGCGGCATCGCCGACCGCGTGTACGCGAGCCATCCCGCCCGCGCCCAGGGTTCGGGCGGCACGTGGAACTCCAGCGAGGCCAGGACGCCTCCGGGCCGAAGGACGCGGACGAGCTCGGCGACGGTCGCGGCCGGGTCGTCGACGTACCGCAGCAGGTACGTGAACGTAACCGCGTCCAGCGACCCGTCGGCGAACGGCAGGGCCTGCGCCTGCCCGAGCGTGAACCGCACCCGCCCGTCGAGCCCACGTTCGCGAACCGCCTCGACACCCCGAGCCACCATCGCCGGGCTCTGGTCGAGACCGACGACCCGCACGTTCTTCCTCGCGAGCTCGCGCGCGACGAGCCCGGTCCCGGTGGCGACGTCCAACACCCACGCGCCGGGGATCGCGTTCACCTTCGACGCGAGGAAGCGGCGCCACCTCGGGTCCTGGCCGAACGAGAGCACCGAGCCCATCCGGTCGTACTCGGGAGCGATCCCCGCGAACAGCCGGCGGGCGTGATGCGTGCGTTCCGGATCCACGGCCCGAGCCTACCGGGACGCCCGGCTCAGCGGGAGCGGGCGAGCACTCCCCGGAGGTCGGCGACCGTCTCGAGCACGTGGTCGGGAGGTTCCGGCACCTTCGCGAGGTCGTCGGGCAGGAACTTCCCGGTCCGGACGAGCACGCCCCGGATCCCGAGGACCTGCGCGCCGCGGACGTCGTTCACGATGTCGTCGCCGACCATGATCGTCCGCTCCCGAGGAACACCGAGCATCTCGAGCGCGGCGTCGAAGTAAGGCGCCGACGGCTTCCCGCAGATCACGGCCTCGCGCCCGGTCGCCTCCTCGAGCCCCGCGATGTAGGCGCCCGCGTCCAGCTCGAGACCGACGCTCGTGCGCCAGTACAGGTTCCGGTGCATCCCGACGAGGGAGGCGCCGCCCATCAACCGACCGAAGATCCGGTTCATCGTCGGGTACGTGAAGTCCTCGGACGCGCCGCCCAGGACGATCACATCCGCGTCCTCGACGTCCGCGAGCTCGACGCCCTCCAGGTCCGCGCTCGCGTCGCCATCCGAGAGCAGGAAGCACCGCGCGCTCGGGTGGTGGGCGCGCAGGTACCGCGCCGTGGCCGCCACCGCGGTGATGAGCTCGTCGTCACGGACGTCGAACCCCGCGTCGCGCAACGTGCTCGCGAGGTCGGCGCGCGTCTTGGTCGTGGTGTTCGTGATGAGCCGGAACGGCACGCCGTTCGAACGCAACCAGCCGAGGATCTCGATCGCCCCCGGCAGCGGCTCCCACGACACGGCGAGGACGCCGTCGATGTCGAGCAGGACGCCCTCGATCTCGTCCACGCGCGGAGTCTAGCGGCGGGCGCTCGGCGTCTCGCCGCGCAGGCTGCGAGCGCCGTCGACGCGCACGCCCACGGAACGCCGGGTGTCGCGCACACGCTCCGAGCTCCCGGTGCGCCACTCCTGGTACGGCGCGATGAACCGGAAACGCGGCGGCAGGAGCGGCCTGAGCGTCCGGGTCGCGGCGAACGCCGCGCGCAGCGCCGCCCGACGGCCGAACCCGGCCTCGACCCCGTACAGGCTGCGGAGCTCCCGCGGCAGGGTGCCGAACGCCAGCTTCGACACCCCGACCAGCACCGGCCGCCATTCGGCCTCGCGCGGCGGGTCGTGGAAGAGCGCGGCCACCCGCTGCGCGGCCTCGCCGACCCGGGGCAGGCCCGAGTCGTACACGCCCTGCAGGTACGCCCGGAGCTCGGGCACGGTGGGCGGGATGGCCGCGCGAGGGATCCCGACCATCTCGGCCGCAAGCATCTGTTCCTCGTGGAACCGCTGACGGCCCGCCGCGTCGAGCTCGCCGACGGTGAGGCGTTCGAACACCAGGGCGCTCTCGATCAGGCAGGCGTGCACGTAGAGCAGGAGGTCGGGGTCGAGGCCGTCGTACGGCAGACCGGTCTCGGCGTCGATGCCCTGCACGCGGGTGTGGACGTCGTTGATGCGTTCGGCGGCGGCGTCGGCCTCCGCCTTCGAACCGAACGTGATCGTGTAGGTGAGCACCAGCGTCCGCTGGAGCCGCTTCCACGGGTTCCGCTCGTAGAACCCGGTCTCGCGCGCACCGGCGATCACGAGCGGGTGCGCGGCCTGCATGAGTACCGCCCGCGCCCCGCCGAACAGCACGGTCACCTCGCGATGCACCCGCCACGAGACGCTGTCGGGTCCGAAGTAGCCGAGGTCCGCCACGCGCACAGCCTAAGCGAGGTCTCAGGGACCGGTGACGCCCGTGATCCTCCGGAGCTCCCGCGCGACGGGTTCGGCGGCGAGGACGACGAGGTGGTTCCTGGCCCTCGAGCCGCCGACGTACAGGTACTGGTGGAGATCCTCCAGGTGCTTCTCCCCGAGCTCGGCCAGGATCACCACCGGTCGCTCGAGTCCCTTGAACGCGTGAACGCTGGTCGCGAGGACGGTGCCCGGCTCGACGGTCTCGGACAGGCGGAAGCCGTCGACCGCCCCCGTACTCCGCAGGCGGCTCTTGTCCTTGCCCGAGGGCGTCAGCACGACGATGTCCTCGAGCGGGACCTGCTCCTCCTCGACCAGGTTCCGCAGCACCACCGCGAGCAGGTGCTCGAGATCCTCCTCGCGCTCGTACCCGAGGATCTGGACGGGCTCCCCCTCGGGGCCGCGAGCGATCGGCTCCTGCTCGCCCTTGTAGAAGACCGAGACGAACTCGCCGATCTGCTTCGTGTTCCGCAGGTTCTGTGCGATCGGTCCCACCCGGTCCTCCTCCCCCACCGGAAGGGCTCCCCCGTACAGGTTCTGGTTGTCGTCGGCGAACACGTACAGCAGCCCGTCATCGGGTTCCGTCTGGAGCGAGAGCAGCGCGGGCCACCACCACTCGCGGAAGTCCTGGCCCTCGTCCACCACGATCGCGTCGTAGCGCGGCCCCAGCTTGGTCGCTGCCTCGGCGAGCGCCTCGGGGAGCCGGTGCTCGAAGTACGGGGAGCCGGGCCCGGCCTCCTCCGGAGGCAGCTCGAGCCCGGCCTCCTTCGCCAACCGAACGCAGAGCTCGTGGAACGTCGCGACGTCGGCCCCTGCGGTCTCGCCGACGGAGTCGCGGAGATGGTCACCGAGCCTGCGGTTGAAGCACGTGAGCAGCGTTCGATGCCCGGTCGTCGCGAGCTGCTTGGCGACCGAGATGGCGAGCAGCGTCTTGCCGCTGCCCGCCGGGCCGATCACGGCCGCCCGACGCCGATGGAGCACGAACGCGAGCACCCACGCCTGATCCGAGGTGAGCTCGACGATCTTCTTGTCTTCCTCGTCGAACCGCAGCTTGAGTGGCGTGCGGATCTCGACGCGGAATCCCAGCGCCATCGCGACGGCCTCCATCCCCTCCGCGCCGAACCGTCGCTCCGGACGCGCCCAGGACCGCATCACCAGCGGAACGCGTTCGGCGAGCCGCGAGAGGTCGTCGCGGTCGATCACGATCTCGGCGGGCGCGCCCGGATGCGCCGTGGTCTCGTAGGTCCCGTCGGGGAACGCCACACCGAACCCGTAGCTCGGCTTCCACCGTTCCCAGCCCGGTTGGCCCTCGAGGATCCGAACGAGCGAGTGCATCGCGCCCTTCGACTGGTGGAACGGGTCCTCGTCGAGCACGTGGGTCCCCGAGTGACCGGTCTGGGTCCAGCGCTTCGTGACCGGGTCGAACGCGACCCGTCCGCCCTTCACCTCGAGCGCGAGCAGCCCCAGCTCGGGGTGCGTGATCACGAAGTCGGCCTCCCCCTCGTCGCGACCGGCTCGGCCGCCGACCACCCAGTCGACGGAGTGGTAGATCACGAACTCGTCGCCGAGCTGTTCGAGGAACCCTTCGTACAGTCGGCGTTCGGCGGCGCTGTCGGTGGGGAGCATCGGGAACGGCACCATCCGGGCCATGGCGGGATGCTAGCCGCGTCCCTGGACAGGGGCAGCGGCGCATGGGACCCTCCGTCCCCTACCGATGAAACTGCTGCTCGCCGTCGTCCTGCTGTCCGTCTGCCTCGGCTACGTGTTCGGCGGGCGGCTCCACCGCCTCGAATCCATCCGGCCTCGGTGGTGGGGGCTCGTCATCCTCGGTCTCGGGATCCAGTTCATCCCGCTGCCCGAAGGCGTGGCCGGCACCGACCTCGCGATCCGAACGGCGGTGCTCGCGCTCTCGTACTCGCTGCTGATCGCGTTCGGGCTGGTGAACGTTCGGATGCCCGGCATGTTCCTCGTGGTGATCGGGCTCGCGTGCAACATGGCCGTGATCGTGGTGAACGGCGGGATGCCCGCGAGCGCACAGGCGCTGATCGATTCGGGTCAGGAGGACGTGCTCGCGTACCTGCAGGACCAGGGAGCGGACAAGCATCACCTGCTGACCGACGAGGATCAGCTCACGTTCCTCGCCGACGTGATCGCCGTCCCGCAGCCGATCGGTCAGGCCGTGAGCGTGGGGGACATCTTCGTGTACGTGGGGCTGATCTGGCTGATCGTCGCGGCTATGCGGGGATGGACTCCGTCGGCGAGGCCGGAGGGCTCGCGACCGCGCCGCGGGAAGCACCGGCCGGGGGCAGGGCAGGAGCCTGAGCCTCCCCCTGACCTGGGATTTCTTCCTCCTGGAGCCAGGACGTCGGGAACCGAACGGTGATCGTCGTCCCCTCACCGGGGACGCTCTTGATCGCGAACGTGCCGCCACCGACGGTCGCCCGCTCGCGCATCATCGTCATGCCGTAGTGGCCCTCGGGACCGGGAGCCTCGACGTCGAACCCGACCCCGTCGTCGCGCAGCACCATCTCGACCTCGTCACCCTTCTGCTCGACGGCGACCCAGATGTTCGAGGCCTTCGCGTGCTTGAGCGCGTTCATCACGCCCTCGCGGGCGTTGTGGTACAGCAGCAGCGCGATCGGAGCCGGCACGTCCACCTCGTCGATGTCGGCGTGGAACCGAACATCGGACTCGCGCGCCATCTCCGCGAGGAACCCGCGGATCGCTTCGCCGAGACCCGCCCGCCCGAGCGGCGACCGGTGCAGGTCTCGGATCAGGGCGCGGATCCGGTCCGAGGTGCGGTTCTTGGTCTCCTTGATCTCGAGAAGGAGTTCCTCCGTGTCGTCGACCTTGCCGGCTTCGAGATGCCGACGCGCGACGTCCACCTGGATCGAGAGGCGGAACAGCAGCTGTGCGAGATCGTCGTGCAAGAACGCCGCGATCTGCATGCGTTCGTCTTGGCGCTCCTCGGCCATCCGGTTCGAGAGCGCGCGAAGTACATGTTCGCGATCCTGGAGCTCCTTGTGCGCCTCCTCGAGCGCCTTACTTCGGAAGAACATCTGCCGCGCAAGCAGCAGTGGCAGAACAAATACTGGGACAACCCACCACTCCCCTCCCGAGTCGGCATAGAACTTCGCCAGCATGAGACCAAAGACCGCAAGACCGAGATAGCTGATGACGAACTCACTGAGTCGCCCAATTCGCAGTTCACGAATCACCCGAATTGGATTGGTTCTGTAGTGCAGGCTCGCAACAATCGATATGACCCCGAAGTTGACTACGTAATCAACGATAGCCGCCAGGAGAGCGGCGCCAACCAAGGCATAAGGTGGGGAATCTTCGAGAGTGACGAGCGCGTGGAACACGCCTCCAGCCGCCCAAACAGCCAGCGCAATGCATGAGCGGTTGAAGAGCGCTTGCAGGAGGCTTACTTCGCGTCTGAACTCTCGAGGATCGGATGCTGCGAGAAATGCCGCGGCCCCAGCTATAGCTGGCGGATAAAGGAATGCCACCGCCATCAACAAGGGGAATCCCATGCTGATGATCGTTCCCCGCCAAAGGGGAACAGGTATCAGCTCAACGGATGCGGTCAGAATGATCCAGACGACGAGTTGTCCCCTCTCGTCACCATCAAGCTGACTGAGCGCGTTGGAGGCGGCCCATCCGAGGGCCAGAACGGCCGGGACAACAACACCTACCTCGAAGACTCGCTCACGAAGAGGCAGGCGGTCCCGGGTCTTGGTACTGGCAGCCCTGTCTAGGTCCGTCATGACACCGACATATTGACCGCTGGCGGGACTTGTTGGAACCACCTCTCCAGAGGGTCCCCCGTAGCGGGTACTGGATTTATCGTAGGGATGTTGGGTGGCTTGTACCGACCCTATGGGTCCCCCAAACTTCCGAATGGTCCCCCCCATATGGGGGGCAGACATAGAAAGAGAAGTACCTAGGCGATTCTGCGAGGGGGGTGGAAACGTGAAGCTGCTCAAGCGCCTTGCGGTGGCGATGGGATCTCTGCTGGCCCTAGCCTTTGCTGGTGGAGCTCACGTGCGCTGGTAATTCACAGCGCAGCCTCTCGATAACCAATCAGAGAATGGACCAGGTCCCGTCAGGGGCCTGGTCCTTTTTCCTGGATCGGAAGCCTGACCAGCACGGTGGTTCCCTCCCCAGGATGAGAGTCGACGAGGAGTACTCCACCGGCGAGGTCTACTCGTTCGCGCATGAGCTGAAGACCGAAGTGAGACGAGGAATCAACTCCCAGCACACTGAAACCTTGACCATCGTCCGTGACACGGAGACGTATTGAATCAGCGTCTTCATCAAGAACAAGGACGATTGTAGTCGCGTTGGCGTGTCTTGCAGCATTCGACAGCGTCTCGCGCGCGAGTTGATACACGAGCAGTTGGATCAAGGGGCTGCCGCCCACCTCTCGTATGACAGTCTCAACGCGCGCGCTAGTCGTTGCTTCGACCTCGTTCACTAGCAAGCCGAGCATCTCGCCAAGACCAGCCGGACCGATTGACGAGCGGCGAAGGTCACGCATCATGTCTCGGAGCGACGAATCCGCTGTCTCAACCGCAAGAATCAGGTCGGGAACATCGGCTTCAAGATCCAGCAGTCGGCCTGACGCCAGGTCGTGCTTGACCACTTGACCCATGAGATGCACCTTGTATAGCGGTGGGAGGACCTCATCGTGAATTCCAGCTGCAAGTGCCAATCGCTCGTCTCGTCGTTCATCCGCGATGCGACTTGAGACTGTCGAGAGCGCGCGCTCCTTCTGCGCGATAGCGCGATTGGCCTCCCCGAGACGCTTCCAATGAATGAACATCTGACGGGAGATCAGCAGTGGTATAGCAAACGCAACCAAGCCAGCGTTGCCCGCGGCTGAGTAGACCGTTGCCATCAATACCGCAAGAAGTCCGAAGCACGCGTATCCTCCTAGGAACACTTCTGGCCGCGAACCTCCGTAGACGTTTGTCCACAGGCGCTTAGCCGACAGCCCGGTAAGAAGATGAGCGCCAAGAATGACGAGACTGAAGTTCACAACCATGTCTGCCAGCAGGGCGACGAAGGTGAGCGGTAGAACTTCCGGCCAATCAAGTACGCCTATCCCGAACCGGTGAAAAATCCACGAAGCCACGAAGACGCTGATGGTCACATTGCTCCTGTTGTACAGATCCCGCAGTGGACTGATCTCGCCACGGAATTCCCGGAGATCAAGGGTTCCGACGAAACTGAGGGAACCTGCGATGTACGGTGGGAAAACCAGAGCTGACGCAAGCAGGACGGGGAAAGACATCAGGAGTTCGACGGATCCCCAAATGGGCACTGGCAATAGGTCGGCGACCACCACAACAACAAGCCAAGGAAGCAACTTGCCTAGGCTTGCTTCGAAATCACCCCAATTGACCGCAACTTGCCAGACAAGTCCTGCGAGAACAACCGATGACACAAACGCCTCCAACACACGCAAGCGCATTGGTTCTGGTCGGCTGCGGGGACGGCGAACCCCACCTGCACCCACGGCAGTCGTGGCAGACATGTGACCTCCCTCGTCCGACGCCATTCTTCGGCTCACTCGATTCCTCGGTCAAGAACGACAAATCGAGGTGCGTATGTCCTGCGGGCCAGTGGGTGTTTCGGCCGCTGGAGGGCGCGATCCGACAAGTACCATCCAGCCATGAGGACCCGGATCCTCCTGGTCGAAGACGAAGCGACCATCTCGGAACCGCTCGCCGAAAGCCTCGGGCGTGATGGGTTCGAGGCCGAGGTCGCCCCCACGCTCGCCGGCGCGCGGGAGGCCTTCCGACGAGAGGCGCCGGACCTCGTGCTGCTCGACGTGATGCTCCCCGACGGCGACGGACGGGACCTCGCACGAGAGATCCGCAAGGAGTCGGACGTCCCGATCGTCATGCTCACGGCCCGAGGCGAGGAGATCGATCGAGTGCTCGGGCTCGAGCTCGGCGCGGACGACTACGTCGTCAAACCCTTCTCCTCGCGCGAGCTCACGGCACGGATCCGAGCCATCATGCGGCGCGGGCGCGCTCGGGAGCAGAAGACGCCGATCGAGATCGGGGCGCTCCGCCTCGACCCAACCTCGCGCACGCTCACCAAGGACGGCGAAGCGATCGAGCTCGCGGCTCGCGAGTTCGACCTGCTGCACCTGCTGATGTCGAACGCCGGCGAGGTGCTTCGTCGGGAGCGCATCATGGACGAGGTCTGGGATCCCCATTGGTTCGGCCCGACCAAGACGCTCGACGTGCACATCTCCTGGCTCCGCAAGAAGATCGAGGACGACCCCTCGCATCCGACGTACATCACGACGATCCGTGGCGTGGGCTTCCGGTTCCGCTCGGACGCCGAGACCTAGGAGGCGACCACGAAGGTCCGAACCAGGCTCGTCCTCGCGTTCACCTACGTCCTCGTCGTCCTCATCATCGCGCTCGGGGTCCCGCTCACCGTGAACCTCCAGCGACGCGCGACGTCCGAGCTCACGACCCAGGCGCTGCTCCAGGCGCAGGGGATCGCGGCGCAGATCGGTGCCGACAACATCGACGACCCCGCTCTTCTGGACCGGGTCGTCACACAGGCGGCGGCGCAGGTGGGCGGGCGGGTGATCGTGGTCGACGACCGAGGGTTCCTCGTCGCGGACTCCGACGGCTCGGTGGCACCGAGGACGCTCTACGCCACATCGGGTCGACCCGAGATCCAGCGAGCCCTGGAGGGGACGCCGTTCTCGCAGATCCGAGACAGCATCGATCTCGGTCACGACATCATGGCGACCGCCGTTCCGATCCAGGACGAGGAACGACTCCTCGGCGCCGTTCGGATCACGAGGAGCGTGCAGCAGGTCAACGACAACATCCGCAACATCACGTTCGGCCTCGGGGCGATCGGCCTCGCGGCGCTCGCGGCGGGGTTGCTGCTCGCGTTCTGGCTGGCCGGATCGCTCTCCCGCCCGCTCACGCGCCTGGCCGCCGCCGCGAAGCGCTTGGGCCACGGCGACCTCTCGGCTCGCGCCGGCGACGTGAGCGGCGCCAGCGAGATCGAGGAGCTCGGGCAGTCGTTCGACGAGATGGCCGATCGGCTCGAGCGTTCGGTCCAGGCGCAGCGCGAGTTCGTCGCCAACGCCTCGCACCAGCTCCGAACGCCCCTGACCGCGATGAAGCTCCGGCTCGAAGGTGCGATCGCGGAGGCGCCCGACGAGGCCGTCCGCAAGCGACTCGAGGCGGCGGATCTCGAGGTCGATCGCCTGTCCGGGATCGTCGATCGACTCCTCGTCATGGCGCGGGAGATCGAGGAGGGCGCCTCGGCGAACGTCGACCTGGGGGAGGCCGTCGACCGCGCGGTCGTGCGATGGAACGAACGCGCCGGGAAGCGCGATTCGACCGTCGTCGCGCGGGGCGACGGCGGGTCGGCGCGCGTCGACCCGACCGACCTCGACCAGATCCTCGACAACCTGCTCGACAACGCGACCTCCTACGCGCCGGGCGAGGTCACGATCGAATCCGGTGGCTCGAACGGCCAGGTCTTCGTCTCCGTTCGGGACCGAGGGCCGGGCATCGACCCCCGACGATCTCGCACGCGTCACCGAACGCTTCTACCGGGGACGCGGGGTGCCCTCGGGTGGTTCGGGACTGGGCCTGGCGATCGCTCGCCAGCTCGTCGAGAAGTGGGGAGGCACCCTGAGCGTGGAGAGCGCGCACGGGGAAGGCACGACGGTCGAGGTTCGCCTGGACGCTCCGTCCTGACCTTTACCTTCCCTTAGCCAACGCGGCCGTAGGCTCGACCCATGAACGGCAAGACCCTGCGCGTGATCGCCCTGGGCCTCGGCGGGCTCGTCGTGGCGCTCGTGCTCACGGTCGGCGCGTTCGCGCTCGCCGGCCAGCAGATCGCCCAGCCCGCCGGCGTTCCGATCTTCACCACGTCGACGACACCGTCTCCCACCCCGGGCGACGACCGGACCGCGAGCCCCTCGCCCGAGCGCGAGCGCACCGACAGCCCGTCGCCGTCGGTGGACGATCACGGCGGAGGCACGGGCGAGTCCTCGTCGGGAGGCTCGAGCGGTTCGGACGACGGCGGGCTCCGGGGGTCACGACTCGTCGGGCTCGGGCTCGGACGACTCGGGGAGCGGATCGGGCGACTCATCCGGCTCGGGTTCGGGATCGGGATCCGGCTCCGGATCGGGCTCGGGCTCGGGCTCGGGCGAGCACGGCGACGACTGACCCCGGATCCTTAACTCCTCTTAGCCGCTCGATGCTCGGGTCGTAACCGAGCCCTCCCTAGGGTGGAAGCCGATACGGACTTCGACAGGAGGGTTCGATGCGAAAGGCACTGCGACTGATGGCGGTCCTGGCCGCGTTCGGCCTCACCGCGTGGATCGGTGTGGTGGCGCTGGCTCAGGGCTCGAGCGCTCCGACCCCGTCGACCTCGACGACCACGTCCCCAACTCCGACCCCGGCGACCTCGACGACCACGTCGCCAGCGCGACGGACACTCGACGACCGTCAGCGGCGTGGACGTCAAGGGCAACTGCGACGAGGCCGAGCACGCGAACGACCCCGAGTGCGTCGGCGCGAACCCCGTGGCCGAACGACGACCAGGGCAGACGACGACCAGGGTGACGTGAACGACGACCACGGTGGGGACGTCAACGACGACGACCAGGGCGAGAACGAGAGGCGACGACGACCAGGGCGACAACTCCGGCCCCGGCAGCGAGAACTCGGGTCCTGGCAGCGAGAACTCGGGTCCTGGCAGCTCGAACTCCGGAAGCGGGAGCTAGCCTCCCGATCGAGCCTCTCGGCGGCGGCCGTGCCTTCGGGTGCGGCCGCCGTTCGTTCGTCGGCCCGCCCGTAGGCTGGGACGCGTGAGCAGGATCCTCGTCGGCACCGCGAGCTGGACGGACCCGACCCTCGTCAAGGACGGGCACTTCTACCCGCCCGAGGCCAAGAGCGCCGAGGCCCGGCTCCGCTTCTACGCCGAGCAGTTCCCGATCGTCGAGGTCGACTCGACCTACTACTTCCCACCCAGCGAGAAGAACGCCGTCCTGTGGATCGACCGGACGCCGAAGGACTTCACGTTCAACATCAAGGCGTACTCGCTGCTCACCAACCACCCGACCAAGCGCGAGTCGCTCTACAAGGACCTGCTCGAGGAGCTGCCGGAGGATCTCGGCGACAAGAAGAACCTGTACCGCGAGCACCTGCCCGAGCCCGTCGTGGAGGAGGTCTGGCAGCGGTTCCACGACGCGCTCATGCCGCTCCACTCGGCGGGCAAGCTCGGCGCGGTGCTGTTCCAGTTCCCGCAGTGGTTCGTGATCGGGCGCAAGAACAAGGACTACATCCTCGAGTGCGCCGAGCGGCTGAAGGACTTCCGCCTCGCGATCGAGTTCCGCCACAAGACCTGGCTCGAGGAGCGCAACGCCGAGGAGACGCTCTCGTTCCTCGCAGGAGCACGACCTGCCGCTCGTCTGCGTCGACATGCCGCAGGGGTTCGACTCGAGCGTCCCGCCCATCGCCGCGGCGACCGCGAAGGACCTCGCGCTGGTCCGGTTCCACGGCCGCGACCCCGAGGTGTGGGGCAAGAAGAACGTGAGCGCCTCCGAGCGCTTCCGGTACGAGTACTCGGAGCAAGAGCTCGAGGAGTGGGTGCCGAAGATCCAGGACGTCTCCGAACAGGCGCGCGAGACCCACGTGCTGATGAACAACTGCTACCGGGACTTCGCGGTCAACAACGCGAGGCAGCTCGCGGACCTGCTGGAGGAGTGAGGCTCGCCCGGACTAGGGTCCGGCCCGACCCCGCGGGCACGCCCGCGTGGAAGGGAGGGTAGGCCGGGCCGGACGCTACTCCCCCCGGACCCGATCGGCGGGCTCCGGAGTACCCCTTCGAGGGTAACAGCGGCGGCAAACTCGACCTGCCGCGCCGGCTGCGCACGTCCTCCCGCGGGCGTCAGGGTGAGGCCGACGGCGACACGCTGGCGGGAGACGTCGGCGGTGGGCGTCGGCGTCGGCGTGAGCACCAGATCCCCGAACTCCACCGAGACCGTGACCCGTTGGACGGTGAGGCTGCCCGACTCGGGGAGCTGCTCGATCACGTCGTAGGCGATCAGCTCGGGGTCGGGTCCACGCGAGAAGTACAGGACCTCGGCCGAGAACGGGATGTCGAGGCCACGGAAGATCCCGGCGCCCGAACCGCCCGTCGTCCCGATCCGCAGGAACAGGGTGCCGTTGCGAACCGTCGCCGTGGTCTCGTGGAAGTGTCCCGAGATCACGAGCGGCACCCGGCCGGCGACCGCCTCGGCCATCCGGTCGTCGTGGACGGCGACGACGTCGACCGGTTCGGGCGCCGATCTCGAGATCCGCCGCGATCACCGGCCCGGCCGAACGCGCGAGGGCCGCGAAGTCCTCGGCGTCGACCGGCGCGCCCCGGGCGGGCGTGAACGCGGGGTGACCGAGCCCGTACACCGTGAGCCCGTCGATCGTCTTCTCGCGGCCGTCCAGGACGATCGCGTTCGGCTCCCGCGCGATCGCCTCCTGCAGCGCGATCGAGTCGTGGCTCCCCCGGACGAACACGTACGGCCGTCCGAACCCGGGGATCTCGGTCGCGATCAGGTTCTCGACGGGCGTGCCGAACGACGTGATGTCGCCGGTATCGATCACGAAGTCGACGTCGAACCCTCTCGCCACCTCCTGCGCGAAGTCCATCCCGAGCGGCGACGCGTGGATGTCCGAGATGTGCAGCACGCGGATCGCGTCGTCGGCCGGCGGCGTCGCCTGCAGCGACGTGTAGGCGCGGACGGTTCCGTCGACGATCTGCTCGAGCCCGGCCCGGAGGTCCTCGATGCGACTGGTCGCCTCGTTCACCGGGCCGATCAGCTGCGGCGCGAGCGCGAGGGAGCCCGAGTACGTGGGCTCGCTGAACGCCGCGGGCTGGAAGGTCGCGAGCAGGAGCACCTCGCAGAGCGCGACGCCGAGCAGCGCGGCGGCCCCGCCCGTGACGACGCGGTGCCAGTGCTTCCGGTACACGAGCGCCGCGAGCACCGTGCCGCCGATCGTCCCGGCGAGCAGGGCCCGCAACGCCAGGGTCCGAACGCTCGCCCGCGCATCGCGCTCGACGTCGCTCACGAGCCCGTCGATGCCCTCGTCGTTCACGACGTCCGTCAGCCGTTGGACGCCGACGTCCTGCAAGGTCGCGGACAGGTGCAGCGGCGACAGGTGCGTGTCGGCCGTGAGCGCGCCGAACGGCGGCAGCCCGAGCACGGTCTCCCCGCGCCCGAACCCGACGTCGAGCTCCACGCGGAACGGGCCCATCGGCACGGTCTCGCGCGCGAGCAGGGCCAGCCCGAGCCACGCGCCGATCAGCCCGACCACGCAGGCCAGGAGCACGGGCGCGGCCGCTCGGAGGCGATGCTTGGGTTCGCGTTCGGTCGGTCCGTCGCCTCGGTCGTCCACGTCTCCACTGTCGCAGACGGGCGCCGAACGGCCGCTCGAACCGGGTGGGGGTACCCTCGGAGGATGTTCGGCCGCGGTTACCGCATCGCGACGATCCGGGGCGTCCCGGTCAACGTCGACTCGTCCTGGATCTGGATCGCCGTCCTGCTCATCGCCACGTTCTGGGCGCAGTTCGACCGGGACTTCCCCGACCTCGCGAGCGGCGAGGCGTTCGCGTTCGCGCTGCTCCTCGCGCTGGTGTTCTTCGGTTCGGTGTTCCTGCACGAGGTCGCCCACGCGATCACCGCCCGAGCCAACGGGATCGAGGTCCACGGGATCACCCTGGTGTTCTTCGGCGGGTTCACGGCGGCCAGGGCGGACGAGAAGGGCCCGGGTGCCGCGTTCGCGATCGCCGCGCTCGGGCCGGGGACGAGCCTCGCCCTCTCGGGGGTCTTCTGGGTGCTCGCGCGCGCGACCGAGAGCTCGGGCGGCCCGCTGCCCGGGCTGTTCAGCTACGTGGCCGCCGTCAACCTGTTCATGGCGGTCTTCAACGCGCTGCCGGGCCTCCCACTCGACGGCGGCCGCATGCTGCAGTCGGTCGTGTGGCGCGTGACGGGCGACCGGCAGAAGGGGACACGCATCGCGGCTCGCTCGGGCCTGGTGGTTGGCGGTGTGGTGATCGCGATCGCGATCTACGCGCTCACGCAGGAGCAGTACTACGAGGCCGTGTGGGGCGGCATCATCGGGATGTTCATCTTCCGCGGCGCGCAGGCATCGGAGCAGCGGATCGGGATCGACGGCCGCCTCGCCTCGGCGACCGTTGCCGACGCGATGGACCCACCTCCGCCCGCGGTCCCGGCGGACCTCACGCTTTCGCAGACGCTCGACCGGTTCCTGCGTGGCCACGAGGAGGAGGCGTTCCCGGTGCTCGAGGACGGGCGGGTGATCGGGATGATCTCGTTCAACTCGGCGCGCGACCTCGGTGGCCGAGATCCCCTGCGGCCGGCCCGGGACGCGGTCATCCCGCTCGAGCACGTCCTGGTCGCCCACCCCGACGAGCGGCTCGACGAGGTCTCGGCGCGCCTGGGGACCGACCGCGCGGCGCTCGTCCTGCGCGACGGGCAGCTCGTCGGCGCCATCAGCGGCTCCGGCGTCTACCGGTGGGCCGCACGCGCGGGCTGATCGCGGCCGTGCCCGGCCGTGTCCGAGCACGGCGGTAGCATCGCGCCGATGGCCCCCGTCGACCCCTTCCACCCCGACCCGCGGCAGCGTGTCGTCCTCGACCACGCCGACGGCGCGATGCTCGTCTCGGGCGGGTCGGGCACCGGCAAGACGGCGGTCCTGCGGGAGCGGTTCGCGCGGCTCGTCGAGGGCGGCGCCGACCCCGAACGCGTGGCGCTCGTCGTGGGTTCGCGGCGCGCGAGGGACGAGGCCCGGCGCCTGCTGCTCGAACGCCTCCCCGTCGCCCTGCCGAACCTGACCGTCGTCACGATCCACGGCCTCGCGTTCCACGTGGTCGGCGAGCGGTTCGAGCGGCTGGGGTACACGGCGCCGCCGACGGTGCTGTCGGCGTCGGAGCAGTTCCCCAGGGTGCGCGAGCTCCTCGACGGCGAGGATCCCGAGCGCTGGCCGGTCTTCGGCTCGCTGCTCCGGCTCCGCGGGTTCGCCGACGAGCTCCGTCAGCTCGTGATCCGGGCGCAGGAGGCGCTCCGGTCGCCGGACGACATCGAGCGGCGAGGCGGCCGAACGCGGGCTCGCGGGGTGGGGCGAGCTCGCCGCATTCCTCCGCCACTACCTGTCCGTGCTCGACGCCTCCAGCGAGGTCGACTTCGCCGGACTCGTCGAGCAGGCCGCCGTCGCGGCGGGCAGAGGCGATCCCCTGTTCGACCACGTGATGGTCGACGACTACCAGGACACGACGTTCGCGGCCGAGCGATTCCTCGCCGAGATCCGCCCGCGGAGCTTCGTCGCGGCCGGCGACCTGGACGCGCACCTGTTCTCGTTCCAGGGAACCACCGACGAACCCTTCCGACGGTTCGTCGAGCGCAACCCGGGCGCCGCCTCGGTCGAGCTCGAGACCCCACATCGTCCCGAGCCCGCGTCGACCGAGGCCTGGCGTGCCGGACACGTCTCCGAGCAGCACGCGGCGGTGGCGCGCGAGCTGCGTCGGGTCCACGTCGACGACGGGATCCCGTGGCGCGAGCTCGCGGTGATCGTCCGGCGCCATGGACCACACGTCGAAGGGCTCCTGCGCGCCCTCGACGACGCACACGTCCCGCGGCGGATCGCCGACGCGGGTTCGCCCGCCGCGGTCCCCGCCACCCGCCCGTTCGTGCTCGCCCTGCGCTGGCTGATCGCCGGTCCGCAGGAGCGGGACGCGCTGATCGAGCCGGTCCTGACCTCCGAGCTCGGCCGGCTGTCCCCGGCGTCGGTCCGGACGTTGCTCCGCCTCGCGCGCGCCCACGGTCGCCCGCCGCGCGAGGCGCTCGCGCTGCACGACCTCGCCGAACCCGAGGACGCCGAGGTGCTGCAGGCGCTCGCCGGCGTCCTCGCACGGGCCGAGGCCGTCCATGCCTCGGTGCTCGACGCGTTCCGCGTGCTCTGGCTCGAGCTCCCGTTCGCGGCCGACCTGGTCGAGCGGGCCGAGACCGACCACCACGCGCTCGTCGACCTCGACGCGGTGGTCGAGCTCTCGAACGCCGTCGCGTCGGCGGGCGCGGCGGCCGACCCGTCGACCGAGGCCTTCCTGCTGTCGCTCGGAGCGGCCGAGGGTGCGCCGGTCCTCGCGGCGGGCGACGAGAGCCGCCACGACGAGGTGCACGTGCTGACCGCGCACGCGGCCGCCGGTCGCGAGTTCGACACGGTGATCGTGCTCGACGCGCTCGAGGGTGACTTCCCGAGCCTGTCCCGGCCCGAGCCGATGTTCGATCTCGCGACGCTCGAGGGAGCGGTCGCGCGTTCCGAGATCAACCGGCGCCGGCTCGCCGACGAGCGCCGCCTGTTCGGGATGGTCCGCTCGCGCGCGCGGCGCCGGGTGGTGCTGACCGCGACCGATCCGCACGGCGACGAGTCCTCCGTGACGCTCACCTCCCGGTTCGTCGAGGAGCTCGGTCTGCCGTGGCGCGACGTCCCGGCCGCGCCGTTCGCCGAGCCGGTGTCGACGTTCGAGGCGGCCTCCGCGTGGCGGCGAGGGCTCGGCGATCCCAACGCGACGGCGGCCGAGCGGCTCGCGGGTCTCGAGGGGCTGCTCGCGCTCGGGGACGACCCCGCGCGATGGTGGTTCCAGCGCGAGTGGACCGACCTGTCGGCGGTGGCGGAGGACGCCCTCTCGCTGTCGTACTCGCGGCTGTCCACGCTGGAGAACTGCGAGCTGCAGTTCGTGCTGTCCAGCGAGCTCGGGCTCGATCCCGGCGGCGGCTACCAGGCGTGGGTGGGCAAGCTCGTGCACTCGATCATCGAGGCGTGCGAGCGTGGCGAGGTCGAGCGCACGCCCGAGGCGTTCGAACGCGTCCTGGACGAGCGGTGGGAGAAGACCCGCTTCCCTTCGTACGCGATCTCCGAAGCCGAGCGCGCGAACGCCAAGACCGTCCTGATCCGGAACTGGTTCGAACGCTACGCAGAGCCGCAGGCGACGGCGACGGAGCGCGGGTTCACCTTCGAGTTCGAGGGCGCGCGGATCCGCGGCAAGATCGACCGGATCGGGCCGGTGCCCGAGGGCGGCACGCGGATCACCGACTACAAGACCGGACGTTCGGACAGCGCGCCCAAGCCCTCCGAGAGCCTGCAGCTCGGCATCTACTACCTGGCGGTCAACGAGGACGACGAGCTGGCCGAGCACCGGCCGGTGCAGGCGGTCGAGCTCGCGTTCCTCGGCGGGAAGAAGGCCAACCCGGCGCTCGACGTCAAGGCGTGGTCGGTCTCCGAGGACGTCGAGGAGGACTACAAGGCACGGATGCGCGAACGGCTCACCGAGCTGATCGACCGCATCCGCGAGCTCAACGAGGAGCGCCGGTACGTCGCGAACACGAAGGCGAGCTGCTTCTTCTGCCGTTTCCAGACGCTCTGCACGCGCTACCCGCAGGGCGGCGCCGTGTTCCCGATCGACGCGGTCGCGACCGCGCCGACGGAGGTCGTGGCCGGCTCATGACCGAGCGCTACCCGCAACCGATCGTCGACTTCCTCCGCGGCGAACCCACGCCCGAACAGTGGACCGCGATCTCGTGGCCGCTCGAACCCTGCGTGGTCGTGGCCGGCGCCGGATCCGGGAAGACGTCGGTGATGGCCGCGCGCGTGATCTACCTCGCGATGGTCGCGACGGGGGCCTGGCCGGCCGACCACGAGGGCGTGATGCCGGGCAACGTGCTCTGCCTCACGTTCACGAACAAGGCCACCGAGAACCTGATCCTGAAGATGCGCAAGGCGCTCCGGACCCTCGATCTGGACGAGGGCGAGGAACCCGAGATCTCGAACTACCACGCGTTCGCCGCCCAGGTGCTCGAACGCCACGGGATGCTGATCGGGCTCGAACCCGGCCAGCGGGTGCTCAGCCAGGCCCAGCGCGCGCAGATCGCGGCCCGGGTGCTCGACCGGATGACGTTCGAGACGCTGCACACGCGGTGGCAGCCCGCGATCGTCGGCTACATCCTGGATCTCGACCAGCAGCTCCAGAACCACCTCGTCCAGCCCGAGACCGTGATCGAACACGTCGAGGGCAAGCTCGGCGCGCTCGGCAAGGCGAAGTCGGCGGAGCCGTTCGCCGCCGCGCAGGAGCGGATCGAGATCGCCCGGGCGGTTCGCGTGTTCCGCGACCTCAAGGCGGAGCTCGGCGTGATCGATTTCGGCGACCAGATCGCGCACGCGGTCCGCATCGCGTCGGACCACCCGGAGGTGGGCAAGGCCTACCGCGAGCGGTTCGGGGCCGTGCTGCTCGACGAGTACCAGGACACGAACCACGCGCAGGCGGTGCTGATGCGCGCCGTGTTCGGGGAAGGCCATCCGGTGACCGCGGTCGGCGACCCCGACCAGAACATCTACGCGTGGCGCGGCGCGAGCCTGTGGAACCTGCTCCACTTCCGCGCGGAGTTCCCGCTCCCCGACGGGACCGAGTCGGCACAGCTCCCGCTCTACACGAACTTCCGCTCCGGTGCCCGGATCCTCGAGGCGGCCGACCGCGTGATCGACGCGCTGCCGGCGAACCAGCGCCCCGACCCCGACAAGCTGCTCCGCCCGTGGGACCGCAACGGCGCGGGACACGTCGAGGTCGCCCGCTACGAGCACGAGATCGCGGAGGCCGAGGGCGTCGCCGAGCGCGCGCACGCGCTGCACGCCGAGGGCGTCGCCTGGCGCGACATGGCCGTCCTGTGCCGGACCCACCGGCTGTTCGAGGCGCTGCAGCTGGCGTTCGGCGCGAGTGGAGGTGCCGGCGGAGTTCGTGAACCTCGCGGGGCTGATCCACCTCCCCGAGATCGTCGAGGTGCTCGCCTACGCGCGCGCGACCGAGGACCCGCGCGACGGCGTCGCGCTCGCTCGGATCCTGACCGGGCCCCGGTACCGCATCGGGCTGCGCGACCTCGGCGTGCTGGCCGGATGGTCCCGGACCAGCGGCGGCGAGCTCCGCAAGCTCCTCGCGGACCTTGCGCTCGATGAGGATGACGACCTGCTCGAGGACCATCCGTTCCTGATGGCCGAGGCGCTCGAACGCCTGGACGAGATCGAGGGGCTCACCGAGGACGGGCGGGTTCGGCTCGCCGAGTTCCGCGACGAGCTCGACGCGCTCCGCGTGGCGGCGCGACGACCGGTCGGCGAGTTCCTCGCCGAGATCATCCGCCGGACGGGGCTGCTGGCCGAGCTCGATTCGGCCGCGGACCAGCCGATGGCGCTCGCGCGGCGACGGAACCTCGCGGCGTTCCTCGAGCAGGTGCACGCGTTCCAGCCCGTCGACGGCGAGCTCACGCTCCGGGCCTTCCTCGAGCATCTCGACTCGATCGACGACGACCGCGAGTGGAACCCGGTCCAGCCGAGCGACGACGACTCGGTGAAGGTGATGACGGTGCACGCGGCCAAGGGGCTCGAGTTCGAGGCGGTGTTCGTCCCGGGGCTCGCGAACGGCCTGTTCCCCGACGCGCGCGTGCAGCAGAACCCCGCACGGAAGGGGAGCTCGCTCGACGTCGAGCTCCGACGCGACCGCGACCTGCTGCCGAGCTTCGACGACAACATGAAGGCGTTCACCGATGCCCTGCGCGAACAGGAGGTCGCCGAGGAACGCCGCACCTGCTACGTGGCGCTCACCCGCGCGAAGCAGCACCTGTTCGTCTCGTCGGCCAACTGGTACGGCGAGAACCTGATGGCCAAGGGCATCGGGCGGTTCCTGATCGAGCTGCTCAAGTGGGCGCGTCAGGGCGGTGGAGCGATCTGGCCCGCCGACGAGCCCGACGCGGAGGAGGCCGAGGCCGAGCGCACCAACCCGCTCGAGGGATACCGGCAGCGTTTCGTCAAGCCGTGGCCGGGGCCGGCCCGCCCCGACGACCGTGACGAGCTGTTCCCCGAGGGCTGGCGCCGGGCCGCGCTCGCGGCGCGCGAAGGCGGCGGCGTCGCGGGCCCCGCGATCGAGGCCCTGTCTGCAGGCGAGCGCGTCGCGTTCGAGGAGGCGTCGGCCGCGCGCCGTACGCTGGCCACGCATCTACGAGCGCAGGAGGCGGAGGTGGACGAACGACCGGCTCGACCGTCCACCGTGTCGGTCGGCGGGCTGATCGGCTACGCGCGGTGCCCGAAGCTCTACTACTGGTCCGCCGTCCGCCCGCTTCCGAGGTTCGCCGGCCCGAGCGCCCGGATCGGCACCGAGATCCACCGGTGGATCGAGATGAAGTCGCGCGGCCAGGCCACCCTGCTGGAGGTCGAGGACGAACCCGATGTGACCGTGGAGGAGCTCGCCGGCACGCCCGGCAAGCTCGAGGACCTGAGGTCGGCGTTCCTCCGGAGCCGGTTCTCGAACAGCGTGCCGCTGTACGCGGAGCGCCCGTTCCTGCTCCCGCTCGAAGGGATCGCGATCAAGGGCCGGATCGACGCGATCTACGGACTCCCGGACGGACCGTGGGAGATCGTCGACTACAAGACCGGCCGGCTGCCGCCCGACGACGATCCGCTCGCGCGCCTCCAACTCGACCTGTACGCGCTCGCGTGCATCGAGGTGTGGCACAAGGCGCCGGAGGATCTCCGGCTCACGTACCTGTACCTCGCGGCCGGCGAGGAGCGTTCGCACACGGTCGACGACGTCGATGCGATCCGCGAACGGATCGGCTCGTGGCTCCGCGGGATCGGGGCGGCCGCGTTCGACCCCACGCCGGGACCGCAGTGCCGGTTCTGCGACTTCCGCCCGTTCTGCGACGCGGGCAAGGGATGGGTCGCCGCCAACCCGTAGGTCAGGGCGAGGCCAGCCGCTCGATCTGCTCCTCGAACGACCGGTACGACGCCGCGGGATCCCAGCCGCCGACGATCTGCGAGGCCACGAAGCGGACGTGCAGACCGAGCGGCTCGGCACGCGTGAGCAGGGCCGCACGGAACCAGGCGGGCGATCCGGGTTCCAGCAGCACGTCGCCGCTCGTCCCCGGGGGCCGGAGCGACGGATCGTCGACCACGACCGGTGTCGGCCGCAGGAGCGTGTCGAGACCCTCGACCGACGGGTCGAGCACCTCGAGGTCCGGGCGCCCGTTCGACCACGTCGCGACGGCGACGACGGACCCGGGGTCGCCGGGACGGGACAGCTCGGCGCGCAACGCTCAGCCGGAGGCGGGGCGTTCGAGCCGTCGGAGCAGCGCGGAGGCGTGCTTGAGCAGGCCGACCGTCACCTTCGGCTCCGACCGGAGTAGCGCGGAGAAGTCCTTGCGCGAGAGCGCCAGCGTGGTGAGGTTGGTTTCGGCGACGACCGTCGCGGTGCGCGGTCCGCCGTCCATCAGCGAGATCTCGCCGAAGAAGTCACCGGGGATCAGCCGGGACAGCACGCGTCCGTTCGCGTCCTTGACCTTGGCTTCGCCCTCGATGAGCACGTAGAAGATCTCGCCCGGCTCCCCCTGGCGAACGATGGTCGCGCCCTCCATGAACCGCTGCTCGTCCATCTTGTCGGCGAGCCGCTTCAGGAAGCGTGACGGCATGCCGGCGAACAGCGGCACCTGTGCGAGCGCATCTCGTGCCCGAACGGTCACGTCGTCTCCTCGTCCGTCGCTCGGCGGCGTTGGGAGCGCAGCCTACCCCGACAGGCGTGAGGCTGTCGAAGGCGGCGGCCGGACCGTCGGAGCTCGTGTCGGCGGGTGGCGCTAGGGTCGCCGCGTGGGGGTTGCGCTCGACCGAACGGAGGGCGGCGTGACCCGCCGGCTCCCTCACGGCGAGGTCATCGTCCGACAGGGCGATCGCGTGTCGAGCCTGTTCCTGGTGACGGCCGGCGCCGTTCGGCTCTCGTCGGTGACAGCGTCGGGGCGCGAGATCGTCGTCGGGCTCCTGTGCCAAGGGGACCTGTTCGGCGAGTCGGCGCTCCTGGGCGATCCCTCGCTCGTCCGCGCCCAGGCCCTCGGGCCGACGACCGTGCTCGCCCTGCCGATCCCGTCGATGCGGGCGATGCTCGAACGCACCCCGGCGACGGCGGAGGAGCTCCTTCGCCTGATCGCCGCCCGGCTGCACCGGACCTCGGCGGCGCTGGAGGATGCGATGGCGGCCGACCTGCGGACCCGCGTCGTCGGGCGCCTGCGCGAGCTCGCCGACGATCACGGCGTGCCGGGTCCGAACGGCGTCCGGCTGCGCATCCCGCTCACGCAGGACGAGCTCGCGCGCATGGTGGGGGCGTCGCGCGAATCCGTGAATCGGACGGTGGGCGCCCTCGCGGCGCGGGGCGTCGTCCGGTCGGGCGGGGGACGGTTCGTGATCACGGATCCCGACGCGCTGCGGGACGCCGCGGAGGGGTGACGCGAGCTCGCCGTCGCCGCGTGGAGCGACCTACTCCTGGAGCACCGCGACCGTGCACGAGCCGCACAGACGCACCCGCCCGCGGACCGGACGGCCGCATCGTTCGCACGAACGCGGTTCGATCGCGGACCACCGGACGACGCCGGCCTTCGTACGCTTCTCGGCGCGACCCTCGACCTCGAGCTTGAGCAGGTGCGCGAGCACCGAGCGCGCGGCGAGCTCGTGCAGTTCGGGCGGGTAGTCCGCGTAGATCTCGGCGACCAGCTCCTCCGGTGTGCGCGACGCGTCGCCGAGGCCGGTCAGGATCTGCTCCTCGCGCATCGTCCGGTGGTCGAGGTACTCGTCGAGCTTGGCGAGCGCGCGCAGGACGACCGGTCCGTGCCCCGGATAGATCGTCCTCGGCCCCAGCTCCCGCATCCGGCGCAGCGAACGCACGTAGGCGGCCAGATCGCCCTCCGGAGGATCGATCACGCTGGTACCCCGGCCCAGCACGGCATCGCCCGTGAACAGCGAACCCGTGCGCGCATCGAAGAACGCGACGTGGTCGGGCGTGTGGCCGGGCGTCGCGACCACCGCCAGCGAAACCGAACCGGTCGACACCTGTTCGCCGTCGCGGATCCGCTCGATCGCCTCCGTTGGCCCCTCGGCCGGTCCCTCCATCAGCTTGGCCGCGAACACCCGCGCGCCGGTCATCGCCGCGAGCGGGAGCGCGCCGGGTGCGTGGTCCGGGTGATCGTGGGTCAGCGCGATCGCACCGACCGAACCCGCGGTCCGCGCGACCTCGGCGAGATGCCCCCGATCGTCGGGCCCGGGGTCGATCACGAGCGCCGGTGCGTCTCCCACGATCCACGTGTTCGTCCCCTCGAGCTCGCGGATGCCGGGGTTCGGCGCCAGGACGCGGATCACGCGCATCGCGATCAGTCCTGCCAGAACGTCGAGCGGGGCAGCCGCTCGAGCTCGTCGTCGTCGGGCTCCCGCGTCACGATCGTGAGCCCGAACAGGTCGTCGACCGAGTGGCAACCGGAGATCTCGGTCACCGTGAAGAAGGTCGGCCAGTAGAGCCGACGACGACCCGCGGTCCAATCCTCGAGGAGCCGGGCCGGCGAGATCCACCACGCGTCCGCCGTCTCGCCGCCGTCGGGCACGGCCTCGAGTCCCACGGATGCGCGGACCGCGAAGTAGCGCGCGTCGAACCGGACCGGGACCCTCGGTGGCGCGACCCAGTGGGCGATCTCGCGCAGCTGGTCGGCCGACGGCGGGGCGGCGTCCACGCCGCCGAGCTCGTCGCCCTGCCCGAGCCCCGACCGCGTGAGGACGAGCGAAACCTCCTCGACGAGCTCGCGGACCGCGCACGCCCGGCGCGCCTCCTCCGGCGTCCCGAACCACCGCCGCGCGAGCTCCCCGTCCTCCTCGTCGGTCGACCCCCCGGGGAACGCCACGTAGCCCGGCAGGAAGCGGCTCGCGGCGCTCCGCTCCAGCACCAGCACCTCGAGCCCCTCCTCGGCGTCGCGCGCGACGACGGCCGACGCCGCCTCGCGGATCTCCTCGTCCACGAGCGGCATCCTCGCACGCACCCGCACCGCCGACATCCGCGGACCGCGGCGGACGGCCGCAGGTCACTAGGCTTGGACCGTGAGCGACCCGGTTGCGCGACGCGTGCGCGCGGCGATCGAGGACCACGGCCCGATCGGCTTCGACGAGTACATGGAGATCGCCCTGTACGGCCCCGGTGGGTTCTTCGAGACCCCGCCGGTGGGCGCCGACGAGCACTTCGTGACCAGCCCCCACGTGCACCCGTTCGTGTTCGCGCACTGCGTCCGCGGCGCGCTGCTCGATGCCTGGTTCGCGCTCGGCGAGCCCGAGCCGCTCCCCGTCGTCGAGCTCGGCGCCGGCGACGGCACGTTCGCCGAGGCGCTGGCGTCCGCGTTCGCCGAGCTGCCCGCCCCGCGACCTGCCTACATCGGCGTCGAGATCAGCCCCGGCGCACGCGACGCGCTCGCCGCGCGCGGGTTCGCCTCGGCGTCCACGCTCGCCGAGCTGGACACGTTCGATGGTGTGGTGCTCGCGAACGAGGTCCTCGACAACCTCCCGTTCGTCCCGGTCCGCGGCCGACCGGACGGCCCGAGGGAGGTCCGGGTCGGTCTGGCGGGCGCATCGCTCGTCGAGATCGAGGTGCCGTGGTCGAACGGCTCGGGGCCACCGACGCGGCTCGAACCCGGCGAGGAGACGACCGTGCCGGTCGGGGCGTTCGCGCTGCTTCGCACGCTCGCGCAGGCGCTCCGACGCGGCTACGTCCTGCTGATCGACTACGGCAGCGTGGAGGGTCCCGCAGGGCCGGTGCACGGGTACCGCGAACACCGAGAGGTCGCCGACGTCCTCGCGGATCCGGGAGGCAACGACATCACCGCGGGCGTCGACGTCTCGATGATCGCCGACCGCGCGCGTTCGGACGGGCTGCTGGCGTTCGAGCCCGTGACCCAGCAGGCGGCCCTGCGCGCCCTCGGGCACGATCGATGGCAACAGACGATGCGGGCGACGCAGTCCGAGCTGCAGCGCGCGGGACGCGACGCCGAGGCCGTGCGCGTCTGGGAGGAACGGAGCCGGGCGAGCCTGCTCACCGACCCCTCGCGGTTCGGCGGGTTCTGGTGGCTCGTGCTCGCGACCGAGGGCCTCCCCGAGCCCCCGTGGCTCGCGCGGGCGCGCACGCAGGCCGAACGCCCCGAGGTGCGATAGGTTCGACGATGATGCGAAACCCTCGTCCACCGAGCCCCCGGGCCGCGATCGTCGCCCTGGCGCTGACGGCCGTGGTCCTGTCCGCGTGCACGTCCTCGGAAGCGCCGAGCGCACCGCGCGCTCGAGCGAACGAGCCGGTCGACGAGGGCCTGACCGAGGAGATCGAGGAGCAGCAGGAACTCGTCGAAGAGCGCACCGAGGCACTCGAGGTCGCGACGGAAGCGGGGACGGTCGGCGTCATCGAGAACATCCACCGCGACCCCTCGCCCGGCTGGGCCGGCGAGCGGGTCGTGAACCGGACCGGCAACGACTGGGAGCCCGCGGTCGCCGCCGACCCGAACGCCCCGTACGTCTACATCCTGCACAACCGCTACGGCGGCAAGGACGCGTGCGCGAGCGGCTGTCCCGACCCCGCGATGATCCTCCACGTCTCCGACGACGGCGGCGCGACCTGGCAGCCCGAACGCTTCCTGTGCCGCTGCAAGGGCATCGGGGGGCAGTTCGACCCGCTGATCGAGGTCGTTCCCGACACCGGGGACGTCGTCGCGGTGTGGATGAACGGCTTCAGGATCCAGTTCGCGCGTTCGACCGATCACGGCGCGACCTGGACCAAGCCCACGTGGATCCATCCCGACGTGAAGTGGGGCGACAAGCCGAACCTGGCCCTCAGCCCGGACGGGCAGGACGTGTACGTGCAGTTCAACGGGCCGACGGGCGGCGACGCATACGCGGCGGTGTCGCACGACGGCGGCGTCGCCTGGTCCACCACCAAGGTCACCGACAGCGATCGGTACTACTTCGACTACGGCGGCGCCGTGCTCCCGGACGGGCGCATCGTCTTCGGTCAGGTGAGCTTCTCCTACACCGGCCCCGATCACGCCGCCGAGGGCGTACAGAAGGTCCACGTGTTCGCGTCCGATGACGAGGGCGCCAGCTGGTCGGAGCTCGTCGTCGACGAGCTCGAGCTCGGGACCGAGTGCACGTCACGGTCGTGCTACAGCGACTTCTACGACAGCGGACCGTCGCTCGTCGCCGATCAGGACGGGGATCTCGTGATCGTCTACAACGGCGCGAGCACCCCTTTCGGCCCCCAGACCGTCTACGCCCGCTCCTCGACCGACGGTGGCCTCACCTGGAGCGACCGCGTGGCGTTGTCGAAGGACGGCGTCAACTCCGCGTTCCCGGCGGCCGTCGGCGACGGCAACAACGACGCACGGGTGTGGTTCATGGCGCGACGCAACCACCGGTGGCAGGTCTGGTACCGGACGACCGAAGACCTGGGGGCGACCTGGAGCACCCGCGAGAAGATCTCGGACGCGACGTCGGGCACCGTGTACAAGCACCCGAGCGGGTTCGACGAGGCCTACGGGGACTACGGCGAGATCGCGATCACCAGTGACGGCCACACGATCGGCGTCTGGGGCGAGGGGAAGAGCTACTACGGCCCGGGCGGCGTGTGGTTCAACCGCCAGACCTAGCTAGCGGTCGACGTCGCCCACCACGAAGAAGATCGAGCCCAGCAGCGCGATCAGGTCCGGAACGAGCGATCCCGGCAGCATCGCGGGCAACACCGAGATGTTGGAGAACGACGGCGTCCGCATCTTGAGCCGGTACGGCTCCTTCTTCCCGTTCCCGACGACGTAGTAGCCCATCATCCCGAGCGGGTTCTCCGTCCGAACGTACGTCTCGCCCTCGAGCGAGAGCTTCTTCGGCAGCTTCCCTGCGATGTAGTCGCCTGCGGGCAGCTTCTCCATGCATTGCTCGATGATCGCGCAGGACTCGTGCATGCGCTGGACCAGGACCCACAGGCGATCGTACGAGTCGCCGTTGCGACCGATCGGAACGTCGAACTCCACCTCGTCGTACCTCGCGTAGGGCTCGTCCTTGCGAGGGTCCATCGCGACGCCGCTCGCATGCAGCACGGGGCCCGAGCACCCGTAGGCGACCGCCGTCTCCGGCGGGATCGCCCCGATGCCCTTGGTCCGCGCGAAGACGATCTCGTTGCCCATCACGAGGTTGTCGAAGTCCTTCAGCTTCGCGCGCACCTGCCGGAGCACGTCGGCGGACTGCTTGAGCCATCCGAGGGGCAGGTCGTCCTTCAGGCCGCCGGCGCGAACGTAAGAGAAGTGCATCCGCCCGCCGGTCGCCGACTCCATGAGCCCTTGGATCAGCTCGCGTTCGATGAACGCGTAGAAGATCGGGGTGATCGCGCCGAGCTCGAGCGGGTACGAACCCATGAACATCAGGTGGTTCAGGATGCGGTTCCACTCCGCGAGCATCGTCCGGATCCATTGCGCGCGTTCGGGCACCTCGATCCCGGCGAGCCGCTCGACCGCGATGATCCAGCCGAGCTCGTTGTTGAACGCCGAGAGCCAGTCGTGGCGGTTCATCAGCACGAGCACCTGCCGCGTGTCCCGGTACTCGGCGAGCTTCTCGGCCCCGCGGTGCATGTACCCGATGACCGGTTCGGCGCGCGTGATGACCTCGCCGTCGAGCTCGAGGATGATGCGGAGCACGCCGTGGGTCGACGGGTGCTGCGGGCCGATGTTGAGGATCATCTCCTGGGTCCCGAGCGTCCCCTGGGGAACGATCTCGATATCGACCCCGCCGCCCCGGACCATCCAGTTCTCGGAGGCGGCGGTGAAGGCGGCGCGTTCCTCGGTATCCACCGTGTCCATCCTGCCACGGACGGGCGGCAGCGACCAACGAGCCCGGGAGGCGGCGGCAGGCCGGTAGTAGGCTGGCCGCACCATGGCCCGCGCCGAACGCGAACGCACGGGAAACGCCATCGGGATCGCAGGCTCCGAACCCCGTCGCCGCATCCCCTCGGTGGACGCGCTCCTGCGCTCCGAACCGGGGCGGCGCGCCATCGGCACCTTCGGCCGGCCGCTGGTCAAGCACGCGCTGTCGGTGACGCTCGAGAAGGTCCGGGAAGCCGCCGAGGAGGGCGCAGAGCCCCCGCCCGACGACGAGATCCTAGCGCGAGCGCTCGCGCTGGCGTCGGGGACCGCCGCCGGCCTGATCCGCGTGATCAACGCCACCGGCGTGGTGCTCCACACGGGTCTCGGCAGGGCACCGCTGCCGGAACGTGCCGCGGCCGCGGCGGCGCGAGCCGGGCAGGGCTACGTCGATCTCGAGGTCGACCGTGAGTCCGGCGCGCGCGGTCGGCGTTCGACGCGCGCCGAGCGACTCCTCACCTCGATGACCGGCGCCGAGGGCGCGCTGGTCGTGAACAACGGAGCCGCGGCCCTGCTGCTCGCCCTCGCATCGCTTGCGCGCGGGAAGGGCGTCCTGGTCTCGCGCGGCGAGCTGATCGAGATCGGCGGGGAGTTCCGGATCCCCGACATCATGGGGGCTTCGGGCGCGCGGCTCGTCGAGGTCGGCACGACGAACCGGACGCGAGCCTCGGACTACCGTTCGGCGCTGAACGACAAGACCGCGCTGATCCTCAAGGTGCATCCCAGCAACTACCGCGTCGTGGGGTTCGCCTCAACCCCGAGCCCCAAGGACCTTGCCGCGATCGCGCGCAAGGCGGGCGTGCCGTTCCTGTACGACCTGGGTTCGGGCCTGCTCGAACGAGTCCCGGGCGCCACGGCGGACGAGCCGAGCGCGGCGGACGCGCTCGCGGACGGCGCCGATCTCATCGTGTTCTCGGGTGACAAGCTGCTCGGCGGACCGCAGGCCGGGATCGTGCTCGGACGCGGCGAGCTGGTCGAGCGTCTCCGGCGCCACCCGATCGCGCGCGCCGTGCGCGTCGACAAGATGCAGGTGGCCGCGCTCGAGTCGGTCCTCGCCCAGCACGCACTCGGCCGGGGTTCGGAGCTCCCCGTGTGGACGATGCTCCGCGAGCCGCCCGCGCACGTGCGGCGCCGCGCCGACGAGCTCGCGATGGCGCTCGACGGCGACCTCGAGGGCGCGCACGTGATCGCGTGCGAGTCCGCGGTGGGCGGCGGCGCGCTGCCGGGGACGGGCATCCCGTCGTTCGGCGTCGAGATCCGGGCCCCCGAACCCAACGCGATGGCGGCTCGTCTGCGCACCGGTTCGCCGTCGGTGTTCTGCCGGGTCACCGAACGCGGCGTGCTGCTCGACCTGCGGACGGTCTCGCCGGAGGCGATGCCCGACCTGGTCCGAGCCGTCCGCTACGCGCTCGAGGGCGACGACCTGCCCGATGACTGAACGCTCGGGCGCCGCGGCGCCCGAGGCACCGCCCGACGCCGGACCCTCCGTCGTCGCCACCGCCGGCCACGTCGATCACGGCAAGTCGAGCCTCGTCACGCGTCTGACCGGGATGGACCCCGATCGTCTCGACGAGGAGAAGCGCCGGGGCCTGACGATCGAGCTCGGGTACGCATGGTGCACGCTCCCCTCGGGGCGCGAGCTGGGGTTCGTCGACGTGCCCGGACACGAGCGGTTCGTCCGCACGATGCTCGCCGGCGTGGGGCCGGTCCGCCTCGTGCTGTTCGTCGTCGCGGCGGACGAGGGGTGGAAGCCGCAGTCCGAGGAGCACCTCGAGATCGTCGACGTCCTCGGCGCGCACGGCGCCGTGATCGCGCTCACCAAGCTCGATCTCGTCGACGCCGCGGGGCTCGAAGGCGCCCGAGCCGAGGTGACCGAACGCGTCCGGGGCACCTCGCTCGAGGGCGCCCCGATCGTCGCGTGCTCGTCCGCGACCGGCGAGGGGTTCGGCGAGCTCGTCGCCGCGCTCGACGCGATGTTCGCCGGCGCCCCCGAGCCCGAGCGCGAGGGGCGCCCCCGCCTGCACGTCGACCGCGTGTTCTCGATCAAGGGTTCGGGCACCGTCGTGACCGGGACGCTCACCGGCGGGCCGCTCGCGACCGGCGAGGAGGTCGAGCTCCTGCCGTCCGGGACCCGAGCGAGGATCCGGGGACTCCAGACGCACCACCGCGACGTCGGGAGCGCGTCACCGGTCTCGAGGGTCGCGGCCAACCTCACCGCCGAGCGCGCACGTATCGCGCGGGGCGAGGTCCTGGCCCCGGCCGGCCTGTGGACCTCCTCGTCCGTCCTCGAGGCGCGCATCGAACCCGTCCGATCGCTCGACCGCCCGATCACGTCGCGCGGCGCCTTCAAGCTGCACGCGGGCGCGGCCGAACGCGATGCGCGGATCCGCCTCTACGACGCGCGGCAGGTGCCCGACGACGGGGCCTTCGTCAGGATCACGCTCTCCGAACCGCTCGTCCTGGACGTCGGCGACCGGTTCGTCCTGCGCGAGTCGGGACGGCGGCGGACGATCGCCGGCGGGGTCGTCCTCGACACCGCTCCGCCCCGCCGCGCAGGTCCGACCCCGACCCCGCGTCTGGAAGCGAGAGCGCACGCATCGCGCACCGAGCTCCCGGCCCTGCTGGTCGCCGAACGCCGGGCCGTGCGGATCGATGAGGTCCGGTCGATCCTGGGTTTCGCGCCCGACGACGTGGACGGCGCGGTGCGGCTGGGCGGGTGGTGGGTCGCCCGGGACACCTTCGACGGGATCGGCGCGGCGATCATGGCTCGGCTCGCCGCGTTCCACGCCGAGGAGCCCGCCGCGGTGGGCGAGGACATCGCGACGGTCCGGCGATCGGTCGCGGACGCGTTCGCCGCATCGGGGGCGCCGCGCGATCTCGAACTCGCCGACGCCGCGATCGATCGGCTCGAGACCGAGGGGGCGCTCGTCCGGGAGGGCGCCGCGGTTCGGCTCGCGTCGCATCGAGCCGAAGCCGGCGACGAGATCGCCGCGCTCGTCGACGTCGTGCGGAGCGCCGAGCCCACCCCACCGACGATCGCCGAGCTCCGCGCATCCGGCGTCGCCGCCGGCGTCCTGGACGCGGCGGTGCGCTCGGGTGCCCTCGTCCGGATCTCGGCCGAGCTCGTCCTGACCCGCGAGGTCGTCGAACGCGCGGGGACGATCGTCCGCGAGGCGGGCGCGGACGGCATCACCGTGAGCGCGCTCCGCGAACGGCTCGGCACGTCGAGGAAGTACGCCGTCCCGCTCGCCGAGCATCTGGACCGGACCGGCGTCACCCGGCGTTCGGGCGATCTCCGGTTCGCGCGCGGCGCCGCGACCGGTGCGAGCGGATCTCCGGCTCAGCCGAGCTGAACCAGGAGCGCCACCTCGACGGCCGCGCCGAGCGGGAGCTCGGGGACGCCGACCGCCGCCCGGGCATGCCGGCCCTCGTCGCCGAAGACCTCGACCAGCAGGTCGCTCGCGCCGTTCGCGACCGTGGGCTGGTCGGTGAACCCGGGCGCGGAGGCGACGAACACGTCGACCTTCACGACCCCCGTGACCCGGTCCAGGCTCCCGAGCGCCGCACGCAGCGCCGAGAGCGCCTGGATCGCGCACCGGCGGGCTCCAGCGTTCGCCTCCTCGGTGGTCGCGTCCGACCCCACCGAGCCCGAGACGGTGACCGCCCCGTCCTGCATCGGCACCTGACCCGCCACCCAGGCGAGGTCGCCCACGACCTTGACGGGGATGTACGAGGCGACGGGCTGCGGGGCGGGCGGGAGCTCGATGCCGAGCTCGGCGAGCCGTTCCTCGATCACGGGACCACCCTCCTTCAGCGAGACGCACCCGGCCGCCGCGACCGGACCGAGGGGATGGTGGCAGAAACGGGCGGTCGAGGTGCCTAGCCGGCCTGGAGGGCCTGCCGGCGGAGGCGTTGACGCCGTTCGTACTCGTTGAGGCCGCCCCAGATCCCGTGCGGTTCGCGGACCCGGAGGGCGTACTCGAGGCAGGGTTCGAGGACCGGGCAGCCGGCGCAGATGGCCTTGGCCTTGACCTCGCGAGCGGCCTTCTCCTCGCGCTTCTCGAAGTAGCTGGGCGCGAAGAACAGGGACGAGTCCTCGCCCCTGCATGCTCCGTCGAACTGCCAGCCCCAGGTCCAGCCGGCGCGCATCCGTTCCACCACCAGGTCGCTCCTCGGTCCGATGCCTTCGATAGGTCTTTCGTAACTGGACGTTCCGGGGATTCCGAAGGGTTGCTCGACCCGGGGAACCGCAAGGGAATCGCAACAGACGTGGGAGGCAGAGCGGGGTCGGGCCGCCTAGGCCTCGTTCGGCAGGTCGGGCCCCGGGGCGGTCGGGGGCTCCTGCTCGACCCTGAGGATCAGGCCGTCCACGCCACGCACGCGGATCCGGCTCCCCGCCGGGATCGGCCCGTCGGAGCTCCGGCCCCGCCAGAGCGCCCCCTTCACGAACACCGGCCCGTCGGGCTTGAGCTCACCCCGTGCCTCGCCGACCAGGCCGACCAGGCCGCGCTGCGTGGAGGTGAGCCGGTCGCGGGACTGCATCGCGACGGTCAGACCGAAGCCCCAATACAGGAGGGCGGCGACCGAGAAGGACCCGATCAGCCACGGCGAGACGTCGATCTCATCGGCGACGCCCCCGAAGATCAGCACCGAGCCCGCGACGAACGCCAGCATCCCGGCGAGCGTGAGAGGCCCGAGCTTCCGCAGACGCGCGTCCAGGGTCAGCAGGGCGATCCCGGCGAGCAGAAGGCCGAGCCCGAGCGGGGAGAACGGCACGACCGTGAGTCCGTACGCGGCGAGCGCGAGCATCCCGACCCCGGTGAACCCCGCGAAGCCGAACCCCGGCTGCGTCGCCTCGAACGCGAGCGCCGCGAGCCCCAGGACGAGCAGCACGTAGATCCAGGTCGGCGAGGCGGCGGCATGGAGCACCCGATCGAACGGCCCCAGGTCGGTGAACCGAACCGTGACCGGCTGCTCGGCCTCGGAGGTCGCGATCTTGGTCTGGAGCGTCACCGGGCCATCGGCCGTCCCCACGGTGCGACCGTCCGCCTGCGCGAGCAGCTCGGTGATCGAGACCGCCGCGACGCTCGCGATGTTGCCGTCGAGCGCGGCCCGGGCCGGCACCGGCCGGTCGGGGAACGCGAGCGGGGTCTCGCGGCCTCGCTCCTGGACCCACCCCGTCGCGAGCGCCTCCACCTCCTGCTCCGAGACCGAGGGCTCGTCGCCCGACAGGTCGAGGGGTTCGAGCGGCCCGACGCCCGCGCCGGGGGCGACCGCGCCGAGGCTCGCCGCGTAGAGGAACAGGAGACCGGCTCCCGCGGCCTTGGCGGGAGCGGGACCCACCCAGACGATCACGGGGACGCTCGCGTCGTGGATCCGTTCGGCCAGTGCGACGGCGTCCTGGTCCAGGGTCCCGGCACTGTCGAGCTGCAGCACGAGCGTCGCCCCCGTGCGTTCGGCCTCCTCGACCGAGCCGACGAGGTACGAGGCCAGCGTTCGGTCGATCGAACCGTCCACCTTGGCCACCAGGACCGAGGGCGTGTCCTGGGCGCCCGCGACGCCCGGGAGCACGCACAACAGCGCGCTGAACAGCAGGAACGGGGCGACGCGGCGCATGGGCGGGCCCCATGGTACCCGCGCCGACGGGCTATCCTTTGGGCCCCCATGCAGGCACCACCTCGGCATCGCCCGAGATCCGACGAGCCCACCACCCAGCCCCTCGACGACACGGTGAGGGTTCCCGAACTCCGCCCTCGCCGGGTGATCGCGCCGCTGATCCCGTTCGTGCTGATCGTCGTGATGGCGGGGTTCGCCGCGGTGCTCGCGCTCGCCCTCCTGCCGATCTTCGGGGCCGCCGGCGCCGGCGTGAACGCGTTCCGCGAACGCCTGGACGCGGCGGGGGTCGGGAGAGCCGGTATCCCCCACCTGCCTCAGAGCTCGACGATCTACGCGGCGGACGGGACGGTCCTAGACGAGATCTACCTGGATGAGAACCGCCGGTACGTGAAGATCCACAAGATCGCGCCCGTCGCGCAGCAGGCGGTCGTCGCGATCGAGGACGACTCGTTCTACGACCACGGCGCGCTGAACTTCCCGTCCCTGATGCGCGCCGCCATCACCAACCTCATCGCCGGCGACATCGAACAGGGCGGCTCCACGCTGACGCAGCAGCTCGTGAAGAACGTGCTGATCGACTCGCCCGAGCAGACCTTCGCACGGAAGTTCCAGGAGGCCGCGCTGGCGATCCGGGTCGAACGCAGGTACTCGAAGGATCACATCCTCGAGCTCTACATGAACGAGGCGTACTACGGGAACGGCGCCTACGGCATCCAGACCGCGGCGGAGACATACTTCCACACGACCGCGAAGGAGCTCACGCTCAAGCAGGCGGCCCTGCTCGCCGGGGTGATCCGGGCTCCCGGCGCGTACGACCCGGTCGCGCACCCCGAGGCGGCGAAGGGGCGGCGCAACCTCGTGATCGACCGCATGGCGGAACTCGGCGTGATCGACCCCGACGACGCCGCGAAGGCACGGGCCAAACCGCTCGGGATCGCCAAGGACGCCGGCGTGTTCAAGCAGAAGGTCGAGCCGTTCTTCGTCTACTACATCCGGAACCTGATCCTGGACAACGCGGACGGGACGTTCGATGCCTTCGGTCAGCGGCGCATCCAGCGGGTGCACACGCTGTACCAGGGCGGCCTGAACATCTACACGTCGCTCGACCCCTCGTGGCAGGACTACGCGCAGGAGGCGGTCGACGCGAGCACGGCCATCGACCCCGGCAGGAACAGTCCGGACGTCTCGCTGGTCTCGGTTCGGGCGACCGACGGCGCGATCAAGGCGATGCTGTCGGGCAAGAACTACAACCGCGACCAGTACGACCTCGTCTGGCGCGGGACCCGACAGGTGGGCTCGGCCTTCAAGCCGTTCACCCTGACGGCCGCGTTCGAGCAGGGCTTCCCGCAGGGCAAGGTCTACTCGTCGAAGTCGCCGCTGTGCAACCTCGCCGGGTGGATCAGCGCCAGCGGATGCGTGAGCAACGCCGAAGGGGGCGGCGACAGCGGCTACATGGACCTGTGGGCCGCGACCCAGAACTCCGTGAACGTCGTGTTCGCGCAGCTCGCGCTCGACGTCGGGCCCGAGCACATCGTGGACGTGGCGCACCGGATGGGGATCACCGTCGCCCTGGATCCTGTCCCGTCGATCACGCTGGGCGTCGAGGAGGTCCCCACGATGGACATGGCGGCCGCGTTCGGGACGCTGGCGAACGACGGCAAGCGCTGCGACGCGTGGGCCGTCCGCCGGGTGGAGTTCGCCAACGTCCCCAAGGACGCTCCGAAGGACGAGCGCGTCCTCTACCAGCACGAGCCCCGCTGCCGGCAGGTGATCGAACCGGAGATCGCGCACCTGGTGACCGCGATGCTCCAACGCGTCGTGTGCTGCGGGACCGGTACCGCGGCGAACATCGGCCGACCCGTTGCCGGGAAGACCGGCACCGCGCAGGACTACACGAACGTGTACTTCGCCGGCTACACGCCACAGGTCTCGACCGCGGTCTGGGTGGGGTTCGCGAACGGACAGATCCCGATGGACAGCTACTACGGAGGGTCGGTGTTCGGTGGCACCGTGGCCGCGCCGATCTGGCACGACTTCATGATCAAGGCGATGGCGGGCCTCCCGGTCGAAGGCTTCGAGGCGCCGCCGCCGCCCGAGAGCGGACCCGTGCCCGACGTCGTCGGCCTGCCGATCGATGAGGCCGAGAAGAAGCTGGCCAAGGCGAACTTCACGCCGATCCGCGAGGACGTGCAGTCGTTCGAGCCGGCCGGGACGGTCCTGACGCAGGCCCCGGGCGGCGGCGCTCGGGTCCAGCTCGGGAGCGCGGTGACGCTCGGCGTGAGCGACGGCAAGGGCGAGCCGATCGTCATCCCCCGCCTGACGGGTCTCACCGAAGCCCAGGCCGTGCACGAACTCGAGAAGCAGGGGCTGGTCGCCGCCATCGAGCACGTCCAGGTCGACGACGGGCACCTGGACGGGATCGTGGTGGACCAGATCCCGATCGGCGACGGCTCGAAGGTCGTCGACGTCGGCGCGACCGTCACGATCTTCGTCGGCACGTTCGAGGGCAACGGCAACAACGGGAACGGGAACGGCGGCGGGAACGGCAACGGCGGCGGGAACGGGAACGGAGGTGGGGACGGCGGTGGCGGCGATGCCTCGCCGGCGCTGCTGCCCGAGTCGCTCCCGCGACGTCCGCTCTAGCGGTCAGTCCGCCAGGCGCTCGCGCACCTTCTGCTGGACCACCGAACCGTCCACCTTGCCCTTGGCCGAGGCCATCACCGCGCCCATGACCTTGCCCATCTCCTGCATCGAGGTCGCCCCGGTCGCCGAGATCGCATCGTCGATCAGCGCGTCCACCTCGGCGTCGGAGAGCTGTTCGGGGGCGAAGGGCTCAAGGACCTCGCGTTCAGCACGCTCCTTCTCGGCGAGCTCGGTGCGACCTGCGGACTCGAACGCCTCGATCGACTCGGTCCGCCGCTTGACCTCCTTGCCGGCGACCTCGCGGACCTCGTCGTCGGAGAGCTCGCGCATGACCTCCTTCTCGCGGTTGGTGATCGAGGCGGCGAGCATGCGGAGTGCGCCCAGACGGACCTTCTCCCCGGCCCGCAAGGCCGCGGTCATCTGCTCGTGCACCTGGACCTTCAGCGTGGGGTCGCCCACGTAGACTCCCCTCCCGTGCTCTCCCGCATCCTGCTCGCGCTCTCGAGCATCGCCGTGGTGTGCGTCGTCTACGGCGTCGCGATCGAACGCCGCGCGTACCGGCTCGTGCATCGCGGTCTGGCCATCCTACCGGCCGACGGTCCCGAGTCCCTCACGGTCCTGCACCTGTCGGATCTGCACTTCGTGACCTCCGATCAGCGCAAGCGCGATGTTCCTCGCTTCGATCCCGCGCGCCGACGTCACCGTCGTGACGGGCGACTTCCTGGCCGAGCCCGAGGCCGTCGAGACCGCCGTCGCCGCAGTTCGCGAAACGAGGGGGCGACTCGCCTCCTGGTTCGTGCTGGGCTCGAACGACTACTTCGCCCCACGCGCGCTGAACCCGCTCCGGTACTTCGTCCCGGCTCACCGGCGGAAGCCTCGTCAGGCTCGGCGCGGCCGCTCGGACGAGCTGCGCGAGCTCCTGTCCGAGGACGGCTGGGACGACCTCACCAACCAGCGCGCCGACCTCGAGCTCGGCGGGCTGGCGGTCGAGCTCCTCGGGCTGGACGATGCGCACATCCAGCGCCAGGACCTTCGGGTCGCGCCGCGGCGGACGCCCGCCAGGTTCGGGATCGCCGTGATGCACTCACCGGACTCGGCGCCCGAGATCGCCGCATGCGGTTACCCGTTCGTCGTGGCCGGGCACACGCACGGCGGTCAGATACGGCTGCCGTGGGTCGGCGCCCTCGTGACGAACTCGCACCTGCCGCGGCGGCTGGTGTCGGGGCTGATCCGGATGGGTGGTTCGTTCGTGCACGTGTCGCCGGGGCTCGGAACGAGCAAGTTCGCGCCGTTCCGGTTCCTGTGTCCGCCCGAGGCGACCCTGCTGGAGCTGCGCCGGGCCCCCGATGGCGAGGGCCCGGCGCGGTTCGATGATCAGCCGCAGTAGGGGCAGAAGTGCTCGGAGTCGATCCCGTGCCACGGCGGCACGATCACGCGCCGGTTGCCGGGGCCGCCAAGCAGCCGGACGAGGCGATCCTGGGTGTCGTTGGCCGTCGTGACTTCGAGGATGGATCCACCCGGATTGACCTCGGTCCGGATGTAGTAGCGGCCGTTCGGCAGACCGCTGATGTCGAATCCGCCACCGTTGAAGTACTGGCCGTAGGTGTCGCCCCACCCTACCGGGACGACCTCTCGGACCCAGAGGGAGCCTGGCTGGTAGAAGTTGCACGAGCTCTGGAGATCCTGGGCATAGGCGTTCCAGTCTGCGTTCGGGATCGAGAGGTCGATCGCGTCCGTGGGCACGAGACACCAGGAATCCTTCGGACTGATCTGGATCGTCTTCTTGTTGGCATCCAGCAGCGAGTAGCGGATGAAGTCATCGAGATGCCAGTGATTGTGGCGCCCCGCGTGGTACTCGAGCTGACCGATCAGCGCCCGCCCTACGGGCTCACCATCGCGCAAGAAGTACTGGTACGCATCCATCGTCGACTCGGCATCGCCGCGGAAGCCGTCGACCACCATCGGCCCGGGCCCCGCGTTCCATTCCGTGGCGTTGAAGTTGAGGTAGCCGCGTTTGAGGCCGATCCCCCAGGCGGGGAGCGCGAAGAAGTCCGGCAGCGTCGCGGGGTCGGGTTCGGTGACGATCGGGGTGCTCGCGAAGGGGACGGCCGCCGGGGTCTTGGGCGAGGCAGGCGGCGTGTCGGTTGCAGACATCGCCCCGTGATCCACGATCGAGACGTGCACCTCGGCGGTCGCCTCGCTCGGCGCGATCGAGAGCAGGTCGACCCACTCGGGATCGATCTCGATCCGGATCGTGTACGCGTCGCCCTTGGCCTTCCAGCCGAGACCCCCTCCGTAGTAGTAGCCGCCGGCGAGCGCGCTCGCCCAACCCATGTCGATGCCCCAGACCGTCCCACGGAAGAAGGGATTGCCCGAGTAGCAGCCGAACGGGTAGGCGGATGTGATCGGGCTCTCGTCGGACAGCCGGACGGAGGCGAACGGGCAGAAGCTCACGTCCTGGCTGGCGACGGTGTCGCCGTGTCCGTTGACCACGGTGAAATGCGCGAAGGCGGCCAGGCCGGACCAACCGTCCAGGTGATCAGCGGGGAAGGTCCGAAGGATCTGGCCCGAGTTCGGATCGACTTGCTTGGCCGTGACCGGCGTGTCGTAGTCCGGACGGTTCACGATCAGCTCGAAGTCCTCGCCCACCGGTGTGATGTAGGCGCCCGGATCGACGAACACGAGGTCGCGCTTGTTCCGCTCGGCCGTGAGTTCCGTGGAGGCCACCAGCAACCGGACGGACGGGGTCGCCGCGATAGCTGCTTGAGATGTGAACAGCGTCGCGATCATGACGAACGCGACGCCGAGGACCAACGGGACGAGCGGGCGATGATGACGCCCTGCGGACATCGGAGCCTCCTTCGGACAGGTTGGAGCATCGTATGCCCGCTCTGACGTCTTTGGGACCCCCTTGGTTCCTGCTCGATTCACGCGCCGGCGGCGCGTTCGAACACGCGCTCGTAACCGGCCACCATGGCTTCCTTCGAGAACAGCCGCTGCACCCGGTCGCGGCAGGCCCGCGGGTCGATCTCGGACAGGCGCGTCAGGCGCTCGGCGGTCAGGTTCGCGTAGTCCTCGACGTCCACGATCCAGCCCGTAACGCCGTTCTCCACGACCTCGGGCACCGACCCGCGGGGGGTCGCGATCACCGGGGTTCCGCAGGCCATCGCCTCGGTCATCACGAGCCCGAACGGCTCCGCCCAGTCGATCGGGAACAGGACGGCCTTGGCCCTGCGCAGCAGGCTGACCTTCTCCTCAAGGGTGATCTCCCCCAGGATCTCGGAGTCGGGGGGGAGGATCGGCTGGATGTTGTTGGTCCATTCCTCCTGTTCGGTCGGGTGGGCGATCTTGACCGCAGATACCAGACGCTCGCCCGAGGCCGCGGCCGCCTCGATCGCGCGCCGCCACCCCTTCTCCGGAGCCGCCCGACCGAGGAACAGGACGAAGTCCTCCTTGTCCTCTTGCAGGGGATACGCGCTCATGTCGATCCCGTTGTAGACGACGCCGCCGTAGCGCAGGTCCTCGTTGAACCGCTGCTGCGCCTCGCTGATCGCGACGAACCAGGCGCGCTGCGCGACGAACGAGTACAGCCGTGTCATCTCCGGCACGAACGACCCGTGAAGGGTGTGAACCGTGGGCACCCCCGTCTCGACCGCCGCGGCGAGCGTCGAGAACGGCGAGTGGACGTGCAGGACGTCGAAGCGTTCGGCCGCGTCCACCAGGCTGAACATCGTGTGCGTCGTGTCCAGGATGATGTCGTTGATCGCGCCCGACCCCGGCGCCTGCTCGAAGACGTACTCGAGACGCGCCTTGGTGTGTGAGTCCCCGGTCGCGAACAGCGTGACGTCGTGTCCAGCTTCCGCCAGCCCGTCGGCGAGCAGCGCGACCACCCATTCGATCCCGCCGTACCCCTTGGGGGGGACAGCGATCCACGGTGGACAGATCTCGGCGATCCTCACGGCAGGCCTCCTTCCCCTCCTCGCGCCCGTCCGCGGCCCGAACCATCCCCGCGCCGCCGACGTGGCACGCACTCTCGATGCTACCGGCGGGCCGCGGACCGGCCCAGCCGATAGACTCGGGCACGACGGGACGTGGCGCAGTTTGGTAGCGCGCAGCGTTCGGGACGCTGAGGTCGCGGGTTCAAGTCCCGCCGTCCCGACCAGACCTCCAGATCTCGTGCTCGGATGTACGACCTGACCGGAAATGTTGCCTGAGGCCCGGCTGTCGGGTAGCCTCGTGCGCGGGCTGTCGTAAGGCAGCCCTTTCTCTTGCCCGGAGGATGATGACCGGAACACGCACGCACCTCGTCGCACGGCTGTCTCTCGTCGTGCTCCTCGTCACTTCGGCGACGATCGGTGCGGCAACCCTCTCCTCCGCGGCCCCCAGCCGTGAAGAGGTCGAGCAGGCCCAGGCACGCCTGGACACCCTGAACCAGGAGCTCGACCAGATGGTCGAGCAGTACAACCAGGCACGGCTCAGGCTCCAGGAAGTCCAGGCTCGGCTGGCCGACGTTCGGTCCCAGGCCCAGCGGGCCCAGGCGACGGCCGATCGAGCCACGAGCAGCCTGAACGCGAACGCCTCCCGGGCCTACCGGGGCGTCGGCTCGCAGATCGCGGAGCTGTTCGACTCGTCCTCGCTGGCCGACTTCTCCGATCGCCTCGAGTTCATCGGGAGCATGGCGCAGGCCGATTCGGACCTCGCGGTGGAGGCCGAGGCGGCCCAACAGGAGGCCCGCTGGACCGCCGCCGAGCTGGCCGCGACGGCCGAGGAGCGCCAGGGCATCGTCGACTCCCTGGCCTCGAAGCAGGACCAGATCGAGTCTCGGGTGGCCGAGGCGCGCGATCTGTTCGAGGAGCTCGACCGCAAGTACCACGATGCGCTCGCGGCCCAGGCCGCAGCCGTCCAGGACGCCGCCGGCAGCGGAGGCAGCACCACCGGCGAGTCCACGATCCCACCGCCCCCCGCCCCGAACGGCAACGTCGCGGCCGTCCTGCAGGCCGCCTACTCGGTGATCGGCACCCCCTACCAGTACGGCGGCTCGAGCCCGGACACCGGGTTCGACTGCTCGGGGTTCACGATGTGGGCCTGGTCGCACGCGGGCGTGTACCTCCCGCACTCATCGGCGTCGCAGTACGCCTCGCTCCCCCACGTCGCCCAGTCGGATCTGCAGCCGGGCGACCTGGTGTTCTTCTACAGCCCCATCTCGCACGTGGGGATCTACGTGGGCGGCGGCAGCATGATCCACTCGCCGCATACCGGCAGCGTCGTCTCGGTGGTCCCCATCTACTGGGACAGCTTCTCCGGCGCCGCCCGCCCGGGCTGATCGGGTCCGCCCGGTCTCCGACCGGCCGATGAGCGACCCACCACGTCCCGAAGCCACCGCAGCAGGATCTCGCGCTCGTCCGCGCGCTCCGGGCCGGGGACGAGACCGCATTCATGATGCTCGTCGAGCGTTACCAGCCCGCGATGCTCCGGGTCGCGCTCATGTACGTGTCGACACGGGCGGTCGCCGAGGACGTCGTGCAGGATGCCTGGGTCGGTGTGCTGAAGGGGCTCGACGGGTTCGAAGGCAGATCGTCGCTCCGGACGTGGATCTTCCGGATCCTGGTCAACACGGCGAAGACGCGCGGTCAGCGCGAGGCCCGCAGCATCCCCTTCTCGTCGGTCTGGACGGCCGACCCCGACGCCGAGCCGTCGGTCGACCCGAGCCGGTTCCTCCCGCCGGGCCATCCCGCCTCGGGGCATTGGGCGGAGCCTCCCGCCGGATGGGAGTCGACGCCGGAGGAGCGGCTGCTGTCCAAGGAGACGCTCGCGGAGGTCTCGCGCGCGATCGACGCGTTGCCGCCGAACCAGCGCGAGGTGATCCGGATGCGCGACGTCCTCGGCTGGCCCTCGGCGGACGTCCGTAACGCCCTGGACATCTCCGAGACCAATCAGCGGGTGCTCCTGCATCGTGCACGCGCGAAGGTCCGGCGCGCGCTCGAAGGCTATCTGGGAGCGGAGAGGGAGCGGAACGCGTGAACTGCATCCAGCTGGTCGATCTGGTCACGGACTACCTCGAGGGCTCGATGCCCGCCGAGCAGCGGGCGCGGTTCGATGAGCACATCGCGGGGTGCGACGGCTGCACCACGTACCTGGAGCAGTTCAGGATCACGATCCGGCTGACCGGCATGCTGAGCGAGGAGCAGATCGCACCCGACGCGCGCGAGATCCTGCTCGGCGTGTTCCGGGACTGGCGAACGACCGCCTAGCCCGCCGGCTCCTTGTCCTCCCCTGGCCCGTCGAGATCGGCCAACCGCGTGTCCGCCTGCTGGACGAGAGCGTCGTTCCCGATCTCGGTCGCCGCGGCGCGGGCCTGCACGAGCAGGTCGCGTGCCTGCTGGCGGCGGAGGCCGGCGTTGTCCTCGTGGGCGTACTTCACCTTCTCGTCCGCCTTGATGATGAGCTCGAAGATCTCCTGTGGCTCCATCTGCGCCTCCCGGCTCGCTCTGTTCGGCGAGCGCCTCACATCATGTGCATCGGCTTGGCATCGAGCGCCTCGAGGTACATCCGGATCCCGATCGCGGCCGCGGCGCCCTCGCCGACCGCCGACGCCAGCTGCTTGGTCGAGCCCGAACGCACGTCGCCCGCGGCGAAGACGCCGGGCATGCTCGTCTGCAGACCCATGTCGGTGACGATCAGGCCACGGTCGTCCAGGTCCACCGAGCCCTTGACGAACCCGGTGTTCGGGTCGAGCCCGATGAAGACGAACGCGCCGGCGGGATGCAGCTCCTCGGTGTCCCCGGTCTCGCGGTCCTTCAGGATGACCGCGCCGAGCTTCCCGCTGCCGTCGTCCTTCGGCCGGAACTCGAGGACCTCGCGGTTGAGCAGGACCTCCATCTCCGCGGTCATCATGACCTTGTCCTGGAGCAGCTTGTTGGCGGTCAACCGGTCGCTCCGCTGCACGATCGTGACCCGATCGACGAACTGCTTGAGGAACAGGCCTTCCTCCAGACCGCTGTTGCCACCGCCGAGGACGACGAGCTGGCTGGCGCCCTTGTAGAAAGGACCGTCGCAGGTCGCGCAGAAATGGATGCCGGCGCCGATCAGGTCGTCCTCCCCGGGCGCGCCGGTCCGCCGGTACGACGAGCCGGTGGCGATGAGCGCGGCCCGCGCGTGGTAGTGGTCGCCGGTCGCGGTCTCGACGTCGACCTCCTCCCCGTCGCTCGAGATCGAACGCACCGAGACCGCCTGGAGCATCTCGACGCCGTAGCGCTGCGCCTGGAGGACGATCCGGTCGGCGAGCTCGGCGCCTCCGATGCCGTCGGGGAACCCCGGGTAGTTATCGAGACGTTCGGTCACGCCGGCCTGGCCGCCGAGGCCCTTGCTGTCGATCACCAGCGTCTGCAGGTTCTCGCGGGCGGCGTAGATCGACGTCGTGAGCCCGGCCGGACCGCCGCCGACGATGATCAGATCGTAGACGTGCATCATCGCCATGCGCTCGAGCCCGATCTTCTCGGCCAGCTCCTCGTTCGAGGGTTCGGACAGATGGGAGCCGTCCGGGAACACGATCGTCGGGATGATGTTGTTGCCGTCGTTGCGTTCCTGGACCGTGCGAACGCCGTCAGGGTCGACCTCGATGTCGTGCCACTCGAACGAGATCCGCTGATCGCCCAGGAAGCGTTTGGCCCTGCGGCAGTCGGGGCACCAGCTCGCGCCGTAGACCTTGATCACGTCGTCCATCCCACGCCCCTTTCGCAGGACCAGCCGGTCCCGCAGCTAGGTGCCGGGTCCGACGGCGAGCGTTACACACCGTGTCGCCGAACGTCGAGGCTCGCCACGAGCGCTCGGAGGCGCGGGTAGGGCAGACTACGCCGGTGCCGAACGACGTCCTGCTCGCCCCCTCGATCCTCGCGGCCGACTACGCCGTGCTCGCGGACGAGGTCGAGCGCGTCCGGCCCGAGTCCGACTGGCTCCACGTGGACCTGATGGACGGGCATTTCGTGCCCAACCTGTCGATCGGGCCGCCCGTCGTCGCATCGATCCGGCGGCACACCGACCTGTTCCTGGACTGCCACCTGATGGTGACCGACCCGGGGTTCTGGCTCGAGCAGCTCGCGGAGGCGGGTGCCGACCTCTGCAGCGTGCACGTGGAGCTCGGCGACCCGACGCCGCTGCTCGGGCGGATCCGCGAGCTCGGGATGCAGGCCGGGGTCGTGGTCGACGGGCCGACGGGGTTCGAGGCGGTCGAGCCCTACCTGGACGAACGGATCGACCTGCTGCTGGTGATGACGATCAAGGCGGGGTTCGGCGGCCAGCCGTTCGTGCCCGAGCACCTGTCGAAGGTGGCGCGGGCCGACGAGATCCGAGGTGCGCGCGACCTGCCGTTCCGGATCCAGGTCGACGGCGGCATCAAGGCCGAGACCGCGTCGCTGGCCGTCGCAGTCCGGCGCCGACGTCCTCGTCGCGGGGAGCGCGATCTTCCACGCACCCGATCCCCCGGCAGCGGCACGGGCGATCCGTGCGGCGGCCGCATCGACGCATCCCTCTGCGTAACGTTCGGGCGTGCGGTCGGACCCTCGACCCCACGACGCACGAACGACTACCGTTGGTGCTCCCCGGCTGCGTCGGGTCTCGGAAGGAGAACGACCAGATGAACCCGCTGCACGAATCGACGATGCTGGTCCCGGTCACCGAACGCCTCGAGCGGATGGACCGCGACCGGATCGTCGAGCGCATCTGGCGCAAGGACCACACGGTGTGGAGGGACGACCCCACCGAGATCGCCAACCGCCTCGGCTGGCTCACGGTCGTCGACCTGATGCACGAGCGGATCGGCGAGCTCGAGGCGTTCGCGACGCAGGCCGCGGCGGACGGGTTCGAGACCGCGGTGCTGCTGGGGATGGGCGGCTCGAGCCTCGCGCCCGAGGTCTTCGTGCGAACGTTCGGGGTGGCGGACGGCGCGCTCGAGCTCATCGTCCTCGACACGACCCACCCCGCGACGATCGAACGCGTCAGCGGGCCAGCTCGATCTCGACCGCGACCCTGTTCATCGTGGCGAGCAAGTCGGGCGGCACGACCGAGACGCTCAGCCACTTCGCCCACTTCTGGGACAGCGTCGCCGTTCGGATCGCGATTCGTCGCGATCACCGACCCGGGGACCCCGCTCGAGACGACGGCTCGCGAGCACGGGTTCCGCGCCGTGTTCCTGAACCCCGAGGACATCGGCGGGCGGTACTCGGCCCTGTCCTACTTCGGGCTGGTGCCCGCCGCGCTGATCGGCGCCCCGCTCCACGAGGTGCTCGACCGCGCCGAGGAGATGCAGACGGCGTCCGAACGCATGGTCCCGGCGGCCCAGATCCCCGGAGCCACGCTCGGCGCGCTGATGGGCGAGGCGGCCAAGGCCGGCCGCGACAAGCTCACGCTCGCGCTGCCCGAGGAGATCGCGAGCTTCGGCAGCTGGGTCGAGCAGCTGATCGCCGAGTCGACCGGCAAGCAGGACCTCGGGGTCGTGCCCGTGGTCGGCGAACCGCTCGGCCCGCCCGACGTCTACGGGCAGGACCGGGTCTTCGTCGCGATCGGCGAGCACGAGGGGCTCGACGAGCTCGAGAACGTCGGACATCCCGTGACCCGGCTGCGGTACGACGGCCGCGAGCAGATCGGCGGCGAGTTCTTCCGGTGGGAGATGGCCACGGCGATCGCGGGCTCCGTGCTCGGGATCAACCCGTTCGACCAGCCGAACGTGCAGGAGGCCAAGGACGCGACCAAGGCGATCCTCGCGTCGGGCTCGGTCGAGGACCCGGGGTTCGACGATCTCGGCGTGCTGCTCAAGCAGGTGACCGACGGGGACTACGTGGCGATCCTCGCGTACCTGGACCGGACCTCCGAGACCGAAGACGCGATCGAACGCGTGCGCGTCGCGATCCGCGACCGCTACCGGGTGGCCACCACGACCGGGTTCGGCCCGCGGTTCCTGCACTCGACGGGGCAGCTCCACAAGGGCGGAGCCAACAACGGCGTGTTCATCCAGGTGGTGGACGCCGAGCGTTCGGTCGACCTGCCGATCCCGGGCCAGCCCTACACGTTCGGAACGCTGATCGACGCGCAGGCGCTCGGCGACCTGCGTTCCCTCCGGGCTCGCGGCAGACGCGTGGCCCGGGTCACGTTCGACCAACTGATGGAGGTGCTCTGATGCAGCTCGGGATGGTCGGTCTCGGCCGGATGGGCGCGAACCTCACGCGCCGGCTGATGCGGGGCGGCCACGAGGTGGTCGTCTACGACGTCAACGCGGACACGGTCCGCCAGCTCGAGGGCGAGGGCTCGATCGGCACGGGCTCGCTCGAGGACTTCGTGAACAAGCTCTCGAAACCGCGAGCTGCCTGGGTCATGGTCCCGGCCGCGTTCGCCGAGCAGACGACCGACGCGCTCGCGGAGCTCATGGAGACCCGGCGACATCGTGATCGACGGCGGGAACTCCTACTACCGGGACGACATCGACCGAGCCGAACGCTACGCCGCGAAGGGCGTGCACTTCGTCGACGTGGGGACGAGCGGGGGGGTGTTCGGCCTCGAGCGAGGATTCTGCCTGATGATCGGCGGCGAGGACGAGGTCGTGCGGCGCCTCGATCCGATCTTCGCGACGATCGCGCCCGGCGTGGAGGCGGCCGAACGCACCCCCGGCCGCACCGACGCGAACGCGACCACCGCCGAGGCCGGGTACCTGCACTGCGGGCCGCCGGGGGCCGGGCACTTCGTGAAGATGGTCCACAACGGGATCGAGTACGGGCTCATGGCCGCGTACGCCGAGGGCCTGAACGTCCTCAAGCACGCGAACGCCGGCGCCGGCGAGCGCGAGGCCGACGCCGAGACCACGCCGCTGCGCGACCCGAAGTACTACCGCTACGACCTGAACATCCCCGAGATCGCCGAGGTGTGGCGCCGCGGGAGCGTGGTGGCGTCGTGGCTGCTCGACCTGACGGCCGCGGCGACGTTCGAGGACCCGGAGCTGGAGGCGTTCGGTGGGCGCGTGTCGGACTCGGGCGAGGGCCGGTGGACCGTGCTCGCCGCGGTGGACGAGAGCGTGCCGGTCCATGTGCTCTCGGCGGCGCTGTTCGACCGGTTCGAGTCGCGCGGCGAAGCCGAGTTCGCGGACAAGATCCTCTCGGCGATGCGCCAGCAGTTCGGGGGCCACGCGGAGAAACTGGAGTAGATCAGAAGGCCCGATCGTCGATCCGGACCGTGACGTCCTCCTCGGGCCGGCGTTCTTGCTCCTGCGCGTAGCTCACGAGGGCCCGCACGTCGGCGCCGGTGAGCGGCGGCTGCACGATCGCACGTGGCCACAACCGTCGCTTCTTGACCACGTTCACCTCGGCAGCGAGGAGCGTCATCTGCGCTCCGAGGTAGAGCCAGGCGAGCAGCCCGATCACGGTGGCGAACGTCCCGTAGGTCTGGGTCGCGCCGCGGAGCTGATGACTCACGTACCAGCCGCCGAGGGCTTGGAGCACGGTCCACCCGAGCGCGGCGACGACGGCACCGGGCAGGACGTCTCGCCACGACACCGGCGCCGACGTCGTGATCCGGAACGCCAACAGGAACAGGACAAGGTTCAGCAGGAGCGAGACCACGACCCCCGCGATCGCCCACAGCCAGCTGTCGCTCCCCACACCGAAGCCGCCGGCCGCCGCCGAGGCGAACGTGATCACGCCGAGGACGGCCAGCATGATGATCGCCCGCACGAGCGACGTGAGGAAGTTCGGGCGGTGCCGGTACGGCACGTTCCAGACGGTGTTCATCGCGGTCTGCATCACCTTCAGGATCCCGAGCCCGGCCCACACCGCGAGCGTGATGCCGATCGCCAGGGCGAGACCGCTCCCCCGCAGCGCATGCACGTTCTTCGAGATCGCGGGGCCGATCACGGGGAAGTTCGTGAGCGCCGAGGCCTGGATGCTCGCTCGGAGCTCGGGGTTCTCACGCAGGAGCATGGTCAACACGGTGACCAGGACGAGCAGCAGCGGGAACAGCGAGAGGAACCCGTAGTACGAGATCAGCGCCGCGAGGTTCCCGGCCTCGTCGTCCCCGAACTTCTTGAACACCGCGTACGGGAAGGCGAGCCACGGACGGCGTTGCTGCGCCCGGTCAGCTCGGCGCGCCATCCGTTCGGCTGCGTTCACGGTCCCTCCTCGCGGTGTCGGACGCCTCTTGTCTGTTTCACCCGTCGGAGCCATCTCAAACCTGAGAGTGGGTACGGTGGGACCCGAAGAGGCGGCACCGAGGAGAACGCGCGGACGAGCGAGGAGGAAGGACAGACGATGGAGCAGCGAAGACTCGGGGAGCGTGGCCCGGACGTCTCAGCCATCGGACTCGGATGCATGGGGATGAGCTTCTCGTACGGCCCGACCCCGCAGAAGCGGGAGATGATCGCGCTCCTCGGGTCGGCGGTCGAACGCGGGGTGACCTTCTTCGATACGGCTGAGGCGTACGGCCCATTCACGAACGAAGAGCTCGTGGGCGAAGGCCTCGCGCCGTTCCGTAAAGACGTGGTGATCGCGACGAAGTTCGGGTTCGAGATCGACCCGACGAGCGAGCGGGCCTCGAACGACCTGGACAGTCGTCCGGAACACATCAGGCTGGTTGCCGAGGCCTCGCTCACGCGTCTCAAGGTCGAGGTTCTCGACCTCTTCTACCAACATCGCGTCGATCCGGACGTGCCGATCGAAGACGTGGCGGGGGCGGTCGGAGACCTGATCCGAGAAGGCAAGGTCAAGCACTTCGGGCTCTCGGAAGCTGCCGTGGGAACGATCCGTCGCGCTCACGCGGTCCAGCCGGTCACGGCCGTGCAGAGCGAGTACTCGCTGTGGACGAGAGATCCCGAAGCGGACGTGTTGCCGACGCTCGAGGAACTCGGGATCGGCTTCGTTCCCTTCAGCCCGTTGGGCAGGGGCTTCCTCACCGGCAGGATGGACGAACGCACGACGTTCGAGAGCTCCGACTTCCGCACCGGGCTCCCGCGCTTCACCCCGGAGGCGCGGAAGGCGAATCAGGCGCTCGTCGACCTGCTGCGCACGATCGGGGAGCGGAAGGACGCGACGCCCGCCCAGATCGCGCTCGCGTGGTTGCTCGCGCAGAAGCCCTGGATCGTTCCGATCCCGGGCACCACGAAGCTGGAGCGCCTGGACGAGAACATCGGAGCCGCCGCGGTCGAACTCACCTCCGACGATCTGGCCGAGATCGATCGCGCCGCCTCGGAGATCGAGGTCGAGGGAGCCCGATACCCAGAGGACTTGGAGCGGATGACCGGTCGCTGAGCGAACGGGTCATCAACCCGCTTCACGACCCGGGGACGACGCCTAGGCGCGGGGTGACGCCGGGTCCACCACGAGATCGGCGAAGCTCTCTGCGGACTTCCCGAACTCCCACCAGCCGCGCACCCACGGCTTGACGAACGCCATGCTGCGCCCGTAGACGAGCGGGATCACGGCGATCCGTTCGGTGACGGCCATCCGGTCGGCCTCGTGGAACAGCTCGAGACGTTCCCGGTCGCTCCGCTCCTGGCGGGCGCGCTCGATCAGCTCGTCGAACGGCGGATGCGAGAACCCGCCCTCGTTGGTCCGGCTGTCCGAGTGGAACAGCAGCCGCAGGTAGTACTCGGGGTCCGCGTACCCGGGCAACCACCCCGTCACGTAGATCTTGGCGAGATCGGTCAGCTTCGGTACGGCCATCGCCTGTTCGACGGTCCACGGCTTGAGCTCGCTCTCGATGCCGAGGACGTCGCGCCACATCTCGGTCACGGTCTCCAGGAACCGGTGCATCCAGGTGTGATAGCCGCCGATCTCGAGCCGAACGTCACCCACCCCCGACCGTTCGAGGCACCGGCGCGCCTCGTCCGGGTCGAACGCCGGCACGATGTCGGGGGTGTGCCCCTGGAGCGCCGGCGGGACGATGCCGCCGCGGGCGACCACGAGGTTGTCCGCGACCACCCGATCCAGCGCCTCGCGGTCGATCGCATGCGCGAGCGCTCGCCGGAGGTCGACGTTCGAGAGCACGGGGTCCGCGTGGTCGAACGCGATGTACGCGGACCAGGCCGCCGGACCGAGCGACGCGTCCGCGACCACGTGCGGGACCAGGTCGGCGAGCCGGGGCGTGTACCGGACGGTCACCACGTCCAGCTCGTCGCGTGCGTACGGCTCGATCGCGTCGACGACGTCCGAGCGCACGAGCTCGACCGTGGCGGCGTTGCCGGCTCGGGAGGTCGTGTCCTCGGCGCGGCGCTCGCAGGACGAGCAGGTCGTCGGTGCGCGAGACGATGCGGAACGCCCCGCTCACGACCTGGGACCCGATCGCCGTCCACGCGTCGCCGTCGCGCTCGATCGCGTGCCGCGGTTGCGGGCCGCCATCGGGGCGGTTCATGACGCTCATGAAGTAGGGCGCGGGCGCGACGAGCCGGAACTCGATCGTCCGGTCGTCGAGCGCTCGCACGCCGATCGCGTCGGCGTCCTCGTTGCGTCGCAGGTAGTAGTCCTGGCCGTTCTCGAGCACGAAGTAGATCGCCACCGACGAGCCCGGGGCGTCCGGGTTCAGGACGCGCTTGATGCCGAACTCGATGTCGTGCGCGGTGAGCGGCTCGCCGTCGCTCCACCGCAGGCCCTCGCGCAGGTGGAACACGTAGCGCAGCCCGTCATCCGAGATCTCCCAGCGTTCGGCGAGCGAGGGCACGATCGTTCGTTCGGGCCAGGCCTCGACGAGCCGGTCGAACAGCTGCATGCACAGCTGGATGTTCGGCCACGCGATCGCCGAACGCGGGTCGGGGTCGTTGGGCAGGAAGCTCGTCGCGATCCGCACGGTCGCGTTCGGGTGCTCGGCGGGGAGCGGGGGCGACCAGAAGTCGAACGCCCGCTGGTACATCTCGTTCGCCTCCGCGAACCTCAACGACATGTGGAACGCGAGGGCGAGCTTGAACAGCACCAGCGCGATCGCGTGCCGCTCTTCCCGCCGTCCGAGGATCGGGAGCAGCTCGCGGTAGTACTCGATCGCCTCGTCGAGCGCGTACTCCTGGCGGGCCCGGTCCCCCGCGCGCAGCAGGCAGATCGCCGCCTTGTCCTCGTCCTCCGCCGCGAGCCAGTGGTGCGCGAGCAACCCCGCCACCTCGTCCTCGCGCCCCGCGTACGCCTCCTCGAGCCAGGCCGCCGCCTTGCCGTGCAGCGCGGTCCGCTGGTCGGTCACGAGCGTCCGGTAGGCGGCCTCCTGGATCAGCACGTGCTTGAACCGGAACTCGGGTTCGGGCCACCGCCGGCTCTCGCGGACGAGGTCGAGCCGCTGGAGCTCGAGCAGCGAGCGCTGGACCTCACCCTCGCCGCCCGAGACCGCCTCGAGCAGCGGCAGGCCGAACTGCCGCCCCAGCACGGACGCCGCCATCAGCGCGTCGTGCGCGTCGGGCTGCAGGCGGTCGATCCTGGCGAGGATAACCTTCTCGACGGTCGGCGGGACCTCGACCTCGACCGCGTGGTCGAACCGCCACCCCTCGCCCTCTCGTACGAGCGCCCCCGAGTCCACGAGCGACCGGACGAGCTCCTCGAGGAAGAACGGGTTCCCCTCGGCAGGCTCGAGGATCCGCCGTTCCATCTCGTCCGGCAGGGTGCCGCGCCCGACGAGCGCGTGGAGCAGCTCGCGGTCGGCGTCGCCCGAGAGCGCCTCGAGCGCGACCTCGCGGGTACGGTGCGGGAGCTCGCGCGCCGCGCTCTCCTTCACGCGCCAGGACGGGTGGTCGCGTTCGGGCCGCGTCGACAGGACGAGGAGCAGCGCGGACGTCTCGGTGTCCTCGAGCAGTCGTTCGAGCAGTTGGAGCGTGGTGGGGTCCGCCCAGTGGAGGTCCTCGAGGACGACGAAGACCGGGCCGTCCTGCGCGAGACGCGCGAGGAGCTCGCGGATCACCGCGAACGTCCGGTACTGGAGGGCCTCGGGCGAGAGCTCGGCCAGCCGCTCGCGGGCCTCGGGTTCGAGCGAGAGCCCGAGCATCGCGCCGAGGTACGGGTAGACCTCGAGCAGTCGAGCGCCGAACAGCCCGTCGAGTGTCCGCCGCAGCGCGAGCCGCACGCGGAGCTCGGGCTCGTCCGCGAGGACGCCGAGCCAGGAACGCAGGAGATCCCGGAACGGCCAGTACGGCATCGACTCGCCGTAGGAGACGCACCGGCCCTCGATCCACAGCGGGCTCCGCTGCTCGGCGGGTGCGTCCTCCACGTGACGACGGAGCTCGGCGGTGAGCCTCGTCTTGCCGATCCCCGGCTCGCCGGTCAGGTAGAGGATCCCGCCGGCGCCGGCGAGCGCGGCATCGACGACCTCGACGGCGGTGGCGAGCTCGCGTTCGCGACCGACCAGGCGCACCTGGACCGCCTCGAGCTCGCGCGCGTAGCCGGGCGCTGCGAGGACCCCGTCGACGCGGTACGCGGTCACGGGTTCGGCCTTGCCCTTGAGCTCGAGCTCGCGGGGTTCGCTCCACGCGAACACCGGCGCGACCCGGCGGTGGGTCTCCTCCCCCACCAGCACCGTCCCGGGTTCGGCGAGGGACTGGAGCCGCGCGGCGGTGTTGACCGCGTCGCCGAGCGCCGCGTACTCGACGCGGCTCCCGGCGCCGAGCGCCCCGACGACGACCGGTCCGGTGTCGACGCCGACGCGGACGCCGAACCCCTCGTGGCCGAACGCCCGCTCGACCTCGATCGCGTACGCGGAAATCTCGTCGACCACGCGGAGCGCCGCGCGCACGGCGCGTTCGGGATCGTCCTCGTGGGCCGTCGGCGCGCCGAACAGCGCGAGCACGCCGTCACCGGCCAGATCCTTCACGGTGCCACCGAACGCCTCCACCGCACCGATCACGCGGGCGACGGCGTCGTTGACGATCAGCTTGGCGTCCTCGGGACCCAGGCGTTCGGCCAGCGCGGTCGAGCCGACGAGGTCGGCGAACATCGCCGTGACGACCCGCCGCTCCTCGCGCATCTCCCCGCCCACGTGGGCATTCTCTCGGATGAGGCGGTGAGCGTCCGGGTCGGACGGGCTCCAGTGGGATCAGCGCGTCTCGGCGAGCGGGACGAGCGCCTCGGCCTCGGTGCGGATCGCGTCGGCGCCGAGGAGCCGTTCGAGCCAGGCGGGTGGAAGGCCCTGCTCGCCGTCGCGGGCGCCGAGCATGGCGCCGGCCACGGCGGCGTTGGTGTCGGCGTCGCCGCCGAGCGAGACCACGCGCCGGAGCTCGGTCTCGGCGTCGCCCGGGCGCACGAGCGCCTGGAACGCCGCGCCGGCCGTGAACAGACAGAACCCCTGATCGGGACCATCGATCGCGCGCGAACCGCCGACCGCCTCCACGAGGAACTCGAGCTCCTCGCCGCCCTCCAGATCCTCGACGGCGGTGAGCGCCGAGTGCGCCGCGTCGGGCGCGGGCTCGCCGCGGACGAGCGCCGCGACGCCGAGCGTCACCGCGGTGACCGCCGTCCGGCAGCGACCGTCGACGTGCGTCAGGCTCGAGAGGGCGGGCGCGAGCTCGAGAAGCACCCCGGGGCGGTTCGCGTAGGCCAGGCCGAGGGGCGCGCAGTACATGACCGAGCCGTTGCCGGCCGAGACCTCGGGGCCGCGCTCGTCCCAGATCGCCTGCGCGGCGGCCGCGGGGACCTCACCATCCGCGAGGCGGCGCAGGACGCGCCCGGTGAGGGTGCCGACGTCGGGCGGGTCGGATCGGAACCACGCCAGATGGCGTTCGAGCACGTCGGCCGGGTCGAGACCGCCCCGGGCGGCGAGCGAACGCATCAGGTTCCGGGCCATCGCGGTGTCGTCGGTGGTCGAGCCCGGGGGTTCGCCCAGCCAAGGTCGCTCGAGCGCCGGGATCGGGTCGGGGATGTTGCGGGCGCGCAGGAACTCGAACGGGGCTCCGAGCGCGTCCCCGAGCGCGAGCCCGAGGGCGCTGCCTACGACGCGATCGGCGAGGTCCATCGGGCCGCCGAGCCTACTGCGACCGCGAGGGGAGCCCCACCCAGCCCGCTGGTAACCTTGCTGGTCGCTATGGACAAAGTCGGACCTCGTCATCGGATGTGCCGCCGTGCCGGAGTCGCCCTGTGTGGGCGCCCGAACTGCCCGTCGGCCAAGCGCCCCTATCCACCCGGCATGCACGGGCGGGGCCGCAAGCGCATCTCCGAGTACCAGGTCCGCCTGCTCGAGAAGCAGAAGCTCCGGCACATCTACGGGGTCGGCGAGCGACAGATGCGTACCTACTACGAGAAGGCGAGCCGCAAGAGCGCCGTCACCGGCGAGGAGATGATCCGCCAGCTCGAAACGCGTCTGGACGCGGTGATCCTGCGGCTCGGGTTCGCGCTCACGCAGCGCCAGGCCCGCCAGCTCGTCAGCCACGGTCACGTGAAGCTGAACGGCCGGCGCCTGGACGTCCCGAGCGCCCAGGTCAAGCCCGAGGACACGATCGAGCTCTCGGACAAGGCCAAGAACTTCGTCTACGTGCGCGAGGCGATCGAGCTCACGCCCGACCCGCCCCCCTACCTGTACCGCAACGTCGACCAGCTCCAGGGCACCATGTCCCGGTACCCCGAGCGCGCCGAGATCCCGCTCCCGGTTCCGATCGAAGAGCGGTTGATCATCGAGTTCTACTCGTAGTCACTCGCCCGGAGGATCGCTCCCGGACGGGTCCCCGGCATCTCGTTCCGAACGGCGACGCGAGCGACGTTCGCGGCCCTCGGATGAGCCCGTTGCATGCGCCTCCGCGCGCTCCAAGGCCGCCTCCGACACGTCATAGCTCTTCGTGTAGGTCGACAGGAACGCCTGGATCGTGGCGGCGATCGGCAACGCGAAGAACGCGCCCACGAACCCCCCGACCGCCCCACCCGCCATCGCCGCGCCGAACGCGACCCCGGGGTTGAGGTCGATCGTCTTCGCGCTGATGCGCGGGCTGAGTACGTAGTTCTCCACCTGCTGGTAGACCACGATCTCGATCAACACGATGATCGCGGCGGTCGGCCCGTTCTCGGCGAGGGCGACGATCAGCGGGAGCACGCCGCCGAGGTAGGTACCCACGATGGGGATGAACTCGGCGATGAACGCCGAGACCACGGCGAGCGGCAGGGCGTATGGGACGCCCAGGATCTTCAGCGTGATGAACATCAACGCCCCGTTGATCGCCGCGAGCAACAGCCGCGAGTACAGGTAGCCGCCCATCCTCTGGAGCGCGGTCTCCCACGCGAAGAGGAAGCGCTCCTGCCGCTTGGGGGGCATCCGAGACAAGAGGGTCCGCCGCACCTGCGGACCCTGCGCGGTCAGGTAGAAGGTGAAGAGCCCGATCGTGAAGATCGCGAAGACCGCGCTCACCCCCGACGCGATCCCGCCGAAGATGTCTCGCTGGTGATCCCTCAGGTACTCGTTGAGATGCGTGGTCGCGTCGGCGGCCGCGGCTCGCTGCGAGGCCGAGAACAGCGTGAAGTCGAAGTGATCGCGCGTGAACGCGTTCAGCTTGTCCACGTAGAGCGGGAGTTGGTCGACGACCTGGTTCGCTTCGCGTGCGAGCACGGCGGCCAGGCCGATAGCCAGGAGGACCAGGACCCCGAACACCCCGACGAGCAAGAGCCCCGTCGCACTGCCGCGGCGCCACCCTCGCCGCTCGTGCAGCCAGATGACCGCGGGCTCGAGCGCGAGCGCGAGCAGCGCGGACAGGACCAGGTAGCCGATGAGGTTCTGCTGCTTGCCAAGGAACCACAGGGATGCCAGGGTGATCAGGACGGCGAAGATCGCGTACCGGATGCCCTGACGGATCAGCTCCATGGTTCGAGAGTCGGACGCGTCGTTCTTGCCGCCGGCGACCTCAGGCACGCGCTCGTCCATCCCGCACCCCTCCACCACCGCGTGTAGCCGAGGTGGTACGGGCTGTCAAACCGGGTGTCGAACGGTCGACCCAGCGCATGCCGGGTGAGCGAACCCGCACGAGCGCCTACGATGGGCCCGGCGCGGGAGGGGATCATGGAGAAGCCGAAGAGCGTGGCGGCGTACTTCAAGTCGCTGCCTGCGGAGCAACGATCCCCGCTCCAGAAGCTGCGCGAGACGATCGCCGCGGCGGCGCCCGAGGCCGACGAGGGCATCACCTACAGCATGCCGGGGTTCCTGCTCGACGGTCGCGGGTTGGTCTCCTACGCTGCCTTCAACGACCACTACAGCTTCTTCCCCATGGGCTCGGAGGCGATCGAGGTCCATCGCGATGAGCTCGGGTCGCGTGTGACCGGGAAGGGCACGATCAGGTTCGAGTACGACGAACCCCTGCCGACGGCCTTGGTGAGGAAGGTCGTTCGAACGCGGCTCGCCCAAGCGACCGCCAAGCGAGCCAACCCCCGCTGACCGAGGCCGTCAGGAGCGCTCCTCCATCAGCGAATGCAGTTTGGTCGTCGTGTTCCAGTTCCGGATCGTCACGCTCGCGTAGATGGGCGATGAGACGATCTTGCTCATGCGGCTCGCCGTAGCCTTCGCGGTGAGCCTGGCGAAATAGAGGACGCCGGTGCCGGCGTGTGACGCGTCGACAGCCGGGTTCGTCGGCACGGCCTTGATGGCCGTCCTCGCCGAGAGCGGCTCCTTCAGGAAGATCACGTCGTACCGGTACTTCGAGGGCTGGGTCCCGAACCCCTTCGGCGCGCGGGCGACGATGCCCTGCATCTGCCTCCGGCTCCGCACCACCACCGTCGGCACGTAGTCGAATGCGTCGGCCAGCATCACCTCGATCCGGTCGGTCAGGGCGGTGTTCCGCGGCTCGGAGGACGAGAACAGCACGTTGCCGCTCTGGATGTACGTGGCGACGTCCTCGAACCCGTTCTCTTCGAAACACGCCTTCAGCGCGGGCATCCTGATCAGGTTCTTGCCGCCGACGTTGATCCCGCGCAGGAGCGCGACGTAGGTGGGCATCCCGGATGTATAGCAGGCCGTCGGATCGACCTCCGATGACGGTGGATCGACGTCTCACAGCCAGATCAGCGCCACCGAGGCGACGAGCAGGGCGGCGAGGAGGGCGCTCACCACCCGTCGCCTGCGCGCATCCTGCGCCAGACGCCCGAACGCCGCCCCGCCGAGCGCCCAGATCCCCGACGTGACCACGACCACGACGAGCACCGTTCCGGTCAGCTCTGCCACGCCGACGACCCAGGGGAGATCTCGAGGCAGGAACGTCCCGACCGCGGCCAGCACGAAGAGCCACGCCTTCGGGTTGACGCACTGGAACGTCAGTCCCTGCCACAGCGTGGGCGGCGCTTCGACGCTCGCTCGGCCGAGGCCTCCGCTCCCCAAGATCAGGTAGGCGATGAACAGGAGATAGGCCGATCCCACGATCTTGAGCCCGAGCTCGACGGTCGGGACGGCCTCGATCAGCGCCCCGAGGCCCGCGGCGACGCCGACGAGGAGCACCCCCATGCCGAGGGCGGTCCCGACCACGTACGGGAGGGTGCGCTCGAAGCCGAACCGCAGGCCCGACGCCCAGAGCACCGCGTTGTTCGGCCCCGGCGACACGGTTCCGACGAACGCGAACGCCAGGAGCGCCAACAGCCGACTCATGCGCCGGACCTGCGCGCCCGCATGGGTGCCATCCAAGGACGACCGACACCGGAGGTCTTGTACGATCCTCACGTGTCGAGCGGACCCCGCGAGTGGGTACGCGCGTGGAAGCCGGCGGTACCCGGCGTCCACGAGGTCTTCCACGCCCGGTTCGTCGACCACGTCTACCCACCGCACACACATGAAGCGTGGACGGTGTTCATCGTCGACGAGGGCGCGGTCCGGTACGACCTCGAGAAGCGGCACCACGGCGTCGCCGGTGCGACGGTCACGGTGCTCCCACCGCACGTGGTCCACGACGGCCGAGCGGGGGTCGCGGCCGGCTACCGCAAGCGGGTCCTCTACCTGGGGACCGAGGTCCTCGACGAAGCCCTGATCGGCCCGACCGTCGACCGGCCGGACGTCGAGGACCCCCGGATCATCCGCTCGATCGCCGCCCTGCACGACACGTTGCAGGATCCACGCGAGTCGCTCGAGGCCGAGACCGCCCTCGCCGTCGCCGCCGAGCGGCTGGCTCGGCACCTCGGCGACCCGGCCCCGAACCATCCCGATCGCGCCGAGGACGAGGTCGCCGAGGAGTTCCGGGCGCTCCTCGACGAGCATCGTTTCGACCCGATCACCCTGGCCGAGGCCGGAAAGCTCCTGCGCGTTTCGCCGGGGCATCTCGTGCGGTCGTTCACGCGCGCGTTCGGGATCGCGCCGCATCGCTACCTGATCGCCCGCCGGATCGACGCCGCGCGCACCCGCCTCCTCGAGGGCGAACCGGTCGCCCAGGTGGCGACGGGTGTCGGCTTCTACGACCAGGCGCACCTCACGCGGCATTTCCGCCGCCACGTGGGGACCACACCCGCTCGATTCGCGTCACGAACGGGGAACCGGGCGACCGCCTGAGACGGATCGCTCGGTGCCGAACTCGTCGTCACAGCGCGATGACGAGCTTCCCGCGCGCGTGTCCGGTCGCGAGCTCGCGGATCGCCTCGGGGGTCTCGTCCAGGTGGTAGGACCGGCCGACGACCGGCGTGACCTTGCCGGCCTCGACGAGCTCGGCCACGGCCTGCAGGTCCTCGGCGTTCACCTTCGAGTTCAGCCCGAGGAGCCGCTGACCCACGAACATCGATACCAGCGGCCCGCGGAGCATCCCGCGGAAGAAGCCGCCGGTCCACGGGCCTCCTCCGTCGCCGCCGACGACGACGAGCGTTCCCTTCGGCGTGAGCGCGCGACGCAGCTCTCGCAGCGGGCGGCGCCCCGCGGTGTCGACGAGCACGTCCCAGCGGCGCGAGCCGTCGGTGAAATCCTCGCGCGTGTAGTCGATCACCTCGTCCGCGCCGATCGAGCGGACGAGATCGAGCTTGGAGGTGCTCGCCACTCCGGTCACGATCGCGCCCATGGCCTTCGCGATCTGCACGGTGAACGTACCCACGCCACCACCGGCCCCGATCACCAGCACCGACTGCCCGGGCTGCACATGTCCCTTGTCGCGCAAGGCCTGGATCGCCGTGGTTCCCGAAACCGGCACCGCCGCGGCCTGCTCGAACGTGAGCCGTTGGGGCTTGCGGACGAGCTTGTCTGCCGGGGTGACCGCGAGCTCGGCAAACGAGCCACGCTCGGCGGTGCCCATCACGTCGTCACCCGGCTTGAACTCGGTCACCGCCGAGCCGACGGCTTCGACCGTCCCCGCGACGTCCCAGCCGCGGATCCGGATCTTCGGCCGGCTCCATCCCAGCACGGGGCGGGCCATGTACGGCTTGCCCACCATGATGTGCCACACGTCCGGTCCGGCTCCCGCGGCCCGAACGCGGACCAGCGCGTCGTTGTCCCCTACCGCCGGCTCATCGACGTCCCGCAACTCGAGCACGTCCGCCTCGCCGTATCGGTCCTGGATGATCGCCTTCATGGCTTCTTCTCCTTCTCCTGCTGTAGGAAAGGGCCGTTCAGCCACCTGATCGCTCGCACCAGCGAAGCACACGCATCGCTCGAAGCGTGTTCCATCGGCTGGGCCGACCGTCGCCGTCCTCGAGCGGGAAATGGACCTTGCCGGGATGCGTGTTCTCCAGCAGCCACGTCCCGTCGGGCTGCTGCTTGGATCGGAGCACCTGCATCCCCTCGTCCACCCGCGGGTCCGGCGGATCACCGGCCTCCCGGAAGTACTCGAGCGCACGCAGCACGTCGTAGTGCCAGCGGGTCGGGAAGGAGAACCGCAGCCAGGCCGGTTGGGCGACCTCGCCGGTGCTCTTCCGCCGGAACAGGTTCCGTTCGAGCAGGTACTCCTCGCCCCGGCGTCTCGCCGCGACGGACCCCACCGAGCCGCCGAACGCTCGCTCGTGCGCCAGCAGTCCTTCCAGGACGTTGATCGTGGTGTCGAACGACGAGCGGACGGAACCTCGTTCTGCCTCGCAGTTCCACCCGCCGTCCTCGAGCTGTTCACCCACCAGACGCGCGACGATGCCCTCGACGTCCTGCCCGAAGTAGACGCCGAGGGCGACGGTCCTGCCGTTGATGCACGGCTCGACCTCCCCGTCGAAGAACGCCTGGCCATCGTGCTCCCAACGGCAACGGTTTCGGACCTGCTCGACGGCCCGTCGCACCCTCTCGTTCCTCGGGTCGATCCCGAACGTTCGCAGCAGCGTGAGCGTGGGTTCCGTCGCGGTCCACGGCTGGCCCTCAGCCTCGGAGACGTGGCCGCCGGTGGATCCATCCCACCAGCCCCCCGGGAAGAGTGCGCCTGCCTCCCACTGGCCGTCGTCGCCTTGCAAGGCGAGCAGCCGGGCGCCCCACCCCTCGGTGGCCACCCGCGCGCGCTCCGCCGCAACGACTTCGGCCGGCGCGTCAGCGAGATCACGCAGTGCCTGCCACCGGATGGAGGGATCGGAATCCAGGATCCAGTCCAGCACGGTCACCGGCCGAGTCTACGGAACGGAGCGTTCCACCTCGTAGGTGAGGTGGGTCGCCAGCGGCGTACTCGTGACCTCCGTGGGTCGCAAGTGGACGATGGGCGACGGTCCATCGTCGAACAGGCGCGTACCGGCGCCCAAGATCACGGGCGCGAGATGCAGGCGGAGCTCTTCGATCGCGCCCGCTCGAAGGTACTGACGGGCGATCTCCGCCCCTCCCATGACGATGATGTCGGCGGTCCCAGCAGCTTCGCGAGCTTGGCGGAGAGCATCGTCGATCCCGCTCGTCACGAACGTGAAGGACGTGCCGCCGGACTTGACGATGGTCTCAGCCGGCCGGTTCGTGACCACGAAGACCGGGGCATGGTACGACGGCTCCTCGCCCCAGGCACCGATGCCGAGGTCAGCCATGCGACGGCCCATGATCACGGCCCCGATGTCGCCGAACAGATCCGACTGGAACTGCTCGATCTCGGCCGAGGAACGGCCCTCGAACATCCAGTCGTGCAGCTGCTCGCCCCCGCGTCCCATCGGTTCCTCCGGGCCAACGCCGGGACCGGCCACGTTGCCGTCCAGCGAGACGGTCATCTCCAGCAGGACCTTCGCCACGATTCCTCCTTTGCAACAGGGTGGTATCGAACGTGAGCATGTCGTGCCTCCTCGTGGTGTCAGCGGGCCCAGCCGGTGTAGCGCTGCGCGCCGGGCGAAGCACGCTCAGTCCATATCCGGCCAGGAAGCGACGTCCACCTCATTGCCCTCGGGATCGGCGAGGGTCCACCACAACGGCGCGCGGTCCTCGTAGACGATGCGGCCACCGGCGGCGATCGCCGCGTCGACGCGAGCCCTCGCCTGATCCTCAGCGACGTAGAGGTCGATGTGGATCCGGTTGCGCTGCGGGCGCGGCGCGTCCATCTGCTGGAACCAGAACGTCGGCCCCTCGGAGTGCGGGTCGATCAGCGCGTCGCCGAAGCGCTCGTACCCGAGGACCGCCTCCCAGAAGGGCAGCACGTCGGGGATGACGAGCGCGTCGATCGCGACCTGGTAGCTCTGCAAGCCGGTGAAGTCGACGGTTGCGCCGAGTTCGCTCGCCTTGCTCGAGATCGCACCTGCGAGTGCGAGGTCGGCCTCGGTCAGCTCTCCGCTCTCATCGCGCTGGAGTCGGACCGTCACGCCCTTCGACCGCAGATCGATGTCCGGCTGCCGGCTCGCGGTGCGTGCGACCTCGCAGATCTCCTCCGCCAGCGCCGCCCCCTCCGCGAGCGATCCGGTCCGGAAGTGCGTGGCTTCGGTGTACGCCAGGACCCGCCATCCCACCTCGTGGAAGCGGGAGGATTCGATCGGTTCGCTCATAGCATCCCCTCGCTCGTCGTCTCCGCGACCCAGCCTAGACCGCCCGATCGACCCGAGGCAGGCATCGATGTCCGGATGGCTGGGTCTGCGTGACGATTGGAAGTTCGAGGACGTCGGCGCACCGTCGACGCTCGCCGCCGCGTGCTCGCTGCCGCGAGGTCCCGGGGTGCATGCGTGCGTCCATCTCATCAGACCCGGCTCATGCCTCAGAATCATCGCAGCGCCCCACTACCTCCTGCTCGTACGCGGCGTCCGACACGTTTTCGTCAACTCCACGATGCTCGCTCGATCTGGATCCCGGACGCGATCGCGTTCGCGATCCTCACGTCCGCGACGGACACCAGTTGGGTCACACGAACGCAGGACGCGCGCGCTCGACGATGTGGAGTGGCCGGTCGGCCGCCCCACATCGGCTAGATCGTGTGCCTCAGCTCGCCGCTCTCTTCACGAGCGCGCGGAGCTTCTTCTCGTCGGCGGCGGTCAACTCCTTCAGCGCGTAGGAGGTCGCCCACATGGCGCCCTCATCGAGGTTTGCTGCTTCCTCGAAGCCGAATGTGGCGTACCTCGAGTCGAACTTCCCCGCGCTCTTGAAGAAGCACACGACCTTGCCGTCCTTGGCGTACGCGGGCATCCCGTACCAGGTCTTCGGCCAGAGGTCCGGCGCGCTGGCTTCGACGATCTCGTGGAGCCGCTTGGCCATGACGCGATCCGATCCCTTCATCGCGGCGATCGCCGCGAGCAGGTCGCGTTCTCCCTCCGCCCGGTTCTTGCTCGCACGCGCTTCCGCCTTCAGTTCTTGGGCACGAGCCTTCATCGCCGCTCGTTCGTCGGCCGTGAATCCCTTGGACGTCGTGCTGCGCGCGTTGGCGCTCTTCGCAGACTTCTGCGTGACCTTCTTCGTTGCAGGCTTCTTCTCAGCCATTGCGAAGCACTCCTTCCGGACGACTCAGCCCAACTCCTGGACGCGGATCAGGTAGCAGTTCGATGCGGGCGCGGGCTCGCGACCAGATGCAACCAGCACGCCACCATCAGGATCACGGGAAGGGGAGCACCCACTCCCTTTCCATCTGCAATCTATGGCGTACCCGGCGCTTGCGGCAAGCCCCGCGCCTCCACCCTGGGCCAAGTCCACGCGTACCGGACGATCAGCAGCAGCGCCGCGATCTCGACGACGCTCAAGAACCAGTAGTAGGCCGACTCCCCGAACGCCGCCGCCACGATCGTGGCGATGAACAGGATCGCCAGGACGACGTTCGACCAGCGAGCGGCGGCAGGCCGCAGGACCAGCGTCAGGAAGATCATGACGCTCGCGATGGCGACGTACACCGAGACAGCGAACAGAAAGCCCTCGGTGATGTCGATCCCCGAGATCTCGCCCGAAACGATGTCCTCGATCTGACCTGGCTTGAAGAAGCCGAAGATGTCGCCGTAGGCGTACAGGAAGAGCAGCACGACCCACAGCGCAGAGATCTTGAGCCGGACACCGACCTTGGCGTCCTCGACGAACCCCGACCCGGACTTCGACACGTGAGCCTCCCTCCGTATCGGGCTGGCCCGGCAAGGGTAGCCAGGAAGGTCCGTCTACTCCATCAACGAGAGCAGCTTCGTCGCCGTGATCCCGCGTACCAGGGCGCCGCCGACCCTATACCTCGATGAGCGTGACGGCGGCGTCGCCGGTGACCGCCAGTTGGATAGCGATCACCGATTGGAAGAACTGGATCGGGACCTCTTCTTCCACACGTCCCCCAGGTCGAAGATCAGGCTAGTGCACAGCGTGGACCGGTGTAGCCTCTGCCGCGTGACGCGTTACGTCGTCGACTGTGACACGCTCCTTCGGATCGCGGCCGGAGAGATCGAAGTTGCGGCCGAGCACCAGCTCGTGGCGCCCACGCTCGTCCGCTCGCAGGCGCTGTCCGCGCTGTACGAGGCGGCCCAGCGGGGGGAGGTCTCGGCCGCCGAGGGACTCGAGCGGGTGACGCGGATCAACTCGCTGAAGGTCCGCTTCCTCGGTGACAAGGTGCTGCAGCGGACGGCGTGGAGGATCGCGGACCAGTTGGGGTGGGAGACGACCTACGACGCCGAGTTCGTGGCCCTGACGCAGCTGCAGGCGGACGTCTTCGTCACGTCCGATCGCGATCTGGCACGGGCGGTCTCCGGCCTCGTCGAGACGGCGTCGACGGACGCACTGCGCAAGGCCTAGGGGCTACCCGCTCCTCTCGTGGCCGTTGCATGAACGACGGAGCGGCCGACCCGAGCTACGCGGGCTGGAGCGCGCTCCGCACGAATGCGACCACCTCGCGCTCGCGGCGGCGGAGCGACGCCTGGCTCTTGTCCTTGCCGACCACGGCGTTCAGCACACTGGCCTCGGTAAGCGAGCCGACGACCGCCGTGTACAGCATGAACAGCAGGAGCGCCGGATCCTGCTCGCGGATCTCGCCGGCGTCCATCCCCGACTGGAGGAAGTCGACCGCGCGCTTGCGGAGCGGGTCGATCACGCTCGCGAACCGCTCGAACCCCTCCGCCCCGAGCCTGCCCGCCTCGCGGACGAACATCGGGAACTCGGGCCACTCCTCGGCGAGACCGAACACCGCGTGGATCACGGCCTCGGCTCGGTCCCAGTACGTCGTCTTGCCCTCGAGCGCGTCCGCGATCTCCTGGGCGACGCGCTCGCCGGCCGCCTGCAGGCACGCCTCGAGCAGCGCGTCCTTCGTCGGGAAGTAGTACAGGAGCGTCTGCTTGCGGATCCCCACGGCCGTCGCGATCTGGTCCAGGCTCGCGCCCGAGTAGCCCTCACGGCCGAACGCCCGGATCGCCTCCTCGATCAGCGCGTGGCGGCGGACCTCGCCGCCCTGCCTCGTCACGCCGTCACTTCCACGTCGGGGGCTTGCCGCTGCGGCGGATCGGGCGGGAGCCCTCCCACGTCCGCAGCCACCCGGGGCCGACGGGACCCGCGAGGCTCGGCGTCTCGTCCTTCGCCGCCCGACGCGCGGCCTCCCACCACGACGTGCGGTCCTCGTCGAACAGCTCGCCCACGCCCTGCTGCATCCGCAGCGACAGCTGCTGGTGCGTCTCGCCCTCGCGCGGGTAGATCGGCCGCCCGTACCGAACGCGGATCGGCGGCCGCCCCTTCCGCGGCCACGAGCGCCCCTTGGGCATCGCGGCGTACGCGCCCACGATCGCGATCGGCACCACCGGCATCTCCATGTCGAGCGCCAGCCGCGACGTCCCGTGGCGGAACCGCTGCAGCCACCCGTCGGTCGACCGCGTCCCCTCGGGGAACACGATGATGTTCCACCCCTCGCGGATCAGCTCCTTGGCCTTGGAGGTCGCCTTCTCCCCCGCGCCGCGCTCGACCGGGAACCCCGCGTACACGAGCGCGGTGAACGCGGAGCGCCACCACACGTCGAAGAAGTAGTCCTTGGCCGCGGCCGTCGCCGTCTTCTCGCGCCACGAGTGCGGGAGCGTCGTCAGGATGATCGAGGCGTCCAGGTGGCTCGAGTGGTTCGAGATGAACATCACCGGGCCCTTGACGCCCTCGAGGTTGTCGAGCCCGAAGACCTCGGGCGTGGTCTCGTTCCAGATGATCGGCTTGAGCGCCGCGTCCAGGATCACGTCGCGGGCCGCGCGGCCCGCCGCGGTCCGGGCCCAGTCGGTCGGGTAGCTCCAGATCTTCGGCGGCGGCGTCGAATCCAGCGCCGAGCGCGGCGTCATCGTCCTGCGGCCCCAGCGCCAGCCCTTGGCGACGTCCTTGATCTCGCGCACGAGCTTCGCCATCAGCGCACGTCCGCGATCGCGAGCGGGGGCACGTGGAAGTACGAGATCGAGGGCGAGCGCCCGACGGTCTCGCCCGCCATCTCGAGCGCGTCCCGGAAGCTCGAGGCCGAGCGGTACCCGAGCCGCTCGCACGTCTTGGGGTCACCGCCGACGATGATCACGTCGCCCAGGTAGTCGAGCGCGTGCGCGCCCCAGTACCACATGTAGAAGGGATGCACGCCGTGGTACGCGAAGCTCTTGCGGTACAGGTGGATGTACCAGGGGTCGGTCGCGTAGCGCTCCTCGTACTTCGACTCGATCGTGGAGGGGTCCGTGGTCTCGGACAGGACCTCCTCGAAGAAGTCGACGTAGGAGGGGTGGTGGACCTGGTGGAACTCGTTCGGCACCGGGTGGAACATGATCATCGCGCCGCCAGGCCGCACGACCGGCTTGTTGCGATACATGTTGAACAGGTACCCGAGCCCCATGCAGTGGACGAGGATCGGGTTCAGGATCGAGTTCACGTTGTAGGGCGTCAGGTACGGGATCCCCACGACCATGATGTCGGACTGCCCGTCCACCTCGACCAGTTGCTGCTGGTGGAGCGTGGCGAGCGTCTGCTCGTGCACGGCCTCGGTCTCGCCGGCGTTGATGCCGGTCACGCCGTAGGGCGACTTGATGCGGGTCCAGATCTGGTGCTTCATCGAGGACGGGCCCATGTCGTTGGCCTTCTTGGCGGCGAGGTAGGTCCCCTGCTCGAGCAGCGACCACTCCCACTCGCGCTTGTTCATGAAGCCGAACGGGTCCGGGAACGTGTTGTTGTTCACGGTGGTCTCGATCGTGAAGACCTTGAGGCCGTTGGACGTCAGCAGGTCGCCCATCCGCTTGCACGAGTCGTGGATCGCGCTCTTGCCCGGGCGCGGGTCCATGTACGACCTGGAGTGCAGCATCGTCTCGACGTTGTGGTGGTGCTTGACGCTGCGGTAGCTCGCGAGGCCGACCGGCACCGACTTGTGGCCGCCGTCCATCGCGACGAGGTTGATGTTCACGTAGATCAGCAGGTCGGACTCCATCGCCCGCTTGTTGATCTCGACCTCCTCGCCCTTGTCGGTCTTGCCGACGTAGGCGAGGTTGTCCGGATCCTCGGCGTCGTGGTTCCGGAGGTCCTTCGGGTAGAAGGAGCGGAAGACGCGCTCGCCGACCGCGTGCTTGATCTCGTCCGCGGTCATGCGTCGATGGAGGCTGTTCGCCATGGTCAGCTTGATGTCCTCGACACCGCGGCGCGCCGCGAGCTCGATCACCTCCTCGAGCACGAGCTGGCGGATGTCCGGGGTCTGCATCGGCGGCAGCGGGATCGAGATGTCGTCGATCGCGATCGTCAGCCTCATCCCGGGCGTGAGGAGCTCCTTGAGGGGCTCGGAGCCGTGGGGATGGTCGAGCGCGTGCCGGATGTGGTTGCGCAGGCCGCGCAGCCGCGGGAGCGAGTCGGGCGGGTAGATCACCCGCGAGCCGAGCGGGAACTTCTGGAGCCGGAACCCCTCGCCCTGGTGGACCAGGAGCGGCGGCGTGCGTTCGTCGACTTCGAGGACGAAACCCGGTCGTGCCATGTCGATCGTGTCTCCTTCTGCGTCAGTCGAGCCTGGGGTCGAACGCCACCTTCAGCGTCCCGAGCTTGCCCGCGCCGAGCGCGTGGTCGATCGCCTCGCGCCAGCGGCGGAGCGGGTAGGTCGCGCCCACGATCCCGTCGATCGGGTTCTCGGAGGCGATCGTGGTCGCGAGGTCGAAGCTGTGGGTCTTCTGCTGTTTCGTTCCTTGGCCCACGGTCTCGTACCCGCCGGTGTAGGCGCCGACGAGCTCGAGCTCGCGGAACCAGAGCGGGGTGAGGTCGGCGCCCTCGGTCGGGATGCCGCTCACGACGACGCGGCCGCCGGCGCGCGTGATCCGGAGCGCCAGGTTGAGACTCGAACGCGAGCCGACGCAGTCGATCGCGACGTCGGCACCGCCGAGCAGGAACGAGGCGCCGCGCTCGGGCTTGAGCTTCATCGCGCCGGTGGCTCGGCGAACCGCGTTGGTGGCCTCCTTGGGGTCGACGATCTCGTTCGCGCCGAACGCGCCCGCCCACTCGCGCTGGCGAGGGTGCTTGGCGACGACGGCGACGTGGCCGGCCTTCGTGAGCTCCTTGATCGCGAGGAGCGTGAGGATGCCCACGGTGCCGGCGCCGATGATGACGACGTTCGCGTTGGGCTCGAGGTTCGCGCGCAGGGCGGTGTGGACGGCGCAGGAGAGCGGTTCGAGCAGGACCGCCTTGCTCTCCGAGAGCCCGTCGGGGACGGGGTGGAGCTGCGAGCGGTGCGCGACGAACATCTTGCTCCAGCCGCCGCCGGTGTCGGCGCAGTAGCCGGTCTGCAGGCCGGCGCTCACGTGGCCGGTGGTGACCCGGTCGCAGCGGCCGTTGAGGCCGGTCTTGCAGTTGTCGCACGGGTCGAGGCCGCGGGCGAGGCAGCTCAGGACGGGTTCGAGCGCGATCCGGGTGCCCTGCGGGAGGTCGTCGACGTCGTCCAGGAGCTCGCCGACCACCTCGTGGCCGGGGACGAACGGGAGCGAGACCAGGGGCGAGAAGTAGAAGGAGGACTTGCCGCTGATCGTCGCGAGGTCCGAGCCGCAGATGCCGGACAGCAGAGGGCGGACGCGCCCCCAGCCCGGGCCGAGCGGAACCACGTCCTTGCGGTTCACGAACCGCATCGGCGCGAGCGGCCCCGAGAGCAGCCCCGGGACGCGGCCGCCGACCGCGCGCGCGGTGAGGTAGCGCGGGACCGAGCGGAACAGCTCGATGGCCTGGGTGGTCATCTCAGCGCACCGCCGGCTTCGGGAACCGAACCCGGGGCATCCCCCCGGCCATCTGCCACTCCTCGATCGGCCACCGGCGTCGCTTGGCCACGCGCAGGAGCGCCGCGTCCGGCGAGACCGCGACCGGGTTGCCGACCGCCCGCAGCAACGCGAGGTCCGAATGCGAGTCGGCGTACGCGTACGAGGCCCGAAGGTCGGCGCCCTCGAGCTCGGCGTACCGGCGGACCCAGGCCCCTCGCGCCTCGCCCACCAGGGGCGGTTCGGCGAGGTAGCCCGTGTAGACGCCGTCGCGGATCTCCAGCCGCGCCGCGATCACCTCGTCGAACAGCGGCGCGAGCGGCTGCACGAACGGCTCCGCCGCCGCCGTGATCATCATCGTGCGGTGGCCGGCGGCCCGGTGGTCTCGGATCCGGCGGATCGCCGCCGCCGAGACCTTCTGCAGCATGAACTCGGACACGACCTCGTCCACCAGGCGCTCGATGCCCTCGACCGTGGCGCCCTCGTAGCGCCGGAAGAACGTCCGCAGGAACTCGCCGCGGTCGCGCCGGTCGGCCATCAGGTACGACGGGATCCGGGAGAACACGCTCGCGAGCTCGTCGGGCCACTGGTCCCACGGCAGGTCGGCCATCCGCGACCACACGTAGGACTCGACGACGTTCGACGGCAGGATCGTCCCCTCCATGTCGAACAACGCGAGCACCAGCTGCTCGCGTTCGCGGATCCGGACCTGCGGCTTCACGCGCTTGCCCGACAGCGCGCGGAGCCCCGCCGTCACCGCGGGACAGTGCACGTCCTGGAGGTAGTACCGCCAGTCCACGGCCGCCGCGTCGAACGGGAACGTCTTCCGGTCGCCCGGCGTGAGCGAGTTCCACAGCTCGACCGTCCGGTCGTCGGTGTAGATCACCTCGGCCTCGGTGTACGCGCCGTACAGGTCCGAGTACCGGCGCACGAAGTCCACCCGCCCCTTGTCGCGATCGACGCGTGCGACCAGATCGCGCATGCGCTTGGACTTCGGCAGGTGGGTGACGACCTTGTCGGCCACGTCCACGGCGCGTTCGGCGGTGCGCAGGAGGCGTTCGACGCGGAGGTTGCCGGGGAACGTCCACTCGGGCACCTTGACCGCGCCGCGGCCCTGCTGCGGCAGCGGGTCGCGTTCGTAGTACTCCTTGACGTTCTCGTACAAACCCTTGTACTGCAACGGGTTCCGCGATCCCGACGACACGTGGTAGTAGGCGGGTGTCGCCGGCTCGGGCGGGTTCGCGGCGGCGGCCAGCATCGCGTTCACGACGTAGTCGGCCGGGATGATGTCGATGATGCCCTCGGGGATGCCGGGGAAGTCCGGGATCGTGCCGCGGCCGTACGCCAGGATGATCGGCTCGGCCATCTTGAACCCCTCGATCCACCCGGGGAACGGGTGCTCGTAGCTCGACTCGATGATCGAGGGGCGGACGATCGACAGGGGCACGCCGTGCGACGCCGCCAACGTCTCGACCGCGCGCTCGCCCATCGCCTTGGTGAACGTGTAGTTGTCGGGCCAGCCGAGCGTCTGCGCCCGCGCGCGCCCGTACTCCACCAACCGCTTGGTCACCCAGGTCTTGCGGCGCTCCTCCGCGTTGTCGGCCACCGATTGCGGCCCGGCGCGTCCGTGCTCGGCGCGGGCCTTGCGCAGGAACGAGTCGAGGATCTCGGGCTTTCGGCTCGCGGCCTCGACGTCGGCCCGCGCCCGGATCGCCAGGTCCGACTCGGCCTGCCAGTTCACGCGGTGGTCGAGCGTGGTCTCGGGGATCACGCCCTTGCGGACGCCCGCCACGTACGCGGTCGAGACGTGGAGCAGGTGCGTGGCCGGGTTGTTCGCGAGCGCCGCCTCGTAGAGGCGGACGGCGCCGACCAGGTTGGTGAGGAACCCCTCGTCGATCGGCGGGTCGAACGCCACCGTCGCGGCGCAGTGGATCACGACGTCGAGGCCGCCGGGGATCTCGAGGCCCTCCTGGGAGAAGTCTCCGTCCACCACGTCCACGCGTTCCTCGAGCGCCGCGGCGATCCCGTCGGTGCCGACCTTCTCGCGCAGGGCGTTGAACGTGGGCCGGCCCATCAGCGACTCGACGCGCTGGCGGCCGCTCGAGCCGAGCTGCGGCCGCACGAGCAGGGTGATCCGGGTGTCGGGGAAGTCGAGCAGGAGGCGTTCGAACACCGCCTGGCCGAGGAAGCCCGTCACGCCCGTGACGAACACGTTCTTGCCGGCCAGCTTGCGCACGATCGAGGTCGATCGCGTGCCCGAGCTCGGGCGCTTCCGCGGGGCCGCGGGTTTGTCTACCACGCGGCAGATTATGCCCTATCTACCGAATGGTAGACAAGCCCTTCCAGTGCGCGACCTCGGCCCCCTATGGGCAGTCGTCCACGTCGCCGGCGTCGACCGGGCACGTGTCCTTGCCGTTCCCGCCGACGATCGAGTCCCCCGACGCGCCGTCCTGCGCGTTCAGCATATCCTTGCCGTTCCCGCCGCGCAGTGCATCGATGCCCGGCCCGCCCGCGACCTGGTCCTTGCCGTTGCCGCCCATGACCGTGTCGTTGCCGTCGCCACCCCTGAGGACGTCCTTGCCGTTCTGCCCGAGGATGATGTCGTTCCCGCCCAGACCGTCGATCGTGTCCTTGCCGTTCCCACCGCAGATCACGTCATCGCCGGGCGTCCCCGTGATCGTGTCTGACTGGTTCGTCCCCGTGATCGTGCAGATCGCCGCGCCGAGCCCGATCGTCGTGGTCGCGGTGGCGGAGTTGTTGGTGGTCGACGGAGTCCGCCGTCGTCGAGGTCACGGTCGCCGTGTTCGTGATCACGGTCCCGTCGACCGTGCCAGAGACGACGTTGACCACCAGGGTGAACGCCGCGCTAGCGCCTGCCGAGAGCGTCGGGTTCGTGCAGGTCACCGAGCCGGTCCCCCCGACGACCGGTGTCGTGCAGGTCCACCCAGCGGGAGCGGTCAGCGACACGAACGTCGTGCCGGCGGGACAGTGTGTCGGCCAGCGACAGGGTGCTCGCGGCCGAGGGACCGGCGTTCGTCACCGAGATCGCGTAGGTGATGTTCCCACCCGCCGTGGCTGGGTCCGGGGAATCGGTCTTCGCGACCGAGAGGTCGGCGCCGGTCGAGACCGTCGTGCTCGCCGTCGCGGAGTTGTTCCCCGACACGGGATCGTCCGCGGAGGTCACGGCTGCGGTGTTCGCGATCACCGACCCGCCGGCCGTCGCCGCGTTCACGTTCACGACGAGCGTGAAGGCCGCGCTCGCGCTGGCCGGGAAGGTCGCGATCGAGCAGCTCACCGACCCGGTCCCGCCGACCGCCGGCGTCGTGCAGCTCCAGCCCGCCGGAGAGCTGAGGGACACGAACGTCGTGTTGGCCGGGAGCGTGTCCGACAGGGCAACCGTCGTGGCATCGGCCGCGGTCAGGTTCGTCACGCCGATCGCATAGGTGAGGTTCGAGCCTGCGCCAACCGGGTCGGGTGAGTCCGACTTCGTGACGGAGAGGTCCGCTGGGGCCGCCATCGCCGGGATGGCCGGCAGGGCCACGAACGCGACCCCCAGGAGTACCGGGACGATCCATCTGAGCCTGCGGGATGCCGCCACGAAGTCCTCCTCGCCTCGTCGATCGCCTCTGGTTGCTCCGTGGTTACACCCGGTCGGGTCGTGGATGCAACCCCCTTCGCCGATGAGGCCAACTTCGAGCGGATCCGCTCAGGCCGTTGACCTTCCTGCCGACACCTCTAGGGGAACGCGCGATCTCAACGAGAGGAGACCTCTGATGCGGCGATGGCTCCACCAGGACGAGGCATCAGACGTGGATGACCGATACCTCACCGAAGACCTGGTGGAACGTCTGGCTGCAGAGCTCCTTGAGCGGGCCGATGAGCTCGCGGCAGCCGGGGCCGTCTCGACGCCAACCACGCTCACGACGCCGCCTGACCTGCGGGTCGTTCTCGGTGCACGGGATGTCGCCGGCTGGAGGGTCCGACAGGGGTCGAGCAGGACCGCCGACGTCCGCGCCTACGGACTCATCGACGAGTTGATGCCGCCCGACCTCCGCGTGCCACTCGCGCTTGGCTGACCCGGAAAGCGGACATCTCCCGCGTCCCTGATCCGAACGAACGCTCAGGCGTCCGGGGCGTGTTCGGTGGCAAGGGCCGGTTCGATCGCCTCGAGGAACTCACGCACGCGGCGCCCGGTCGCCGTCGCCAGGACCTCGAGGTCACCCTCCCGGAGCGAGATGGTGTCGGCGACCGCTTGATCCCGGAGCATGAAGACGTTGCGGATGAACCCGTCCAGGATCCCGGCCTCGGCGCCCTCCATACTCCTGACCCTCCGGACGTCGATCCGGATGGCCGGACGACCTTCGACCCGCCGAAGCACGTCGGCGAGCAATCGGACCGGTGAGATGTCGTACAGGAATCCGAGCCGGACGAAGCGCTTGATCGGAACCGTCCGCTCGGCGCGTTCGTACGCTGCCAACGTCGACGCCTTCATCTCGCCGGAGCTGACGCGCGTCGCATCCCGCAGAGAGAGTTTCCGGGCTTCGCGAGCACGGCGGAGCGCCGCTCCGACTTCTTCGCTCAGCGGGTCGACCACGATGCTCCCAACGGTAGCGGACCGGACGGTTGCCATCCTGCACCACTCGAGGGGTCAGGTGAATCACCGGGGGTGATCAACTGAGTCCCGGCACCGCCCCCTGCACGCCTGGCTAGGCTGTGCCCGTGACCACACTCGAGCAGCGACCGCCGCCGTGGCGAGCGGTCTTCGCCGGTGCGCGGGGGCGACTCACGACCGGCCTGCTGCTGCTCGAGGCGCTCGTCGCGATCGAGATCATGGTCGTCGCCACGATCCTGCCCGCGGTCGAGGCCGAGCTGCACGGGCTGAGCCTGTACGGGTGGGTCTTCGTGTCGCTGACGCTCGCGTCGTTCGTCACGGTCCCGATCGCGGGGCGCATGACGGACCGGGTCGGCCCACGCCCGGTCCTCGGGGTCTCGATCGCCTTCTACGTCGGGGGGCTCGCGCTCGCCGCCGCGGCGCCCACGATGCTGATCCTGGTCGTCGCGCGGTTCGTACAGGGGATCGGCGGCGGTGGCCTGTACACGGTGTCGCTCGGCACGGTCGCGAAGACCTACCCCGCGGACATCCGGCCGCGCGTCATGGCGCTGCTCGCCTCGATGTGGATCCTGCCGGGGCTGCTGGGGCCGTCGCTCGGCGCCCTCGTCGCGGAGACGATCGGCTGGCGCTGGGCGTTCCTGGTCCCCCTGCCGGCGATCGCGTTCGCGACCGTGCTCGTGATGCCGGTCCTTCGGAACGTGGAGACGAGCGACGAACGCTCGAGCATGCCGATCCTCGCCTCGCTCGTGCTGATGGTGGGCGCGGGGGCGCTGCTCGCCGGCCTGACGGACCTGTCGGTCTGGAGCGTGCCGCTGGTGGTGATCGGCCTCGCGGTCACGATCCCGGCGCTGCGCAGGGTCACGCCGGCCGGAACCCTCGTCGCCCGCCGCGGGTTGCCGGCCGCGTCGGCGGCTGCCTTCCTCGCGTCGGCGGCGTTCTTCGGCATCGACGGGTTCCTCACGCTGATGCTCACGCAGGTGCGCGGACAGACGCTCGCGATCGCGGGGGTCGTGCTGACCTGTTCGGCGCTCGCGTGGGCGGTCGGGTCCTGGTGGCAGTCCCGCGTTTCGGCGCGGTTCGGCACTCGGTGGCTGACGACGTTCGGCGCGCTGCTGATCGCGGTGGGCGGAGCGGTGGTCGCGGTGGGGCTCCTGGATGTCCCGCTCGCGGTCCCGTACGTGGGCTGGGCGATCGGGAGCGTCGGCATGGGGATCGTGTTCCCGACGATCCCGCTCTCGGTCATGGGCGAGGCCACCGAGGGGCGGGAGGCGGCCGAGCTGTCCTCGACGATCCTGATGGACTACCTCGGCGTCGGGATCGGGGCCGGGCTGGGCGGGGTCTGCATCGCGCTCGCCGACGCCGGGACGATCTCTCTCGAGGCCGGTCTGGCGGGCGCGTTCGGGCTCGGGGTCACGTTCGCACTGCTCCTCGCGCTGGTCGGCCGGCGGCTGCCGGATGCTCGTTACCGGCCTGAGGTCGCTGCGCCGCAACCCCACCGCACCGACCGGGACCCGGCTCGTCGCTCGGTAGACTCGGCGTCCTGATGGAGATCGCAGCGCTCCAGGATGTCCTGCGCCGCACGTACGTCGAACGCGACACCGAACGCGGGGTCGACGGCACGTTCCGATGGTTGACCGAAGAGGTCGGGGAGGTCGCTCGCGCGCTGCGCGGCGACGGCGACCTCGTGCACGAGTTCGGCGATGTGCTCGCGTGGCTGGGCTCGCTCGCGAACCTCGCCGGCGTCGACCTCGAGCAGGCCGCGGCTCGGTACGCGAACGGCTGCCCGAAATGCGGCGCGATGCCGTGCGGGTGCGCGTTCGTTCGATGACGTCGTCGGACGTGATCACGCCGAGCGACGAGCACCGCGAGGAGCTCGTCGGGCTGATGCGCGTCGCGTTCAACCTCGGTCAGGGCTCGCTCGCCGAACGCGCGGCGTGGCTGCCGGTGGACAAGATGCGGTGCGTGGTCGAGGACGGCCGCCTCGTCGCGGCGGCCGGCGCGCGCGACTTCCGGCAGTGGTGGGGCGGGCGCGAACTCGGGATGAGCGGGATCTGGGGCGTCGTCACCTTGCCCGAACACCGAGGCGGTGGCCTCGCGACGCGCGCCGTCACCGAGCTGCTCGTCGACGCCCGTGCGCGCGGTCAGTCGCTGAGCGCGCTGTACCCCGCGACGCAGCGCCCCTATCGAGGGATGGGATACGAGCTCGCCGGCACGATGACGAGGCACGCCGTCGCGCTCGACGACCTTCCGCGCGGCCCGGCGGGACGGCTGACGGTCGAGGAGTACCGGCCCGAGCGGGATCTCGACGACGTTCGGGCGTGCTACCGCGCTTCGGTGTCGCACCATCCGGGACCGATCGACTCGGACGAGGAGGATTGGTGGCCGTCGCGGGTGATGGGTCGGTGGTTCAGCGACGACCAGCAGCGAGCGGTGGTGGTTCGGGGTGTGTCGGGCGCCGAGGGGTACGCGTCGTTCACGTTCGGCTCGGACCCCGGCGGGCCGCTCGAGTTCGAGTACGCGATCAACTGCCGCCACCTCGTGGCGACGTCGGTCGAGGCATGGGCGTCGTTGCTCTCCTACCTGCGCGGGTTCCGCGGCCTCGGACAGACGCTCAAGTTCACCGGTCCCCCGGCCCATCCGTTGGCGCTGCTCGTGGAGGAGCAGCGGGTGCGGCCCGCGTGGTCGTTCCGCTGGATGCTCCGGCTGCTCGACGTTCCGGCGGCGCTGTCCGGTCGCGGCTACCCGCCGGTCTCGGAGGAGCTCGTCCTGTCGGTCGAGGACGCGCTCTTCCCGGAGAACCGCGGGCCGTGGCGGGTGGTGGCGCAGGACGGGGCGGTCTCGGTGGAGCCCGCCGCGGGCGGGGATCGGGTGCGACCGATCTCGATCGGCACGCTCTCGGCGATCTACAGCGGCTCGCTTTCGGCCGCGGACGCGGTGACGTTCGGGCTCGTGGATCCGGCGACGGCGCCGGCGCTGGCTCGGCTGTTCGGCGGCCCGCCGCCCTGGATGCACGACTTCTTCTGAGGCCCGGCCGTTCCCGTCGAGACCGCGCGCTACCGATCTCCGTATCGGCGGGGTCCGGGAACGAGGGTCAGCCGGCCATCACGCGCTCGGCGATCTGGACCGCGTTCAACGCCGCGCCCTTGCGGAGGTTGTCGCCGCACGCGAACAGCAGGAGCTCGTGGTCGTGGCCTTCCGGTTGGCGGATCCGGCCGACGAGCACGTCGTCGATCCCTGCAGCCTCGAGCGGGCTCGGGTAGATCTCGGCTGCCGGGTCGTCGCGGAGCTGGACCCCCTCGGCGTTCGAGATCGCCTCGCGGGCCTCGGCCACCGAGATCGGCCGCTCGAACGTCGCGTGCAGGCTCACGCTGTGGCCCACCGGCACCGGCACCCGGACGCACGTGGCCGAGATGTCGAGCTCGGGCAGGGACAGGATCCGCTTCGCCTCGCGCTGCACCTTGATCTCCTCGAACGTGGACCCGCTCTCGGGGTCGAACACGTCGATCTTGGCGAGCACGTTGTACGCGATGGTCTTGCCGAACACCTCGCCGATGGGCAGCGCCGCCGAGATCGGGGTGCGCGAGGTCGTCCTCCATCCCGTGGAGCTTCTCGACCTGCTCGACGAGCTCGCGGACGCCCTTCGCACCCGCGCCCGAGACCGACTGGTACGAGGACAGGCTCACGCCCGTCAGGCCGGCCGCCCGGTGCAGCGGCGCGAGCGCCATCAGTGCGGTGATGATCGTGCAGTTGGGGACCGAGTAGACCTTCGCGCCCCGCTCGAGCGCCTCGGGGTTCACCTCGGGGATCACGAGCTCGGCCCAGGGCTCCATCCGGAACGCGCTCGAGTTGTCGATCACGGTGGTGCCCCGTTCGGCGGCTTGCGGCACCCAGGTCTGGGCGATCGCGCTCCCGCAGCTCGACAGCGCGAGGTCCACGCCCTCGAGCGCCTCGGGCGCGAGCAGGCCGACCGTGTGCTCCCGGTCTCGGAACCGGAGCCGCGTCCCCGCGGTGCGCTGGGAGGCCAGCAGGACCAGCTCGTCCAGCGGGAACTCGCGCTCGTCGAGGATCCCGAGCATCGTTCGGCCGACCGCACCGGTGGCACCCACGATCGCGACGCGCATGTCCTCCATGGTACCGGCGGGACCTGGCGTGACCGAGCGTGTCGAGGGTACGTTCGGAGCGTCGTTCGGTGCCTGAGGAGGCTGGGATGGAAGAGACGGATCCGATGGAGGAGCTCGAGGCGAGGGCCAGTCACCATCACGAGGCGGCGGTGCACGATCACAAGCACTTCCACGTGACCCACTACCTGCACCGGGGCGAGAACTGGGCGCACCTCCTGTCCACCCACGTGCACGAGCACAACCATCCCGAGCTGGAGCACGTGCATATCCCGCACGAGGACGTCGAGAAGGAGCACCGGCGCGAGGGGCACATCCACGACCACGCCCGGCCGGCCGACTCTCCCGCCTGAATCCGCCCGGGCCTCGACCCACCTCGTAGCATGCTCGGGCGATGACCGACGACATCACACCCTCGCCCGAGACCACCCTGAGCTACCGGGGCGAGCTCGTCCGCCTCGCCGCGATCGACCCGGAGGCGGACGCCGAGGTCTTCGCGGCGTGGTTCGACGACCCGGTGAGCACGCGGCTGGCGGGGTTCCGGCCGGTCTGGCCGATGAACCGGGCGAGCGCCCAGGAGCGGCTCGAGGAGTGGGTGAAGGCGTCGCCCGGGGCGATCAACTTCGCGGCGCGCACGATCGCCGACGACCGCCTGGTCGGCGGCATCGGGCTGATGGACATCAACCATCCCGACGGGAACGCCCAGCTCGGCCTGTCGATCTACAAGCAGGACGATTGGGGCCAGGGCTACGGCCGGGAGGTGATCGTCCTCGCGCTCCGCTACGCGTTCAACGAGCTCAACCTGCACCGAGTGTGGCTGACGACGAGCGCGTTCAACGAGCGGGCGCTGAAGCTGTACGAGAAGCTCGGGTTCCGCCACGAGGGGCGCGGGCGCGAGCACATCCTGCTCGACGGCACGCGGTGGGACATCGTCTACATGGGGATGTTGCGGGACGAGTTCGAGGGCTAGGCCCGGCGGTGCCGGCTACGCGAACTGCCAGGAATCGAGCATGCCGCGGAACACGACCGCGCTCGTGTCGAACCCGTCCTGGAGATCGTTCAGCGTCACCCGCCACCCGATGTTGTTGCTCACCACGACGACCTCGCGCATCAGGAACGTGTCGCCCCCCTCGGACGCGACCGAGACGTCCCACTGCAGCGCATCGGTGCCATCGAGCTTCGCCTCGCTGGCCGGGCCGGGCGTGAGCCCCGCGTCCTCGTCGCGCTTGCGGACGAACTCCGACCATTGATCGAGCGCGACCCCGGTCTCGAGATCGACCGCCTCGACCACGACGGTCGCCGAACCCGTCGGCGGCGCGAACTGATCGAGCGTCACGTCGGCGCCGAACTGCGCCGGCCCCGCCTCCCAGCCCTCGGGGACCAACAGGCAGTAGCCGAAGTTCTCCGACTCGAAGTTCGTCTCCCCGCAGGGGTCCGGCCGCAACGCGAAGAACGCGCCGACCGCGGTCAGGCCGACGAGGAACACGCCGAGCACGATCAGCGGACGCCACTTCGACGGCTGTGGGGGCTTGCGCATCTCGATCGGGGCGCGTTCGCCGTGCTCGCGGCGCGGGAGGAGCGCGACCGCGTCCGGGGCGAGCGACGTGCCGCACTTCTGGCAGATCGCGCGACCCTCCTCGTTCACCTCGCGGCAGGTCGGGCAGACGACCACGCTCAGGCCTCCTCGTCCAGGGTCGCGCCGTCGAGGCCGAACCGTTGGTGGACGGCCCGAACCGCGCGCTCGCCGTCCTCGGCTCGGATCACGCAGGAGATGCGGATCGACGAGGTCGAGATCATGCCGATGTTGATGCCCTCGGCGGCGAGCGCGTCGAACATGTCGGCGGCCACCCCCGGGTTGCTCTTGATCCCGGCACCGACGAGCGAGAGCTTGGCGATCGCGGCGTCGGTCTCGTACCGCAGGGCGCCGACGTCGGTGACGATGCCGTCGAGCACGGCGTTCAGGCGGGTCAGGTCGGCGCGCGGGACCGTGAAGCTCAGGTCGGTGCGCCCGTCGTGCGAGATGTTCTGCACGATCATGTCGACGTGGATGCCCTCGGCGGCGACCGCCTTGAAGATCGAGGCCGCGATGCCCGGGCGGTCCGGGACCTCGTCGAGGGTGACCTTCGCCTCCTCGGTGTCCAACGCGACGCCGCGGATCAGCGCGCTCTCGAGCATGCCGGTGGTCCCTTCCTCGTCCTCCTCGACCCACGTGCCCGGTTGGTCACCGAGTGAGTTCCGAACGTGGATCTTGACGCCGTGCCGTCGAGCGTACTCCACGCACCGGAGCTGGAGGACCCGGGCGCCGGCGGCCGCGAGCTCGAGCATCTCCTCGTACGAGATGTGGTCGATCTTGCGAGCCTCGGGGTGCGTTCGGGGGTCGGCGGTGAAGACGCCGTCGACGTCGGTGTAGATCTCGCACACGTCGGCGCCGAGGGCGGCCGCCATCGCGACGGCGGTGGTGTCCGAGCCCCCGCGGCCGAGCGTCGTGATGTCGTAGTCGGTCGACAGGCCCTGGAACCCGGCGAGGATCACGACGTTGCCGGCATCGAGCGACTCCTTGATCCGCGCGGGGCGGATCTCGACGATCCGGGCCTTGCCGTGCTGGGTGTCGGTGATGATCCCGGCCTGCGAGCCGGTGTAGGAGGCGGCCTTGCAGCCGCGGGCGTTGACCGCGATCGCGAGCAGGGACATCGCGATGCGCTCACCGGCCGTGAGGAGCATGTCGAGCTCGCGGGGCTCGGGGACGGGGGTGATGTCCGAGGCCTTCTCGAGAAGGTCGTCGGTGGTCTCGCCCATCGCCGAGACGACCGCGACCACGTCCTGGCCACGCTCACGCGCACGCACGATCCGGTCGGCCACGGAGCTGATCCGGTCGGTGTCGCCGACCGAGGTTCCCCCGTATTTCTGCACCACGATCGGCATGGATGGAGCGTAGCAGTGGGGTCCGCGGGGTAGGCTGAGGCACGGTTTCGCTCAGCCGGTGCCGGGAAAGGTTCCTCACATGGCATACGTCATCGCAGAACCCTGCATCGACGTGAAGGACAAGGCGTGCGTGGACGAGTGTCCGGTCGACTGCATCTACGAGGGGCCGCGGATGCTCTACATCCAGCCCGACGAGTGCGTGGACTGCGACGCCTGCGTGCCGGTCTGCCCCGTCACCGCGATCTTCTCGGACGAGGACCTGCCCGGCGAGTGGAAGCAGTTCGCGGCGGTCAACGCCGAGTGGTTCTCGGAGACCGTGACCGGGCTGGCTGCGCCGGGTGGCGCGGCCCAGGTCGGTCCGCAGGCCAAGGACCATCCGGTCGTCGCCGAGTGGCCGACGCTCGGCTGAGCTAGCCGGCCACCGTCCGGCGCAGGAAGTCGAGCTGCAGGCGCAGGATGTTCTCGGTCACCGCGTTCGAACGCGTCATGTGCGTGGCGTTCGGGATCAGCACCAGCTCGTGCCACTTGCCCGCCTCGAACAGCGCCGCGGAGAGCTTGAGCGTGTTCGCGACGAGCACGTTGTCGTCGGCGAGCCCGTGGATCAGCAGCATCGGCCGTGAGAGCGAGGCCGCGTCGTACAGCGGGGAGCTCCGCCGGTAGGCCTCGGGTTCCTCCCCGGGTAGCCCCATGTACCGCTCCGTATAGAAGGTGTCGTACAGGTGCTGGTCGGTCACCGGCGCGCCGACCACGCCCGCACGGAACACGTCCGGCCGGTGCAGCAGCGCCATCGCGGCCAGCTCTCCGCCGAACGACCAGCCGCGGATCCCCACCCGGTCCAGGTCGAGGAACGCGAACCGCTCGGCCGCCGCGTGGAGCGCGTCCACCTGGTCCTCGAGGGTCACCGTGAAGTCCCGATACACCTCGCGGTCCCACGCCGGTCCGCGACCGTTCACGCCTCGCCCGTCGACCACCAGCACGGCGAACCCGTGGTCGGCGAACCACTGCGATGTCAGGTGCGCGCCCGCGGCCTTCAGCACCCGGGCCCCGTGCGGGCCCCCGTACGGGTCCATCAGCACGGGGAGCGGGCCGTCCGGCTCGCGACCACCGGGGAGCAGGAGCGCCGCGCGGAGCTCGCGTTCGCCGAGCGTGAGGAAGCGCGGCCGCGGCTCGATCGCGCTCGTCTCCGAGACGTCCTCGATCGTCCCGACGATCTCGGCCGATCGCGACACCGTCGCGACCGACTTGACCGCGTTCGGTGTCGCCGAGATGTGGACGAGCGTGCCTCCGCCCTCGGCGCCCGAATGCAGCCCGGGCTCCTCGGACAGCCGGACGGGACCGCCCTCGGGGGTCCAGCGCCACAGGTGGATCTCGGTCGGGTCGCCGTCGGAGGCTCGGAACAGCACGCCTTCGCCGGCGGACAGCACGATCCGAACCTGCAGACCCGGCGGCGTCACGGGCTCGCCGTCCACGGTCAGCCGGTAGGTGTCCGCCTCGGAGTCCGCCACCACGTCGACCACGCGACCGTCGGCCAGACGCACCGGCGCGTCCTCGGTCAGCTCGACCCATCGTGGATCGGTCTGCTCGGCGACGACCTCGGTCGCGCCGGTCGACGGGTCCGTTTCGAGGAGCCGGACCGTGCGTTGATCCCGCGTCTGGACGAGCAGCGTCAGTGGCGAACCCTCGCTCCACTCGACGCGGGCCAGGTAGGGGAACCGTTCGTGGTCCCAGGTCACCTCGGCGCGCTCGCCGCTCTCGACGTCGAACACCCAGAGCGTGACGACGGCGTTGTTCGTACCGGCCTGCGGGTACCGGACCGCCCGGGGCTCCGCGGCCGGGTCCGTGGGGTCGCTGATGAACCAGGTCAGCACGTCGCGCTCGTCGACGTGCGTGGCGGCGATCTTCGAGGCGTCGGGTGACCACCAGTGGCCGCGGTAGCGCTCCATCTCCTCCGCGGCGATGAACTCGGCGAGGCCCCAGTACGTATCGGGCGCGTCGGGCGAGGCCAGCTCGCGGAAGCCGCCCTCGATCTCGCGGGTGAAGAGCGCCCCGTCGACCACGAACGCGATCCGCTCGCCGGTCCGGTCCAGACGCGGGTCGTCGACGGGCCCCGGCGCGCTCAGCTCGCGCGCGGAACCCTCGAGCAGGTCCGCGAGGAACATCCGGCCGCCGACGGTGAACACCGCACGTCGGACCGCCTCGTCGGTCGCGTACGAGGTGACGCCGGACGAACGCTCGCGTGCGCGCTCACGGCGGGCGCGTTCGGCCTCCGTGAGGTCGCGCTCGGCCTCCTCCTCCCCGGGGTCGAACACCAGGCGTTCCTTCGCCCCGGAGACCTCGAACACCCACAGGCAGCTGACCGGGTCGTCACCCGTCTTGGTGCGCAGGTATACGACCCGCTCGCCGTCGGGCGAGACCGTGAAGGCGCGCGGCACGCCCAGCGAGAACCCCCGCGTCCGCGCGACCTGCCGCGGGAACTCCTCGAGCGGATCCGGCGTCTCCGGCATAGGGGCCGAGCCTATCAACGGCCGTTCGCGCCTAGAACCCGACGTCCTGCGGGAGCGTGACCACGATGATCGTGCCGACCACGAGCATCAAGGCGCCCAGGATGAGCAGGAAGAGCTGCGCCCGGAGCGAGTCGAACGTGCCGGCCAAGCCCGAGAAGAACAGAACCGAGGCGAACAGGACCGCGGCCAGGACGAAGTCGTCGCTCACCTGGTTCGACTCGTTCCCGTCCGCGAACAACCGAGAGGCCTTTACCTCGAGCTGCTTCGCCTTCTCCTCGGCGGCGAGCCGGTACTCGGGCAGCTCGAACGGCGTGCCGTCGGGGATGGTGCCTTCCGGGGCCGTCACGAGCCAGGCATCGAACGCCGGGAGGAACTCCGCGCGCATCCGGGCGTGGATGTCGTTCGCCAGATCGCGGTCACCGGTCTGCTGGGCATCCAGCCAGCTCAGGAACGTGTCGACGTCGATCAGGACCTGCCGGTTCGCCTCGGTCGACGACCGCACCGATTCGGTGCGGGTGGCGGACGCCTCCGTGTAGCTCTCCGCCTGATCGCCGCTCCATCGAGTTGCCTGGTACGCGCTCCACGCGGTCACCACGGTCGCGGCGGACAGCATGATCGCGGCGATCAGCTCGACGCGGCGGTCGCGGCGGACGGACTCCTTCTCGGACTCGCTCACGTCACATCTCGCGGCGGCCCTCGAGGGCCTGCGACAGGGTCACCTCGTCGGCGTACTCCAGGTCCCCTCCGACCGGCAGGCCGCTCGCGAGCCGCGTCACCCGCGCCCCGAACGGTTTCAGCATCGCCGCGACGTACATCGCCGTGGCGTTGCCCTCCAGGTTCGGGTTGGTCGCCAGGATCACCTCGGTCACGCCGTCGCGCTGCACGCGGTCGAGCAGCTCCTGCACGCGGAGATCCTCGGGGCCGATGCCGTCGAGCGGGCTGATCGCACCGCCGAGCACGTGGTACCGGCCCTTGATCACGCCGGCCTTCTCGACCGTCGAGACGTCCTTGGGCTCCTCGACGACGCAGAGCATCGTGCGGTCGCGTCCCTCGTCGCGGCAGATGCGGCAGAGATCGCCTTCGGCGACGTTGCCGCACTCCTTGCAGAAGAAGATGCGCTCCTTCGCCTGGACGATCGACTCGGCGAGCCGCTTCGCGTCGTCGGGCGGCGCCTTCACCAGGTGGAACGCGAGCCGCTGCGCCGACTTCGGGCCGATGCCCGGGAGGCGCGAGAGCTCGTCGATCAGGTCCTGGATCGGTCCTTCGTACACCTAGGAGCCGTCCTCGGTCGCGGGCGTGGCGCCGAGCTCGGCCGCGAGACGCGCGAGCGCCTCCTCCTCCGACAACGGCTCGTCCTCGACGGGCTCGGGCGGGCCGGCCACCGGCTCGCGGATCACGCACGTGATCGCCGGCGAGATCCCGAACAGATCCTGGAGCGCCTGCCGGAGCTCCCCCTCGCGTTCCATGACCTTCTGGACGCCGTACGGGCGCTCGGGCGGGAACACCAGCTCGAGCGTCGTCCCGTCGAACGCCGCCGGCGTCGCGATCTCCAAGAACGAAGGCAGCACCGCCTTCCCCGAGCTCCGCAGGTGCGAGATCACCGTCGGCCAGTTGCTCCGCAACATCGTCACGTCCACCGCCGACGTCCCGGCTCCCAACACCGGCCCCGACGGCTTCTCGGCCTCCGTACCGGCCTCGGCCGGACCGGACGCGGCCTCTTCGGCGCTGCTCGCTGCGGTGCTCTTCGCGGGTCGCTTGGCCTTCGGTTCGACCGCCGGTGGCGCCGAGTCGGCCGCTTTCCCGGTTCCGGCCGCGGCCGGCCCCCCCGCCGCGGCTGCCTTGTCGCTCGGGGTTGCGGTCGCAGGTGCCGGCGGCGCAGGGGTCGCGGTAGCGGGCGACTGGGAGCCGCCGCCAGTCTCGGCCGGAGCGGCAGCGGACGCGTGACCGCGGCGGCGAGGACGGGCCCGAGACCGCGTCCCCGGAGCCGCCACCACCAGGCTGGATGCCCGCCACCCGCTCCAACCGTTCGAGGCGCGACACGAGGCCCTCGGGGGCTGCGTCGGTCTCGGGGATCGTCGCTCGGATCAGCGCGAGCTCGAGGGAGAGGCGCGGCGAGGTGGTCCAGCGCATGTCGGTCTGCGCCGCGATCAGGAGCGCGATCACGCGGCCGAGCTCGGCCGCCGAGTACTTCGCGGCCTGCGCGGTCAGGCGCTCGGCCTCCTCGTCGGTGGCGTCGAGCAGGTCGTGCTGGCCCGGCGCGGTCTTGACGAGCAGGAGGTTACGGAAGTGCGCGAGCACCTCGTTGGTAACGTGCCGCAGGTCCTGCCCCTCCTGCACGAGCCGGCTCACGAGCTCGAACACGCCCTTCGCGTCCCCGACCGCCACCGCGTCGCCGAGCGCGTACTGCACGTCCGAACGGCCGCTGCCGATCAGCGACAGGACGATGTCCTCGCCGATCTCGCCCGCGCCGAGCACCGAGGCCTGGTCGAGCAGCGAGAGCGCGTCGCGGACCGAACCCTCGGTCTGCCGCGCGATCGCGTGCGCTGCCTCCGAGGTGAGGGACATGCCCTCGTCCTTCGCGATGCGTTCGAGGTGCTCGGCGACCGCCTCGACCGGGACGCGGCGGAAGTCGAACCGCTGGCAGCGCCCGACGATCGTGGCCGGCATCTTGTGCGGTTCGGTGGTCGCGAGCACGAACCGGACGCCCACCGGAGGCTCCTCGAACACCTTCAGCAGCGCGTCGAACGCCTCGCGCGACAGCCGCTGCGCCTCGTCGATGATGTAGACCTTCTCGCGCCCCTGGACCGGCGCCGTGGGCGCCTTCTCGCGGAGGTCGCGCGCGTCGTCGACCCCGCCGTGGGAGGCCGCGTCGATCTCGACCACGTCCAGGTGCTGCCCGTCGCGAACGGCCACGCACTGGTCGCACGAGCCGCAGGGTTCGGGGGTGGGGCCGGACTCGCAGTTCACCATCTTGGCCAGGATCCGCGCCGTCGAGGTCTTCCCGGTCCCCCGCGGGCCGCACAGCAGGAACGCATGTGCCAGGCGGCCCTCGCGGACGGCGCCCGAGAGCGCGCGGATCACGTGGTCCTGACCGAGCACCTCCGAGGGACCCTGCGGGCGGTACTTGCGGTACAGCGACTGGTACGGCTTGTCGTCGGCCACATCCACCTCCGGGCGCCGCGCGCCCACCTCGACCCGCGAGGGGAAGCGCGGGAGGTTCGCCAGAGTCTAAGTGGTGGCCGTGCACCCGTCGTCGACCGCGGCGGACTCGAGCGCATCACCGGCCGGTAGCTCCGGTCAGGTGTCCCCGCGGCACCCGCCAGCGCCCGCTTACGGCTGCTTCCTTCCGGATCTGACCGGGTTCGCAGGTTGGCGTCGCGCGGGACCCGACCTTCGACGCCCCGTACCGGGAGCGACTGCGGACCCGCCGGGCCTCGGACGGGGATTCAGCCCCGCTGAAGCGGATTGCGGGTACAGGGCACCGCTGGCTCCCCGCCTAGCACGGCCACCGCGGCGAGTATACGCGCGCCCCCGACACGATTGGCCGGGGCGGGCGGGGGTACCTCCGTTCCGAACCGTTCGAGGGGAGGAGGGCATGACCTACCTGCAGTTCCTGCTCGTCGTACACGTGCTCGGAGCCGTGATCGGGTTCGGCTCGACCTTCGCCTTCGCGTTCTTCCCCACGGATGCTGACGCGCTCGAGCCAGGCGTTCGAACCACCCTGGCCGACATCAGCTACAAGGTGGGCACGAGGCTCTCGGATCCCGTCGTGTTCCTGATCCAGCCGCTCACCGGCGTGCTGATGATCTTCGAGACCGGCAGGAATCACGGGTTCTTCGACCACCAGTGGCTCTGGATCGCGATCGTCCTGTACCTGGTGTTCCTGTCGATCATCGTCTTCGTCGCCCGCCCGGACACCCGCCACGAATACGAGGCGACGCACCCGGGCCTCACGGCGGACCCGAACTACCGCCCGCGCGGGAACCCCAACGTGTACGGACCTGTGCTCGGGGCGCTCATCGTGATCATCATCATCCTGATGGTCTGGAAGCCCGGCGACTGAACCGGCTCACGGCCACAACGCGCCGAACAGCGCCACGAGGCCGGAGAGGAACAGCATCCCGAGGACCACGCGCCGGAACGTTGGCGTGTCGAGCCTCCGGAAGCCGCGCTCGCCGACGATCGAACCGACCACCACGCCCGGCAGGCCCGCGAGCGCCACCGACACGGCGTCGCGCGTGATCTGCCCGCCGAACGCGAACGCCACGAGGGCCGCCGAGCCCTGGATGAGGAAGATCGCGGAGATCGTCGCTCGGAACACCGCCGGTTCCAGCTGCTTGGCCGACAGCGCGATCACGATCGGGGGCCCGCTCGTACCGGTGCTGGTCGAGAGGATCCCCGCCGTGAACCCGGCGGCCACGTCGGTGCCGCGGCGCGCGGGCAGGCGTGCCCCGCGCCACAGCAGCAGCGAGAACGCGATCACCGCGATCGCGATGGCGAGGGTCAGGACGCGGTCGTCCGCGTGGACGAGCACCAGCAGCCCGAGCGGCATACCCACGATCGCGGCGACCGTCACCACGCCCACCGTCGGTCGATCGACGTGTCCACGACCTCGGAGCGCCAGCTGCGCGACGAGGACCAGCCCGACCATCGTGAGCCCGACGACCGCCGCCTTGGGACCGACGAGCACGGCGACGAGCGGCGTCCCGATCAACGCGAACCCGAACCCGGACACCGCCTGCGCCGCCGCCGCGACCGCGACAACGCCGAATACGCCGACCCAGATCCACGCCATGCGCGCATCATCACAGGCTCGAGGGCGCGGGTACGCTCCACCGATGCTCGCGGTGAAGGCGCTCCTCGTGGACTTCGACGGCACCGCCTGCCTGCAGGACGTGTCCGAGCTTCTGCTGGACGCGTTCGGCGAGCCGGGGTGGGAACGGTTCGACGACGCCGTCGTCACCGGCGAGATGGGACTGCGCGAAGCGGCGGAACACCAGGTCGCGATGTTGCGCGGATCGCGCGAGGAGATGCTCGCATTCGCGCTCGAACGCGCCGAGCTCGCGCCGACGTTCGCGCCGTTCGTGGCGTGGGCGCAGGAGCGAGGCCTGCCGCTGGTGCTCGCCTCGGACGGGTTCGCGTTCTCCATCCGGCCGGTCCTGGACCGTGCCGGGCTCGGACACCTCGAGGTCGTGACCAACGACTTCGTCGACGCCGACGGCACGTGGTCGCTCCGCCACCCCAACGCTCACCCCGGGTGCATCGGCTGCGGTACCTGCAAGATGCTTGCCGCGCAGCGGCTCCGGGAGAGACACGGCCCGGTCGCGTTCGTCGGCGAGGGCCAGTCGGACCGGTACGGAGCCCTGTACTCCGACATCGTGTTCGCGAAGGACGCACTCGTGGAGATCTGCGCACAAGATGGCGTGCCCTACGTGCCCTGGGAGACCTTCGACGACGTGCGGCTGGCGCTCGACGAGGCGAACGCGCTCCCCGGCGCCGTCGCCCCCGAACGCTGTCCGGGCTGGCGAACCGCATGACGTTCGAGCTCCCCGACGGTCTGACCGCCCGCCCGGCGACCCGGGACGACGTGGACGCGATCTACGGGCTCGTCGCGGCGATGCGAGCAGGCCAACGACGGGAAGGTCGAGATCGATCGCGCCGACGTGGAGGCGGGGTTCGAACGGTTCGGGTTCGATCCGGCCACCGACTCGGTCCTGGTGTTCGAGGGTTCGGAGCCGGTGGGGTACGCCGAGCTCTATCTCCGGCGCGGGGAGGGCGACGTGGCGCCGGTTCACCGGGGCCGCGGGATCGGCACGGCCTTGCTCGGCTGGATCGAGGAGCGCGCGCGCGCGTCCGGCGAGCGCGAGGTGGGCCAGACGACGACCGACGCGGACGCCCGCGCCCGCGAGCTGTTCCTCGCGAGCGGTTACGAGCCGTCGTGGATCGCCTGGATCATCCGGACGGAGTTGTCCGCGTCGCCCGAGCCTCCGGAGGTCCCCGCCGGCATCTGGATCCGGCCGTACGAGCCGTCCGACGCTCACTCGGTGCACGAGATGATCGACGCCGCCTTCTCCGAGTGGGAAGGGCGCGATCCATCGCCGTTCGAGGAGTGGGCGTCGCACGTGCTGAAACACGCTGGCGTTCGCGCCGGAGCTCTCGCCCCTCGCGTTCGACGGCGACGAGCTCGTGGGGGCGGTCCTCTCGTTCGACGTCCCTCCGGAAGGCTGGATCGAACAGGTCGCGACGCGAGCGACCCATCGCGGTCGCGGGATCGCCCAGGCGTTGCTGCGGACCGCGTTCGTCGCCTTCGCCGAGCGCGGATACCGGGTCGCGGGCGTCTCCACGGACTCGCGGACGGGCGCGCTCGGGCTCTACGAGAAGGTGGGCATGCACGTGGTCCGGCAGTACACCCGGTATCGGAAGGAGCTCGAGGGGCCCCGCTGAGCCGGCGCTCCCCGACGGCTACACTCTCTCGCCCATCCTCCGGGAGGCGTCCGGGGCATGCCGAACACCCCGATCTCAGTCGACGAAGCGGTGAACGAGGCGCTGCGACCCTACGTGCCTCGTCTGCTCGTCGATTGGCTCCGCTCGGGCGACACCAACCGGGTTCGGGAGGTCCCGGGCACGCTCGCGTTCGCCGACATCTCGGGGTTCACCAAGATGACCGAGCGTCTCGCGCGCAAGGGCAAGGTGGGCGCCGAAGAGATGAACGATCTGCTCGACGACGTCTTCACCGAGCTGCTCGAGATCGCCTACCGGGACGGTGCCGGGCTGATCAAGTGGGGCGGCGACGCCGTCCTGCTCCTGTTCGAGGGTCGCGATCACGCCGCGCGCGCATGCCGAGCCGCGCACGGGATGCGCCGTGCGCTGCGCGAACGGGGACGGATGCAGAGCTCCGCCGGGTTCGTGTCGCTCCGCATGTCCGTCGGCATCCACACCGGCGTCTTCCACTTCTTCCTCGTGGGCGACGCGCACCGCGAGCTGATCATCGCGGGACCCGACGCCACGCGAACGGTGAGCGTCGAATCCCAGGCGACCGCCGGCGAGATCCTGTTGAGCGCGGCGACCGCCGCGCAGCTCGACCCGGTGGCCGTGGGGCGTCCCAAAGAGGATGGCTTCCTCCTGCGGAGCGCTCCCGAGGTTCCCTACCCGGGTTGGGTGCCACCACCGGACCTCGCGGGACTCGATCTCGAACACGGCCTGCCCGCCGCCCTCCGGGACCATCTGCGGGGAGCGGCGGCTCCCGAGGCCGAGCATCGTCTGGTCGCGATCGCGTTCCTCGAGTTCCGCGGGACCGACGAGCTCCTGGAGCGCGAAGGGGCGGAGGCGGTCGCGAACGCGCTCGACGAGTGCGTCCGAACGGTGCAGGAGGAGTCCGCCCGGCACGCGGTCACGTTCCTGGACAGCGACATCAGCCACGACGGCGGCAAGATCCTGCTCGTCGCCGGCGCGCCGTCGAGCTCCGGTCACGACGAGGAGGCGATGCTGCTCGCGGTGCGCAGCATCATGGACCGGTCCGGCACGCTCCCCCTGCGGATCGGGGTGAACGCCGGGCGGGTCTTCGCCGCGGTGTTCGGACCGCCGTACCGGCGGTCGTACTCGGTCCGGGGTGACGCGGTGAACCTCGCCGCCCGCGTCATGGGGAAGGCGGTCGAGGGACAGATCCTCGCGACCGAGGCCGCGCTCGCTCGGTCGCGGACGCGGTTCGAGACCCAGGAGCTCCCCCCGTTCACCGTGAAGGGCAAGGCCAAGCCGGTGCGGGCCTTCGAGCTCGGGGCCCCCGACCGCCGCCGGCTGGGGCGGCGGGACGCCCCACCTCTGATCGGTCGCGAGCACGAGATGCGTGCGCTGTTCGATGCGCTCGAGGCGGCGACTCGACGCCGGGGGCGGGTGGTGGAGCTCGTGGGCGAGCCCGGGATGGGCAAGTCGCGGATGGTCGAGGAGCTGATCTCGCAGGCCGGAAGCATGACCCTGCTCCTCGCCGGATGCGAGCTCTACGAGACCTCGAGCGCCTACCAGCCGTTCCGGGGACTGCTGCGGGACGTCCTCGGGATCAGGGATCACGAAGACCCCATCGGCGCCGCCCGTCGTCTCCGAGATCGGGTCGAAGCGAACGCCCCCCACCTCCTGCCTTGGTTGCCGCTCCTGGGGATCCCCATGGACATCGAGATGCCGATGACGCCCGAGACCGAGCAGCTCGAGGAGGGGTTCCGGCGACGCCGGCTCGAGGCCGTGACGGAGGAGCTGCTCGAGTGGGTGCTGCCGACGCCCACGCTGTTCGTGTTCGACGACGTGCACTGGATGGACGAGGCCTCGGCCGACCTGCTCGCGCGGATCGTCGCGAAGGCCGCCGATCTGCCGTGGCTGATCCTGGTCACCCGCCGTGAGTCCGACGACGGGTTCAAGGTCCCCGAGGGTGTGGACGCCCTCTCGCTGAGCCTGAAACCGCTCGACGCCGCGGATGCCGCCCGCTTCCTCGAGACCTCCGCCGGGGGACGGCCGCTGCCGGCACACGAGCTCACGGCGCTGGCGGAGCGTTCGGGCGGCAATCCGCTGTTCCTGCGGGAGCTCGGCGCCGTGGCCGGGTCGGCCACGCTCGAGCAGGCGTTGCCCGACACGGTCGAGGATCTGATGACCGCCGAGATCGACCGGCTCGACCCGTCCGACCGCGCGCTCCTGCGGCACGCGGCCGTCCTGGGTGCGACCTTCCCGCTGTCCGTCCTCGTCGAGATGCTGGGGGGCGAGCAGGAGCGTCCGGACGAGCTCGCGTGGCGTCGCCTGGGCGACTTCGTCACGGAGGTTGAACCCGGGACGCTCCGCTTCCGCCACGCCCTGCTCCGGGACGCCGCCTACGAGGGGCTGCCCTACCGCCGCCGACGTGAGCTCCACGCCGCGGCGGGCGACGCCATCGCGCGCGCCTCGGACGCCGAGGCCGAGGATCGGGCGGCGATCCTGTCGATGCACTTCTTCCACGCGCACCGCTACGAGGACGCGTGGTCGTACGCGCGCGTCGCGGCCGATCGCGCTCGAGGCAAGTACGCGCTCGTGGATGCCGGCGCGCTCTACGGCCGAGCGATCGACGCGGCGCGATCGGTCCCGGGGATCCCCGCCCGCGAGATCGCGGAGGTCCACGAATCGCGCGGCGACCTGCTCGACCGCCTCGGCGCCTACGACCAGGCAGCCGCCAGCTACCGGGCCGCCCGTCGACTCGTCGCCGGCGACCCGCTCGCCCAGTCGAAGCTCTACCTGAAGGAGGCCTGGATCTCGGACCGCATCGGGCACTACCGGCAGGGGCTCCGGTGGGTCACGCGGGGGCGCCAGGCGCTCGAGGGGCTGGACAGCCAGGAGGCGGGCCGGCAACGAGCGCGCCTGTCCGCGTGGTACGCGGCGCTCCGCCAGGGTCAAGGCCGGTACCGGGAGGTGATGGCCTGGTGCGAACTGGCGATCAAGGAGGCCGAGGTGTCGGGGGAGCGCGAGGCGCTCGCCCAGGCGTACTTCATCCTGGACTGGGCGCTGGTGGATCTCGGCGAGCTCGAGAAGGCGACGTACTCGCCGCGCGCGCTCGAGATCTACCTCGAGCTCGGCAACCTCGGCTCGGCTGCCACCGTGCTCAACAACATGGGCATGTTCGCGTACTTCCGAGGGCGGTGGGACGAGGCCATCGACCTCTACCAGCAGGGTCACGACATGCGGATCAAGATCGGCGACACCGTCGATGCGGCGATGGGGCCGATGAACATCGGCGAGATCCTCTCCGACCAGGGGCGCCTGGACGAGGCCGAGTCGATGTTCCGGGAGGTCCTGCGGATCTGGACGGCCGCGGGCCGCAAGGAGTTCATCGCGCTGACGACCAGCGACCTGGCCCGGGTCGAGTCCCGGGCGGGGGGATGCTCCGAGGCGATGGAGCTGTACGGAGACGCACTCAGGATGTTCGAGGAGATCGGCGACGACGGCGAGATCTTGGAGACCGAGGCTCGGATCGCCGAGTGCCGGATGCTCCAGGGCGATCTCGAGCAGGCGCTGGCTGCCTGCGACGCGTCGTTGCAGCGTGCCCGGACGATCGGCGGCGTGCCGCCGCAGGTCCCGCTGCTCCACCGCGTCCGGGGTTGGGCCCTGGTGCAGACGGGGCGGCCGGACGACGCGCGGCGGGCCTTCGAGGAGAGCCTCCGAACCGCGCGCTCACGACAGGCCGACTTCGAGATCGCGATGGCGTTGCACGCCCTGGCCGCGCTCGCCCGGCAGGCCGGGGGGCGCGACGAGGACGCGGAACGCGAGAGCCGAACCATGCTCGAACGGCTGGGCGTCGTCCGCGTCGCCGGCGTCCCCGCCCTCAAGGGCGTCAGGGGCGAGGGCGGGTCGGGCCCGGCCGACGAACGGTCCGAGCCCGCCCCTGGTCCCTAGCGCTTGCCTCCGCCCGGGTCGCCGCCGTCCCGCCACAGCAACAGGAACCGGCGATCCCCGTTGGACAGGACCGTCTTCGAGCTGACGCACTTCGGCGGGTTGGCGATGCCCGCGACGCTGCAGTTGCGGACCACCGTGGCCACCGTCTCGTTGTCACCCTTCACGTACGCGGAGCTCCCCTGCTTGGTGTCCTTCAGGTAGAACCAGAACACCTGGATCGGGTTGTTCGCGGGCGTCCTGCCGAAGGGCAGCACGGTGATCTGCACCTGGGCGTCGCAATCCCGCCCCCCGCAGAACCCATCGAACGCCGGCAGCGACGCGTTGAACTCGTCGATCGTGACCGGACCGGGCAGCAGGCCGGCGTTCCCGGGGATGACCAGCCTGCTGTAGAAGCCACCACCGGTGTCGCGGGTCGTCTCCAGCGTGGTCGTCGTCTCCCCGTCGAAGAAGGTCGACGCGTGATCCTTCGCGAACGCGCCGCCCGAACCCGTGATCGGCGTCGTCTCGGTGTCGCTGTCGTTGACGGCGTTCGGATCGAACTCGTTGCCGGACACGGTCGCCGTGTCGCTCATCGTGACATCGGTGGTGCCCGGGTTCGCATCCGCCTTCACCAGGACCGTGAGGTCCTCCGCGTTCGTCTCGGCGTCGAGGGTGACGTCGTACGTGCAGGTGACGGCGTCCTCGACCGGATCCCCGCACGTCCAGTTGGTTCCCGAGGCCGACTGCACGGTGCCGTTCGTCGCGGTGTCCGTCACGGTGACACCGGTCGCGTCGTCGGGGCCGCCGTTGCCGACCGACACCTGATAGGCGACCACGCCACCGCTCGACACGCGATCGGGCCCGAACCCGGCCGCCGTGTCCGACTTGGCGACGTCCAGATCCGCCACGGCTTCCTCCGACTGCGGATCGAACCGCGCGTCCACGGTGCGCTCGTCGCTCATCGTGACGGAGCAGGTGGGTCCCTCCACGCTGTCGCAGCCCGTCCACCCGCCGAAGACCGAGCCACTCGTTCGGCGAGGCGGTGAGCGAGACCTCGGTGTCCTCGGCGTAGACCTCCTCGCAATCGTTGAACTCGGGGTTGGTGCTGTCGCACGAGATCCCGTCGTCGGAGCTCGACACCGAGCCGTCCCCGTCTCCGCTCGTCGTGACGCTCAGCGTGTGCGTCGCTCCCGAGCTGAAGCTCCCCGCCTCGAGGAAGACCGCGCTGTCCACGGCGAAGTCACCGACATCGGCGATCGCGAGCTTGGCGGTGTTCGCCACCTCCGGTGTCACCGTCGCCGTGCACGTCAACACGACGGTCAGGCCGTCCATCTCCGTATCGATGGGTGCGCTACCGTCGAAGATCTCGTTGTTCCGATACAGCTCCGAGTGAGAGCCGTTGTTGATCGTGTCGATCGACACGGGAACGTCCGTGTCCGGCACCTTCGCGCAGTTCGTGCCGTTCACGAAGAACCCGAAGACGTCGTTGAACCCCTGATCCACGAACTCGTTGTACTCGTCGGAGGCGAACACGTAGCGGAACGAGACCGTTGTATCGGTCGGGAAGAACGTGAACGACAGGATCGAGGCGTCCCGCGTCGTCGCGCCGCCCGCGAGCACGGTCAGGTCGGGGTCACCGGGCGCTTCGTTGACCGTACCGAGGGCGTCGAACTGGTTCGGCCCGACCACGTTCTCGACGTTACCCGACGTCAGGAGCACGCCGCTCTCGAACCCGATGATCCCGGTCCCGCCGCTGAAGGTCCCGGACGCCTGGGGCACGTAGGAGTAGGCCTCGTTGGTCGTCTCGATCCCCGGGCCGACCAGGGCGTCCACGAGGTCCGTGGCCGTGAGCGTCCCCCCGAGGGGTGTCACGGTCAAGTCCGGGTTCGCGTGGGCGGCGATCGCCGGGAGTCCGAGGGCGAGCAGGATCGTGATCGTCACGCTGCCGGCGGCTCTCTTCATGGAACGGCTCCCTTCGCGCTCGGCTGGCGCCGGTTCGGGCGCCGAACGGACCTGCGATTCTTCCCGGGACCCGAGATGGGGTCAACCGACAAACGACGTAGATGAGCCACATCGTTCGCCCCGCTGTCCGGGGCCGTCGGGCGGTTACCCCTCGATCGGCGCGGAGGCCGCGGGATTCGAACCCGCGAGGCGGTTGCCCACCTACACGCTCTCCAGGCGTGCCCCTTCGTCCGCTCGGGCAGGCCTCCGCCGTCGAGTCTAGCGGCGGCATCCCGCCGAACGGCCGCCCCTTCCGAGGCGGCCGGGTGTTCGCGGAGGCGACAGGATTCGAACCTGTGAGGGGCGGGTTAGGCCCCTAACCGCTTTCGAGGCGGTCCCGTTCGTCCGCTCCGGCACGCCTCCGGGGCGAGTCTAGCAAGCAGCCTCCCGCCGCCCTGTGCGAGGATTCCGCCCAGATCGCGGGAACGCCGCGAAGTGCACCCGCGAAGACGCCACAAAGATCGGAGGGAACCCGATGAAGGCCGAGCGTCTGCGGAAGATCCCGCTGTTCGAGGGGCTGCACGACCACGAGTACGAGCGTCTCGAACGGTGGACGGACGAGATCGACGTGCCCACGGACAAGCACCTGGTGAACCAGGGGGCCTATCCCCACGAGTTCATGGTGATCGAAACGGGGACCGCGGAGGTCACGCACGACGGGGAGCACCTCGCGGATCTGGGCCCCGGCGACTTCTTCGGCGAGATGGCGCTGCTGCTCAGCGTGCCGCGGACCGCCACCGTCGCGGCCACCTCCGAGGTCACCCTCGTCGTCATGCACGAGCGGAACTTCCGGGCCATGGAGGAGGAGATCCCCGCCATCGCCGAGCGCGTGAACGCGATCATGGAGGAGCGGCGCGCGAAGTCCGCGGACCAGGGGATCGACACCTAGTTCGTCAGCGGCGTTCGGCGAAGAACGCCCTGAGGAGCTCGCCGCACTCGTCGGCCAGCACGCCCACGGTCACGTCCACCTCGTGGTTGAGCCGACCGTCGCGGACGAGGTCACCCAGCGAACCCGCGAACCCCGCCTTCGGGTCGCTCGCGCCGTAGACCAGCCGGTCGATCCGGGCGAGCACGATCGCGCCTGCACACATCGCGCACGGCTCCAGCGTGACGACCATCGCGCACCCCTCGAGGTGCCAGCTGCCCAGGGCCTTCGAGGCTGCCCGGAGCGCCAGGATCTCGGCGTGGGCGGTGGGGTCCTGCTCGCGTTCGCGGGCGTTGCCGGCCTTGCCGAGGACCTCGTCGCCACGAACGACCACCGCACCCACCGGCACGTCGCCGGCCGCGGCCGCCGTCCGCGCCTCCTCGAGCGCGAGCCGCATGGTCCGTTCGTCGGGGGCGTCCACCGGTCAGTACCGGTCGATCTCGCGCAGGCGGTCGTCGCTGATGCCGAAGAAGTGCGCCACCTCGTGCTCGACCGTGTGCGCGACGACCTGGCGCAGGTGCTCGTCGTCGTGCGCCACCCGCTCGATCGTCCGCTGGTACAGCGTGATCGTGTCCGGGAACGTCGGCCCCGAGTGGAACTGGCCGCGCTGGGTGAGCGGGACCCCGTGGTAGCGGCCGAGCAGGTTCGGCTCGCCCCTGGGCGGCCGCTCCTCGACGATCACCTCGATGTTCTCGAGGCGTTCGTGCACCCATGGCGGCAGCGAGTCGAGCGCCTGCATGACGAGCTCCTCGAACCGTTCGCGTTCGACCATGCTCAGCCCCGCCGTGCGGCCAGCGACGACAGCGCTTCCATGACCACACGATAGGCGAGCATCGCCGTGACCTCGCTCTGGTCGTACGGCGGCGACACCTCGACCACGTCCATGCCCGCCAGCTCCACCGCGCCGACGACCCTTCGGACCGCGCGCAGCAGCTCGCGAGCGGTCATCCCGCCGGGCTCCGGCGTCCCGGTCCCCGGCGCCATCCCCGGGTCGACCACGTCGATGTCGACCGAGAGGTAGACGACCTCGGGGCCGTCGAGCGCCTCCGCGATCGCGTCGTCGATCACCGCGTCCACCCCGCGCTCCTCGATCTCGACGATCGTGTGCCAGCGGAAGCCCTGCTCGCGCATCCAGTCGAACGTGACCTTCTCGGGCCAGTACCCGCGCAGCCCGATCTGGACGAAGTTCGAGCCCTGCACCCACCCCTCGTCGATCAGCCGGCGCATCGGCGTCCCGTGGGAGATCAAGGAGCCGGAGATCGAGTCGGCCGCGTCGGCGTGCGCGTCGAAGTGCACCACGCCGACCTTCCTCGGCCACACGTGACGCGCGACCGCCGCGACCGAGGGATAGGTGATCGAGTGGTCGCCGCCCAGGACGACGGGGATCGCGTTCGCGCCGGCGACGCGGAACACCTTCTCGTGGATCACCCGGAGCGCCCGCGCGTGGCGTGACGGGACCACCGGCGCGTCGCCGGCGTCGACGACGTCGAGGTGCTCGTACGGCTCGACCTCCAGCTGGATCGACCACGCGTCCCGGCCCCACGTGGTCGGTGCGGACCGGATCGCCCGCGGGCCGAACCTTGCCCCCGGCCGCCCGGACGTCCCGTCGTCCGTCGGTGCCCCGACGATCGCCACGTCCGCGCCGCTCGCGGCGAGGCTTTCGTCGTCGGGACACAGCGGGAGCTTGTCGAACGTCCCTCGGACCTCGACGTAGTACTCGAGGTCCTCGGGCCCGAACTCGCCGAACTCGTCCTCACCGCGGAGCTCGCTCTGCTCGAGTCGGAAGTCGGGGGGCTCGCTCATCATCTGCGGACGCTACCCGAGCGCCGTCGGGCCCGTCAGCACGGTCTTGGCGCTCAGATGATCCCCATCTCGAAGTCTCCGTCGGAGACGTATCGGGACACCTCGGTCGCCTCGGCGGTCACCACACGGCCGCCTTCGACGGTGTCGTCCAGGAACAGGAGGAGCCCGTCCGGCGAGTAACACCACTCGACCGAATGGATCGCGCCGGCCCGACCACCCTCGGCGGTGAAGCAGTCCGACCTGATACCGGCGATCGTCCGTTGGGCACCCGCCGTCACGACCGCACCGAGCTGGTCGATGCTCAGCGCCGGAGGATCGAGGAGCGAGCCGAACGGTCCGTTCGTCTCGGCGGCGACGCACCGAGGGGCAGCCAGATGGGCGACGTGACATCGAACACTGCCATCCGAGGTGGAGAGCAACGTGAGACGGCTGCCCGGAGCTGCCTGGTCCATCCGCCATCGGTCGGGCGGGTCCCACGCGAGCCGCATCTGGCCGATCCCCGAGCAGATCCTCAACCCCCTCTTCAAGTTGCTCGGATAGTCGCCCGGCCCTCCGACGAGCTGACGAAGGCACTGATGCGGTGACGTGGCATCACCGGCGTCGCGCTCGGTCGTGCGGTACGTGATCGTCGCCGGCGTCGTCATCCATCGCTCCCCCAGCGCGTCGAGTCGCACACCGGCGTCGATCGGGATCGGCGTGTCCGGTTCGCTCCCCTCCGTGCAGGCCGAGGCGACCGGTACCAGGAGGAGGATCGCCACGATGACGCGCATCGCCGGGCAGCATGCGCGCTTCGCACGGTGGATTCCATCTCGACAGCGCTCGGGTAGCCTTCGCCCATGGCGCCGAGCGGTCTGCTGACCGACCTCTACGAGCTCAACATGGCCGCGAGCTACCTCCAGCGCGGGATGGGCGGCGAGGCGACGTTCAGCCTGTTCATCCGGCAGCTCCCGCCGACCCGCGGGTTCCTGGTGGCCGCCGGGCTCGAGCCGGCACTGGACTTCCTCGAGGGGTTCGGTCTGTCCGAGCCGGAGCTCGACTACCTCGGCAAGGAGCTCGGGTTCGAGGACCCGGTGCTGGACGCGCTCGGGGCGCTGCGGTTCACCGGCGAGGTCTGGGCCGTCCCCGAGGGGCGGGTCGTCTACGCGAACGAGCCGCTGCTCGAGATCACCGCGCCGATCGCCGTCGCCCAGCTCGTCGAGCCCTACCTGCTCAACCAGCTCACGTTCCAGACGACCATCGCGTCCAAGGCCGCGCGGTGCATGCTCGCGGCGGACGGCCGGGACGTCGTGGACTTCGCGCTCCGGCGGACGCAGGGGCTCGACGCGGCGCTCGCCGTCGCCCGCTGTTCCGCGATCGTCGGGTTCGCCGCAACCAGCAACGTCGAGGCGGCGCGGCGGTACGGGCTCCGTCCGGCGGGGACGATGGCGCACTCGTACATCGAGTCGTTCCCGAGCGAGAAGGACGCGCTCCGCACGTTCGCGCGCGACTTCCCGGGCCGGACGACGTTCCTCGTCGACACCTACGACACGCTGAACGGCGTCCGGACCGCGATCGAGGTGATCCGGGAGCTCGGGCTCACCGACAACCTCGCGGTGCGGCTGGACAGCGGCGACCTGGACGAGCTCTCGCGCGGCGCACGGACGCTGCTCGACGAGGCGGGGCTGAAGGGCGTCCGGATCTTCGTGAGCGGCGGTCTCGACGAGTACGAGCTCCACCGCCTGGTCTCCGGCGGTGCGCCGATCGACGGGTTCGGCGTCGGGACCCGGATGGGGGTCTCGGCGGACGCGCCGTCGCTGGACTCGGCGTACAAGCTCGTCGAGTACGACGGCCGTCCGATGCTCAAGCTCTCCGAGCACAAGGCGACCGAGCCCGGCCGCAAGCAGGTGTTCCGGGGGGCGAAGGGCGACGTGATCGGGCTGCGAGACGAGCCGCTGCCGGACGACCACGAGCCGCTGCTCGTCCCGGTGATGAGCCGCGGCCGCAGGACCGGCCCGCCCCGAACGCTGGAGACCGCGAGGACGCTCTTCCGGGCCGATCTCGAGCACGTCCCGGCCGACGCCGCGAGGATCGAGGACCCGGTGGCCCCCGCGCCCCGAACGTCCGAGGCGCTCGACCGGCTCACCGATGGCGCGACGGCCGACGCGCTCAAGCGCGCCGGCATCCCCTAAACGCTACGCGGGGACGAGCAGCCCGCGCTTGCTACGGATCCGCCGGTCCATCACCGAGAAGAACGAGTCGATCGCCAGACCGATCACGACCACCACGCCCATCACCGCGATCAACATCGCGGTGTTCTGCGCCGATGCCTCGAGCAGGTGGCCGAGCCCGCGCGCGGCGCCCACCCGGATGATCTCGGCGGCCAGCAACGCCCGCCACGCGACCGCCCAGGCCTGCTGGAGCCCGGTCCAGTAGCCCGGCACGCAGGCCTGCAGCACGACCGTCCGCTGCAGCGTCCATCCCTTCGCCCCCATCGTCCTCGCCGCGCGGACCAGCGTGGGGGGCACCTGCCGGATCGAGATCGCCGTCGCGATCGCCACCGCCGGGACGCCGCCGATGAACACGACGAACATCACGGCGCGCTCGGTGAACCCGAACCAGACGATCGCGAGCGGCAGCCACGCGATCGACGGCAGGGCCTGCAAGGCCGTCATCAGCGTGCCGACGCTGCGCTGCACCACCACGGACCCGACCATCGCGAACCCGATCACCGTCCCCACGATCACGGCGATGCTGAGCCCGAACGCCAGCCGGATGATGCTGCCTCGCGCGGCCGGGAGCAGGCCCTGCGAACCCGTGATGTTCGACGTGAACGCGTTCCACACGTCGGCGGGCGAGGGCAGCTTCGCCGGGTCGATCCAGCCCGTCTCGTAGACGGCCCACCACACGAGCAGGATCGTGGCCAGGAGCGCGACCCGCGGCCAGATCCGGTCAAAGACCTTCTTCGTGTGCAGCGCGCTCCACCTCCTTCGCGAGGTGCTCGTGGATATCCACGACGACCCTGGCGACCAGCACGTCCTCGAAGCTCCGAGGCCGCGACGTCGAGATCCGGTACTCCTCGATGGGCGTTCCGGGGCGCGCCGACAGCACGATCACGCGGTCGGCGAGGAACACCGCCTCGCGCACGTTGTGCGTGACGAACACGAACGTGTTGCCCAGCTCGGTCCACACGAGCTCGAGCTCCTTCTGCAGGATCTCGCGCATCTGCGCGTCGAGCGCGCCGAACGGCTCGTCCGCCAGGAGCACCTCGGGCTGACAGGCGAGCGCACGGGCGAGCGCCGCGCGATGACGCATGCCCCCGGAGAGCTCGTGCGGCTGCGCGTCGGCGAACGCCGAGAGGCGGACCTTCGCGAGCCAGCTCTCGGCCGCGGTCCGCGCTTCGTCCGAACCGAGCCCCTTCAGCTTGAGCGCGTACTCGACGTTGGCCCGCACGCTGAGCCAGGGGAAGAGCGCCGGATCCTGGAACAGCAGCGCGCGGTCCGGTCCGGGCTCGAGGATCGGCCGGTCGTCCAGGAGCACCTCGCCGGCATCGGGCCGGTCCAGACCGGCGAGGAGGTTCAGGATCGTCGACTTGCCGCAGCCGGAAGGCCCGATCAGACAGACGAACTCGCCGGTGCGGACGTCGAAGCTGACGTCGTCGAGCACCGGCACCTCGGTGCCCGAGCCCGTCGTGAACGACTTCCCCACCCCGCGGACCGAGAGCTTCACCGGCCGGGCCGCGGGCTCGGGGACGACCGAGAGCGCTCGGGAGGTCGTCATCGCAGCCTGATCTTCTCGGCGGTCTCGATCTGCACGACCTTCCCGTCCTGCACCACGATCAACACCGTGCCGAAGCGGATCGAACGCAGGCTGTCGCGGACGCGCCGGATCACGTCGAGCTCGTCGGCGTCGAGCGCGGACGGCTTCGGAGGCGACGCCGGGACGTCCGTCGGGAGATCCGACTCCGGAGGCTCGTCGGCGGGGCGGGTGGTGCTCACGGCCCCGCGGCGGTCGGGGTCATCTCCGTCGTGAGCCCATCCTCGGCTCCCACGTCGGCCGAGGGGAACGCCTTCGCGCGTCGCAGGTCCACGGAGACGGACGAGCCGACCTCCACGCCACTCAGCTCGTCGTTCGGGATCTCGGCCGTCAGCACCTGATCGTCGGGGAGCCGAAGCACGACCCGGGAGAGCCAGCCAAGGTTGACGACCCGCTCGACCGAGGCCGGCAGGGATCCGTTCTGCGGTGTGGTCGTCACGCGAACGTCGTGCGGACGGATGAACGCGCGCGCGGGCTCACCCTCCGCGAGATGACCGGCGCCCGCGACCCGGTGGTCCCCGAACTGCACGTGGCCGTCGACGACGTGTCCGTGCAGCACGCTCGAGGAGCCGACGAAGCCCGCGACGAACGGGGTCGACGGCTCGTCGTAGACCTCGTCCGGCGAGCCCACCTGTTCCACCCGGCCCTCGTGCATGACGACGATCCGGTTGGCGAGCTCGAGCGCCTCGTCCTGGTCGTGCGTGACCAACAGGCTGGTCACGCCCAGCTCCTGATGCAGGTCGTCGAGCCATCGCCGGAGCTCCTGGCGCACCCTGGCGTCCAGTGCCCCGAACGGTTCGTCGAGCAGGAGGACCTTCGGCTGGGGCGCGAGTGCGCGAGCGAGCGCGACCCGCTGCCGCTGGCCGCCGGAGAGCTGGTCGGGGTACCGGTCCCGGAACCCGGTCAGCTGCACCAACTCGAGGAGGTCCTGGACGCGTTCGCGCTGCTGGTCCTTGGGCTGTTTGCGCACCGACAGCCCGAACGCGACGTTCTGCGCCACGGTCATGTGGCGGAACAACGCGAAGTGCTGGAAGACGAAGCCGACCCGCCGCTCCTGCACGGTCTTGAACGTGTGCTCCTCGCCCTCCATCCAGATCCGACCCGAGGTCGGCTCCTCGAGGCCTGCGATCATCCGGAGCACGGTGCTCTTGCCCGAACCGCTGGGTCCGAGGAGCGCGGTGATGCTCCCCGCCTCGGCGGTGAACGTCACGTCCTTCACCGCCTCGAACTCGCCGAACCGCTTCCACAGGTTCTCGACGCGTATGGGCGTGCCCGTCATGTGCTCTGCGCCCGTCATGTGCGCTGCATCCTCTCCTGCCGGCGCTTGAAGATCTCGATCAAGACTAGAAGAACGATCGACACGAGCGCCAGCGTCAGGGCGACGACGTACCCCTGGTCGTCCTGGAACTGATCGAACGCTCGCAGCACGTACAGCGTCGCGGTCTCGGTCTGGCCGGTGATCTGCCCGCTCACGATCAGCACCGCGCCGATCTCGCCGATCGAACGGGCCGTGGTGAGCGCGATCCCGTAGAGCAACCCCCAACGGATGTTCTTGAGCGTCACGCGGAAGAACGTCTGGAACGACGACGCACCCAGGGTGCGTGCCGCCTCCTCCTCGGTGACCCCGACCTCCTGCAGGACGGGGACGACCTCGCGGATCACGAACGGGATGCAGATGAAGACCGTCACGATGACCATCGAGGGCACCGCGAACAGGATCCGGATGCCGTGGCCCGTGAACCACGGCTCGAACCATCCTCCGAGCCCGAAGAGCACGACCGCCATCAGCCCGACGATCACCGGAGAGATGGCGAGGGGGAGGTCCACGAACGCACTCATCAAGGCCCTCCCCGGGAAGCGGTCGCGCGCGATCACGAGCGCGACGATCACGCCGAAGACCGAGGTCACGATGACCGTGATGACCGTGATGACCCCGGTCAGGAAGAACGCGTGGAGCACGTCGGGCTGCTTGAGGGTCGAGACGATCGTCGACCACCCGGCCGAGAACGCGGCCCAGGCGATCCCGACCAGCGGGGCGATGACGAGGATCCCCACATACAGCAGCGCGATCGCGATGAAGCCGCCGTGCACCAGACGCCGGCGCGTCCCCGAGGGGATGACCGGGACCCTGAGCTCGCCGGCCTCACTCATACGGCGTCCTTGTTGCGAGCGCCGACCAGCCGCTCGGTCACGAGCACCAGCACGAACGAGATCGCGAACAGCAGGGTCGCGACCGCCGCCGCCTGGTTCGTCTGGAACTGGCTTGCGAGCTGGGAGATCAGGACCGGCGCCGTCAGCGTCTTGCCGATGATGTTGCCCGAGACGATCACCACGGCGCCGAACTCACCGATCGCGCGGGCGAACGCGAGCAGCCCTCCCGCGGCGATGCCGGCGCGGAGCTTCGGCAGCACGACCCGTCGGAACGTGTACCAGCGGGTCGCGCCGAGGACCCGGGCCGCCTCCTCCTCCGCCTCGTCGATCTCGAGCAGGACCGGCTGGACCGTGCGCACCACGAGCGGAAGGGTCACGAACAGCAGCGCGAACAGGATCCCCAGCTGCGCGAAGATCACGTGGATGCCGTGGCCCTCGAGGAACCCCCCGATGAGGGAGTTCGGGCCGTAGAGCGCGCGGAGCATGACCCCGGTGACGAGCGTCGGGATCGCGAACGGGATGTCCACGATCGTCGAGAGCCACGCGCGACCCGGGAACTCGTAGCGTACGAGCACGTAGGCGATGAGGGTCCCGAAGATCACGTTGATGATCGCCGTGACGGCCGCGAGCACCAGCGTGAGGACGATCGCCTCGCGGGCGCCGGGGGCGTTCAGCGCATCGCGGAGCGACTGGAGGCCGTCCTGGAACCCCCGGGAGATCACCGCCACGGTCGGGAGGGCGACCATCAGTCCGAGGTAGAGCAACGCCGTCCCCCGCAGCCCCCAGCGCGCGAGGGCGCTCCGGATGGCCACAGACGGACGCCGCCCCGCCCCCGGCGGGGCCGGGGGCGGGGCGGCGGGGCGTTCCAGCGTCTGAGTGCTCAAGCGTTATCCCTGTGCCGCGGCCAAGGCCTTGGTGAACGCGCCGTCCGGCCCGAACACCGTGTCGTTCTGCAACTCGTCCCAGCCACCGAGGTCCTCGGTCGTGAACAGGTCGTCGATCGGCTCGTACACGCCGTCGTCACCGGCCTGCGCGGCCTTCAGGTCGACCGACCGCTCGTAGCCCACGGTCTGGAACAGCTCCTTGGCCTCGTCCGAGTGCAGGAACTCGACGAACGCGGCCGCGACGTCCTGCACGCAGTGGGTCTCGGCGTTCGCGTCGACCACCGAGACCGGCGTCTGGATCGCGACGGTCGACGGCGGGATCACCATCTCGTCCTCCAGTCCGGAGTTCTGCGCCGCGAGGACCGCGTACTCGTACGTGATCGCGACGTCGCCGTTGCCGGCCTGGAAGTTCTTGATCGAGTCGTTCGCGCTCTTGTCCATCACCGTGACGTTGCTGAAGATGTCGGTGAGCAGCTGCTGCGCGGCGGCCGGATCGTTCGCGGCGTAGCCCGGAACCTCGCCGCGCATCGCGGCGCCGTAGGCGGCCACGATGTTCCACCTCGCGCCCCCGCTCGAGGCGGGGTCGGGCGTCAGGATCTCGACGCCCGGCTTCGCGAGGTCGTCCCAGTTGTCGATGTTCAGCGGGTTGCCCGGCCGAACGTCGAACACGACGGCGGACGTCGCGACGATGCCACCCTCCGGATCCTGCTTCGGGTCGTGGGTGATGAGGCCGGCGTCCTCGATCAGTTGGATGTCGGGGTACAGGGACAGTGCCGCCACGTCGGCCGGGAACCCGGCGACGACGTTCTGCGCCTGCGTGGTGCTGCCGCCGAACGAGGTCGAGAACTGGATCTGCTGGTCGTTGTGCGACTCCTTCCAGTCGGACTGGAAGGTGGAGATGAGCTTGCCGTACACGTCGTAGACGTTGCTGTACGCCGTGACGGTGACGATCGGAGACTCGGCGGGCGTGCAGTCGGCGCCGGCGTTGCCGGCAGCTCCGTCCGATGTGCCCGGGTCGCTGCTCCGAGCAGGCGGCGGTGATGAGACCGACCACGGAGATCAGGACGAACGACTTGAGGGTTGATCGAGACCGCAAGGTGGCTCCTTTCGGGGACCGGTGGTGGGATCGATGACTGGTCGATCTCCGGTGGTCCGGTCGATCGAAAGGCTGGAACGTCGCGGGACACGGCCTCCGTGGGTACGGTCAGCCGAACGCGTCTATGGATAGCAACCCGCTCCGCGCCTTGTCAACCAACCAGCCGTTCCCGTCCGCGGGCGCGTGCCTAGCGGAGCCGGATCTTCTCCGCCATCTCGATCTGGACGACCTTGCCGTCCTGGACGACCAGGAGCACGGTCCCGAACCTCAGCTTCCGCAGGACCTCGACGACCTTCAGCAGGACCGCACGCTCCTCGTCCGTGAGCTGCGCGAGGTCGTCCGCACCGTCCTCGGCCATGGCGGGCAAACCTTACCCCAGGGGCGTTGGGGCCCGGCCTCCTTCACGGGGACGGCCTCTAGACTCGGTTCGGCACCGGTATCGGCCAAGGGTCGGCTCATGGTGAGATGGAGGAGATCGCGATGTCAGGTACGAACGAGGCATGGAACGAGGTCGGCGAGCGGTTCGCGTCGTGGGGGCGGCACGTCTCCGAGCGGTACAAGGACGCCAGCGGACCCGTGCGCGAGTCGGCGCAGGAGAGCCAGCGCAAGCTGGAGGCCGCCGGGCGGGACATCACCGCTGCGCTCGATCGAGCGTTCACCGCGCTTGGGCGACACGATCCGCGACGAGCAGGCCAAGCAGGACCTGAAGCAGGCCGTTCGGGCGCTGGGCGACGCCGTCTCGGTCACCGTCACCGAGACCACCGAACGGATCCGCCAGAGCGTCGGCTCCTCGGGCTCGGAGCCGGCTCCGGACGAGGAGAAGGACGAGCCCGGCTCGACGCCGTCGGCCTAGTTCGGCCGCCTACCAGGCGAACGCTTCGGGCGCGGGTCCGCCGGGGCCCGGCCAGATCTCGTCGAGCCGCTTCATCGTGGCCTTGTCGAGCTTCAGGTCGAGCGCCCGCATCGCGCTCTCGAGCTGCTCGGGGATCCGCGGGCCGATGATCGGCGACGTGACGACGGGGTTCGCGAGCAGCCAGGCGAGCGCGACCTCGGCCGGCGGCTGACCGAGCTCGGCGCAGAACTTCTCGTACGCCTCGACCTGGGGACGGCGTTCGGCGAGCTTGTCCTGCACCATGTTCGACGCCCGCCTCGTCCCCTTCGAGCCGCCCTCGTCGAGGACACCCGCCAGCAAGCCGCGCCACAGCGGGCTCCACGGGATCACGCCTATCCCGTAGTCCTCGCATGCCGGGAGCACCTCGAGCTCGACGTTGCGCTCGGCCAGGTTGTAGATGCACTGCTCGGAGACGAGCCCGAGGAAGTGGCGGGCCTTCGCCGCCTCGTTCGCCTTGGCGATGTGCCAGCCGGCGAAGTTGCTCGAACCGATGTAGGTCACCTTGCCCTGCTGCACGAGCGTCTCGAACGCCTGCCAGACCTCGTCCCACGTGGCCCCTCGGTAGACGTGGTGCATCTGGTAGATGTCGAGGTGGTCGGTCTGCAGCCGCCGCAGGCTGTCCTCGCACGCCTTGCGGATGTGCAGCGCCGACAGGCGCGACTCGTTGGGCCACGAGCCCATCTCGCTGTAGACCTTGGTCGCGAGCACGACCTTGTCGCGCCGCCCGTCACCCTTCGCGAACCAGTTGCCGACGATCGTCTCGGTCGCCCCGACGCCCTTGCGCTGCCCGTAGACGTTGGCGGTGTCGAAGAAGTTGATCCCGAGCTCGAGCGCCCGGTCCATGATCGCGTGGCTGTCGGGCTCGCTCGTCTGCGGCCCGAAGTTCATCGTGCCGAGGCACAGCGGGCTCACCTTCAACCCCAGGCGACCGAGGTGCCGGTACTCCATCCGCGTCCGAGTCTAGCCGGGTGCCGCGGATATCCCCGGTGCGGGAGACGGGTCGAGCGAGCCGTCGCGTTCGGGGTCGCGAGCGCCCGGGAAGAACATGAAGCCGATCGTCACCGCGGCGCCGATCAGACCGGCGCCGATCAGGGTCGCGTCCGCGCCGAACGCCGAGGCGAGCGGGCCGACGACCGCGAAGCTGAGCGGCACGCCGCCGATCGAGATGAGCCAGTCCAGGCTCGAGACCCGTCCGAGCAGGTGGCCGGGCACCAGTCGTTGCAGGAGCGTGAACCAGATCACGACGAGCGCGGTGATGCAGCTCTCGGAGACGAACGCGACGGCCATCGCCTGCCACACGGTGGAGACCAGGCCGAACCCCGCCGTCATCAGCATCCCGACGGCCCACGTGAGGTAGAGCACGGTCACCGCCCGTCGCGGGAGGCGTCCCCGCTGGCCCAACGCGAGCGCGACCGTGACCGACCCCAGGCCGCCCGCGCCGAAGACCAGTCCGAGGTCCGCCGCCGAACCGCCCAGGTCGTTGCGCACGACGTACGGCATCAGGACCTCCCACGGGCCCCACACCGCCAGGAGGCTGACCAATCCCGTCAGCATCCCCACCCAGAGCCAGGTCTTGCTCCGCACGTAGTGCAGCCCCTCCTTGAGGTCGGACCATGGCGACGTGCGTTCGTCCTCGCTCTTGGCTTGGGGGCGCGCCCGCATCAACCCGACCATCACCGCGGAGACCGCGAAGGTCGCCGCGTCGAGGACGAACGCCCACCCGGTTCCCACGTTCGCGATCAGTACTCCTCCCAGGAGCGGTCCGATCAGGGTCCACGTCACGGGCCGAACGAACTGATCGAGCGCGTTCGCCTCGACGAGCAGTTCCTCGGGCACGACCTGCGGCACGATGGAGGAGAACGCCGGGCCGAACAGCGCCTGACCGGCCCCGTACACGACGACGAGACCGATCAGCGACGTCATCGTGAGCGTGCCGCCGATCGACATGATCCCGATGGTCGCGATCGCGACGCCGCGGATCACGTCGCCCGCGATCATCAGCATCCGGCGATCGACGCGGTCGGACAGGACACCCGTGATCAAGAGCAGAACGACCTGCGGCAGGCTCCACGCGATCCCGACGGCGGCGAGCGCCGAGGGCGAGTTCGACAGGTCGTACGTCTGCCACGCGATCGCGATGATGTAGACGCCGTCGCCGATGAACGAGACGGTCAGGCCGATCCACAGGAACGCGAAGTCCCGGATCCGCAGCGGGCGCAGGATGCCGACACGATCCACGAGCGCGCGGACCCTTCCCATCGCCCGAGCATACGGACCGGCGACGACCATCACGATGTGCGAGCATCCGCAGTCGTGAGCGAGTGGGTCGTCCTCCTGCACGTGGTCATCGCGTTCTGGTTCGTCGCCGGGATGCTCGGACGGAACGTGACGATGGCCAAGGCGCGCTCGGCGACGGACATCGGGACGCTCGAGGAGCTCGTCGATCTGAGCGGCCGCTTCGAACGGCTGATGGTGATCCCGGGGTCGTTCGCGGTGTTGGTCGCGGGGTTGCTCGCCGCGTGGTCGGAGGGTCAGCCGCTCGCGGGGACCGACGACTGGTGGCTGTTCACGTCGCTGATCCTGTTCGTCGCGGTCGGCCTCCTGGTGCCGATGGTGTTCTTGCCGCACGGGAAGGTCTTCGAAGCGGCGCTCGAAGACGCCGAGCGCCGGGGCGAGGTGACGCCCGAGCTCCGCACGGCGCTGCGCGATCCCGCCGTCCGCAACGCGCGAGCGCTCGAGCTCGTCACGGTGGCGATCATCATCACGCTGATGGTCACGAAACCGTTCTGACGGGGCGGCCCGCTCCCGAGCCTCCGGTCGAACGTCAGGGTCCGCCGCGGACGGCTACGCCGTCGCGGTGATCTCGTACACCTCGTCGGTCGGGTGGCCGGCACGCTCGTGCGTGCGCATGACGGCCTCCTTGCTCGGGGCCTCCGAGAGGCAGAAGACGATGCCGGTCTCGGGGTCGCCCCATGCCTTCTTGAAATCCGCGTTCTCCTGGTCCTGCACGTCGAGATCGGCCTGATGCGCCTTCAGGAGATCCTGAGGCGTGATGCCCTTCATGTTGCGATGGACGTCCATGTACTCCGGCATGCTCGCTCCCTTCCCTGGGCCAACGACGGTGTACGCCAGCCGTGCGGGTTCTGCAACCCAGCGACGCCGCCGAGACGGCCCCCCACCGCCCCCCGGCTCTGGACAGCCGCAGCCCGTCGGTGAACAATCCACCCAGTCTCGCAATTGCGGGACACGCTCCCCAAAGGGGAACGCACCTCTACCTAGGGGAGCAGGCCATGCGCAGGACACTCGCATTCGTGGCGGTCACCGCCCTCGTGATCGCGCTCTCTCCGATCGCCGATGCGAGCGTACGGGCCCGGTTCTCGCCGGGCGCGCCGGGTGTCGGCGATCCCTACTTCCCGCTCGACGGCAATGGTGGGTACGACGTTCAACACTACGGGCTGAACCTCACCTACGATCCGGCCACCGATCGGCTCGTCGGCGTCGCCACCATCGAGGCGACGGCGACGAAGAACCTGTCGCGGTTCAACCTCGACTTCGACGGCCTGACGATTCGATCGATCCGAGTCGATGGTCCACGCGCGACGTGGGATCGCGACCGTGGCGAGCTCATGGTCACGCCCCGGGACGGACTCGGCAAGGATCAGCCGTTCGTCACCGTGGTCCGCTACGGCGGCATCCCGAGAACGATCATGGATCCCCTGGGGGTATCGGGCCCCCTCCGGACCGATGACGGCGTCTTGTTCCTGGGGGAGCCGCACGGCGCCTCGACGTGGTTCCCCGCGAACGACCATCCGATCGACAAGGCGAGCTTCACGTTCGACATCACCGTCCCCGAGGGCCTCGAAGCGATCTCGAACGGTGTCCTCGAGGACAGCAGCACACGTGGGGGTTGGACGACGTGGCGGTGGGAACGCCGAGGAGCCGATGGCGACGTACCTCGCCGCGATGTCCATCGGTGAGTTCGACGTCCGCGCGTACGAGACGGCAGGGATCCGATACTGGGATGCGATCGATCCCTGACCTCCTGGAGCCCGTCGCCACGCCGCGCACGGGAGACCAGTTCGCCATCTCGCAGGCCACCGACTTCGGCTACAAGCGCCTGTCCCGCACGATCGACGTGCCGGCCGAGGGAGGGCGGCTCTCCTTCCGGGTGAAGCGCGCGACGGAGCCCGGGTACGACTTCTTCTTCGTGGAGGCGCACGCCGTCGGCGAGGACGACTGGACGACGCTTCCCGACCGGAAGGGACACACCGACGTCACGGCAGCTGCCGTGTCCGTTCCTGATCGACGAGCATCCGTTCCTCGACCACTACGTCACATCGTCGGCACACGGGTCCCGTTGCAAGCCGACAGGCACGACCGGCGAGTGGTGGGCGGCGAGCGGCTCCAGCGACGGTTGGGAGCGGTGGGTCGTCGACCTGTCGCCGTGGGCAGGCCAGAGCGTCGAGGTGGCCCTCGCGGTGGCGTCGGACTTCCTCATCCAGGTGCACGGCGTGTTCGTCGACGACGTGGTCGTCTCGAATGGGGACGGGACCACGTCCTTCGAAGCCGACGGCGACGAGTTCGACGGGTGGACGGTCCCCGGCGCCCCGGACGGCAGCCCGGGCAACGCGAACGATTGGATCGTCGGGACCACAGCCGACACGCCGCCGAACTACGGCGTGGTCGCCAGCGACTCGATGGAGCGGCAAGGCGAGTTCCTCGCCTTCATGTCCGAGACGTTCGGCGCCTATCCGTTCTCGGTGTCCGGAGGGGTGGTCGACGACGCGGAGCTCTACTACGCCCTCGAGGTCCAGACCAGGCCCATCTACTCGAAGTACTTCTTCGACGACCCCCTCGGCGGCGACAGCGTCATCGTCCACGAGCTCGCCCACCAGTGGTTCGGCGACAGTGTGGCGGTCCAGCAGTGGCGACACATCTGGCTGAACGAGGGGTTCGCGACCTACGCCGAGTGGCTGTGGAGCGAGCACGAAGGGATCGCCACGGCGCAGGAGCTGTTCGACGAGAACTACGCCGGGATCCCGAACGAGGACCCGTTCTGGGCGCTGAAGATCGGCGATCCGGGACCGAGGCGGCTGTTCGACGGGGCAGTCTACGTGCGCGGCGCGATGACGCTCCACCAGCTGCGCCTGACGATCGGCGACGACGGCCTTCTTCGAAGTGCTGCGCCAGTGGTATGCCTCGCACGCGGGTGGACACGGCAGGACGGATGCGTTCATCGCGCTCGCCGAGCAGGTCTCCGGACAGGAGCTGAGTGACCTGTTCCATGCGTGGCTCTTCACGAAGACGAAGCCGGACCTGACCGCGCCCCTCCAGTCGGCATCCGGCGCTGCTCGGGGGCCGTCCTCGGCGGCGCTTCTGCAACGGTTGCGGGCGTAGGGGGCTCGGGAGATCGGGAGATCGTCGCGGTTCTACGGGCTCGAACGTACGAACATCCCGTAGTTCCCGCCCCACCCTTGTCCCGCACCGCTCACGACGGCATCGGTCCCGGCTTGGGGAGCGGTCCCCGTGAAGGTCGCGGAGTGGAGCCTCCCGTCGGGCGTCGCCCAATAGAGCTTTCCGTTGGCCATGGTGAGGCTACGCGCTTGGGACCAGTTGAACCCGTTGGAAGGCACGTTGAACTGGACCGCCCCGATGACGCCCGATTCTGGAGTGAAGTAGCGCGAGTGCATCGTAGGGTCGCCAGCGATCGTGTAGTAGATGCTTCCGCGAGAGAAGAAGACGCCGGTAACGTTGGAGAAGACGGGCCCGGGGCTCGCGACGTAAGGATTCAGGACGGTGGCCGGTCCGAGCGTCGTGCCGTTGAAGGACCTCGCGGAAAGCGTCCCGTTCTGAGAACCGGTATAGACCGTCCCGCGGATCATGAAGGCACCTCGCGACGACGTCCAGTTGACGTTGGGAGTGGCCAGCGCCGTTGGATTGCCGGCCGTCGTCCCATCGAACGTTCGCCTGATCAGGTTGGTCGGCGGCGATCCAGTGGCTGGCAAGCTGAACAGCGTCCCCGGCAAGGTTCCGGTGTTCGTCGGCGGGATGGTCTTGCCGCCTGCTAGAGGGAAGAACGAGAGCTTGAAGTGGTTCTCTGCGGGAGTACCCACCCAGTCGGTTTCCGTCCCGTGCCACAGGCCCTGCGACGTCGCGAGGAACGCACCACGGAAGCTTCCTCCGGCGACCGACCTTCGAGGGTTCCATGAGTAGGGCAACCCATTTGCTGGATCTAGCGCGGCCAATCCCTGACGAGATACGGCCCCTGGGCCCGCGGCATCCCCGGCGAAGGGATTGTTCTCCCAACGCTGGTGGCCGCTCGTGTAGACCGCGGTCGCCGTGATGGCGACCCCTACCTGTGTATCGCCACCCGTGTAGTCGAGCCAGGTTGGCTGCAGCCCGTTCCCGACCGAGAATGTCTCCCACCGCGCAGTGGTGTCGCACAGGACTCCTGCATTGACACCCCCGCGGAAAGCGCCCGTAGTGACGATCGCGAAGTACGAGCCGTCGGGAGCGTAGTCGACGTCTTGAACCCAGTACGTGAACCCGCTGGCGCACGCCCCGGCGTATCTCGTGGTCTGCCAGTTCGCGAGGGTGAACGGATTGGTAGTGAGATTCAATTGCGCCACCTGCGGACGACTCTGGTTGCCGACGGTCGTGAAGTTGCCTATCACCACCATCCTCGAGCCATCGGGCGTCACGTCCAGGGCATCCACCAGCGTGAAGCCTCCATTGATCGTTCCAGCAAAGGCAACGTTGAGCCGGTTGTCGAGAGCACCGGTGGTTGCGTCGAAGGCCGCCAGGAGTGGCCGCGCGACTCCATTCGCTGTGTTGAACCGACCACCCACAAAGAGGGTATTTCCTCGAACGACCATGTCGAGGATGGCCCCACCCGCGATCACCGCCGCGAAGCTGGGGTCGAGAGCGCCGTTCGACAGAGAGATCTTGGCTGGTCCGCGCCGGTTCGCTCCGTTCACCGTCGTGAACTGGCCACCCGCGATCACCGAGAGGCCGTCGGGCGATGGGGCGAGCGCGTTAACGAGCCCGTTCAGGGCGGGATGAAAGTTCGGATCGATGGCGCCCGTCGTCGCGTTGAAGGCGAACAGATTGGTTCGAGGGATCCCGCTCGCCGCACCCGGTGCTCGGACGGAGGAGAAGCTCCCTCCAACGATGATCCTGCTTCCCACCTGCGTGATCGCTTGAACGTAGCCATCGTCGACCCACGGGGTCCAGTCGGCCGGATTGGCTGTTACCACCTGAGTTTGTGGGAACTGCACTGCGGCGGCGGGGCTCGGGATGACGAGCCCTACCACCCCGAGAAAGAGCGCGGCCATCGAACGAAGTCCGGCGGTGGCGACGCGCACGCTGGATGTACGAGATCGACAGGTCATGACCGAAACCTTGGTGTCGGGCCACTGCCTGGCGGGAGACGATGAGTGAGCGCGGCTACCGGCCCTGCTAACGCTGCAGTCCTTCGAGGATCCATCCTGAGCCTCCTCCCCTAGCCAATAGCCAGGGGGGATCTCATCTAAACAACCCCGACGTCACCCAGCTTTGGCCGCCACCTGAGCGATCCCGGAACACCTGGCGGAGGCTGCGACGTCGGGCGCGGCCCCCGGCTGAGAAGGAGGTGGGCGTCCGGGAGGTTCGTTACAGCGACGATTTCAGCGATGACGGCGAAAGGGGTCGGGTCGTCCACGCGGCCGGCCCCGAGCCCGCCGCGCTTGCCTCCGGTAGCTTCAGGCGGTGCTACCCGTTCCATGTGCGGGACCCGAGGACATCGCAAGACACGGCAGGCAGCTTCCTCGTCAAGATGACCCCCAGGTGAGTCCTCACCGCCTCGATCGGGAGCGGTGCATCAAGGCGGCGGAGTGGTTCCACTGCTAGCGCGCCGGGAGGGAGTCGAACCCCCAACCTTCTGATCCGTAGTCAGATGCTCTATCCATTGAGCTACCGGCGCTCCGTACCAGCATACCGGCGGGGTCCAGCGCTCTCGGAGGCTACGTGGCCGGAGTCCCGGTCCAGACCCTCCCGTCCCAGTCGGACCCGGACTCGCCTTCGGCACCCAACGCAAGGAACCCGCCCTCGATCGGAAGGAGCGCCTTGATCTCCTGGCGGCCCTGGTCGGCGAGCGTGCTCATGGAGGGATCGTTCCCGGGGAGACGGATCCAATGCTCGCCGTCGATCGACGTCCAGACCGCCGCGTCCCAATGACCGTCGGGGTCCAGATCGTCGGCTCCTTCTTCGAGGACGTCGGTTCCGGCGGCGACGAGGCCGACGTCCGAGGGTGCGACGGCGTACATCCGCTGGGCACCCGTCCCGGTGAATGCCCCCACCGGATCGACCACGCGTTCCCACTCCTCCCCGTCCGTTGAGGTCCAAACGACCGCGTTGACTTCGCCCTCGACCGTCTCCTCCTCACCCACGGCAACGAAACCCGGCCCGCCCACCACGATCGCGTTGATCTGCTGGTCACCAGGCCCACCGAGATCGGGATCCTCAACCCGTTGCATGAACGGTGGCGTCTCCGCTGTCCAGATGGCCGCATCCTGGTCGTCAGGGCCGTCCAGGAACCCGCCCGCGACGAGCAGTCCCTCGGGTGACATGACGACCCCCGTCATCTCCTCGACGCCCTCCTCCGAAGGCACGACGTCTTCCTGGAAGGTCCAGAGCTTGCCGCGCTCGCGACCGCCAAAGGGCTGCATCAGCCTCGAGCGCGCCCCCCGTCGAACCCGACCGCGATGAGCTGCGACCCGACCTGCACGGCATCGCGGATGGACTGATCCTGTTCCTTGTGCAGACCCTCCGCCTTCACGTCCGCGGGCGCCCATTCGGTCGACCCGTTCGGTCGGATCCATGCCTGAGCGTCGAAGTCGTTCGGTGACTCGGAGGAGCCCAACAGCACGATCGCGCCGCCCCCGAAGATGATCGCGTCCGTCGCTCGCTGGTTGCCCACGCCCTCGAAGGATGGATCTTCGATCGGGTTCCACTGCTGATCGGGAGCCGATTCCCACACCGCCGTGTTGAAGTCCGGGTTCCCGTCCGCGTCGGGGTGTCCTTGGGTCGTGTATCCGAAGACGAGGAACCCCGTCGACGTCTGGACGCCACCCAGGATCCGCTGGTCGCCCTTGCCGACGAAATCACCGTACGACGCCTCTCGCCAGTCGAGTCGCAACTCACCCACGGGCTCGCCCGTCGCGCCGCTCGGTGACGCTCGCGGGCCCGGCTCGTCGCGCAGTGCGATCACGGCGATCAAGGTCACGAGCGCGACCAGGACGACGGCGCCACCCCAGAGCAGCCGCGGCCGTCGACGTCGATGAGGTGACGCCCGGCCGTCACCATCGGCGGGCGCGACGACCCCCCGCCCGCCGTCGAGACGCTGGATCGCGACCGAGGAGATCTCCAGGGGCTCGAGGGCCGGGGGGAGCTGCAGGTCCGGATCCTGTCGCAAGATCGCCTCCTCGAGCGACCGGAGCTCGGGGCCGGGGTCGATCCCGAGCTCTGCTGCGAGCGCCTGCCGGGCCGCCTGGAACGCGGTGAGCGCCTCGGACTGCCGGCCGCCCCGATACAGCGCGAGCATCTGCAGCGCTCGGACGTGCTCTCGCAGGGGGAAGCGCTGCACGAGCGACTCGACCTCCGTGATCGCGTCGCGCTCACGGCCGACGGCTAGGAGCGCCTCGATCCGCGCCTCTTCGGCCGATGCTCGGAGCTCCTCGAGCCTGCGCGCCGACGCCTCCGCGAACGACTGATACGTGAAGTCGGCGAGCGCTGCCCCACGCCACATCGCCAGGCCGCGTTCCAGGAGCTGGAGCGCCTCCGCGGGCCGGCCCTCGATGACCTCGCGGGCCTCCCGGACGCACCGTTCGAACAGCGTGGCGTCGAGGAGATCACCCTCGCCGAGCTGGAGCCGGTAGCTGCGTGCGCCGGTGATCAGGACCGCGCGTCCGTCGTCGTCCAGGATCTTCCTCAGGCGGAAGACGTACTGGTACAGGTTCTGATCCGCGCGTTCGGGCGGCTGCGAACCCCAGAGCTCGTCGGTCAGCCGGTCGACGCTCACGGTCTCGTTCGGATGCAGGAGCAGACAGGCCACGAGGGCGCGCTGCTTCGCGGGACCGAGCGGCAACGCCTCGCCGTCCCGGACCACCTCGAGCGGACCCAGGATCTTGAAGGTCAGCACGGAACTCCGCCCCCCGCGGACTCCAAACGCTAGCACCTCAGGCACGCGAAAGCGGATGGAGAGCGACCGTTGAGCCGCGCGAGACTCGCTCGGAACCGCTCGTTGAGCACCCCCTCCGACGGTGGCGTCACACCGACCGGAGGGAGTGGCAGCCATGCTCGGAACGGCAAGGAAAACGCTGCGGCGGATCGCGCTTCCGGCGATCGTCGCGGTGCTCGTGGCGGGTCTCGACGTCGCGTGCGCACCGGCCTCGTCGGGAGCTGGGGGCTCAGGACAGCGCCCGAACATCCTGATCATCCTGACGGACGATCAGCGCCTGGAGGGGACGATGGCGGTCCTGCCGGCCGTGGGGCGGTGGTTCGGTATGGGTGGGAGGACGTTCCCGAACGCCTTGTCCACCACACCGCTCTGCTGTCCCTCGAGGGCGACCATCCTGACGGGGCGCTTCGCCCACAACCACGGCATCCTGAACAACGACAACCTTGGGAGAACGGTGTTCGACGAAGGGACCACCATCGAACGCTATCTGCAGGATGCCGGGTACCGGACGGCGATCTTCGGGAAGTACTTCAACTTCTGGAGGGTGGAGGATGATCCGTCCTTCTTCGACCACTGGGCGATCTTCTCCCCATCGCGCCACTCGAACGGCTACCGAGACGGCACGTGGAACATCCAGGGCCGACTCAGGACGGTCCACCGGTACTCGACGGATTACATCGCCGCCCAGGGAGCCCGCTTCATCCTGAGCCAGGAGCAGCACGACGCCGCGCCGTGGTTCCTGGAGCTGGCGCCGTACGCTCCGCATCTGCGGGCCATCCCGGAGCCCGCCTACGAGGACGCCCCCGTCGGTCCGTTCCGTCCGACACCCGCGATGAAGGAGCGCGATCGATCGGATAAGCCGCCGTTCCTCCAGCCGGAGCGCGCGGCGATGGCGGGCGTCCGTGTGGCTCGGAGCCGCCAGCTGCGTGCACTCATGTCCGTCGACGACCTCGTCCAGAAGCTCGCAGTCACACTTCGGCGCAGCGGCGAGAACCGTGACACCTTGGCGTTTTTCCTGTCGGACAACGGCTTCCTTTGGGGCGAGCACGGCGCACGCTCGAAGGGTTATCCGTACGGACCGGGCGTCCGGGTTCCGCTTCTGCTGCGCTGGCCCGGGGAGATCCGGAACGGGTCGGTGGATCGACGACTGGCGGCAACGGTGGACGTCACGCCGACCATCCTCGACGCTGCAGGCATCGAACCCGATCCGGCGGTGCCCCTCGACGGCCGCTCGTTGCTCGATCGAGCTTGGTCGCGATCGACGATGCTCCTGGAGTTCTGGCCTTGGAGCGGGTCAACGTCGATCGCTTGGGCTTCGAGCTGGGCGCGTCGATACCAGTACACGGAGTACTACGACGAAGCCGGCGAGATCGTGTTCCGCGAGTATTACGACCTGGTCCACGATCGCTGGCAGCTGGTCAACCTGCTCCACGATGGTCGCCCCGGCAACGACCCTGACATCGGGCCGCTCCACGACCGGCTGACGGCCGACCGGAGCTGCGTCGGTACGGCGTGTCCGTGACCGCAGTCGGGTCGGTCGCTGAGGATGAGAACGAGGGCGGGGCGCGAAGCGCCCCGCCCTCGTCCCGGTTCAGGCCGGCTGGGATCGGATGAAGAACTCGGTCCCTTGCTCGGTCGGCTTCGCATCGAGCACTGCGTCGTCGAGCGTCGACGCGAGCTCCTGCGCCACGACGACCCGAACGCCCTGCGCCTGCGCCTCGGCGTCGGCTGGCGAGGGTTCGGTGATCGCTTCGAGCGAGATCCCGCCCTCTCCGTCCGTTCGGCGTTCGGGGACGAGCCGGATCGCCTGCCCCCGGACCTCCTCACGATCGAGGATGTCTCGGAAGGCCGACGAGGCCGAATCGGTGATCTGGAGCATGACGCTCCCTCCTTCGAGGTTCGCGGTCTGGGTTCTTACCCCCACGGCCGGAACGGACACCTCGAGCGCTCGCAGGTTGATAGTGGGTGTACGGTCGTCGTATGAGCACGGAAGGACGCGGCACGAGTCCGGCCTACCCCGACTTCCGCCACGGGTCGACGGCGGGGCCGGCGGGGCCCCCGCCCGAACTGTCCGAGCACGACATCGATCGGATCGCGGCCGAGCGAAGCCATGAGGACGAGGTTCTGAAGCACCAACGCTCGTCGCTGTGGTCGCGTCTGTTCCGCAGACACCGGTAGGCGTCGTCAGCGGCGGCGAAGCCGGTTCGGGCTTCAGCGGGGGTCGGGGCGGTCCAGGTTCCAGTGCCGGACCACGGAGCACAGCCACACCGTGTCTTTCAGCGGCGCCAGCGAGAAGCGTCCGATCGCGCGCTGACCGCCCTCGTGGTCGCTGTAGAGCAGCTCGACCGCGAAGAGCCTCGGTGCCTTGACGGCCTCGAGTAGGACGCCGTACTCGGGGTCGTCCCGATCGCGGATCGCCGCCTGCCAGAACCCGACGTCGTCGCCGGGGACGTAGAGGTCCCGCAGCTGTCGTCGGAACTCGTCGGGCTCAGCGTGCGCGTGATCCCGGGTCAGCTCCTCGAGACCCAGGTGCCACCCGTGGATCACCGCGACGCCCGAGCCCGAGTTGCGGACCGACATCGCCAGGTAGACGTTGCCGTCGACGACCTCGGCGACTGCGCCCGAGCCCGAGAGCCGGGCCCAGTGCTCGTCGCCCCACATGATCTTCTGTTCGGTGTCCGTGAGCCGCGACGGCATCAGCAGCGGCCGGATCCCGATCTGCATCGAGTACTCCGCCACACGCGCCGCGCGGTTCGCCGCGCGCACCGCTACGAACGTCGCGAGCGCCAGCACGAGCGTGCCCAACGCGGTCGCGAGCGACGCGACCGTGGACCAGTCCGACATGCACCCAACCTACCGAACCCGTCGGTCGGGGGGAACCGCCGAACCGGTGCGGGCCTCACGACCGGATGTCGTGAGGCCCGCCGTGATCAACAGAAGATGCTGACGCCGCCGGGCCCGAGCAGGAGGCCGATGACGATGAGGACGATGCCGTACAGCACGGCCCCTCGCAGCAGCGTGACGATCCCGCCGATGACGAAGATCGCCGCGATGATCCACAGGATCGTCGCGACGCCTCCCCCGCACGTCCTGGCTGCAAGCATGAACGCTTCCATGGTGCCTTCCCTTCCGTCAGGTGGTGACGGACCTCTACCCCGAGACGGGCCCGTCCAAGCATCCGATGCTCGATGAGACGCCTCGATGGAAGGCGGCCCGGGCCATGACCCTGGCGGAGACGACAGGATTCGAACCTGTGAGGGACGGTGAAGCCCCTAACCGCTTAGCAGGCGGCTGCTTTCGGCCACTCAGCCACGTCTCCGAGGACGATTCTACGGAAGGGTCCAACCGGTAGGCTCGCCACCGTGCCGGACATCGTCGTGGTGGGCGGCGGGATCATCGGGGCGGCGTGCGCGTTCGAGCTCGCCGGGCGTGGCGCGTCGGTCACGCTGCTCGAGAAGGACGAGCTCGCGGCCGGCGCCTCCGGGCGGAACCTCGGGTACCTCGACACGTCGAAGGACCCGGTCCTCGCGCCGCTGGCCCGCCGGAGCGTGGAGCGCTACGCCGAGATCTCGGCCGACCCCCCGACGCCGTTCTTCCTCGACGACGAGCCGATCGGGACCCTGGCCGTCACGATCGAGCAGGACGAGCTCGACGACCTCCGCGCCTGGGCAGCCTCGGCCGAGGCGGTGGGCGTCCGGGTCGAGCGCGTCGACGACCGCCTCCGCGAGCTCGAACCCGAGCTCTCGCCCGAGGTGCTCGAGGCCTACCTGCTGCACGAGGGCCATCGCGTGGACCCGCTCGCCCTGACCGTGTGCCTCGGGGCGCTCGCTCGTAACGCCGGCGCGACGATCCGTCACCACGCGCCGGCCCGGCGGCTCGTCACTCGGGGCGACCGCGTCACCGGCGTCGTGACCGACGACGGCATCGTCGGTGCCGACACGATCGTGCTCGCCGCCGGTCCGTGGTCGCCGGCGATCGCGCGCCCCCTCGGCGTCTCGCTCCCGATCGCGTCGGCGCGCGGATGGCTCGTGCACGCGGCACCCGAACGCCCGCTGTTCCGCCACTGGATCCAGAGCGGGGCGCGCCGTCTGCTGGCGGGCCGGGAGCCGGCGACGGCCGGCGAACCCGGCGAGCTGCGCTTGTCGATGCGGGAGTTCGGGGAAGCCGGAGAGACCCGCGACGTCTCCCCGATGATCCAGCCCGCGCCCGACGGCTCCGTCCTGACCGGGACCTCGCGCGAGCCCTCGTTCGCGGCCGACCCGTTCGACCTCGACGTCCCCAGGATCGTGGCGGCGCAGGCGGCCCGGCTGGTGCCGGCGCTCGCCGACGCGCCCGTCCTGTCGACGTGGTCCGGCGTCCGTCCCGTCTCCCCCGACGAGCGACCCATGCTCGGGTGGGCGCGCGACGGGCTGTTCGTCGCCACCGGACACGGTTCGGAAGGCGTGATCCTGGGGGCGGGCAGCGCCGAGCTCGTGGCCGCGCTGGTCCTTGGCGCCGATCCGCCCTTCGACCCCGCGCCGTTCGACCCGGCGCGCTTCGACCGGGAGGGAGCATGGAGCACGACGCGTTCGTCCGGTTGATGGAGACGATCGCCGAGAGCTGGAACACGGGCGACACCGAGCGAGCCCTCGCCTGCTTCACCGACGACGCCGTCTACATGGAGCCGCCGGACGAGCAGCGGTACGAGGGCCGCGACGAGCTCTACGAGTTCTTCGGCGGCGCCGCTCCGCCCCCGATGCACCTCGCGTGGCACCACCTCGTCGTGGACGGCTACGTCGGGGTCGCCGAGTACACCTACCGCGGCGAACCGCCAGTACCACGGCCTGGTCATCGTGCAGCTCCGCGACGGCGGGATCTCGCGGTGGCGCGAGTACCAGGTCCGGTCCGACCTGCCGTGGGACCAGTTCGTCGGGCCGAGCCGCTTCAGGCAGACCTAGCGGGCCCGCGCCCGTAGCGGGCCAGGATCTCCAGGGTCCGCTCGAGCGGCAGCGCGTGCAGCACGTTGCCGTCGCGTCCCACGGTCGTCTCGGCCGTGAACAGGGCGTTCACCACCGCCTCCTCGACGGCCTCGGTCGTCGCCGCGAACAGCTCGTTGAACACATCGGGCGAGCGTTCGATGGGACCGTCGAGCACCGCCCGCACCGGGACCGTCCCGTCCTCGGACACCAGCGGGATCCGGTTGGCCGTCGAGAACGCGATCATGAGCTCGCCCGACCCGTTGTGGCCGGTCGAGCCGCACCGCGCGAGCCCCAGGCCGCCGCGGGCCGCCAGCCGGCGCAGCTGGTGCGGAACCATCGGGACGTCGGTCGCGACCACCACGATCGCCGAGCCTTCCGTGTGCTCCGACGGCATCAGGTCGGTGATCTCGAGGCCCACCGGCACGCCGTCGATCCTCAGCAGCTCGCGCTCGCCGAAGTTCGTGAGCACCAGCACGCCGACGGTCCAACCACCGGGGATCGTCCGCGAGGAGGTGCCGATGCCGCCCTTGAAGTCCATGCACTGCGTGCCGGTGCCCGCGCCGACGCAGCCCTCCTCCACGTCACCACCGGCCGCGGCGTCGAGCGCCGCCGCGACGTCCTCGTCGGACAGCGGGAACGTCGTGACGTCGCTCAGGTAGGAGTCGTCGCATTCGCACACGAACGGCATGTCGCCGCCTTCGTGCGTCGTCGTCGCGTGGCGCTCGGTCCGCCACCGCACCGTCGCGTCGTACGCCTTCCCGATCGCGAGCGAGCTCGTCAGCACGATCGGCGAGTGCAGCAGCCCCCACTCGGCGATCTGGTTGGTCCCGATCAGCTCCCCGAACCCGTTCAGGACATCGGTCCCCGCGTAGACGCGTTCGATCCACGGCAGGCCCTCGTGCGGGAAGACCGTCGTCACGCCGGTGCGGACGGCACCCACCCCGTCGGGCGAGGGATCCCGCACGATCGTCCGGTGCCCCACCCGAACGCCCTCCACGTCGGTCACCGCGTTGCGAGGGCCGGGTGGGTACGTGCCGATCACGACCCCGTGGTCGCGAGCCCTGCCTCGTTCCATCCCAGCTCCTCCGTGGTGCATCCGGGTGCAAGCGGGCGGAGATGCTACCGGGGCTCGGCGATCCGTCCCGACCCGGGGTCACCTCCGCGGCCGTCGGCCTCTCCGCGGAGGCGAGCGTAGAATCCCGAGACCCATGGCCATCCTCGCCCTCGGCATCTCGCACCGGCGCGCCGCGGTCGGGCTCCTCGAGCGTCTGGCGTTCGCCGACGAGGACCTCGTCAAGGCGTACCGGCGGACGGGCGACGACGCCGCGATCGACGAGGCGGTCATCGTCTCGACGTGCAACCGGGTCGAGATCTACGGCAGCGTCCCGTCGTACCACGCGGGCTTCCAGGCGCTGAAGCGCGTGCTGTGCGAGTCGCGCGGTGTCGCGCCCGAGGACCTGGCCGAACCGCTGTACTCGCACTACGAGTCCGATGCCGCCGAGCACCTGTTCACCGTCGCGAGCGGCCTGGACTCGATGGTGCTGGGCGAGCCGCAGGTCCTCTCGCAGGTGCGGGACGCGCTCAGGCGCGCCGAGGGGGAACGGGCCGCGGGTCCGTCGCTGGCGGCCGCGTTCAACGCGGCGGTGAACACGGGGCGGCGGGTCCGGTCCGAGACCGGGGTCGGGGCGGCGCCCGACGTGTTCGTCGCCGCCGGGGCCGACCTGGGCGCCGAGGCACTCGGAGGGCTCGAGGGGCGGCACGCGGTCGTGATCGGCGCCGGGCACATGTCGGCGCTCGCCGTGAAGCACCTCCGGCAGCGGGGCGTCGCGACGGTCCGCGTGCTGAACCGGTCGCTCGAACGCGCCCGCGCCCTGGCCGAACGCACGTTGGCCGAACCCGGCGACCTCGAGGAGCTGCCCGGCACGCTCGCCGAGGCGGACATCGCGATCTCGGCGACCGGCGCCGCGGGCGTCGTCCTCACCGAGACGCTGGTGCGCGACGCGATCGACGGGAGGGATCGGCCGCTGTTCGTGCTCGACCTCGCGGTCCCGCGGGACGTCGAACCCGCCGCCGGCAGCCTGCCCGGCGTCACCCTCGTCGACATCGACGGCCTCCGCGCCTCGGTCTCGGTTCGGGCCGCCGAGACCGCGGCCGACATCGAGCGCGCGCACACGATCGTCCTGGACGAGGTCCGGCGGTTCACGATCCGCCGTCGCGCCGAACGCCTCGGCCCGCTCTTCCGCGCGCTCCGCGACCGCGGCGACGCGGCCGTCGACGCCGAGCTCGAACGCTTCCGCTCCGAGCTCGCGCATCTCGAGCCCCAGGAGCGCGAGGCCGTGACGGCGCTCGCTCGGGGCGTCGTCGCGAAGCTGCTCCACGAGCCGATCGTCCGGCTCAAGGAGACCCCCGGGACCGGGACGCAGGACGCCTACGCTCGAGCCCTCGTCGAGCTGTTCGGGCTCGAGCTCCCCACCGAGTGAAGCTCCGCATCGGCACGCGCGGGTCGCGGCTCGCGCTCGCGCAGGCGCGCGAGGTGGCCGACGCGCTGACCGCCACGGGGATCGAGACCGAGCTCGTCACGATCACGACCGCCGGCGATCGAGGCGCCGACCCCGCGAGCGACCCGGCCGGGATCAAGGGCCTGTTCGTGACCGAGATCGTCCGCGCGCTCCTGGACGAGGAGATCGACCTGGCCGTCCACTCGGCGAAGGACCTCCCGGCGGGCGACGACCAGGGCGTCGTGATCGCGGCGGTGCCCGAACGCTCCTCGGCGCTCGACGTCCTGGTGACGCGCGACGGGGACCTGCCGCCCGGGGCGCGCGTCGGGACCTCCAGCATCCGCCGTCAGGCACAGGTGTTCCGTTGGCGACCCGACGTGCTGGTGAAGGATCTCCGGGGCAACGTCGACACGCGGCTGCGCAAGCTCGAGGAGGGCGAGGCCGACGCCCTGATCATCGCGGCGGCGGGTCTGCTGCGGCTCGGTGTCGTCCCCGAGCACGTGGCGCCGATGTCGCTCGCCGAGATGGTGCCCGCACCGGGGCAGGGATGCCTCGCGGTCCAGGCGCGCGCGTCCGACGACGCGACGATCCGAGACCCTCTCCGCCCTCGACCACGCGCCGAGCCGGATCGCGCTCGAGACCGAGCGCGGGCTCATGGCCCGGCTCGGCGGCGGGTGCGCGCTCCCGCTGGGCGCGTTCGCCGAGCCCAGCCCGCGCGGGGTCCAGATGCTCGCGATCGCGCTCAGCCCCGATGGTTCGCGGATCGCGCGGACCGAGGTCGACGGCGCCACGCCCGAGGAGGTGGCCGAGCTCGCCGCGCTGGACCTGTCGGCCGGCGGCGCCGACGAGATCCTCGGGCTCGTCCGCCCGTGAAGCCGCTCGCCGGCCGCACGGTGCTCGTGACCCGGCCGCGCCCCGAGGCGGAGGCGCTCGCGCGGCTGCTCGAGCGGCGCGGCGCCATCGCGATCGTGGCCCCGGCGATCGAGCTCGTGCCGGTGCGGTCGGCCGCGCTGACGAGGGCGCTCGCGGAGCTCGAGGACGGCGCGTTCGCGTGGGTGACGCTCACCAGCCCGAGGACGGTCGACGTGCTCGCCGAGCACCTGACACCGGGCAGGCGTCCGGGCCAAGGTCGCCGCGGTGGGCGACGGGACGGCCGAACGGTTCCGCCGGTGGAGCCGGCGCGACCCCGACCTCGTCCCGAAGGCGTTCACGACGGCGGCGCTCGGCCGCGCGTTCCCGAAGGGGGCCGGCCGCGTGCTGACGCCGCGGGCCGACGTCGCGCCCGAGGGGCTCGAGGACGCCCTCGCTCGCAAGGGGTGGAGCCCGACGCGCGTCGACGCCTACCGGACGCGGATGCCCCGCTCGCTCCCCGCCGAGGCACGGGCCGCGCTCCGCTCGGGCGACGTCGACGCCGTCACGTTCACGAGCGCCTCCACGGTGCGCGGGTTCGTGCGCGCGATGGGCGTCGGTGAAGGGGAACCCGAAGGTCGTGTGCATCGGCCCCGTCACCGCGCGCGAGGCGCGCGAGCACGGCCTGCGCGTGCACGCCGTCGCGGACCCGCACACGGTCGACGGGCTGGTCGCCGCCGTCGAGCGTGCGCTCGCGCCGCGGTAGCATCCCTGCGATGAGCGATCCCCTGCGGCACCGGCCGCGCCGGATGCGCCGAACGCCCGCGCTCCGAGCGCTGATCCGCGAGACCGAGCTCGCGCCGCGGCACCTGGTCGCGCCCCTGTTCGTGAAGGAGGGCGTGTCCGAGCCGGTGCCGATCGCCTCGATGCCCGGGCAGTCGCAGCACACGCTCGAGACCCTGCGCAAGGAGGCGGCCGAGATCGCGAGCAAGGGCGTGCTCGCGTTCATGCTGTTCGGCGTCCCCGAACGCAAGGACGCGGAGGGGTCGGAGGCGTGGAACCCGGACGGGATCGCGCAGAAGGCGCTCCGCGTGCTGCGCGAGGAGCTCGGCGACGACCACGTCGTGATCGCCGACCTGTGTCTGGACGAGTACACCGACCACGGCCACTGCGGCGTGCTCGACGACGAGGGCCACGTCGACAACGACGCGACGCTCGAGCGCTACCGGCGGATCGCGATCGCGCAGGCCGAGGCCGGGGCGCAGATGGTCGGACCCAGCGGCATGATGGACGGCCAGGTCGCGGCGATCCGCGACGAGCTCGATCGCGGCGGGTTCGATCGCGTGGGGATCATGGCGTACGCGGCGAAGTTCGCCTCCGCCTTCTACGGGCCGTTCCGCGAGGCGGCCGAGTGCGCGCCGCGGTTCGGCGACCGCACCGGCTACCAGATGGACCCGCCGAACGCCGACGAGGCGATCCGCGAGATCGAGGCCGACATCGAGCAGGGCGCCGACGTCGTGATGGTCAAGCCGGCGCTCCCCTACCTCGACGTGATCCGCCGGGCGAAGGACCGGACGCGGTTCCCGATGGCCGCCTACAACGTCTCGGGCGAGTACGCGATGGTGAAGGCGGCGGCGCAGAACGGCTGGCTCGACGAACGCGCGTCGGTGCTCGAGGTGCTCACGTCGATCCGCCGCGCCGGCGCCGACCTGATCCTCACGTACCACGCGAAGGACGCGGCCGACTGGCTGTCGTCCTGACCCGCTCGTGACCGGCTCCGAGGAGCTGTTCGAGCGGGCCCGGCGCGTGATCCCCGGCGGGGTGAACTCGCCGGTGCGGGCGTTCGGCGCGGTGGGCGGGACCCCGCGGTTCGCCGCCCGGGGCGAGGGCGCGTACCTCGTCGACGCCGACGGCCGGCGCTACGTCGACCTCGTGCAGTCGTGGGGCGCGCTCCTGTTCGGGCACGCGCGCCCCGAGATCGTCGATGCGGCCCGGATCGCGGCCGCGCGCGGGACGACGTTCGGAGCCCCGACCGAGCTCGAGGTCGAGCTCGCCGAACGGATCGTCGCCGCGATGCCCTCGGTCGAGATGGTCCGGCTCGTGTCGAGCGGGACCGAGGCCGCGATGAGCGCGATCCGCCTCGCGCGCGGCTGCACGGGACGGGACCTCGTCCTGAAGTTCGAGGGCTGCTACCACGGGCACTCGGACGCGCTGCTCGCGAAGGGAGCCGGGAGCGGCGTCGCGACGCTCGGGATCCCCGGGCTCGCCGGGCGTGACCGAGGGCGCCGCGCGCGACACGCTCACGGTGCCGTTCAACGACACGGGCGCGGTCGATCGGGTGTTCGCCGAGACGGGCGACCGGATCGCCGCCGCGATCGTCGAGCCCGTCGCCGCCAACATGGGTGTCGTGCCGCCCGAGCCGGGGTTCCTCGAGGGCCTGCGCGACCGGTGCTCGGAGGCGGGGGCGCTGCTGGTGTTCGACGAGGTGATCACGGGGTTCCGGATCGCGTTCGGCGGCGCGCAGGGCGTGTACGGGGTGACGCCGGATCTGACGATCCTCGGCAAGGTCATGGGGGGCGGGTTCCCGTGCGCCGCGTTCGGCGGCCGGCGGGACGTGATGGAGCAACTCGCGCCCGTGGGGCCCGTGTACCAGGCCGGGACCCTGTCCGGGAACCCGGTCGCCGCCGCTGCTGGGATCGCCGCCCTCGACCTCGCCAAGGAGCTCGACCCGTACGCCGCCCTCGCGGAGACCGCGACCGCCCTCGCCGACGGTCTGACCGAACGCTTCGCGGACCACGGCATCGCCGCCACGGCGAACCGGGCCGGGTCGCTGTTCGGCGTGTTCTTCTCCGCCGGACCCGTGCGCGACTTCGCCGGCGCGAGGGCCGCCGACCACGAGCGCTACGCGCGCCTGTTCCACCACATGCTCGACCACGGCGTCTGGCTGCCCCCGAGCGGCTACGAGCTGTGGACGCTCGGCACCGAGCACGGGCCGAACGAGGTCGAGCAGGTCCTCGAGGCGGCCGGCTCGTTCGAGGGCTGAGCGGGTCGGATCCGTTCGCGCGACGTAACGTTGCGGGTGCTGGACGGACTGACGCAGTGAACCCATCGAAGGAGGGATGTCCACCATGACCACCCAGACCGCGACGTTCGGAGCCGGCTGCTTCTGGGGCGTCGAGTACGTGTTCGAGCGCGTCCCCGGGGTCCTGCGGACCGAGGTCGGCTACGCGGGCGGCCACACGGAGAACCCGACCTATCGGGACGTGTGCTCGCACGGGACCGGCCACGCCGAGGTGCTCCGGGTCGAGTTCGACCCGTCGGTCGTCAGCTTCGAGCAGCTGCTCGAGGTGTTCTGGGCGATGCACGACCCGACCCAGGTGAACCGCCAGGGTCCCGATGTCGGCGACCAGTACCGGAGCGCGATCTTCACGAACTCGGACGAGCAGCAGCGGGCCGCCGAGGACTCGCGCGACCGGGCGCAGTCGAGGTTCGACCGCCCGATCGCGACCGAGATCACCCCCGCCGGGCCGTTCTGGCCGGCCGAGGACTACCACCAGCGGTACTACGACAAGAACGGGCACGAGCCGTACTGCCACGTGATCCCGTGGGGCACGCTGCGCGAGCTCGGGCTGGTCGCGGCCGACGCCTAGCCGGCGTCAGGGGAGGTCGACGACCCCGAGGTTGGCGCGCCACGGGCCGACCGCGTCCCGGTAGCGCTTGGCGAGCGTCTTCACGATCTGCGCCTCGTGGTTCAGGTCGTGCACGGTCCACGTCGCGAGCAGCTGCTCGAGCGTGACCGGGCCGAGGTCGGCGTGACGGCCCATCCGGGCGAGGTCGTCGCTCCCGAGCCCCAGCTCGTCCAGCCGGTCGAGGTTCGCGGCTCGGAGCTCGGCGAAGCGGTCCAGCACCCGGCCGACCTCCCAGCCCGCGAACCGCTCGAACCCGGCCTCACGGTCGACGGGCCCGAGGACCTCCTCGGGCCCGTGCTCCATGATCGTCGAGATGCGCCCCAGCCAGTCGCGTTCCTCGACGTGCGTCAGGTGGGCGAGCGTCTGCCACGGCGTCCAGGTCCCCGGCCCCTCGTCCGCCTGCAACCACCCGTCCGACAGGCCGCCGAGCGTCGCGCGGAGGGCCGCGGGCGTCCCGGCCAGGAGCTGACGGCTCTCTTGGAGGTCGAACGTCACGACCCGAACTCCCGGTCGGCCTTGGCCGCGAAGACGAAGTCGGCCTCGTTCAGCCCGTCGATCTTGTGGGTCCACACGGTCAGCCGGACCTTGCCCCACGCGAGGTAGATGTCCGGATGGTGACCGATCTTCTCCGCAAGCTCCCCGACGCGGTTCGTGTACGCCAGCGCCTGCTTGAAGTCCGGGAACCGGAACTCCTTCTCGAGGTGGTGGTCGTCGACGACGCGCCACTCGTGCCCGAGATCGGCCAGGTACGACTCGATCTCGGCCCGGTCGAGCGGCGGCACCCCGCCGCGGCACGGCACGCACTCCATCGACGCGAGGTCGCGGCCCATCACGCCTCCCGTCTCTCGTCCCCTGGCTCGTCCCCTCGACCGCGGAGAGGCGCTCCGCCACGATCTCGTCGGCGGCCGCGCCGGTCGAGATCCCCTCGGCCTCGGCGCGCGCGAACACCTCGCCGAGCGTCGCGCCGATCCCGCGGAGGCGTTCCGCGACCTGCGCGTCGCTCTCGTGCAGCATCTCGTAGCCGACGAGGTGGATCACGCCACCGGCGTTGACGACGTAGTCGGGCGCGTACAGGATGCCGCGTTCGGCCAGACGCTCGGCGTCGGCCGGCTCGCCCAGCTGGTTGTTCGCCGCGCCGGCGATCACGCGGCACCGCAACGACCGGATCGTGTCCGCGTTCAGGACGCCGCCGGTCGCGCACGGCGAGAACACGTCGCAGTCGACCTCGGCGATCCGGTCCGCCGAGACCACCTCGGCCTCGAGCTCCTCGGCCAGCTCCTTCGCCCGCACGTCGTCGACGTCGGCGAGCGTCAGCCGCGCACCGGCCTCCGCGAGCAACCGCGACAGCGGATCGCCGACCGCGCCGACACCCTGCACCGCGACGGTTCGCCCGTCGAGGTCGTCGGAGCCGAAGGCGTGGCCGACCGCCGCCCGGATCCCGTGGAAGACGCCGACGCCCGTGTTCGGCGCCGACGTGCCCGAGCCGCCCTTGGCCTCGGTGCGGCCGAGGACGCTCGAGGAGCGTTCGGCGATCACGTCCATGTCCGGCGGTCCCGTGTTCATGTCGCACGCCGTGACGTAGGTGCCGTGGAGCGACTCGACCAGGTCACCGTATCGGAGGAACAGCTCGCGTCGGGCCTGCCCCTGCGGGATCTCGGGGACCGCGAGCACGGCCTTGCCGCCGCCGAGCGGGACCGACGCCATCGCCATCTTGCTCGTCATCGCGGAGGACAGCCGGAGGACGTCGCGGAGCCCGTCGGCGGGTACGGCGTACGTCTTCATGCGGGTGCCGCCGGCGGCCGGACCCAGCACCGTCGAATGCACGCCGACGAACATCCACGTCGCGGTCGGCTCGTCGAACCGGACGACGACCTCCTCGCCGCCCCAGGCCGGGAGCAGGTCCTCGAACACGTGCTACTCGGACCGCGTGCGTGGACTTCTTGGCCTTCTTCGCCGCGCGCTTCTCCTTGATCGACTTCTGCGCGGTCTTCTTGGCCTGCTTCTCGCCCTTGTCCTTCGCGTGCGCCACGGTGGACCTCCGTTCGGTCGGCGTGCCCATTATGGCGCGTCGAGGCGTAGGCTCGCTGGAGTGGCCCTCGAGTGGTGGTTGCTCGCCGGGATCCTCCTTGCCATGGTCATCGGAGGACTCCTCTACTTCCGCAGCCTCCGTCGATGGCAGGACACGAAGCCGACGAGTCCCGAGGCGAAGCAGGCCGAGGCTCGCCTCTGGTCCACGAGGAACCTGCCCCAGCGCTAGGCCAGGTCGGCGAAGGCCGCGCGCACGTCCTTGCGGATCCCCGTCACGAACGGGACCTCCACCTTGGTGAACCGGCGAGCCTGCGCCTCTCGCAGGCGGCGGATGCAGTCGACGAGCCGATCGAGCTCGTCGGCCTCGAACGCGAGGATCCACTCCCAGTCGTTGATGCCGAACGCGCTCGTGGTGTTCGCGAGCACCTCCGGGAACTCCCGGCCGGCCTCGCCGTGCTCCCGCAGGAGCGACGCGCGTTCGTCCGGCGGGAGCAGGTACCACTCGGGCGTCCGCACGAAGGGGTACGCGCACAGGTAGCGTCGCGGCGCCTCGCCCTTCACGAACGCCGGTGCGTGATCCGGGGTGAACTCGGCCGGTTTGACCACGCCCATGAACGTCCAGACGACGTCGAGCTCGCGACCGGCGCGCGTCCGGCCGAACGCGACGAGCGCGTCCTGCACCGCGTCGGGGGTCGGCCCGACGAACCAGACCATCAGGTCGGTGTCCGCGCGGAACCCGACCGTCGAGTACACGCCCCGAACGGTGACCTCCGGGTCCCACTCCTTGATCAGGTTCTCGACCTCCTGCGCCGCGTCGTCCACGTCGAGGTCCCGGAACCCCCGCGTCGCCTTGCAGCAGACGTACAGCGCGTAGACGGTCTCGCTCATCCCACGTTCTCCGATCTGCTCGGCGCCGATCCGTTGCCGTTGGGGTCCGCCGAGACCGTTCGCGCCCGCGAGGTACGCGCGGACCCGTTCGGCGGTCTCCCCGGCGCTCCGCACGGCATCGGCGACGCCGACCCCGTGCAACGCGTTGCCGGTCACGAAGATACCCGCCGGCAGGGTGGTCTCGATCGCGCGAACGCGCTCGAGGTGCCCGACCTCGTACTGCGGCATCGAACGCGGCCAGCGAACCACCGACGTCGCCTCCGCGCGCTCGGGAAGCGGGAGGAAGGCCGCCAGGTGCCGGCACACGGCCTCCACGATGTCCTCGTCGGGCTCGTCGAGCACGTCCTCGAACCCCACCGCGCCGACGAAGCAGCGGACGACCGCCCGCGTCCCGAACGCCTCCTCGGGCCACTTGCGCGAGACGAACGTCGCGGCGGTCATCGGCGCTCGGCCGCGCGGCACGACGAACCCTGTCGCCTCGGGCAGCGCGTCGGCCGTGCCCTCCGCGTAGACCAGGTGCACGACGCCGGTGCTCGCGTACGCGATCGCGGCGAGGCTCTCGGCCCCCGCGACGTCGAGCCCGCGGACGAGCTCGGCCCCGACGAACGCCGGCGCGGCGAGCACGACCGCCTCGGCGGACACCGCGTCCCGGTCGGTGCGCACCGCGAACGCCTCCGCGCTCGCGTTCGATCGCGCGGGCCGGGGTGCCGACGCGAACGCGCGCCGGCCCCACGCTTCCGAGCAGCGCCCGCGGGAGCTCGCCGACGCCTCCCTCCGGCCGAAGGAACATCGGCCCCGCGTCGGTGGCGGCCTTCACCGCCGCGCGGGCGCCGCGGATCAGGCTGCCGAACGCGCGCTCCCACCTCGCGAGCTCGGGGAACGTCGCGTCGACGCTCAGCCGGTCGACGTCGCCGGCGAACAACCCGCCGAGGAGCGGGCCGGTCAGACGCTCGGCCACCTCGTCACCCATCCGTCGCCGCACCAGCGAGCCGATCGACTCGTCGGTCTTCGGCGGCCGCGGCTTGCGCACGAGTTCGGACAGGGCGCGGACGCGCGCCCGGCGCGACAGGCCCGGCCAGCGCACGATCTCGTCGAGGTCCGTGGGGACGCCGAGCGCGCTCTCGGGGAGCGGGACGAGCCCGCGTTCGGTCCAGATCAGGGCGTCGCGGGCTCCAGGTTCGAGCAGCTCGAGCCCGAGCTCGCGGCACAGGTCCACCGCCCACGGCTTGCGGGCGACGAACGAGTCCGGGCCGCTCTCGAGCTCGAGATCGCCGACCGTCGCGGTCCTCAGCCGGCCGCCGACGACGGGCTCGGACTCGAGCACGGTGACGTCGAGCGGGGGATCGGCCTCGAGCAGCCGATGGGCCGTCGCCAGGCCCGCGACACCGCCGCCCACGATCACCACCTTCATGCGATCGGGCTCATGGCGTGGAGGCCGCGAGCCGCTCGCGGACGACGTCGGCGAGCACGCGGATGAACGCGGGGTCGGCGTTCGGCATCTCGGTGCGGACCAGACGCATCCCGGCCTGTTCGGCGATCGCCATCGCCTCGATGTCGAGGTCGTACAGGATCTCGAGGTGGTCGGCGACGAACCCGGCCGAGCACACCACCGCACGCCGGGCAGCCCTGCGACGCGAGGTCGGCGAGGACGTCCTCGATCGGCGGGCCCCACCAGGGGTCGTCGGTGCGGCCGGCGCTCTGCCACGCGATCTCGTGCCGAGGCAGGCCGAGAACGGCCGCGACCCGGTCCGCGGTCTCGGCCAGGCCGTCGCGGTACCGGCACGCGTCCTCGCATCCCTGGCATCGCAGGCACCGTAGCGAGCCATCCTCGACGGTCCGGGTCGGAAGGCTGTGCGCCGAGAAGACCACCGTCGCGCCCCGGCGCTCCTCGGCGCTGAGCCCGCCGAGCGCGTCGGCGACCCGAGCCGCCAGGAACGAGACGAAGCCGGGGTCGTCGTGGTACGAGCGGACGAAGTCGAACTCGGGCGGACCTTCCCCCGCCTGTTCGCGGACGCGTTCGACGTAGCTCTCGACCGACATCCCCGACCAGTGCGGGGCCATCACGATCCCGATCGCGCGTTCGATCCCGTCGTCGCGCATCCGCTCGACGGCCTCGGCGATGAACGGGGGCGAATGCTTCATCCCGAGGTACGCGCGGAACGCGCCGGCCTCGCCGCGGTTGAGCTCGCGCTCGAGTCCGTCCGCCTGCTGACGCGTGATGTCGAGCAGCGGGAAGCGGTTGCCGATCGCCGCGTAGCGCTCGCGCAGCTCCTCGAGGTGCTCGGGCGTGGGCCGCCGTCCGCCGCGGATGTCGGTGTAGTAACGCTCGACGTCGTCGGGGCCGCTCGCGGTCCCGTACGCCATCACCAACACGCCGATCGGCTCAGCGCTCACCTGGCCGTCCGTTCGTGGACGAGGTCGACGAGGCGCTGCAGGTTCTCGACGGACGTCGCGGGCAGGACGCCGTGACCGAGGTTGAACACGTGGCCGTCGCGGTTCGCCGCGCGGTCGAGGACCTCGGTGGCGGCGCGTTCGACCGCGTCCCACGAGGCGACGCAGACCGCGGGATCGAGGTTGCCCTGGATCGAGCGGTCGTCGCCGATCCGCTCCCACGCGCGGTCGAGCGGGACCCGCCAGTCCACCCCGATCGCGTCGCCGCCCGCGTCGCGCATCGACGTCAGGAGCTCGCCGGTCCCCACGCCGAAGTGGATCGAGGGCACGGGGAGGTCCTCGAGCACCCGGGCCGACCACGGGCGAACCGACCGCTCGTAGTCGCTCGGCGCCAGCGAACCCGCCCACGAGTCGAACAGCTGCACCGCCTGCGCGCCCGCCTCGACCTGCGCGAGCAGGTGAGCTCGCGACAGCGCCGCGAGCGCATCCATCAGCGACGACCAGGTACCGGGCTCGTCGTGCAGGAGCGCCTTCGTCCGGACGTGGTCCCGCGACGGACCGCCCTCGACCAGGTAGCTCGCGAGCGTGAACGGCGCGCCCGCGAACCCGATCAGCGGGACCTTGAGCTCCTTGCGCAGGAGGCGGATCGTCTCGGCGACGTACGGCTCGTCCAGATCCGGCTCGAGCGCACGGAGCCGCGCGACGCCGGCCGCGTCCCGGACCGGGTCGTCCACGACCGGGCCGACGCCCGGCTCGATCCGGACGGGCACCCCGATCGCCGCGATCGGGACCATGATGTCGGCGAACACGATCGCCGCGTCGAGCGGCATCCGTCGGAGCGGCTGCAGGGTGAGCTCGACGGCGACCTCGGGTTCGCGGATCGCGTCAAGGATGTCCCGGTCGCCGCGGAGCTCCCGGTATTCGGGCAGGTAGCGGCCCGCCTGGCGCATGAACCAGACCGGGGTACGGTCGACGGGCTCGCGCCGGAGCGCTCGGAGGAATCGGTCGTTCACGGCCCACAGGATACGGACGGGTACCGTGGGAGGCGGACGGCTCCCGGGCAGGCCCGACGGGTGGCCCTCGGGGCGCGATGTGCCGACCGGCACGAACGCGGCGCCGTCCTCGAGCGTAGAACCTAAAACTCTGACGAACGCGCACGGGAGGACGATGGCGGGAGCACGGAGACGGAACCGCGGCGCATCCAGGGCCGCCGATCCGCTGTGGTCGAAGGCCCCGCTCGTCCTGCTGCGGTACCCGGGGCTGTTCGTCTCGATCGCGGTGGGCGCGCTCCTGCTCGCGCTCGCCGCTTCGGCCTACCCGCTGTTCATCTCGTCGTCCGCGAGCGAGCTCGTGGCGGCCCGGATCCACGACCCCTCGTACACGCGGTGGGCGGTCGGGATGATGTACCGGAACGGCGCGTTGCCGCTCCCCGGCCCTGTCCGGCACGGCGACATCGAGCCGCAGGTGGACACGATCTTCGAGGGACTCGTCGACCCGAGCCCCTACCTCGGCGCCCCGCTCGAGTCGGCGCTCAGCACGGCCACGCCGATCACGGTGGCCGGCGAGCAGGAGCGCCGCGACACGCGCCTGTTCATGGGTGAGCAGGCGGTCGACCACGTCGACATCCTCGAGGGGTCCGCCGACGACGGCGTGCTGGTCCCCGACCTGATCTCGGACGCCCTCGACATCACCCCGGGCGACCGGATCGTGGTCGGCTCGCCCGACGACGGGACCGTGACGTTGCCCGTCGGCGGCATCTACCGATCCCTGTACAAGGGCGGAGCCTCCGGGTACTGGCGTCCGTGGAACGACGCTCTCGTCCTGTACTGCGGCAACTGCGCACCGCCCCCCCAGGCGGTGATCGTGCCGAAGAACCGGTTCGCCGACGCGGCACGCGCGATCGGGCTGGACCACGCGGCGTACGCGTGGCAGGCGCCGGTGTTCCGCGACCTCACGCTCCAGGAGGCCGTGGACGCCGCGCGCATCACCTCGCGCATCTCCGGAGAGATCGACGACACGCGCCTGCTCGACCGGTGCTTCGTCGCGTTCTTCTGCAGCCGTTCGAACGGTCCCGTGTGGGGGAGCGCGATGGACGACGTCGTCCGCGACGTCCACGGCCGGCTCGTCGCGATCGACGGCCCCGCGCGGCTGCTGCGGATCGCCGGGATGCTCGTCGCGCTGGTGGTCGTCGCGGGGGCGGGGGCGTTCGTGATGGCCGCCCGCCGCGTCGAGTCGAGCCTGTTGTTCGCTCGCGGCGCGCGGCCGAGGGCGGTGGGTGGCCGCTCGGCCCTCGAGGCCGTGATCCCGTGCGCCGTCGGCGCGGGTGTCGGGTTGGTCCTCGCGTTCGTGCTCGTCCGTTGGGCGGGTCCCGGCGGCGCGCTGGCCTCCTCGGCGTCGGAGCAGGCGATGTGGGCCGCGGGGGTCGCGGGCGTCGTCGCCGTAGCGGCGATCGCGGTCGTGTCGACCGTCTCGTTCCTGCGGCAGTCGGAGCACCATCGAAGCCGGCTGCGCCTCGTCGGGGCGTTCCCTTGGGAGCTGGTCCTGATCGGGCTCTCGCTGGTGATCCTGCAGCGGCTGCGGAGCGGCGGCGCGGTCGTGGTCGATCGCTCGCTCGGGACGGAGGCGCCGAGCCTGCTGCTGTTCGCCTTCCCGATCGCGTTCCTCGCCGGCTTCGTCGCGCTCGTGGCGCGGGTGGTGGTCCTGCTCCTGCGCTGGGCGCGCGGCCGGAGCGGCGGGTGGGGGACCCCCGCGTACCTCGCGGTGCACCGGCTGGCGGCGCGCTCGCGTCTGACGATGCTCCTGATCGCGGCCGCCGGGCTCTGCCTCGGGCTGTTCGTGCAGGCGCAGACCGTGGCGCGCTCGATGCAGACCACGGTGGACGCGAAGGCGGGCGTCTACGTCGGCAGCGACGTGCAGGCGCGGATCGACAGCGTCAACGCGACGCCCGAGGACTTCCCGCTGCCGGTCACCCGGGCGGTGCGACGCATCCAGGCGGGCGAGCTCCGTCCGGGGGTGCCCTTCGACCTGCTCGCGATCGACACGGAGACCTTCGCCTCGGCCGCCTTCTGGGACCCTGCCTTCTCCTCGGAACCCCTCGAGACGCTCCTGGACCGGATCTCGGCACCGTCCGAGGGCACGCTCCCGGTCCTCATGGCCTCGGCGCCGAACGCGTTCCCGGACTCGATCACGATCGACCGAACGACCCTGCCGATCGAGATCGTGGGACGCGCCGACGCGTTCCCCGGTATGACGTCGCTCCGACCGCTCGTGGTCGTGGACGCCGATCGCCTCCTCCAGGCGTTCGGGGACGCCCCGAACCCGCTGACCGGCGCGAGCGCGAGCGACGAGCTCTGGATCCGCGGCACGCCAGGTGCGGCGCGGGCCGCGCTCGCCGGGCTCGACTACACGCCCTCGCTGGTCCTGACTGCGGACGAGGTGAAGGACATCTCGTACATCGCCGCCGTGATCGACACCTTCCTCGTGATGAACGGGCTCGGGGTCCTGGCGGCCCTTCTGGTGTTCGCCGCGATGCTGATGTACCTCCAGACGCGCCAGCGCTCCGAGATCGTCTCGTACGGGCTCTCGTTGCGGATGGGGATGCGGTCCTCGCGCCACCTGGCCGCGATCGCGATCGAGGTGGGCGCGATGCTCTTGATCGCGTACGTCGCGGGCACCGTGCTGGCGATCGCCGCGGCCCGGCTCACGGTGCCGCTCCTGGACCCGATCGAGTCGATCCCGCCGGATCCGATCACGGTCGTCCCCGTCGTCCTGGTCGCGCTCGCGGCGCCGGCGCTGCTCCTGGTCGCGCTCGCCGGCGGATGGCTCACCGAACGGCGCGCGCGCTCGGCCGACCTGGGGCAGGTGATGCGGCTTGCGGACTGAGGCGCCGGAGACGGGCAGGAAGCCGGAGGTCGCGGCGCGCTGCGACGACCTCGTGAAGACCTACCGGACGGCGAGCGGCGAGGTTCGCGCGCTGAAGGGGCTCTCGGCGGAGGTGCCCGCCTCCGCGCTGCTCGCGGTCGTCGGTCCCTCGGGCAGTGGCAAGTCCTCCCTGCTCCGCCTGATCGCGGGGCTCGACCGGCCGACGAGCGGCACGCTCGTGGTCGAGGGGACCAGCGTGCACGATGCGTCGGCGCGGTCCCTCCGCCGGTTCCGCCGGGCCACGGTCGGCTACCTGTTCCAGCGGCCGTCGGACAACTTCCTGCCCCACCTCACCGTGGGCGAGCACCTGCGGCTCGCTCGCGGGCTCACCCACCGGCCGCCGCGGATCGAGCAGGAGGCGCTGCTCTCGACGCTCGGGATCGAGGGGCGCGTCGACCACCTGCCATCGGAGCTCTCGGGCGGCGAGCAACAGCGGGCGGCGATCGCCGAGGTCCTGATGGGCGGCGCGACGATCGTGGTGGCGGACGAGCCGACGGCGGAGCTCGACAGCACCTCCGCGAGCCACGTGATGGACACGATGGTCGAGCTCGCGCGCGCCGGCGTGACGTTCGTCGTCGCGACGCACGACCGTTCGGTGATGCGGCGCGCCGACGCCGCCCTCGAGCTCGACCACGGCATCCGCCGTTCGGCGGCGAGCGTCCCCGCCGACGCGGCCGATCGATCGAGCGTCGCCGCGGTCCGCACGGCGCCCGACGTCGCCGAGCCCGACCGCGCCGACCGTTGGCGACCACCGACCGCCGCGGCCGCCGCCGAACCCGAGCGCCCGTTCGTCCTGGACGCGAACGCGCTCTCGAAGACCTACGTCCGTGGCGACGAGGCCGTCCACGCGCTCGACGACGTGAGCCTCACGTTGCGCGCGGGCGAGCTCGTAGGCCTGGTCGGACGCTCGGGTTCGGGCAAGACCACGTTGCTCAACGTGATCGCCGGGTGGGAGCACGCGGACGCGGGAACGATCGAGCGGAGCGGCGCGCGCTCCGCGACCCCGGGGTGGGACGAGCTGGCGGTCGTGCCGCAGAAGCTCGGGCTGTTCGACGAGCTCAGCGTTCGCGAGAACCTCGAGTACCCGGCCCGGCTGCACGGCCGGCTCGAGGAGCTCCGCGGCCGGGTCGACGAGCTGATGGAGGACCTGGGCATCGCCCACCTCGCCGCGCGCTATCCGAAGGAGACCTCCCTCGGCGAGCAGCAGCGGACGGCCGTGGCCCGGGCGCTCGTGCTGTCACCGACGTTGGTGCTCGCCGACGAGCCGACCGGGCACCAGGACGCCGTCTCGGAGCGGCGCGTGCTCGAGGCGTTCGGCCGCGCGGCAGCCGAGGGCGGGAGCTGCCTGATCGCCACCCACAACGTGTCGCTCGCGCCGCGGCTGGACCGCGTCCTCGAGATGGCCGACGGGCGCCTCGCGCACGCCGCCGCTCCGTCCTGACCCGTTGCTCCGGCCGTATCGCTCAGAAGCTCTGGCCGCGGATCTCCCCTCCGGGGAAGTCGCCGGGGCCGGTATCCGGAGGCGCCACCCCGTCGTTCGTGTGGACGTTGACGTACGTGTCACCCGACTCGAGCGCGGTGAGCACATCGTCGAGGTCCGTCCAGCCGCAGGCGTTGCCGGGGTCGGGAGCGGTCACTGTGCCGGCGGCGAGGACGCCGCTCGTCCTCCCGCCACCAGGAGCCCCCATGAACAGCGTGACCCCGATGGGACCGCTCACGCCGGCGACCCCGCAATGGATGTGCGCGGCGAAGACGTTCTCGATGTTCGCCACGACCAGCCGGAACCCGAGCTCGGTGCCCTCCGCGTTCAGCCGGAGGATCGCGACGCCTCGTGCACGGGTGTCCCGGGCGGGCACCTCGTCGCGGCCCGAAAGCACGGCACGGAAGGTGGTCGGCTGGGCCGAGACCGTCGACCCGAGGACCCCGACGAGCAGCCCTCCCATCAGGGCGAGGATGATCGCTCGCTTCATGGCTCCCCCTTTCCGGTCGCGCGTACGGGTGGGCGCGACCTCGAACGGCCGCCTTTCCCCATCCCCACCGGTTTCAACCACGACGATCCACCCGAAGGTTGACGGTCGAGCTCGGGGCGGGCCGCCGAGACGCTTGGGCCGAGTGCCGGCCGCATCCGTCCCACCCCGTTCGGACGATCGTCCCGGCCCATCGACCCGGCCATCCGCTCACCGGAAGCCGACCGTCGGTCCCACGGAATGCCCTTTCGCCGCTGGCCGGGGTGCCCTCCGCGTTCCCCAAGATACCGGTGTTGCTGTAGTCCATCCGAGGAGGGCGGGGGCGAAAGGGTCGGGAGACCCCTCCGGATCTACGAGGAGACCCCGACATGAGCACAGCACGAGGCCGATCGAGCAAGGCACTCGTCGCCGCCATCACGACGCTGCTGATGATCTCCGGCGGGACGAGCGCCCTCGCCGATCGCGTCGTCGCCGACGGCGACGACCTGTCCTCGGGTCCCAACGTCTCGGTCACGGCGTGCGGTGTCGCCCATGCCTTCGCGGGTAGCGCGACGGTCTCCTTCCAAGGAGGAGGCAATACCCCGCACTTCGCGGGCGGTGCGGTCGTCACCGTGACGGCTGCCCCGAGCGCCGAAGCGGCGGCGGCCGGGATCACGGCGACCGGTGGAACCCTCACCCTTCCGGCGTCTTGGAGCGGCGGAAGCTCGGCCTCGACCTCGATCTCGCTTTCGGTCCCGGCCGGCATCGCGAGCGGCACGTACAAGATCGACATGACCGCGAGCGGCACCAGGAGCGGCGGCGGGATCCTGACGATCTCGGACACCTACAACCTCGGTGTGAGCTGCCCGGCCAACACGCCGCCGGTCGTCACCGTCCCGAGCGGCGTCAGCGTGGAAGCGACGACCGCTGCGGGTGCGGTCGTCACCTACACGAGCAGCGCGAACGACGTTCAGGACGGGACGCTGTCGCCTGGCTGCGCGCCGCCCTCGGGCGCGACGTTCCATCTCGGGACGACGAGCGTCACCTGTTCGGTCACCGACTCGGGAGGGCTCACCGGGTCCGCATCGTTCTCGGTGATCGTGACCGACACCACGGCGCCCGTGCTCGTCCTGCCCGCCGATCTCATCCAGGAAGCCGCCGGCCCCGCCGGCGTCGGCGTGTCCTTCGTCGCGAACGCCTCGGATCTCGTGAGCGGCGCCGTGCCCGTGAGCTGCGATCCGGTCTCCGGTGCCATCTTCCCGCTCGGTCCCAGCGTGGTCCGGTGCGGCGCAACCGACGGCGTGGGCAACCACGCCGCCGGCTCGTTCACGATCACGGTCGTGGACACCACGGCACCGGACGTCAGCGTCCCGGCGTCGGCCTCGTACGAGGCGACCGGGCCCGATGGGGCGCCGGTCTCCTTCAGCACGAGCGCGGCCGACCTCGTGGACGGCAGCGTGCCCACCGGCTGCGACCACGACCCCGGCGAGACGTTCCCGCTCGGGGACACCGAGGTGAGCTGTTCGGCCACCGACGACGCCGGCAACACCGGGAGCGCCTCGTTCACGATCACGGTCGTGGACACCACGGCACCGGACGTCAGCGTCCCCGCGTCGGCCTCGTACGAGGCGACCGGGCCCGATGGGGCGCCGGTCTCCTTCAGCACGAGCGCGGCCGACCTCGTGGACGGCAGCGTGCCCACCGGCTGCGACCACGACCCCGGCGAGACGTTCCCGCTCGGGGACACCGAGGTGAGCTGTTCGGCCACCGACGACGCCGGCAACACCGGGAGCGCCTCGTTCACGATCACGGTCGTGGACACCACGGCACCGGACGTCAGCGTCCCGGCGTCGGCCTCGTACGAGGCGACCGGGCCCGATGGGGCGCCGGTCTCCTTCAGCACGAGCGCGGCCGACCTCGTGGACGGCAGCGTGCCCACCGGCTGCGACCACGACCCCGGCGAGACGTTCCCGCTCGGGGACACCGAGGTGAGCTGTTCGGCCACCGACGACGCCGGCAACACCGGGAGCGCCTCGTTCACGATCACGGTCGTGGACACCACGGCACCGGAGCTCCTCCTGGTCGACGTCACGGCGGAGGCGACCGGACCTGCGGGCGCGATCGTGACGTTCACGGCCGGGGCGACGGATCTGGTCGATGGACTCCTCTCCGCCACCTGCGATCACGCCTCCGGCGACGGCTTCCCCCTCGGGGACACCATCGTGACCTGTACGGCCACCGACGAGCACTCGAACACCGGAACCGGGGCGTTCCGGATCACGGTGCAGGACACGACCGCGCCCGTCCTCGTGCTCCCGCTCGACATCCTCGTCGAGGCGACCGGTCCCCAGGGTGCGGTGGTGCTCTACTCGGCCGGCTCCGATGACCTCGTCGACGGTCCGGTCACTCCGGGCTGCAGCCCGGCTTCCGGCGCGACCTTCTCGATCGGCACCACGCCCGTGGCATGCTCCGCCACCGACGCGCACGACAACACGAGCACCGGTTCGTTCGGGGTGAAGGTGCAGGACACCACGCCGCCGACCCTGACGCTGCCCGCCGGCATCACGTTCGAGGCGACCGGACCGGGAGGGGCAGCCGTGACGTTCGGCACGAGCGCGAGCGACCTGGTCGACGGCTCGATCGCGCCGGACTGCGACGCGACCTCCGGGGCGACGTTCCCGCTCGGCATCACGACCGTGACGTGTTCCGCGACCGACGCGCACGGCAACACCAGCGGCGGGTCGTTCGACGTCACGGTGCACGACACGACGGCGCCGACGCTGACGCTCCCGGGCGACATCACGGCCGAGGCCACGGGTCCGAGCGGCGCGGCCGTGACCTTCGGCACGAGCGCGGTCGACGCGGTCGATGGCTCGATCGCACCCGACTGCGACGCGACCTCCGGGGCGACGTTCCCGCTCGGGCATCACGACCGTGACGTGTTCCGCGACCGACGCGCACGGCAACACCAGCGGCGGGTCGTTCGACGTCACGGTGCACGACACGACGGCGCCGACGCTGACGCTCCCGGGCGACATCACGGTCGTCGCGACGTCGGCGGCCGGCGCGTCGACGACGTACGCGGCATCCGCGGCGGACCTGGTCGACGGCGACCTCCCGATCCAGTGCTCGCCCACCTCGGGGACGATGTTCCCCGTGGGCACCACGACCGTCGCATGTTCCGCGATGGACGCACACGGCAACCAGGCGACGGGCAACTTCAAGGTGAAGGTCGTCTACACCTTCAACGGGTTCTTCCAGCCGATCGACAATCCGGGCGCCGGGGTCATCGCATGGAACAAGGCCAAGGCGGGGAGCGCGATCCCGATGAAGTTCAGCCTGGGTGGGGATCGAGGGATGAACGTCTTGGCCGGCGGCCCGACCCTGTCAGCGATCGTTCGGAGCTCCACCTGCGGGTCCGAGCTCGTCTCCCTGGGTCGAGAAGGTGACCTGCGGCTCCGCGGCCGCGGAAGACGTGATCGAGAGCACCGTGACGGCGAACGCGAGCGGCCTCATCTACGAGCCGGGAGCGAAGCAGTACACCTACGTCTGGAAGACGAGCACGGCCTGGGCGAACTCGTGCAGGATGCTGCACGTGACGCTGAAGGACGGAACCGATCACATCGCCTACGTCCACTTCACGAAGTAGGCGGCGGTCGATCGAGCAGCTCGTAGGCGGGGAGCGTCAGGAACTCGACGAACCCAGGCCCGAGCGCGACCTGCTCGAACACGGCTCGTGCTTCGTCGAACCGCAGCTCGGCGAACGAGGCGTCGCCGAGCTGCCGACGCAGGGACGTCAGCTCCTGCTCGATCGTCGCCCGGGCACGGTCGGCGGTGACCGGCTCTCCCGATGAGAGCTCGGCGGCGTTCTCGACCCACTGCCAGATCTGCGAGCGCGAGATCTCGGCGGTCGCCGCGTCCTCCATCAGGTTGTCGATGGCCGCGGCGCCCACGCCCGACAGCCACGACGCGAGGTACCGCAGCCCGACGTTCACGTCGGTCCGCAGCCCCGTCTCGGTGATCTCGCCGCCGGGGATACGTACGTCGAGCAGCTCCTCGGCCGTGATCTCGACGTCGTCCCGCTGCCGGTCGATCTGGTTCGGCCGGTCACCGAGCATTCGGTCGAACTCGGTCGACGCGGTCTCGACCAGGTCCGGGTGGGCCACCCATGTGCCGTCGAACCCGGCGTCCGCCTCGCGCTCCTTGTCCTCCGCCACCTTCGCGAGCGCGAGGTGGTTCGCCTCGGGGTCCCGGCGGCTCGGGATGTACGCCGACATCCCGCCCATCGCGTGGGCTCCGCGCCGGTGACACGTCCGGACGAGCAGCTCGGTGTACGCGCGCATGAACGGGACGGTCATCGTGATCTGCGCGCGGTCGGGCAGGACGAAGTCCGGGTGACGCCGGAACTTCTTGATCACGCTGAAGATGTAGTCCCAGCGTCCGGCGTTCAGACCCGCCGAGTGCTCGCGCAGCTCGTACAGGATCTCGTCCATCTCGAACGCGGCCAGGATCGTCTCGATCAGGACGGTCGCGCGGATCGTGCCGCGCGCGATCCCGAGCCGGTCCTGCGACCACACGAAGACGTCGTTCCACAGGCGCGCCTCGAGATGACCCTCGAGCTTCGGGAGGTAGAGGTACGGGCCCGTATCGCGCTCGAGCTGTTCGCGTGCGTTGTGGACGAACGCGAGCCCGAAATCGAACAGGCTCCCCGACACGGGCGCGCCGTCGACGAGCATCTGGCGTTCGGGCAGGTGCCAGCCGCGTGGGCGGATGAGCAGCGTCGCCGGCCGGTCGACGAGACGGTACTCGCGTCCGTCGGGACCGGTGAGCTCGATCGCGCGACGGACCGCGTCGGCGAGGTTCACCTGGCCGCCGACCATGTTCGACCATGTCGGGGCGTTCGAATCCTCGAAGTCGGCCATGAAGCACCGCGCGCCGCTGTTGAGCGCGTTGATCACCATCTTGCGGTCGGTGGGACCGGTGATCTCGACGCGGCGATCCCGCAGGTCGGGCGGCGCGGGTGCGACCGTCCACTCCGACTCGCGGACCGAGCGCGTCGCCTCCAGGAACGCCGGGCGCTCCCCCTCGTCGAGCCGCGTCTGGCGTTCGGCGCGCGCCTCGAGCAGCTCGGCGCGACGCGCGCCGAACTCGCGCTGCAGGCCGGCGACGAACGCGAGCGCCTCGTCGGTCAGGATCTCGTCGAACCGGGGTTCGGCGTGCCCGAGGATCTCGACGCCGTCGGGGAGGCTCATGCTGGTCTCCTACCTCGTTCCTTGGCCGTTCCCGAACAGCTCGCTCCGCGCGAGCCCGGTCGCCTCGAGGATCTCGGCCTCGTCCACGGCACCGGACGAGACCACGAACCGCAGGTACCGCAGCAGGCTCGAGACCGTCGCCGGCTCGTCCAGGACTCCCGCCGCCGCGGCCCCTTCCCGCCAGGCGCGAACGCGCGAGGTCGCATCATCCAGGTGCGGGAGCAGCCACCCGTAGACCGCGGCGAACCGGCTCACGAGCTGCGCGGGGTGCAGGTCCCAGCCCTGGTAGAAGCCGGCGGAGAGCGAATGCCGAACGTGCTCGGCGTGGACCCGCCACGCCGCGCGGACGTCGTCGGTGAGGTCGCTCGCCGGCACGACGTTGCTCGAACCATCGCTCAGACGAACCCCGGTCCCGGCGAGCGCCACCTGCAGCACCTGTCTCGCGAGATCGTTCGCCGGGTGATCGAGTCGCTGCTCCCACGGCATCAGCCCCAACGACGCCGTGTAGTCGAACACCCCGAAGTGCATCGCCGTGAGCCGCCCATCGGCCGCGTCGAGGATGCGCGGTGCCGCGACCGTGCCGTCGGCGCCGATCACCGACCGCGGGGTCTCCACCTGTACCTCGAACCGCAGCGCCCGCTCGCCCAGTCCGAGCCCCACCTCCAGGCGTTCGAGCGCCTCGGCGAACAGGGAGACGTGCTCGGGCGTCGTGACCTTCGGGAACGTGACGACGAACCCATCCGGCAGCCCGCCGGCGGCCTCGGTCAGTGTCGTCACGAACGTGTCGAGCGTCCGGAGGCTCCGCGCCTCGGCACCGTCGGCGAACGACTTCACCCGCAAACCGAACGACGCGCGGTGCTGTCCCGTCCGTTCGCGCGGTCTGGACGGCGAGGGCCGCCTCCTCCGCGTGCCGGTCCTCCTCGGCGTCCGGACGCGAGCCGTAGCCGTCCTCGAAGTCGACCCGCAGGTCCTCGACCGGCGCGCGCTCCAGCTTCGAGCGCACCTGCGCCCGCGTCCGTCCGGCGACCCCGGCGTCGACGCCGAACGCGTCCTCGAACGACCCCGCATCGGCCGCGTGCTCATCGAGCAGCCGCAACGCCTCGGCCCCGAACTCGACCGTGGTGGTCGACGTGACGCGGTCGGCGGGGACGTAGAGCGTCTCGAGCGGCTGGGTCTCGGCGAGGTCGCCGGGGAACCGGGTGCGATGCTCGGCCGCGGCCCGGTGCGCACGTTCGAAGAGGTCACGCCACCCGTCGTCGGGGAACGAGCGGCTCACCCGGAGGGGGCGTCCTCGGTCCGCCGCACCGTCCCCTCGATCCGGCCCGAGGGTTTGTCGGTCACGACGAAGACCTGCCCGTCGTTGCGGTTCCCGGAGTACGCGAGGTCGACCGCGACGTGGTGCAGGTTCGGCATCGAGAGCGTCACCTCCTCGACGTCCGGCGCCGCCTCGAGCACCGCGGTCCCCATGTGCCACAGGGTGTGCTGCACCGAGCGGCTGTCGTCGTGGTGCGCGAACGCGCGGACGAGCGCATCCCGGCAGGCCTCTCGCTGCTTCGCGAACTCGAGCTCCGTCCCGGCGTACCGCCAGTGCGCCTCGAGCTTGGTCGCGAGGATCCGATCGTCGGTCTCCGGCAGGATCGTGTAGCGGTCCTTGAGGAATCCGCTGAACGCCGAACCGGTCGTCTTCAGCAGGTACAGCTCGTCCAGCCCGCCCGACAGACGGACGTCGTCGCGGTCGCGGACGACGTGGGTCGTCCATCGGAACGCGCCGCGCGTGAACGCGTGCGGGTGCGGCTCGCCGTCGATCACGACGCGCTCCCAGGGGCGCTCGGTCATCCAGACCTCGGCCCGGTTCGCCGCGGGAGAGGCGTCCAGGAGGTACCTCGTGTAGCGGAGCGCGAACGTCTCGAGCGCCTCGCCCGGATGCTCGAACGCGAGCGCGTAGGCCGAGCTCCGCATCGTGTCGGTCGGCAGGACCGTCGCGTTGTCGCCCTCCGTGTGGACCTCCTCGAAATCGCCCTCGAGGCGCACCTCGATCTCGCGCTCGGAGAACTCGTGACGCTCCTCGCCGCGCACGACGGTGGCGAGGTGGATCCCCGCCTTGCCGTACCGGTTGTGCCCCAGCTCGAACCCCATCAGCTCCCCCGGTACGTCGAGTAGCCGAACGGACTGAGCAGCAACGGCACGTGATGATGCTGGCCCGGGGTCTGCACGGTGAACTCCACCGTGACCGCTGGGTAGAAGGTCTCGACGCCGCGCCCACCGAAGTAGCCGCCGGTGTCGAACCGGATCCGATACGTCGCCGCCGACGGTTCGGTCCCCGCGGGCAGGAGGTCGCCGACGCGCCCGTCCTCGTCGGTCACGCCCGTGCCGGCCGGCACCCAGCCGGCCGCCTCGAGCACCTCCAGCTCGACCGCGACGCCGGCGGCGGGCCGGCCGATCGAGGCGTCGAGCACGTGCGACGTGATGCCCCCCATCCCGTCGATCACGCTCCGTCCCGCAGGTGGAGGCCGACGGGCCGGACGAGCTTCTCGAGCCTGTTCCTCGTGATCTGCCGCTGCTGTTCGGCGGCCTCGGCGAGCTCGGTTTCGGGGTCGCCCCGGAGCCGTTCGCGCAGGGCCTCGAGCATCTCCTCGGCGCTCCTGCCCGTGGCGTTGATCAGGAACACGTGCCCGAACCGCTCCTCGTACTCCCGGTTCCCGGTCTCGAGCGCGCGCAGGGTCTCGTCGCTCGCCGCCGCGGTGCCCGCCTGCTCGCTCCGGGCCCACGCCGAACCGCCACGCTCCCCGATCCGCGGGTGCGCGGCGAACGCCTCGCGCCGGTCCTCGGCGGAGAGTCCCACCCAGACGTCGTCGGCGGTCTGCAGCAACGCGTCGAAGGTGGCGAACGGCCGCGCCGCCTCCAGCTGCGGACGCCCACGCTCCCGAGCCGCAGCAGGCGAGCACGCGCTCCTCGAACACCTCGGCGGTCTTGGCGTTGAGCCACCGGACCCCGAACGCGCGCCAGCCGTCGTCGGTCACCCTGCCGTGCACCCGGAGCCGCGCCACGCCGCCGTCCGGATGGATGTTGAGGCGGACGTGGGTCGCTCGCGCCGGCGGGTCGATCGGGAACGCGAACCGCCGATGCGGCCCGAGCTTGCGACGCGTCAGGACCTCGGACCACTCGGGGTCCGGGTCCGTCACGGCGTCGTGCACGACCCGGACCTCGAGCGAGCAGGCGTCGGGGTAGTTGCCCTTGAAGTTCGACGTGTCGACCTCGACACGCTCGATCTCGGTCTCGGCCGCCAGCCGGAGCATCACCCAATCGTGCCCCTCGCCCCGCCGGCGACGTGTCTCCCACCCGTCGTGCATGCCGTGCGAGTCACCCGGGCGCGATCAGGTTGTCCGGCGAGGAGAAGAACAGGTCGCTCGCGTCGAGCACGATCCCGCCCGACAGCGACGCGGCGACGTCGGCCCGGCCGCCGGCGTCGGTGAGCGTTCGCAGATCCGGGAGCGGCTCGCCGTGGACGCGGAGCCGAGCGACCCCGCCGTCCGGGAAGATGTTGAGCCGCAGGTGGCTGATCCGGAGCGGCGAGGCGACGTCGAACCGGTTGCTCGCATCGCCCTCGAGCGCGGACTCCGGCAGCAGGTCGAACCACTCCGCCCCCGTGACGTCGTCCTCGTCCACCACGGCGCCCTCGAGCGAACAGCGGTCGGGGTAGTTGCCGCGGAAGAAGCTCGTGTCGACGACCACCCCGCGGACGATCCCCGGGATGCCGAGCCGCACGATGCACCAGTCGTGGCCCGGCTCGCGGCGGCGGCGCGTCTCCCAGCCGTCCATCTCCTTGCCGCGATCGGTGTAGCGGTCGGGGTCGAAGGCCGGGGCCTCGGGCTTGAGCAGGTTCTCCTTCGCTGCGAAGAACTCGTCGTTCGCGACGAGCACCATCCCGCCGAGCCGCCGGGCGGCAAGGTCGGGCAGCGTCGTGAAATCGCTCATGCCGCGCCCCTCGAGAGCAGGCGGCCCGCGGGTTCGTCCCGGAACCGCCCGTCCGCGTAGACCTCCACCCCTCGAACGTACGTGGCCGAGACGCGTCCGTCGAGCCGCAGCCCCGCGTAGGGCGTGACCGGGTTGCGGTGGTGGAGCTGGGCGGGGTCGACCTCGGAGCTCTCGTCGGGTTCGAACAGGACGAGGTCCGCGTCCCTGCCCTCGGCGATCGCGCCCTTGCGTACGAGGCCGGCGATGGCGGCCGGGCCCTCGCTCATCCATCGCGCCACGTCCTCGAGCGCGAACCCCCGAGCCCGAGCCTGTGTCCACACGGCCCGCAGCCCGAGCTCCACGGAGGCGATGCCACCCCACGCGTCGAAGAACGAGCCCGCCTTCAGGTCGGCCGTGCACGGCGAGTGGTCGGACACGACCGCGGCGATCCGCCCCTCCCGGAGTGCGTCCCACAGTCGCTCCCGGTTCTCCGCCGCGCGGATCGGGGGCGCGCACTTGTACTCGGTCGCGCCGTCGGCGATCTCCTCGGCCGCGAACGTCAGGTAGTGCGGACAGGTCTCGACCGAGATCGCGTGCGCCGGGACGCACCAGGTCGTCGAGACCGGTCGCCGCCGAGAGGTGGAGCACGTGGGTCCGGCATCCGGTCGCCGCGCTCGCCTCGGCCACGGCCGCGATCGCCGCCTCCTCGGCCTCGCTGGGCCGAGAGCTCAGGTACGTCCGGTACGCGAACGCATCGGCATCGCCGAGCCCCCGCGTGACGCGCTCGATCGGTTCGGGCAGCTCGGCGTGCACGATCAGTAGTCCGTCGAACGCCGCGATCTCGGCCGCCGCCGCCCGGAGCTGCCCGAGCTCGAGCGATCTGAACTCGTCGACGCCCGACGGACAGAGGAAGCACTTGAACCCGAACACGCCGGCCTCGTGGAGCTCACGCAGATGCCCGAGATCGCCCGGCACCGCCCCGCCCCAGAACCCGACGTCGACGTGGGCCTTCCCCTCGGCGGCGGACCGCTTCTCGCGGAGCGCATCGATGGTGGTCGTCGGCGGGATGCTGTTCAGCGGCATGTCGAGGATCGTCGTCACGCCGCCGGCCGCGGCCGCTCGCGTCGCGGTCTCGAACCCTTCCCACTCGGTCCGCCCCGGCTCGTTCACGTGCACGTGGGTGTCGACCACCCCGGGGAGGATCACGCGGTCGCCGGCCTCGACGAGCGGCACGCTCGACGGCACGTCGTCGAGCGCCGCGACGCGCTCGATGCGGCCGTCCGCGACGTGGACGCAGGCCTCACGGACGCCGTCCGGCGTCACGACGCGCCGTCCGCGGAACAGGACGTCGTTTCCGTACACGGTCGCATCGTGGCACGGGCCGGAACGTCTACGCTCACCGCCGTGAGGACGGTCTTCCGAGGTGCGCGGTGGCCGGGCGACGTCGCCATCCGCGACGGCCGGATCGAGGCGGTCGGGTCGGTGGCCGAGGAGCCGGGGGACGAGACGATCCGGTGCGACGGCGACCTGATCACCGCGGGGCTCGTGAACACCCACCACCACCTGTACCAATGGATGACGCGCGGGCGGTGCGTCGGGTGCGACCTGTTCGGCTGGCTCGTCGAGCTCTACCCGGTCTGGGGACGGCTCGACGTCGAGGACGTCCGGGCGGCGGCGCTGGTGGGGCTTGCCGAGCTCGCGCTCACGGGGTGCACGACCGCGGCCGACCACCACTACCTGGTTCCCCGCGGCGACGACACCGTGTTCGACGCGATCGTCGACGCCGCGAAGACCGTGGGCATCCGCCTGCACCTCGCGCGAGGTTCGATGGACCTCGGCGAGTCGCGCGGCGGTCTCCCGCCCGACCACGTTGTGGAGGACCTCGACGCGATCCTCGCCTCGACGGAATCGGTGATCGCCCGCCACCACGACGGCGAACGCGTCGTCGTAACCGTCGCGCCGTGCAGCCCGTTCAGCGTGACACCGGAGCTGATGCGCGAGTCCGCCGCGCTCGCGCGACGCCACGGCCTGAAGCTGCACACCCACCTGGCCGAGACCGTCGACGAGGAACGCGACGTGCTCGAACGCTTCGGCCGGCGGCCGGTGGACCTACTCGACGAGCTCGGGTGGATCGACGAGGACGTCTGGGTGGCGCACGGGATCCACTTCGACGACGCCGAGGTGGCACGGCTCGGTGCCGCGGGGACGGGGGTGGCGCACTGCCCGTCGAGCAACGCGCGCCTCGGCGCCGGGATGTGCCGGGTCGTGGATCTCGAAACCGCGGGGGTGCCCGTCGGTCTCGGCGTCGACGGGGTCGCGTCCAACGAGGTAGGCGGGCTGCAGCCGGAGCTCCGCCAGGCCCTCTACACGGCGCGCCAGCGCGCCGGCCGGGCGGACGCGTTCCTGCCGCCGGACGCCCTTCGGCTCGCGACCGAGGGCGGAGCCCGATGCCTCGGGCGAGACGACCTCGGCAGGCTCGAGCCGGGGCTCCAAGCAGACCTCGTGGTCTGGCCGGGCGACGACCTCGGCGACGTGCCCGACGCGCTGGCCGGGTTCGTCCTCGGGCCCGATCGCCGGGCGCGCCACGTGTTCGTCGGGGGCGAGCCGGTCGTGCGGGACGGGACGCTGCTCGGCGCGGACGAACGCGCCCTGCGCCGCGACCTCGCCGAACGCGCCCGCCGCCTCTGGCCCTGATGCCGCTGCGGAACCGTGTCACCCCGCTCGGCGAGCTGGTCGCCGAACCGGGTCGCGGCCTGGTGTACGGCAACCGGGGGTGCCTGCACGACGAGCGCGGCCGGATCCGTCGGCGGTTCAACGGCAAGCGGTGGATCGCGTGCCGGCTCCGGTTCCGCGGCTGGCACCGCGAGCCGCTGTTGCAGCCCGGCCGGTTCACCGAGCTGTTCTTCCTCGACGAGGCGACGGCGTTCGCGGCCGGGCACCGCCCGTGCGCGCTCTGCCGCCGCGAGGACTACGTCCGGTTCGGCGAGATCTGGCGCGAGTTCCACCCCGGCGAGGTCGGCGCCGACGCGATCGATGCACGGCTCCACGCCGAACGGATCGAGCCGCGGACGCGCGGCCACCGCCTCCACGAGACCGACCTGGCGGATCTCCCGGACGGCGCGTTCGTCCTCCGCGCCGGCGCGCCCTTCCTCGTGCTCGGCACCGACCTGCTGCGATGGTCGACGGCGGGTTACCTGGAACGTCTCGCTCGACCCGTGCGGAGCGCGATCAGCCTCATCACCCCGCCGTCGCTCGTCGAGGTCCTACGCGCCGGTTGGCACCCCGTGGTCCCGCTGTTCCATCCGTCGGCGGCCGCGGATCGTCTCGACGCGGTGTGACGTCCGCGTCAGGGGTTCTGCTCAAGGTCTCGCAGATACTCGGCCACGGCGCTGATGTCGTGACCGGCCAGCCCGGTCGCGAGGGCGGCTCGAACCACGTCGCGGTTCGTCTCCGCCTGCGGCATCGGGGCCCCCACGGTCCGGGCGAGCTCGAGGATCAGATCGAGATCCTTGCCGACGAGATCCAGCTTGAACGCGACCGGCGTCTCGTCCGGGCGCTCGAACGCCGCTCGCTTGTACAGCACGTACGGCGCGGCTGCGGCGCCCGACGCGAAGACCTCGTAGGCGGCCGTCCGGTCGACGCCCGCGCGTTCGGCGAGCACGAGCGACTCCGAGAGCGCCGCGTTGAGCCCGTGAACGAGCGCGTTCACCGCGAGCTTCATCGTTGCCCCCGTCCCGAGTGCCCCGGCGTGGATGATCTTCGAGGACATCGCCTCGAGCACCGGGCGTGCGCGATCGAGCGCCTCGGCGTCGCCGCCCGCCATGATCAGCAGCTCGCCGCGCTCGACCACCGGCACGCTCCCGGAGACGGGGGCGTCGAGCAGCGTCGCTCCGCGGGCGCGAACCGACGGTTCGACCGCGCGAACGGTCTCGGGCGCGATCGTGCTCATCTCCAGGACGACCTGGCCGTCGTGGAACCCCTCGAGCGCGTCCGCGAACACGGCCCGGACGGCCGCGTCGTCGGCCAGGCTCGTGATCGCGATGTCCGCCGCCTCGGCCGCCCCGCTCGCGGTCTCGGCGATCTCGGCACCCGAGGTGCGCGCGACCGCATGGCACTTCCCACGGTCGCGGTTCCAGACGATGACGCGGAAGCCGGCCCGGCGGAGCGTTCCGACCATGGCGCCACCCATCCGTCCGGTACCGAGGACGGCGACCGTCGAGGCGCGTTCCGATCCGT
>CAVZUW010000017.1:0-30224 GCA_963778545.1 uncultured Actinomycetes bacterium | reverse complement strand
AGCGCGAGAACCGGGATCGTCCGTACGCCGGCGGTTCGCCGAGCATAGTCGGCGAAGCCGGGGTAGCGGCGGGCCTGTTCGTCGTAGATGCGGTCGCGCTCCTCGCCGGTGAGTTCGCGGACGGTCACCGGATAGGTGTCGGTGCCCCGCTCGACGATGCCCTCGCCCGCCGCGATGAGGTTGTAGTACCAGTCCGGGTTCGTTGGGGCGCCGCCCTTGGTGGCGAACACGTAGATCGTGTCGGGGTCGTCGTCGGGCAGGTACATCAGCGGGTTGACGTAGTCGCGTCCGCTCGTGCGGCCCCGGTGGTGGACGAGGACCAGGGAGCGCCTTCGAAGTTGCCGCCGACGCGTCCCTCGTTGGCGCGGAACTCGGCGATGGTCGAGTCGTTCCAGTTACCCGCCACGTCACGCTCCTCTGTCGCGAGCCCTCTCCGCACGTGGCGAGCGTGCGCCGACAGGAACCGTCCGGCTCTGTCCAGCGCCGCGACCGCCTCGTCGAGGATCGGGTGATAGGCCTGGAAGACGTGGGGCACCCCGGGGGTGATGTCGAGGGTGACCTCGACGTCGGCGGTGGCGAATTGTCGCGCGAGGCGGAGGGCGTCGTCGAGGAGAACCTCGTGGGTTCCGGCCTGGATGATCAGGGGCGGCAGGCCGGACAGGTCGGCGAAGACGGGGCTGATGAGGCCGAGAGCGGCGTCTCGTCCCGACGCGTAGTCGATGACTCGGGCTTGGAGAGCCTCGAAGCTCAGCAGCGGGTCGACCTCGCGCCTGGTTTCCATGGTCGTCCCGGCCAGGGTGAGATCGACATACGGCGACATGACGAAGGCCGCGGCCGGCAGGGGAAGCCCGTGATCGCGGGCGTTGACCAGGGTGGCGATGGCGAGGCCGCCGCCGGCGGACTCTCCCGCGAAGGCGATGTCCGAAGGGGCGATGCCGCTCTTGCAGGAGGGCCTCATACGCCGCGAGAGCGTCGTCGACCGCTGCCGGATACGGGTGCTCGGGGGCGAGCCGGTAGTCGACGGAGATGGCCTTGGCGTCCGTCCGCCGGCCGACCTGCGAGGCCAGGTCGGCGGCGAGGAAGGCGTCCCCCATCACGTACACGCCGCCGTGGAAGTACAGAACGACGTGGCGAGGTTCGAGCCCGTCGACCGTGATCTCGGCGGTCGGGACGCCACCCAGCGCGGCTCCGGTCACGGTCACGTCGGCCGGCAGCGGCTGCGCCGAGAGCAACTCCTTCAGGAGTCGCCGTTGCTCGTCGACATCGCTGTCGACGGGGAAGGCTGACTGTCGCAGGATCGCATCGAGGGTCTCTCGCTGCTCGGTGCTCACGCGGGATCTCCCTTCGGTTGGGCGCCGCCGGCCATCAGGGATGTACGTACGAGCCGTAACCGAGGTCGAGCCGGATCGACTGCATCACCGCGAACGTCGTGCTCTCCGTGAACACGTCCGCGGCCGCGAGCACACCCGTGTACTTCTCGATCACGGGCGCGGCTGCCGTGGCGGTGACGTCGTCGAGGTAGCCCTTCACCGCTGCCCAGGCGTTCTCGCCGTACTTCTGGAAGTAGGGCGTCGGATCGACGGTGTCGATCGCCTTCCTCGAGTTGTCGGCGATGTCCGCCATGTACTGCTGATGCAGCGTCACGTCGTCCCGCGTGCCGAGCCGGCCGTTGTGACCGCCGATGTAGTGCTTCCACGAGTACGCGAGCGCGTTCGCCGGCGCTTCGACGTAGCCGGGGATGTCTTCGGTCAGGTTCGAGTGGTAGATCGGCGCCCAGCCCGGATTGACGATGTCGATCAGGATCAGCGTGTCGTGGTCGGGCAGGTGGATGAGGATGTTGTCGGGTGAGTGGTTCGGGCCGTGCCAGGCCAGGTCGATGCGCTCGCCGCCGATCTCGAGGGTGCGGCGATCCTGGAACGTCTCCTCGTTCGGCGGTCTGGCCGGATCGTCGTCGCGCAGCAGCAACCGCCGCGTCTCTTCGTGCCCGATGCGCGTGACGTCCTTATCGAACAGCGAGGACGCGCCGCTGTGGTCCGCGTGGTGATGCGAGTAGATCAGGTGGCTGACCTTGTTCGTCACGCCGTTCGCGGCCGCGATCTCGTCGACCGCCCGCTGGATGTTGTGGCCGATCGTCGGCGGCGCGTCGATCAGGACGACACCATCCGGGGTGGTCAGGAACGCCGACTGGTAGGTGCCGTCGGTGACCCAGTACAGGTTCCGTTCGACGCGGCCAACGTAGTAACCCTGCTCGTTCAGCGCGGAACCGAACGCCGAGCTCGGTACCGGGGCGTAGTCCGGCAGCGCGGCGCCGGATCCGTCGACGCCTGCGTTGTCGTGTCGTTGATGCTCATGAGCGTGCCTCCTTTCCTGAGCGCATAGCGTTGGCTGGTCAGCTCGCCCACGGGAGCGAGATCGCGCCCGTCTGGCTGAGGATCGCCGCCAGATCCTCGAAGGCCCACTGCTCGCTGATCCGTCCGTCGTCCGTCACCCGATAGATGTCGACGGCGTCCCACTGGATGCGGCGGTCGGTCGCCGGAACGCCGAGCATGTTGCCGGTATGCGTCGCGCTGACGACGAGTCGCAGCGCGACGAGATCGCCGCTCGCGATCACGTCCTGCTCGGCAGCATCGATGTCCGTGAGCGCGCCGATGAACCCCCCGAGGATGGGGACGACGGTGTCGACGCCGCTCACCGTTCCGAGCGCGCCACCGTGCCATACGACGTCTGCGGTGAAGAAGTCCCGGGCTCGTTCCGGGTCGTGACCGTTGAAGACCCGGGCAACGAACTCGCGAGCGGTGGCCACACGCTGGTCCACCTCGACCGTCTCGCTCATGCCATTCCCTCCTTCGTGTGCTGTCCTGGAGGGATGGTGGCTCAGAGAGGCGGGGTTGGCATCCGGGAATTCCTTAGTCCGCCACCCGAGTTGTGGACTACGGCATGATGAGCGGAACGTCATTCCGGATCGAGGGGTCTCCCCGAGTGGGATTGCTCGGCAGGCAACGCGAGCGCGAGGCGCTCGAGCGGATGCTGGAGGTCGCGCGCGATGGACGCGGTGCGGTCTTGGTGATCCACGGCGACCCGGGCGTCGGCAAGACCGCCTTGTTGGAGCACGCGGTCGAGGCGGGGCCGGACTTCCGGGTCGTGAGGACCGGTGGGGTCGAAGGAGAGATGGAGCTCGCGTTCGCGGCGCTCCAGCAACTGTGCGCCCCGATCCTCGGGCTCTCGGAGCGCTTGCCCGATCCTCAGCGCGAGGCCCTCTCGGTCGCGTTCGGGCTGAGCGCCGGCCGACCCCCGGATCCGTTCCTGGTCGGATTGGCGGTCCTGGGCCTCGTGTCGGAAGCGGCTGAGGAACAGCCCCTCCTCTGCCTGGTCGACGACGCGCAGTGGCTCGATGGGTCGTCGGCTCGAGCGCTTGCGTTCGTCGCTCGCCGTCTCCTGGCGGACAGGATCGCGTTCGTGTTCGCCGCCCGCGAACCGGGGGACGCGCTGGCGGGGTTCCCGCAGGTACACGTCGGGCCGTTGGGGCACCGTGATGCGCGGGCCCTCTTGGAGTCCGTCCTGCCAGGTCGACTGGATGACCGAGTGGTGGAGCGGATCGTGGTCGAGACGCGCGGGAATCCGCTGGCCCTGTTGGAGCTGCCGCGCGGCCTGTCGCCGGCGCAGCTGGCAGGCGGATTCGGTCTGCCCGCGTCGCTGCCCCTGTCAGCAGGGATCGAGGAGAGCTTCAGGCGCCGCCTGGCGAAGCTGCCCCGGGACGCGCGGCGCCTGCTGCTGCTCGCAGCCGCAGACCCTCTCGGCGATCCTGCGCTCGTCTGGCGCGCGGCTCGGGGGCTCGGGATCCCCGAGTCGGCGGTGCGCGCGGTCGAGTCAGAGGGCCTTTTGTCGCTGGGGGAGGGGGTGGCGTTCCGCCATCCGCTCGTGCGCTCGGCGGTGTACGGCGCGGCCGCGCCGAACGAGCGGCACGAGGCTCACCGTGCGCTGGCGGAGGCAACGGATCCCCAGATCGACCCGGATCGCCGCGCGTGGCACCGTGCGCAGGCGGCGTCCGTGCCCGACGAAGAGCTGGCCGGCGAGCTCGAGCGCTCCGCCGCGCGGGCACAGGCGCGTGGCGGCTTCGCGGCCGCCGCCGCGTTCCTCGAACGCGCGGCGATGTTGACCCCCGCCCCGGCCCGCCGCGCGCAGCGCGCGTTGGTCGCGGCTCAGACGAAGTTCCGCGCAGGCGCGCTCGACGACGCCATCGGTCTGCTCTCTTCGACCGAGGCCGGCTCGCTCGACGAACTCGATCGCGTGCGAGTCGACCTGCTCCGCGCGCAGATCGCATTCGTCTCAACGCACGGCAGAGATGCGCCCGCGCTGCTGCTCCGCGCCGCCCGCCGACTCGCGCCACTCTCACAGACGCTCGCCTGTGAGACCTATCTCGAGGCGCTCTCGGCGGCGATGTTCGCGGGACGGCTGGCGGCGCCTGGCGCAAGCGCGCTCGATGTGGCACTGGCCGTGAAGGCCGGCACGCGTCCGCCGGTTCTCGTCGGCCTCGAGTTGTGGCTCGACGGACTCGCGACGCTGTTCACCGACAGCTACGAGGCGGCGGTTCCGATCCTGCTCCAGGCACACAGCGGGTTCGACGCTGGCCACATGCCCGTGAGTGAGCAGGTGCGGTGGAAGTGGCTCGCGACCGTCTTGTCCATCCATATGTGGGACGACGTTCGCTGGCAAGCGATCTCCGAAGCGCACGTGCGGATCGCCCGGGAGGCCGGTGCGCTCGGCGAGCTTCCGCTCGCGTTGAGCCAGCGCGTCTACGCGCATCTGTTCGCAGGCGAGCTGAACACGGCGGCGTTGCTCATCGATGAGATCCGGGCGGCGAGCGAGGCAACAGGCAGCAACCTGACGCCGTATGGCGCGGTGGGACTCGCCGCACTTCGCGGCCGCGAGCCCGAGGCGATCCCGCTGATCGAAGAGAGCCGTCAGGACGCGACGCGGCGAGGTGAAGGAGATCGGGCTGTCGGTGCTCGACTGGGCGCAGGCGCTCCTCTACAACAGCCTCGGCCGCTACGACGAGGCTCGCGTGGCGGCGCTGCGGGTCATCGAGTATCCGCATGACCTCAGCACCTCGAACTGGGGGATGGTCGAGTTGGTCGAGGCCGCGGTGCGAGCCGGAACACCCGAGCTGGCCGCGGATGCTCGATCGCGTCTCGCGGAGATGGCCAGGGTGACGGGGACGGACTGGGCCCTCGGGATCGCGGCGCGCTCGGAGGCGCTGTTCGCAGAAGATCAGCGAGCCGAGGAACTCTATGTCGAGGCGGTCGAACGACTCGGTCGGACTCGGATCGCGGTCGATCTCGCTCGTGCCCACCTCCTCTACGGTGAGTGGCTGAGACGTCAACGCCGAGGCGTCGATGCACGCAGGCAGCTGCGCTCGGCTCACGACCTCTTCTCCGACTTCGGGATGGAGGCGTTCGCCGAGCGCGCACGCGTCGAACTGGAAGCGACCGGCGAGCATGTTGGTAGACGGCCCGCCGATACCCTTGGCCAACTGACGCCGCAGGAGGCGCAGATCTCCCGCCTCGTTGCCGAGGGAAACACGAACCGAGAGATCGCCGCTCAACTGTTCATCAGCCCGAGCACGGTCGAGTATCACCTCCGCAAGGCGTTCCGGAAGCTCGATGTGAAGTCACGCACGCAGCTCGCTCGCCGGATCTCGTAGGCCCGCTCGCCGGAGAAAGGAAGCGACCCATGCCCATGATCGATGTCTACGCGGCCGCAGGCACGTTCGGCGACACTCATGCCTTGGCCAGGAACCTGGCGACCGAACTCATGACGATCGAGGAGGTGCCGGACATCCCGATGTTCCGGAAGAACACGGCCGCCTTCGTGCACGAGCTTCCCTCGTCGGCGTTGTCGAACGTCGACGGAGACAGCACCTATGTTCGCGTCCAAGTCCTCACGAACGCCGGTGCCCTCGATCGTGACAAGCAACTCGCCGTGGTGAGCCGACTCACCGCCCTCGTTGCAGACGCGGCCGGTGACTCCTCGCTCGCCGACCGCACCTGGGTCCTTCTGACCGAGGCGCCTGACGGCGGATGGGGTCTCGGTGGCCATGCGAACACCAACGCAGAGCTCGTCGCGGCAGCTCGTGCCCAGATCGCTGAACTGCAGGCCCAGAAACGGGAGGGCTGAGCGAGTCGAACGTCGGGACCGTCTCGGGCGACGAGATGTCGGGCTCCTTTACGCCGCCGGCGCGTGCCCACCGCCGCACGCCGGGACCTGGGAAGCCGTTCGTTCGGGCTGGCGGCTCAGCCGAAGCGGCCGAAGAGGTCGCTGGCGGGATCGAAGAAGCCCTCCGCGGGTCGGGCGTGCGCGTGCCAGTGATCGGGGATCCGCCGTCGCTCGGGGTCGATCCAGAAGCCGTCGGGGTAGCGCTCGGCCGCGATCCGCTCGAGGTGCTCAAGGAGCCGGCGCTCGAGCTCGGGTTCGGGAAGTCCGTGAGGTCGCCAGACGATCATCGGCGTTCGGCACACCATGCAGTCGGTGACCCAGCACTCCTCGTCCTCGAAGTGCCACTCGGTCACCCGCTCGGCGCGGCAGAGGAGGCATCCCTCGCTCATGCGTCCGCCACCTCGAGCTCGACCCGGTCCCCGACGGCGACGCCGTGCGTCGCCAGCGCTCCACGGTCGACCTCCACCGCACCGACGAACGGTCCTTCGGGTCCGTACGAGGGACAGGGGTCCGCGGTGCACGGCTCCATATCGAGGATCGAGATGATCCGGCCGGCGTCGTCCCAGAACGCGATCGAGAGCGGGATCAGGGTGTCCTTCATCCAGAACGAGCTCACGACCGGCTCCTCCCACACGAACGCCATCCCGTCGTAGGGGGACAGGCTCTCGCGCCCCATCAGACCCATCGATCGCTCGGCGGCTGTGTCGGCGACCTGGACGTCCAGCGACACCGTGCCGTCCTCGGTCCGGATCGAGAGCGCGGCCGTCGCGTTCGGGTCCGACGCGTCCGCGGATCCGCATGCGACGGCGACGAGCAGCATCAGGGAGGCGAGCCGCACCCGTCCATCGTCCCACGGGCCGGAGGGTTGGATGGTCTGTCGGTATCATGGCCCGCGCCGTGCAGCACGCCGGAGTAGCTCAGTCGGCAGAGCACCTCCATGGTAAGGAGGGGGTCAGGGGTTCGAGTCCCCTCTCCGGCTCGGACCGCCGCGGGATCGCGCGACGAAACCGCAGGTCAGGTGGCGAGGGTGGCGGCGGCCGGTAAACTGCTCGTCACCGGGGCGGGGTAGCTCAGAGGCAGAGCAAGCGGCTCATAATCGCTGTGTCGCGGGTTCGATTCCCGCCCCCGCTACGAGTGAGCCCCCTGGGACTTCCCGGAGCGGGCAAGGAACACGTCAGGACACGGAACGGGTCGGAGGACCACGAGATGGCCAAGGGCGACAACAGACCGACGATCACCCTCGCGTGCACCGAGTGCAAGCGACGGAACTACGTCACCGTGAAGAACCGGGTCAACGACCGGGACCGGATCGAGCTGCGGAAGTACTGCCGCTGGGAGCGTCGACACACGCTCCACCGCGAGACGCGCTAGGAACCGCTCAGACGATCTCGGTGAGGTCGACCGTCGCCACCTTGCCGTGGCGGATCGCGAGCACGAGCGCCTCCATCTTCGAATGCACCCGGAGCTTGGTCAGCACGTTCTGGGTGTGGGTGCGGAGCGTGTTCGGGCTCATGCCGAGCTCCGCCGCGATCTCCTCGGGCTGACGGCCCGCCGCCATCGCTTCGAGGATCTGGATCTCGCGCGGGGTGAGGCGTTCGAGCCGGCCCTTGACGTCCCCGTCGACGTCCCGGCGGTGGCGGAGCCGCCGCTGCGCGCGTTCGACCTCGACCTCGTCGTGGATCGCCTCGCCCCGATGCACACGCCGCACGGTCGAGGCGACGTCGCCCACCGCCTGGGTCTTGCGGAGCAGACCTGCCGCGCCCGCCTGCACCGCGCGAGCGAGCATGTACTCGTCGTCGTTGCCGGACAGGATCACGACGGCGGCCTCAGGGTCGCTCTGTTTGATCCGCCTCGTCGCCTCGAGCCCGTTCATCCCCGGCATCGAGACGTCCATCAGCACGACATCGGGATGGAACTCGGTCGCAGACGCGACGGCGTCGGGACCATCCGTCGCGACGTGGACGACGCGGAGATCCTTCTCCCGATCGAGGGCGACCTCGAGTGCCTCGCCGAACGTGCGCTCGTCGTCGACGATGAGGACCGTGATGGGTTTGCGGGCAGCCCCGTTGGCCTTCCCGTTCCCGGTCCCGGATCCGTTCCCGTTACCGGCCATGGGCTCGTCGATCGTAGGTCCCCCTTGGTCCCGAGTCACGGAAGCTCGCGCGATCGTTCTCGCGCAACGCTGCCGACTTGCTGTGCCCCCGCACGGTCGGTACGTTCGCAGTGTGTCGACGCCGTGTGAATCGGTCGGCCGGGAGACGGCCGTGCGCCCCACAAGCGTGTCGGCCGAACGTCGGGTTGCGTCGTGACGTTGAGCCCCGACGTCGAGGGGAGCACGTACCCGCCGGTGCGGTTCGAGGTCGACGAGGCACGCGTGCGAGCGTTCGCCGACGCCGTCGGGCATCGGGGGCCGGGCGTGCCGCCCACGATCGTGACCGTGCCCGAGATCGCGGCCGGGCTGGACCACGTGGTCTCCGATCCACGGCTCGGGATCGATCTGTCCCGTGTGCTGCACGGGGAACAGGAGTACCGGTGGTCGCGGCCCGTCGTGGTGGGGGAGACCCTGACCGCGTCCGCGACGATCGAGAGCGTCCGGGACAAGGGCGGCATGCGCTTCCTGGTCCTTGGCACCGAGGTCCGGGACGAGGCCGGCGAGCTCGTTGCGTCCGGGACGGTCCACGCTGATCGTCCGGGGCGACGCGTGAGCGTTCGGTTCGACGACCTCCAGGTGGGGCAGGACCTTCCGCCGTCCTCGCGCCTGGTCACCCGGGAGGACGTCGCGTCGTACGCCGACGCATCGGGCGACCAGAATCCGCTCCACCAGGAAGACGAGGTCGCGCGCGCCGCGGGCTTCCCCCGCGTGATCGCCCACGGCATGTACACGATGGGCACCCTCACCTCCTGGCTCGTCGACTGGCTGGGCGATCCCGCCGCACTGCTCCGTCTCCTTGTCCATTTCCGCGCCCCCGTGTTCGTCGACGAATCGATCGAATGCGGCGGCCGCGTTCGGTCGCTGGATCCGCAGACCCGCACGGCCGTGCTCGACGTCTGGGTCCGGGTCGAACGCGACGGCGCTGACATCTGGCCGATCCGCAAGAGCGAGGCCGAGGTCCGACTGGACTGAGCGTTCGGTCCGAGCCGGCGTCGGCCCGTCAGTCGATCTCGATCCGCGACCCCGACGCGTGCGACCCCGGTTCCTTCCCGAGGCTCGCGAGCGCGTGCATCGCGTCGCCCATGCGATCGATCACGATCTGGATGTCGTCGTTCTGACGCTGGCCGATCGTGTCGGCCATCCGGTCGATCCGCGCCGCGAGCATCTCGTTCGAGCGCTCGATCGACTCGGCGAGCGAGCCGAACCGCTGCTCGACCATCTGGATCACCTCGGAAGGCAGGCTCGCCTGGAGCTCCTTCATCGCTCGGAGCGCCTGCTTCGTGACGTCCTGATCCGCCACGATCTGCCCCGCGAGCGTCTCGCTGTCCGAACGCACGAGCTTGGCCAGGGCCACGAACCGTGTGTCCAGGGCGCTCCTCGTCTCGTCCAGGTGGCTCCACGTCTGCTCGATCGCACCGCGCGTCTCGGCGTTCTCGCGTTCGATCACCGAGGCGGCCGCGTGCAGGCGCGCGAGCACGTCGTCGAAGCGCGCGCCGATCGCGAGCTCCGCGGCGCTGGCGGCGCGGTCGCCCACGCCGGCTCCGAGCCGCTCGAAATGATCGTCGAGCGCATCGACCATCCGGATGATGTTCCGGTCGATCGCCGACACGGTCTCGCCGGTCCGGGCGTCGATCAGCTGGGTCTGTTCGTCGGTCCGGGCGGCCAGGGCCGCCATCGAGTCCTGGATCTTGGCCTGGATCGTGGTCGTGACCGAGTCGGTCAGCGTCTCGGTGACCTGCGTGAGCCGCTCCTCCAGCAGCCGGGCGATCGTCTCGTCATGCGCGTCGGCGGTGGAGACGAGCTCCCGGCGCAGCGCCTCGGAATCCGAACGGACGAGGTTCGCGAGCCCGATGACCTTGGCCTCGAACGCGCGGTTCATCTCCTCGAGCCGCTCGCGCGCCTCGACCCCCATCCGGTCGCCGAGGAACGTCACGGACTCGTGCAGGGAGCTCATCGCGATCCCGGTCCGGTCGTACAGGAGCTGCAGCTGCTCGGCGAGCTCCGCGATCTGTTGATCGACCGAGCGGACGGTCTCATCCGTCACCCCGTCGTGCGCCGACATCGCCTGCATGCTGGAATCCGCGCTGCCGGCGAGGTTGCCCATGGTCTCGACGCCCTGCTGGACGTACTCCTGCATCGCCTGCGAGATCCGGGCGGTCTCCTGGACGACCAGCTCGCCGTGCTCGCGGATCCGCAGGTGGAGGGTGTCGACGATCTCCTGGTCGCGATCGGCGAGCGTCTGGAATGCGGCCGCCACCTGCCGGCTGACCTCGTCCAGTTGCGCGCGGATCTGACCGACGCCGAGCGGTGAAGTCCCGCCGCCGGCTCCGGCGCCGGACTCGAGGGCGTCGGCGCTACGGGCGATCTGCTCGCGGGCCGTCCGGACCGACTCGGCGAGCATGTTCATCGTGTCCTCGACCCTGCCGGTCCGGGCGGCGAGTGCCTGGAAGCGTTCGTCCGAGTGCGCGATCAAGGCGCGGATCGCCTGGTCGCGCGAGAGCTCCTGCAGGATCGTCGAGGCGACGGCCTCCTTGTCGCCCCCGGCGCTCCGCCACACCTCGCCGGCGATCTCGTGCATCAGCGTGTTGGCGGTGTGCTGGATCGACCGCAGGCCCTCATCGAGCTGCTCCTGGATCATCTCCTGGTAGGCCGTGGATCACGAGCTCGGTCCGCTCGGCGGCCGACGGAGACAGACCCGCCGTCACGGGAGGTGGCGTGGATTCCGGACGGCCTCCGAAGAGGCTGCGCCGCCTCGCCCGATCACCGGGCGGAGGGGAAGGGTCCCGATGCTGCATGTGGGCGCTCGCAATCCGGGGCCGGCGCGGCGCGTCCGGGAGAGTGTAGGAGAGGCGGGGTCCAACATCACGCACATCGGCCATCTCGGATCAGGCACGTTCCGAGCCTGAAGCGGGACCGAGGTCCGGGCGGACCGGGTCCGTCAGCCGGGGAGCGTCAGGCCGGGCTCCGCGGCGGGCACCCTCACCGAGTCGTTCGGGAAGGCCGCGAGCTGGTCGCGGATCCACGCCTGCGTGGCGGGGAAGTTCCGCAGCAGCAGTTCGACGTCGGCGGCGAGCAGCCGCACACCGGGGTTCCGAGGGTGGCGTTCGACCACACCGTCGACCACGTCGCGGGCCTCGGCCGCCGCGGCCTCGTCGCCGCCGCGGCCGTCGACGGCCAGGCTGAGCGCGAGCGCCTCGTGGGCCGTGAGTCGCCAGGGCGCCATGCCGGTCGCGGCCCGTAGGGCCCAGTTCGACTCGGCATGCGAGTGCCCCCATTGCTCGAGTGCGGAAGCACCGAGATTCACGGTCGCGAGCAGCGTCGCCAGGATCAGCACGGTCGCCGTGGTCACGCGACCAGCGACGGCGATCCGGGAGGGGTCGCGCCGGGCCCCGGCGGCGACGCCCGAACCGACCTCGGCAGTTCGGCCGGCCGCCGCCCCGGCGAGCAGGAACAGCAGTGGGGTAAGGACGACGTCGAGTGGTTCGATCAGCGCGAACGCGAGGAGCGTGACCGCCGAGGCCGCGGCCCAGCGCCGTCCCGGTGGCGGCCGGAGGGTTCGAGGCGCGAGGCGCCACACCAACCATCCGAACGCCGCGAGTCCGATCGCCCCCGTGACGACGGCAAGCTCGAGGACCAGGTTGTGCGCGTCGGCCCAGTTCCGACCCGCCCGCTCGATCTGGCCGGTCGAGCCCGACGAGAGGAAGCCGCTCCAGGTGTTCGCCGGGCCCCATCCCAGTGCGGGACGCCCCGCGAACGCGCGAACGTCGACCTCGTACACCGCGAGGCGCTGGCGCTCGCCCTCGAGGGACTGGAACTGACCGACCGCGGTGAACCGGTCGGTCGGCGCGTTGCTCACGGCCGCGGTCGGAGCGAGCGCCCAGAGCACCAGCGCCGACGCGATCACGCCGGTGGCGATCGCGGTCCGGCGCCAGCCGGGGCGCAGGAACCACGCGGATGCGGCCAGGGCGACGACCGGCAGCAGGTAGGCGCTCCGCTCCTCCGCCGAGGCGAGGCCGAGCCCGATGAGCGCGAGGGCCGCCACGCCGGTCCATCGCCACCGCTTGTCGGCGAGGATCGCGGGGATGCACGCGGCGAGCAGCGCGGCGACCCGGACGGGATTGCCGAGCGTGGACCCGATGAACGGCACGCGTCGGGCGAGTGGCTCGAGCACCTCGGGGGCGATCCGGTACAGGAGGGCGACAGCCGCGACGATCAGCCCGGTCCACACGAGCCATCGGCGGGCCCGGTCGAGCAGGCCCTCGGGCAGGCTCGGCGCCATCGCCACCAGGGCTGCCGTGCACAGGAGCAACACGAGGCCCGAGCCGCGGACGGTCCCGATGAGGCTCTCGACCGGATCCACCCCCGCGACCGCGGCGAGGACGACGACCGCGGCCCACACGAACGCCGGGAGCGCGATGCGCCGGTCGATCGGGAGGCCGGCGACCCACATCAGGAGCGTGCCGCCGGCGAGCAGGAGGATCTTCACGTCGAGGAAGGCGTCGCGCGACTGCGGGAAGAAGGCGAGCGGCAGGGCGACGACCAGCACGAACAGGGCGGCCTCGAGGGCCATCGGGCGACGGGCTTCCACGGGCCGATTATCGGACTGACCTGCGGGAACCTGAGGAGCGCGGCCCCCGTTCCGGCGAGCGTTTCCTTTGCCGCACCATCGGGCCCGCCCTATACTTGGCAGCCGAGTCCCCGCCTTCCGGCAGGACCGGTCTTGCGGAGGGGCGTAGCTCAACCTGGTAGAGCACCGGTCTCCAAAACCGGCGGTTGGGGGTTCGAGTCCCTCCGCCCCTGCAAGGAGCACGATGAACAGAGAGATGAAGCGGGCGCAGCGCCGTCAGGGCACCCAGGTCGAGCGTGCCCAGGCCGCTGCCGCCACGCGTCGGGCGCAGCTCCAGCAGAAGAAGCAACGCACGGGCGCCCGCCAGTTCCTGAAGGAGGTCCGTCAGGAGCTGAAGAAGGTGATCTGGCCCACTCGTCAGGAACTCACGACGTACACGATCGTCGTGCTCGTCACGGTCGTCGTCATGACGTCGTACGTGTTCGGTCTCGACGTGCTCTTCTCGAGGCTGGTCCTGAACGTCTTCACGAACTAGAGGCGCGCACTCCATGAACGAATCCCCGATCGACCCCTCGGACGAAGCTGCCCCCGAGCCGTCCGCGAACGCCGACGCCGAGGCGCCGTCGAACGACCAGACCACCGGCCAGGACGCGTCCGAGCGTCTGGTGGAGGCGTTCGACCAGGCCGCCGAGGAGGAAGCCATCGCGGACGCCGTGATCGAGGCTGCGCTCGAGGAGACCGTCGCCGAGGCGGTCCAGGACGCCGCGGCCATCGAAGCCGCTTCCGATGACGCGATCGAGGAGTCGTTCGAAGAGAAGATCTACGAGGCCGTCGATGCCGGCCTGGAGGGCGAAGCGCTCGAGGACGCCGTCGAGCAGGCCGCGGTCGACGCCGACGTGCAGGAAGCCATCGCGGACGCCGTGATCGTCGAGGCGCTCGAGGAGACCGTCGAGGAGGCGGTCGAGGACGCCAAGGCGGTCGAGGCCGTGAGCGACGCCGCGATCCTGGGCGACCTCGCCGACGAGGTCGAGTCGATCGCGGCCGACGTCGAGGCGACCGACGAGGCCGAGTCGACCGAGGAGGCCGAGCCGACCCCGAAGGCCGAGCCCGCCGCGAAGAAGGGCGCGAAGGCCAAGAAGACCGCCGCCTCTGCCGCGGCGGAGGAGCCCGGCGACTCGGACCGAGGTCGCGATCCGTTCCGGGGCCCCGGCGACTGGTACGTCGTCCACACGTACGCCGGCTACGAGAACAAGGTCAAGACGAACCTCGAGTCGCGGATCCACACGATGCAGATGGAGGACAAGATCTTCGACGTCCACATCCCGATGGAGGACGTCATGGAGATCAAGGGCGGCAAGAAGCAGGTCGTCCAGCGCAAGGTCTTCCCCGGCTACCTCCTCGTGAAGATGGTCTACGACAACGACTCGTGGTACGTCGTTCGGAACACGCCCGGGGTGACGGGGTTCGTCGCGGCCGGGACCGGTAGCAAGCCCACGCCGCTGTCGCGTCGTGAGGTGGAGAAGATCCTGGCGGTCAAGAAGGAAGAGGTGAAGCCGCAGTTCCGCCTCGGGTTCGAGGAGAACGACGTGGTGCGGATCATCTCGGGCCCGTTCGCCGACTTCAACGGCACGATCAGCGAGATCAACCTCGACCAGAGCAAGCTGAAGGTGCTCGTGAACATCTTCGACCGGGAGACGCCGGTCGAACTGTCCTTCGACCAGGTGGCGAAGGTCTAGCAACCGAGGTGCGGGAGGCCGAGAGGCCGTTCGGACCGCAGGAGGTGAACACCGGATGGCGAAGAAGAAGGTGCTCGCCGTCGTCAAGCTCCAGATCCGGGCCGGCCAGGCCACGCCCGCTCCCCCCGTAGGGACCGCGCTCGGCCAGCACGGCGTGAACATCATGGAGTTCTGCCGGCAGTACAACGAGCAGACGCAGCAGCAGGCCGGTCAGGTGATCCCGGCCGAGCTCACGATCTACGAGGACCGCTCGTTCACGTTCATCACGAAGCAGCCGCCCGCCGCGGAACTCATCAAGCAGGCGGCCGGCGTCGAGAAGGGCTCGGGCGAGCCCAACCGGGAGAAGGTCGGGAGTGTCACCCAGGATCAGCTCCGGCGGATCGCCGAGCAGAAGATGGTGGACCTCAACGCGAACGACGTCGACGCGGCGATGAAGATCCTCGCGGGGACGGCTCGGAGTATGGGCGTCGAGGTGGTGGGCGTATGAGCGGCAAGGGCAAGCGGTACGTGCAGGCCGCCGAGCTCGCCGACCGCGAGCACGAGCATTCGCCGATCGACGCGATCAAGGCCCTCAAGGCCTTCCCGGACGCGAAGTTCGACGAGACCGTCGAGATCGCGTTTCGGCTGGGCGTGGATCCCCGCAAGGCCGACCAGCTCGTCCGCGGCACGGTCTCGTTGCCGAACGGCTCGGGGAAGTCGGTCCGGGTAGCGGTGTTCGCCCAGGGCCCGAAGGCGACCGAGGCCAAGGAGGCCGGCGCGGACGTCGTGGGCGGCGAGGAGCTCGTCGAACAGGTGATGGGCGGGACCATCGACTTCGACGCCGCCGTGGCGACGCCGGACATGATGGCCACGGTCGGCAAGGCCGGTCGGGTGCTCGGACCTCGGGGCCTGATGCCGAACCCGAAGACGGGCACCGTGACCAACGATATCGCCAAGGCCGTGGAGGACATCAAGGGCGGCAAGGTCGAGTACAAGACCGACCGCACCGGCAACGTCCACATGATCATCGGCAAGAAGTCGTTCACCGAGCAACAGCTGCTCGAGAACTACCTCGCGGTGATCGACGAGATCATCCGGGCGCGGCCCTCGGCGGCCAAGGGCAAGTACGTGAAGACCCTCACGGTCTCGACGACGATGGGTCCCGGCGTACCGATCGACACGAACCGGATCAAGGGGACCGCGGAGGTCGCGCAGACCGCCTGACGCGCACGCGGTTCCGCATCAGCACGTGAGCCGGCCCCCGGGCCGGCTCGCTGCGTCGAGGGTTCGGTCCGGCTGACCGGGCTTGCGGGGGAGCCGTGGCAACATGAGCGGGTGCGCGAGTCCCTGTCCGAACGCGAGCAGGCGCCCTCGGCCCTCGAGCCCGAATCTCCTCGCCCCGAGGCGCCCCCCCGTTGGCCGCTCGTGGTGGTGGGGATCGTCGTCCTGTTCAACCTCGTGGTGCTCCGCGCGGAGGCGCACCCGGTCCAGAACCTGAACGACGCCTCCGTGCACCGGTCGATGATCGCCTGGGCGAGCGACCGCATCGAGGAGGGACACCTCCCGCTCGACGGCTGGTACCCGGATCTCGCGCTCGGATCGTCGAGGTTCCACCACTACCAGAGCCTGCCGCACGTCCTGACGGGCGTGCTGGCGCTCGCGATCGGCAGCGAGCGCGCGCTCTCGTGGACGATGTACCTCGGCATGGCGCTGTGGCCGATCGCGGTCTACGCGGGGGGCCGGCTCCTCGGGTGGGATCGATGGGTCTGTGCGATCGCCGCGGCCGCCTCGCCCCTGATCGTCAGCGAACCAACGCTCGGCTACGAGTGGGGGAGCTACGCCTGGCGCGGGTACGGCACCTGGACGCAGCTGTGGGGGATGTGGCTGTTGCCGTTCGCGTGGGGCCTGTCGTGGCGGGCGATCGCGAAGGGCCGTTCGTACTGGCTTGCGGCGCTCGTGCTGGCGCTGACGGTCGCGTGCCACCTGCTGACCGGCTACCTCGCGTTGCTCTCGTTGGGCGTGTTCGCGCTCGTGAAGTGGGGTGAGCTGCTGCGCAGGATCGGACGCGCGGCCCTGATCGGGATCGGCAGCCTGTTCGTCGCGGCGTGGGTCGTCGTGCCGCTGCTCGCCGACCGGCTCTGGACGGTGAACGACGAGTACTCGCGAGGGAAGATCTACTACGACTCGTTCGGGGCCAAGCGCATCCTGACATGGTTCGCGAGCGGCGAGCTGTTCGACCGCGGGCGGCCGCCGATGATCACGATCTTGGTCGCGGTCGGGATCCTGGCGGCGCTCTGGCGGTACCGCCGGGACGAACGGGCCCGCGTGCTCCTGTTCCTGTTCCTCGTCTCGCTCGTGCTCTTCTTCGGACGACCGACGCTCGGACCCGCCCTGCGACTGCTGCCCGGTTCGGGCGATCTGTTCCTGCGTCGGTTCGTCTTCGGGGTGCACCTCGCCGGGCTCTACCTCGCCGGGCTGGCCGCGGTCACGCTCGGCCGGCTCGCGTGGGAGCAGGTCCAACGGTTCAGATCCCTTCGCGAGCGACCCGTCGCGATCGCCGCGCTCGCGGTCGCCGGCATGGTGGTGTTCCTCGCGCCGGGCTTCGTCGAGCGGACCGCGTGGGCCTCGCAGGGGGCCGAGTGGATCGGGGAGCAGGCGGTGGCCGATGCCCACGACGGGGCCGACGTCGCCACCCTGGTCGACATCGCGCGGGCGCGTGGGCCGGGGCGGTTCTACGCGGGCATGCGCTCGAACTGGGGCTCGGCCTACGAGGTCGGTCAGGTGCCGGTGTACGTGATGCTCCTGAACGAGGGCACCGAGGGCGTCGGGTTCGTCCGGCCGACGTGGTCGCTCTCTTCCCCGTTCGAGTACCGGTTCACCGACACGAATCCGGCGCACTACGACCTGTTCGACGTGCGGTACCTGATCCTTCCCTCGGACCGGCAACCGCCCGTCCCGGCGGAGAAAGTCGCCGAACGTGGGCGTCACGTGCTCTGGGAGACGCCGGACCCGAGCTACGTCGATCTCGTGGACGTCCTGCCCGCGATCTCGGCCGACCGGACCAACCTCGGGCTGCGCCTGCAGGACTGGTTCCGCTCCGACCTCCCGGGCAGAGGTGCGAACCCCGGCGTCGCCTTCGAAGGGGAGCCTGCGCCCGAACCCACCGTGAGCGAAGACGACCTACCGGATACGCCGGCGGGCACCGTCGTCGGCGAGGATGTCGATCTCCGCGACGGGCTGGCCACCGCGACGGTGATCGCGGACCGGCCGGCGATGGTGATGCTGAAGGCGTCGTTCGACCCGCGCTGGCAGGTGACCGTGGACGGCATCTCGGTGGCGCCGGAGATGATCGCGCCGAGCTTCGTTGGGCGGACCGTACCGGCCGGCAGGCACGTGGTCCGGTTCGAGTACGAACCGTTCCCCAGGTACGACCTCCTGCTCGGGATCGGGGTGCTGACGCTCCTCGTCCTCGCGCTGATCCCCGCTTGGTTCGCGAAACGTCGACAGAAGGACGCGAACCGCGGCAAGCACGTGCCGAGCGCCGGGCCGGACGGGCCCGCTCCTAGCTAGGGCCGGTGGCCTCGCCCGCGACGGGCTCGGCACCGGGGATCCGCGAGGCGAGGGACGGGTCGAGCTCGACCGCGCGGTCGAGTTCGCGCTCGCCTTCCTTGCGTTCGCCCGACGCGATCAGGAGGAACCCGAGGTTCAGGTGGGCGCGGGCGTCGGTGTCGTCGATCGCGATCACGTCGCGGTACAGGCCGATCGCCTCGTCGGTCGCACCCTGCTCGGCGCGGATGATCGCGAGGTTGAAGATCGCCGGCGAGAAGTCCGGTGCGACCGCGATGGCCTGCTCGTACTGGTTGGCTGCGGCGGCGTCGTCCCCACGGGTCTGGTCGATCAGGCCGAGGTTGTAGTACGCGAACCGGTTCTGCGGATCCAGCACCAGGACCTGCTCGTAGAGGTCGACGGCCTTGTCGAGCTCGCCCGCGGCGTGTGCCGCGAGCGCATCGTTAAGGATCTGCTCGGCGTCGCCGCTCGGACCACCGGGTTTCGAGTCGTCCGAGCACGCGGCGAGCCCGAACGCGGCAGCCACGACCGCGATCACCACGATGGTCCGGGACCTCGCCAGCATCGGGCGGATGGTACGACGCGGTGTCACCCGACGGTGGGACGCATGGGTGGGTCGCAGTAGCCCCGAAGAATCCGATGCCGGTCGGTGCTAAAGACCACGCCGGCGCAGGCCGAAAGGAACGTATCCGGGTCGGTCGACCCGGTTTTTCGAAAAGGAGCTTGAAGCACGATGGTTGACGGACGCGACGGCCGATCCACTCCGAAGGGCAAGACCTGGGCGGGCCTGTTGGCGTTCGCCCTCGTCCTGGTCGTCATGCTCGCCGCCGTCGCCGAGGCCGGCCGCGGGAAGGGCGGCGCGATCACCTCGTGCGTCAGCAAGAGGACGGGCGTGGTCCGGATCGTGCATGAGACGACGAAGTGTGGTCACGGCGAATACCGACTCAAGTGGAACCTCCGTGGTCGTCCCGGCCCTCAAGGAGCTACCGGACCCGCTGCCGACGGAGGCGGAGGCGCGGGACCGAGCGGTAACCCCGGGCCTCAGGGCCCGCCGGGGCCTCAAGGTCCGACCGGTGCGCCCGGTGCCAACGGTGCCAACGGCGCGAACGGCACCAACGGGACGAACGGTGTTGATGGAGCCACCGGCGCGACCGGTGCGACCGGTGCCAACGGGACCAACGGGACCAACGGGACGAACGGGACGGATGGAGCCGACGGCGCGACCGGCGCGACCGGTGCCACGGGCACCAACGGGACCAACGGCACCAACGGGACGAACGGCACGAACGGCACGAACGGCACGAACGGCACGGATGGAGCCGACGGCGCGACCGGCGCCACCGGGGCCGTGGGTCTGCAAGGTCCCGTCGGACCGCAGGGTCCGATCGGTCCCCAGGGTCCCGTCGGCGCGACCGGCGCGACCGGTGCCACGGGCACCAACGGGACCAACGGACCAACGGGACAACGGCACGAACGGGACGGATGGAGCCGACGGCGCGACCGGCGCGACCGGCGCCACGGGCACCAACGGGACCAACGGCACGAACGGGACGAACGGCACGAACGGCACGAACGGCACGGATGGAGCCGACGGCGCCACGGGCGTCGATGGAGCCACCGGCGCCACCGGGGCCGTGGGTCTGCAAGGTCCCGTCGGACCGCAGGGTCCGATCGGTCCCCAGGGTCCCGTCGGCGCGACCGGCGCGACCGGTGCCACGGGACACCACCAACGGGACCAACGGGACCAACGGGACGGATGGGACGGATGGAGCCGACGGCGCGACCGGCGCGACCGGCGCCACGGGCACCAACGGGACCAACGGGACGAACGGGACCAACGGGACGAACGGCACGAACGGCACGAACGGCACGGATGGAGCCGACGGCGCCACGGGCGTCGATGGAGCCACCGGCGCCACCGGGGCCGTGGGTCTGCAAGGTCCCGTCGGACCGCAGGGTCCGATCGGTCCCCAGGGTCCGGTCGGCGCGACCGGAGCGACGGGCCGACGGCACCGGAGACGGCACCAACGGGACCAACGGGACCAACGGGACGAACGGCACCGACGGCGCAACAGGTGCCACCGGAGCGACCGGAGCGGTGGGTCTGCAGGGACCCGTGGGTCCGCAGGGTCCCATCGGTCCTCAGGGCCCGGTCGGTGCCACGGGTGCGACCGGCGCGACCGGCGCGACCGGTGCCCCAGGTCCGGTCGGGAACCAGGGTCCGGTCGGGAACCAGGGTCCGGTCGGGAACCAGGGTCCGGTCGGGAACCAGGGTCCGGTCGGGAACCAGGGTCCGGTCGGGAACCAGGGTCCGGTCGGCCCCGCTGGACCGCTGGGTGGGTGGCAGATCGTGACCGCGACGCTGACCGACAGCAATAACAAGACGGTCAGCGCCACCTGCACGAACGCAGGCACGAAGGTGATCGGTGGCGGGGTCAACCCCACCGGAGCCGCTTCCGACCTGCTGAAGCTAGCGGTCCTGGCGAGCTACCCGTCCTCGAACACGGCTTGGACCGCGACGGTCGTCGAAGCCCAAAACGTGACCGCGAACTGGACGATCAATGTGTACGTGATCTGCGCACAGGCCTGACACACACCCGCCCCCTCCATCGGATCGTCGCAACTCGCGGCTCAGGGTCGGTTCCACGGCTGCCGAGGAACCCTGTGCGATGCTTCCCACGATGCCCGATCAGAGCTCGTCCGGGGCGAGCTGGCGGCGTGAGCTCGCCGCCGCGCTGCGCGACAAACGCGCGAAGGTGGGGGTCGTCGGTCTCGGGTACGTCGGCCTACCGATGCTCGTCTCCGTGGTCCGCGCCGGGTTCCGAGGCGTGGGCGTCGATCTCGATCAGACCCGCGTCGACGCGCTCGCGCAGGGGCGGTCGTACATCTCGGACGTCCCCGACGAGATCCTCGCGGACATCCGTTCCCGGTTCCGGGTCTCCACGCGTGGATCGGCGCTCCGCGGCTGCGACGTCGTCCTGATCTGCGTCCCGACACCGCTCACCGATCACAGCCCCGACCTCGGGTTCATCCAGAGCGCCGGACGCGCCGTCGCGAAGGCCTTGAAGGCGGGAGCGCTCGTCGTCCTCGAATCGACCACCTACCCGGGAACGACCGAAGAGGTCCTGCGCCCGATCCTGGAGACGTCGGGTCTGCGTGCGGGACGCGACTTCGCGCTCGCCTACTCGCCCGAACGCATCGACCCCGGCCGCGAGCTCGACCACATCGCCAAGACCCCGAAGGTCGTCGGGGGTCTGACCAAGGGGGACGGCGATCTCGCCGCGCGGTTCTACGGGACGTTCATCCACGAGGTCGAGCTCGTGTCGACGCCGCGCGAGGCCGAGATGGCCAAGCTGATCGAGAACACCTTCCGGCACGTGAACATCGCGCTCGTCAACGAGCTCGCCTTCCTGTCGCGCGATCTCGACGTCGACCTGTGGGAGGCGATCCGAGCCGCCTCGACCAAGCCGTTCGGCTTCATGCCGTTCTGGCCCGGCCCCGGCGTGGGCGGGCATTGCATCGCGATCGACCCCTCGTACCTGTCGTGGCGCGTGGGGCAGCGGACGGGTCACCGGCTGAACTTCGTGGAGCACGCGCAGGAGGTCAACGCGAAGATGCCCGGCTTCGTCGCGCAACGCGTCGCCCAGGCCCTGAACGACAACGGGAAGCCGGTGCGCGGCTCGAAGGTGCTCGGGATCGGCGTCACCTACAAGCAGGACGTCAACGACGTCCGCGAGTCCCCCGCGCTGATCGTGTTGGAGCGCCTGGCACGCGACGGCGCCACGATCGGCTACCACGACCCGTTCGTCCCCTCGGTCGCCCTCGCCGGACGCACGCTCCGCTCGAAGGCGCTCTCGCCGGGCCTGCTCGCGGAGCAGGACGCGGTGGTCGTGCTCACCGCGCATTCGGCGGTGGACTTCGCCGACGTCGTCCGTCACGCGCCGCTCGTCGTCGACACGCGCGGCGTGACGCGGGGCCGCCGCGCGAACGTCGTCCGGCTGTGAGGCGGGTCGGCGTTGCGGGTCCTCCATGTGATCCCGAGCCTCGCGATCGGCGGGAGCGAGCGTCAGCTGGTCGAGCTGATCGTCCACGCCTCGGATCCGACGTGCCATCACGTCGCGGTCTTCGACGAGCACGAACCCGCCGGCCTCGGTCTCCCGAACCCACCCGTGTGGGTCGGTCCGCTCGGCCGGGACGCCGTAGCGGTCGCCCGGATGCCGCTGGTCGTGACCCGGCTGCGACGCGTGATCCGTGAGCGTGGCATCGACCTCGTGCACGCGCATCACGATCTCGGCGAGGTGGTGGCGGCCGGGGCGACGCCCCGGAGGATCCCGATCGTCGCCGAACGCCAGGGGCTCGGCTCCGCGTGGTTGCATCGGCGAGCGCTCCGGCCGATCCTCGGGCTCGCCCACCGCCGCGCCGACCTGCTGATCTGCAACTCGCGGTACCTCGAGACGCAGGCGAGGCGACACGATCCGGCCGTGCCGGCGATCGAGGTCGTCTACCCGGGCGTCGACACCGATCGGTTCGCCCCCGTGCCGCCACCCTCCTGGGAGACGCCGACGGTCGCGGTGGTCGCGAACCTGCACCGGGTCAAACGCCACGACCGCTTCCTGCGCGCCTTCGCCCGCGTCCGCGAGCGGGTCCCCGGTGCGAGCGCGATCCTCGCCGGCGCCGGTCCCGAGGAGCCCGGCCTGCGAAGGATCGCCGCCGAGCTCGGGCTGCAAGGCTCGGTCGAGTTCGCGGGGCTCCTCGAGGATCCGAGGGCCGCGATCGGCCGGGCGCAGGTTGTGTGCCTGACCTCGGACAGCGAGGGGTTCCCGAACGCCCTCCTCGAGGCGATGGCCATGGGCAGGCCGGTGGTGGCGACGAGCGTCGGCGGCATCCCCGAGCTCGTGCGGGACGGGGTCGACGGCATCCTCACCGACACGAGCGTCGACGGCGTCGCCCGCGGGCTCGAACGCCTCCTCGGTGCGCCGGCGACCGCGGAGGAGATGGGGACCCGCGCCGCCGAGCGAGCGAGCACGTTCGGACTCGAGCGGATGGTCGACGGCGTCGAGTCCGCCTACCGGAAGGTGGGCCGGTGAGCTCGATCGAGTCCGCGCCCGCCGTCACGGAGGAGCTCGAGCTCGAGGCCGCGGTCCGCGATACCGCTCGGGTCGGGGTGAGCGCGATGGGGCTCCGGCTCGCCTCGTACGCGATCGGGTTCGTCGCCAGCGTGATGATCGCGCGCTCGCTCGGTCCGACGGGCCGGGGGCTCTACGCCCTGCCGCTCGCGGTGCTCGGGATCGTGATGGCCCTCGCGCCGCTCGGGCTCGAGCACGCCAACTTCGCCCTCGCGGCCAAGGGTGTGCGCGCCCGCGTCCTGTGGGCGAACGGGACGCTGGCCGCCGCCGGGATCTCCGTCGCCGTCGCGCTGGTGCTGGTGGCGATCGTGGCGCTCGTCCCCGCCTCGAACGGTGAGCTGCCGACGACCTGGTACGTAGTGGTCCTCGCCCAGGTGCCGCTGCTGCTGCTGACCCTGTACTGGGCGAGCGTGCTGCAGCTCGAACATCGCTACGTGACGGTCTCGCTGGGGTTCCTCGCGGCGGTGGGCTTGCACGCGGCCGTGGTCGCGGCGATGTTCTTCGCGGACGCCCTCACCCCTTTCCGGGTGCTCGCGCTCACCTGGGTCGTGAACGGTTCGGCGCTGATCTGGATCTACGTCGTCGGCGCTCGTGCCGGTGCGGTGGGGTGGCGGCCGGACGTCAGGACCCTGCGCGCCGGGTTGGCCTTCGGCCTCAAGGTGCACGGGGGGGCGATCGCGTTCTTCCTGCTCCTGCGGCTCGACCAGGTACTCGTCCAGGGGCTGGTGGGGTTCCGTGCCCTCGGCCTGTATTCGCTCGCGGTGACGATCGGCGAACTCCTGTGGCTCCTGTGCGAGCCGCTCGCGATCGCCGTGCTGCCGCACCAGGCCCGGGTGGAAGGCGACAACGATCGTCGGCTCGCGTTCGCGACCGCGCGACTAGCCCTGCTCTTCGCGCTCGTCGGAGGAACCGTGCTGTGGGTTGCGTCTCCGTGGTTGATCGGGTTCGTGTACGGACGGGCGTTCGACGACGCGGCATCGCTGCTGCGCTGGCTGCTGCCGGGGATCGTCGCGCTCTCGGCCGCGCGTCCGCTGTCCACGCTCCTGCTCCGCGACGGACGTCCGCTCCTGCTGAGCGCCCTCGGACTCCTCACCCTGATCGCGAACGTCGGTCTCAACCTCGTCCTGCTGCCGTCGATCGGGACGGTCGGGGCGAGCGTGGCCTCCAGCATCGCGTACGTAGCGCTCCTGGTCGCGTACGTCGGCGTCACGCGGCGCAAGGGGATCGTCGGGTGGCGAGAGCTCGTCCCGCGCCCGGGCGACCTGACGCGGTTGCGTCCGAACCGAACCACCGCGATCGATCCTCCGGTCGCCGGGGGCGTTCGATGACGGGACGCCGGATCGTGTTCGTGATCGGCTCGCTCCGACGGGGCGGCGCCGAACGCCAGCTGGTCGCGCTGTCCGAAGCCGTCCGGTCTAGGGGATGGGACGTCTGGATCCTGTGCCTGAACACCGGTGGCAACCCCGACTGGCTCGATCGCGTTCGCCGGGCCGGGGTCGTCGTCGAGGAGCTGGATCTGGGTCGGCCCCGTTCGGAACGCGGACGCGGGTGGGACCTGCTCCGGCTCGTCCACGGTTACCGTTTCCTTCGATCGGTCCGTCCCCACGTCGTCTACTGCTTCATGTGGTGGAGCTACGTGCTGTTCGTGCCGATCGCGAAGCTCGCGCGCGTGCCGGTCGTGGCGACCTGCCGGCAAAGCCTGTCGGACACGGAGGGCGGGTGGCGCTGGCTCCGGCCCGTCCACCTGCTCGTCGACCGGCTCGCCGACGTCGTGGTCTGCGTGTCTCGAGCGGCGAGGTTGGATGCGATCCGCAACGTCGGGACGCCGCCGCGCAAGATCGAGGTGATCCCGAACGGTGTCGTCGTGCCGGACATGGTGGCCGCGCCACCGAACGGCGAACGGATCGGGATCGCCTGCATCGCCAACCTGCACCCCTACAAGGGCCACACCGTGCTGTTGGACGCGTTCGCGCTCGCCGAACGGCGACTCGACTCCGGGCGCCTGCACCTGGAGCTGGTGGGCTCGGGCGTCGAACACGCCCGGCTCGTCGAGCAGGCCGAGCGCCTCGGTGTGACCGACCGGGTGGCGTTCCTCGGCACGGTCGACGACGTCGAGGGAAGGATCCGGGCATCGGCGTTCACCGTGCTCCCGTCGATCAGCGAAGGACTCCCGTTGTCGGTGATGGAGTCCATGGCGCTCGCACGCCCGGTGGTCGCGACTGCGGTGGGTGGCACCCCCGAGCTGCTCGGCGACGGGGGCGGGATCATGGTGCCGCCGGGAGATGCGCCCGCGCTGGCCGACGCGATCCATGAGCTCGCGACCGATGCCGACCTGCGGGCCTCGCTCGGATCGCGAGCCCGAGCGATCGCGGAGACGCGCTTCTCGATCGACGTCGTCGCCGATCGCACGCTCGAGCTGTTCGAGGCGATCGCGCGGGCGAAGGGGGTCGGCCTGCCTCCGGTCCCCGAGCGCGAACGGCCGCCCGCTCCCTGAGCACGGGGTTCCGCTCGGCCTCAAGCGGGACCGACGGCGCGACGAAGGAACCCCATGGAGCGCAGCGCCTCGATGGCTCGCGACCGCGCTCGGCATCGGCCGGCGTTGGACGGGCTCCGCGGCGTCGCCGTCCTCGCGGTCCTGCTGTATCACGCACGGGTCCCGTTCGTGCGGGGCGGACATGTCGGCGTCGACGTGTTCTTCGTGCTGAGCGGGTTCCTCATCACGACGCTGCTCGTCGCCGAGATCGACACGGCGGGACGCGTCGACATCCTCTCCTTCTACGTTCGACGCGCGCTCCGGCTCCTGCCCGCGCTCCTGCTGTTCGTCGCGGTGTGCTGTCTGCTTGTGGTTACGATCGGACCGAACGTCTATCGGACCCCGACGTTGCAGGGCGCACCCTACGTCCTGTCCTACCTCGCGAACGTCCACCAGGCGTTCGGCTGGGACGGCGGCCGGCTGGGGCTGTTCGACGCGACCTGGTCGCTGTCGATGGAGGAGCAGTTCTACCTGCTCTGGCCGGTGGTGCTGGTGGCGCTGCTCGTACTCGTCCGGCATCGTCGGCAGCACGCCGCGCTGCTGCTGTTCGGGGTCTCGCTCGCGATCGGGCTGCACCGGCTCTGGCTCGCGTTCGGCGGCGCGGGATGGGAGCGGCTGTCGTACGCCCCCGACGTTCGCGCCGACGGGCTCCTGATCGGGTGCGCCCTCGCCCTGTTCCTCGCGTCGCCCTCGGCCCGGTCGCCGAGGTGGCTGCCCGCCGCCGGGGCGGTCTCGCTGCTGGTGCTCGCCGTGATCGGATCCAGGTACCCGGGCAACGACCCCTTCCTGTTCTGGGATCTGGGTGCGACGGTCGTGGTGCTCGCCGCCGGGTGCATGCTGTGGACACTCGTCTCCGGGACGTCGCCGCGGCTGGACGCGATCTTCTCGTGGCGTCCGCTGCGATCTACCGGTCGGATCTCCTACGGCCTGTACCTGTGGCACTTCCCGATCGTGTTCGCCCTCGGGGCAGCGGGAGCCTGGGCGTGGGGATGGTGGGTCTCGGCGCCGATCGCGATCGGGTTGTCCTACGTCGCGGCCGCGCTCTCGTTCGCCCTCGTGGAGCGGCGGTTCCTGCGCTGGAAGGCGTCCTGGTCGCCGCGTGCCCGGAGCGAGCGCGCCGACGCCAGGCTGGGTCTCCGACCCTCTACGAGTCGGGGGTAGGGGAGGGCGTCGAGCGCCCACGGGCCAAGATCGCGATCGCCGTCACGAGCAGCGCGATCATCGATGCGGCGATCGCCCATCCCGCCCCGGAACCGTCCGCGATCGCGACCGCGATCGTCGCGCAGGCCGCCTGCACGAGACACAAGACACCGACGACGGTCCGTTTGGACAGGCCGAGCCGAGTCAGTCGGTGGGACGCGTGGTCGGTCCCTCCCTCCAACACGCTCCGGCCGGCCCGGCGACGGGAGGCGACCACCAGGACGGTGTCGAGGACCGGCACGCCGAGGATCAGCGCCTGGATCACCAACCGCAGTCCGCCGGAGACGTCGAGATCGAGCAGCAGGCCGAGCGACGCGAGCATGAAGCCGAGCAGGAGCGATCCGGCGTCGCCGAGGAAGATCCGAGCCGGCGGGAAGTTGTGACGCAGGAACCCGATGCTGGTGCCGGCGAGACCTAACGCGAACGCCGCGACCAGGTAGTCACCCTGCGGCGCGGCGATCGCGAAGTACGCGAGGCTCGCGATCGCTGCGACGCTGGAGGCCAAGCCGTCGATGTTGTCGATCAGGTTCACGGCATTGGTGATCCCGACCACCCAGGCGATCGTCAGCAGGAAGTCGATCGGCGCGAAGCCGAACAGCCCCGCCCGGATGCCCGCGAACCACAGGATCGATCCGAGCACGGTCTCGAACGCGAGCTTGTAGAGCGGACGGACCCCCCGGACGTCGTCGAGGAGACCGAGACCGAACATCCCGAGCCCGCACCCGGCGATGATCACGATCTGACGCGTGGTCGACCCGACGACGAACCCGACCACGATCAGGCCGACCGCCACCGCGGCTCCACCGAGGTACGGGGTGGCCTCCAGGTGCGTCTTGTGTCCGCCGGGGAGGTCGATCACGCCGAGGCGGGTCGCCAGGCGCGCCGCGAGCGGCGTCAGGAGCAGGACCGATGCGAGCGGGACGAGGAACGCCGCCCCGTACAGGACGGCGTACTCGAGGTCGCTCACCGCGCGTTCGGGGTGGAGGAGGCGTCGACCTCGAGCGCCCGCCGATCCGACGCGATCACGTCGCTCACGATCCGATCGAGGTCGAGCTTCGGCTGCCAGCCGACGACCCGTCCGATCTTGCCGATGTCCGGTATGCGGCGCTCGACGTCCTCGAACCCTTCCGCATACGCCTCCTCGTAGGAGATATGCACGATCCTCGAGCTCGAACCGGATCGATCGAGCACGAGCTCCGCGAGGGCGTTCATCGCGATCTCGTTCGGAGCCCCGACGTTGAACACCTCGCCGACGGCATCCGGGTGATCCAGGAGCATGACGAGGGCCTCGACCGTGTCGAGCACGTGGCAGAACGAGCGCCGCTGCTCGCCGTCGCCGTAGACGGTCACGTCCGCGCCCGTGAGCGCCTGACGAACGAACCGAGGCACGACCATCCCCCATTCGCCGGTCTGCCGGGGTCCGACGCAGTTGAACAACCGCACCACGATCGTCGGCACGCCGCGCTCGGTCCAGAACGCGCGAGCCAGGATCTCGTCGACCGCCTTCGCCGTGCTGTACGACCACCGCGGTTTCGACGTCGATCCGAGGATCCGGTCGGCGTCCTCGCTGACCGCCCGGGACGCGTTCTTGCCGTAGATCTCGGAGGTCGAGGTGATCAGGATCTTCCGTCCGAGGGACGCGGCGGCGTCCAGCACGATCTCGGTGCCGCGGATGTTCGTGAGGAGCGACTCGAGGGGACGTTCGACGATGAGTTTGACCCCGACGGCGGCGGCGAGGTGGACGACGACGTCGACGTCCTCCATGAGCTCCACCATCCGGGGGTGGTCCAGGATGGTCCCGCGCACGAGCTCGAACCGGGGCTCGCCGTCCAGGTGCGCGACGTTGCGGAGCGAGCCCGTCGAGAGGTCGTCCATCGCCAGCACGTCGTCGCCGCGGCCGAGCAGATGATCGGCCAGGTGGGACCCGATGAATCCGGCGCCGCCGGTGATGAGGTACCGCATCGTCGTCTCGCTCGTCGCCGAGCGTGGTTCATCGTAGTGGCCGTAGGCGGCGGGTAGGCTCAGCCGATGCCGGATCCGAACGATCGGCCGCGCGTCCTGCACGTGATCACGAGGCTGAACATCGGCGGTCCGGCGCGCCACGTCCTCGCCCTCCTGCCCGGTCTGCGCGAGCGGGGGTTCGAGACGCTCGTCGCGTTCGGGACGCCCGAGCCGGACGAGGGGGAGCTCACGCCCGATCCCGACGAACCCTCGTTCCGGATCGCCGCCTTGCGGCGGCCGATCGATCCGGCGTCTGACCAACGGGCGATCACGGAGCTCACGCGGTTGGCCGCCCGGTACCGGCCCGACGTCGTCCACACGCACATGGCCAAGGGTGGGGCGCTCGGCCGCAGCGTCGCTCGCCGCGTGAAGGCGCGCGCGGTGATCCACACCTTCCACGGCCACGTGCTGGAGGGCTACTTCGCCTCGCCGGCGAACTCCGCCTTCGTGATCGCCGAGCGCCGGCTGGCACGGCGCACCGATGCGCTGATCGCCGTCTCGGACTCGACCCGGGACGATCTGCTCGAGCTCGGGATCGGGACGCCCGAGCGGTGGCACGTCGTGCCGCTCGCGCTCGACCTCGCTCCGCTGCTCGAGCTCGAGATGCCGCGCGACGAGGCGCGCGCGTGGCTCGACCTGCCCGAACGTGCCCCGACCGTCGGGATCGTGGGACGCCTGGTCCCGATCAAGAACCACGTGCTGTTCCTGGAGGCGGCCGCCCGGATCGCGGCGGAGCGCCCCGAGACGGTCTTCGTGGTCGCCGGCGACGGCGAGCTCCGCTCGATGCTCGAAGCGGAGGCCGCCCGCTCGCTCGGCGAGCGGATCCGGTTCCTCGGCTGGACCCAGGATCTCGCTGCCCTGTACCCGGCCCTCGACGTGGTGATGTCGACCTCGCTCTCGGAGGGGACACCGGTGGCGCTGATCGAGGCCCTCGCGGCGGCGCGTCCGGTGGTGGCGACCGATGTGGGCGGGGTGAGCGAGGTCGTGGCGCACGGCCGGAACGGGTTCCTCGCGGCGTCCGGCGACGCGGAGGGACTCGCCCGGGCGGCCTTGGATCTCCTGGAGCACCAGGAGCTTCGCCGCTCGATGGGTGAGGCCGGACGCGAGGATGTCGCCGAGCGATATGCGGCCGGTCGGATCGCCGGGACGA
>CAVZUW010000016.1:0-9365 GCA_963778545.1 uncultured Actinomycetes bacterium | reverse complement strand
GTGGAAGTGGATCCGGCGCCGGCGTGCGCCGGCCGACGCCGCGCTCGACCCGTCGCGCGCCGTGAACCCGGCGCGAGCCCTCGTCCAAGCGTCCTGATGAAGGAAGGGGTGGACCCCGATGGCGAAGAACAAGAAGCACGCCGGTGACGCCACCGAGCCGGCCAAGCCGGCGAAGATGAAGCGTCGGGAGTACGAGCGCGAGATGGCGAAGCTCCACGGCGAGCTCGTCGCGCTCCAGGAGTGGGTCAAGGCGACAGGCGCCAAGATCTGCGTCGTCTTCGAGGGTCGGGACACGGCCGGCAAGGGAGGCACGATCAAGCGGATCACCGAGCGCGTCAGCCCACGGGTCTTCCGCGTGGTGGCGCTCGCCGCGCCGACCGATCGCGAGAAGTCGCAGATGTACGTCCAGCGCTACATCCGGCACTTCCCGTCGGCGGGAGAGGTCGTGATCTTCGATCGCAGCTGGTACAACCGCGCCGGGGTGGAGCGGGTGATGGGTTTCTGCACCGAGGAGCAGACCGAGCGCTTCCTCGAGGGGTGCCCGGACGTAGAGAAGGCGATGGTCGAGTCAGGGATCATCTTGCTGAAGTACTGGCTGGAAGTGAGCCCGCACGAGCAGACGCGGCGACTGGAGAGCCGGATCGACGATCCGCGCAAGACATGGAAGCTCAGCGACATGGACCTCAAGTCGTACAGCCGTTGGTACGACTACTCGCGGGCCCGCGACGCGATGTTGGCGGCGACCGATACGGCGTGGGCGCCCTGGTTCGTCGCGGACACGGATGACAAGAAGCGGGGCAGGCTCAACATCATCAGCCATCTGCTGAGCCAGATCCCCTACGATCGGCTCGAACTCCGGGAGGTGAAGCTGCCGAGGCGCCAGGCGCGCGGCGACTACCGGGAGCCGGCACTTCCGTTGCGGACCATCCCGACGCCGTACTGACGCGCTGCAGGCGAGCAGCTGGGGCTGTACCTCCCAGCCGCCGCGTAGGGCGTGCCGTCAACCGGTGCGGGCTGTTACGCACGGGTTCCCGCGGGAGGATGCGGTACGAGCGACTACCCGGACATCAGCGATCACGAACCCATCGGTGATCACGGTCCGTGCCGTTGCGAGGCATCGCCCTCCCGTCTACCGGAGGGATCGGCCTTACCTTCCGCCGGGTTCAGGCGCTTGCGGTACCAGAGGGCGTCCGTACCGGAAGGGAAGTCCTCGACCCGACCCACCAATTCGTACCCGGCCCACTCATAGAGGCGCCGAGCCTGGATGCCGTAGGTGAAGTGGACGGTCTGCGTGCACCCGCGCGCCGCCGCCTCGGCCTCGGCAGCGGCGAGGAGCCGCGGACCCAACCAGTGACCTCGCCAACTCGGATCGACCCAGAGGCTCTGGAGCTCGCAGCAGTCACCCCAGGTCCAGCCGCTGATGCCGGCAACGATCCTGTCTGCCTCGCGCACGAAGATCGCCAGCTCGGATTCGTCGCCGAGCCCCATGGCTGCGGAGGCTTCGCGACGGACCTGCGTTTCGAGGAATCCGATGTCCAGCGGATCCGGATCGTCCTCGACCTGGAACTCCACCGCTCCAGTCTCGTCAGGCGCCGACGATCTGCTCGATCAGCGAGATATCGTCGAAGTACGTCCGGTACGCCCTGATCTTCCCGTCGCGGAAATCCGCGACCGTCGCGCCGGCGAGTTGGACGTGCCGACCCGTCGCTTCCAGCGCCGCGTCCTCACCCAGGACGAGCGGTCCGGTGTGATCGGCTTCGATGAGCCATTCCGCGAACGCCTTGTTGCCTACCTCGTCGAGCCCCCGGAACGACAGCACCACGTTCGAGAACGCAAGGTCGCGCAGTGCGGCCAGCTCGGTGAGCGCCCCCAGCCCCGACACGGTCGCGTACGGCGACCAGCCGACGACATCGTCGGTGAACAGGGCGCTCAGATCCTCCGATCCTCCACCGACCTCGGCCTCGAGCGCCTTCAGCAACACCTCTTTACGCGATCCACCCATCGCAACCACCTATCTCCTTTGCATGTGATCGATCCGAGGTCCCCTGACGAGTCGTATCGCTCAGGCCCCGAGGACCTTGGCCTTGGCAGCCGCGAACTCCTCGTCCGTGATCGCACCCGAATCGTGCAATTGAGAGAGGTGTTCGATCTCCGCCGCGGGGTCGACCGGAGGGGGCGCGTATTGCGCCGGTTCCGCGGGCGGCGGCGCTTCCTGGTAATCGGCAGACGCCTGCTGAGCCTCCGCGGACTTCTTGTCATGGTGGTGCGTGATCGCCGCTCCCGCGACGAGCGCTCGACGCCTGGTCCGTCGCCTCATTCCCATGAGGATCCCCTCCCCTCGGGCGGTCGGCTGTCGCACGTTCTCTCGACAGCCGATGTACGTCCACAACATACACTACGCATCATGCGCACCCCGATCAGGAACCCGGTGGACCCCATGTACGCGGAGATCGAGGTGCATCGGACGATGCTCTGCGACCGCGTTCGCACCGACGCCTTCCGGCATGCGATCGACTCTGTGGTGCGCGCCGGCGACGTCGTGCTCGACGTTGGAGCGGGGACCGGCATCCTGAGCATGTTCGCGGCGAGAGCAGGAGCTGCTCGCGTCTACGCGGTGGAGCGAACGACGGTCGCCGTCCTGGCGCAGGAGCTGGCCGCCGCCAACGGGCTCGCGGATGTCGTCCACGTGATCCACGGCGACATCGTGGACATCGAGCTCCCGGAACGGGTCGACGTGATCGTCTCGGAGTGGCTGGGAGGGTTCGGTATCGACGAAGGGATGCTGGCTCCGGTCATCGTCGCGCGTGACCGCTGGCTCAAGCCGGGCGGCACCATGATCCCCGGCTCGGTCACCGCCTGGGCCGGCCTGGTGCATGACCGCCACCTCGGCGAGACGGTGGGGTTCCTGCAGGACGACCCCTATGGACTCAGGCTCGATGGTCTGGTCGAGATGACCCTGAACGAGATCATCTATTCCGGGACCTTCCGTCACCTCACCGAGGGTGACCGGCGTTCCGAACCGGGCCGCTTGTGGACCACGGACGCGGACGTGATCCCGCTCGAGCAAGCGGAGGCCCCTCACGAAGCCGAGACGCTGCTTCGGGTCCGCGACCCCGGAACGGCCAACGCGCTCGCACTCTGGTTCAGCGCCGAGCTGGCACCCGGCACGTCGCTCTCGGTGGGACCCGACGACCCGCCGACGCATTGGGGGATGACGACGGCCCCGTTGCGATCGCCCGTGGAGCTCGAGCCCGACATGGTCGTCCGCGCCAGGGTCAGGACCGTCCCGGCCCGGCCGATGGGGACATGGACGAGCTGGGCGATCGCGATGCCCCGGGCCGACTGGGAGCACCACGACGAGCGATCGGTCTGGGTGGAGATCGACGACTGAGCGGGTCCGGCGCCGTGAGACGGGTGCGTCACGGCCTCTCCATCAAGGGGACGTCGCCCCGCAACGGCGGGCTCGTGATCTTCTTCTTCCAGTTCTGGTGATGATAGGGATCTTCTTCATGATCCCGTTGTACGTATCGGTCGCCCTCGGACTCTCGGCGATCGCGGGCTCACGCCTGCCCGGTCATATCCGAGGGAGCGATGCGACCCCGTAGACGGTGTAGGCGAGCAACGCCAAGGCGAGTGCGTTCGCGCCGATCCGTGCACCCCGCAACCGGAACCGCTGTGCGACGGCCACGAGGAACAGTACGGACGCGAACAGCACCGTGAGCCGAACGTACTTGTTGGCGGTCTCTCGGGCTGCCGTGCCTGCGTCGAAGTAGCGCGAGGCCTGTGCGTTCAGTCGGCCAGCGCGGTTCCGGCGCGAGCCTGGCGCTGGGTGTTGCACCGTTCGTCGTCATGAGCGGTCCCCGACGTTGCCGACCCGTCGCAGCATCGAACGCAGCAGTGAGGCGAGCTGCTCCTGCTGGCCTTCGTCGAGGTGCGTCGTCAGCTCGACCTCTTCCGCGTTGAACCGCGGGAACAGCTCCTCGATCTTCCGGCGGCCGGTGTCGGTGAGCGTGACCCTGACGAGCCTGCCGTCGTCCGCCGTCTTCGACCGCCGGACGTACCCTCGACCCTCGAGCGTCGTCACGACCCCGGTCGACGTCGGCCGGCTGATCCCGACCGCGGCGGCGAGATCACGCGACTCCATCTCCCCCCAGACCCAGAGCACCCACATCGCGACGAACGACGTCCACGACAAGCGGTCGTCCGCCAGGATCTTGGCCTCCATGTGCCGCCGGATCGCGGCGGACGCGCGGAACAGGTTCGAGACGGCGGCCATCGCGCGGAAGTCGAGCGGCAGGTGGCCGAGCTCCTCGACGACCTTGCGCTCGGCGGGGAGCAGGTCGCCGGCGTCCTGAGGCATCTCGGCGCATCGTAGCCCGCGACCACGGCACTAGCAGGAGACGAAGGAGTCGGCGCCGGGGCCGCCCCGGCACGTGTCGTCACCCCGTCCACCGCTCAGCTCGTCGTTGCCCGACTCGCCGCTCAACGAGTCGTCGCCCACGCCGCCTTCGAGCTCGTCGTCGCCGGCACCCGCCTGCACGAAATCGTTCCCCTCGCCGCCGAGGATCCGGTCGTTGCCCGCGCCGGCCTGCAGGAGGTCGCCGCCGCCACGCCCCTTGAGCCGCAGGTTCCCGGTGAACGAGCCGCCCGAGATCAGGTTGGCTCCCGCTCCCCCCGTCACGGCCGCGATCTCGATCGAGGCGAGCGTGGTGACCTCGTCGGCCTGCACGAGCCGCACTCGCGCATCGTTGATCATCCAGTCGCCGTCGCCCGCGACCGCGACGGTGTCGCGGCCCTTGCCGCCGATCGCCTCGCCACCGCCCCGTCCGGGGGTCAGGTGGTCGGGACCCCTGCCGCCCCGAAGCGAGTCGACGCCGCCGCCGCCCACGAGCTCGTCGCCGATCTCCGAACCGATCAGCACGTCGTCCCCCGCCTGCCCCGACAACGACGTGACCGTCAGATGGTCGAACGCGCTCAGCGTGACGTCACCCAGGTTCACGCGATCCGGCCCCTCGCCGGCGAACACGAGGATGCGCCGCAGCTCGGCGCACGCGTCGGGTCCGCCGTTCGGATGGTCGTGGTTCACCGTGACCCGTCCGCCCTCGCATCGAACGGTGACGGCGTCCCCCTCGGTCGTGCCGTTCACCGTGAGGATGCCGTCGGCGACGTTCGAAGTGATCGTCCCTGCCTGCGCGGACGGGATCCACACGATCGTGGTGGCGATAGCAGCCGCCAGGGCGAGGAGGCATCGCATGCGTGGGATACGCTAGCGGTTCGTCACGAGACTGACGGAGCAGGAGGTTTGGGGTGAGCGAGGGAACGGACGACGCTGCTGTAGAGGCCACGTTCGACAAGAGGCTCGCCATGCTCCTCGCCATGGCGATGTTCGTGCTCGTCGTCGACACCTCGTTGATGAATGTGTCGATCTCGGCGGTCGTCCATGACCTGGGCACGACGGTCAGCACTATCCAGTCGGCGATCGCGCTCGAGGCGCTCGTCTCCGCCGCGTTCATCCTGATCGGCAGCAAGGTCGGCGACCTCATCGGCCGTAAGAAGGCGTATGTCCTCGGTCTGCTGGCGTACGCCGTCGGTGCGCTGGCGATGACGCTCGCTCAGAGCGTGACCCCGATCATCATCTTCTGGGCCGTGATCGGCGGGCTCGGTGCCTCGCTGCTGTTGCCCGCGATGCAATCCCTCATCCACGGCAACTTCGAAGGGGCGGCCCAGAAGAGGGTCTACGCCCTGGTCGGTGCATCGGCGGCGATCGCGGCCGCGGTGGGGCCCCTGCTCGGCGGGTTCATCACGACCTTCCTGTCGTGGCGAGTCGGCTTCGCGCTCGAGGTCGTGATCATCGGGGTCGTGCTGTCGGGTATCGGTCGCGTCCGCGACGTGCCCTACACCGGACCCCGACACATCGATGTGGTCGGGGCCGTGCTTTCGGTGCTCGGGATGGGCGGCCTCGTCCTGGGGATCCTCGTGTGGCAGGAGGGCGGGGAGTCGGTCGCGGCACTCCTGGTCGTCGGCGCGGTCGCTATGGGATCGTTCGGGTACTGGTTGATCCACTGCAAGCGCGAGGGGAAGCCAGCGCTGATCGACCCGGACCTGTTCCGATCGAAGATGTTCAGGCTCGGCATCACCGGACAGATGCTGCAGCAGATCGCTCTGGGCGGTGCGATGATCGCGATACCGATCTTCCTGCAGATGGTGCTCGAGTACAACGCGATGCAGACAGGTCTGTCGATGGCGCCCCTCTCGCTCACGATGTTCGGCGTGGCGCTCCTCGCCGGCAAGCGGGCGGGAGCGCGCCGACCGAGCAGCATCATCCGGTTAGGCTTCGCGCTCCTGGCGATCGGCATGGCGTTGCTGATCGCGATCGTGCCTCGCGGCGATACCGGCTGGTACCTCCTCGTACCGCTGATGATCGCAGGGTCGGGGCTGGGCTTGCTGGTGTCCCAGCTCAACAACTACACCTTGTCCCCGATCGACGAGGAGCGGGTGAGCGAGGCGGCCGGCGTGAACTCGGCGGGTGGTTCGTTCGGACTCTCGTTCGGCCTGGCGTTCGCCGGAGCCATCATGCTGGCGACCCTCTCATTCACCTTCACGAACATGTCGGAGTCCAGCGCCGTGCTCTCGCCCGCCGAACAACAGCGCGTCGCGGACGGCCTGGAGGAAGATGCGCAGATCATGAGCACCACGCAAATCGAGGAACTCCTCGTCGGTCAGCCCCCGGATGTGCAAGCCGAGATCATCAGGATCAACACGGACGCACGGCTGATCGCACTCCAGGTGGCCCTGCTCGTGCCGCTCCTCGCCGCGCTCCTCGGGTTGATCAACGGGTTCCGGATGATGCGACTGCCCGATCCCGTGCCCTCTGGCTCCGGCGAAGGCATGGTCCTGGGCTGACCGCTAGCAGGACGTTAGGGAGTTCGAACCGGTCCCGCCGTTGCAGCCGTCGCTGCCGGGTCCCCCGTTCAGGACGTCGTTGCCCTCTTCCGCGTTGAGGAAGTCGCTTCCGGGTCCGCCGAGGAGCCGGTCGCTGCCCGGACCCGACTCGAGGCGGTCGTTCCCGCCGCCGGCGTCCAGCAGGTCACGCCCCGAGCCCGTGTCGAACAGGTCGTTGCCGCCACGTCCGTGGAGGATCAGCGAATTCGAGGATGATCCGCCCGCAAGAAAGTTGTCGCCCGGACCCATCACGATCTCGATCTGTTCTATCGAGTGGATCGTGGTCTGCTCGTACGGCGTCTGCCGCTGGACCCGGTCGTCGTTCACGTCCCAGGCGCTGTCGCCCTGGAACGAGAGGAGGTCCTTGCCCTCGCCCCCGGCGGCGTCCCCGGCGCCCGCCCCGTTCACGAGGTGGTCGCCCCCGTCGCCTCCCCGGAGATCGTCCGAACCTCCCGCCCCGTCCAGCAGGTCGCCGATCCCCGAGCCGATCAGCGTGTCTCCCCCCCCTTCGCCGAAGACCTCCACGTCGCGCAGGCCCGCGAACCCGGAGCGGGTGACCTCACCCAGATCCACCCGATCGGAGCCGTCCCCCGCATGGACGACGATGCCGTGCAGGTCGGCGCACACGAACGGGCCACCCGACGGGTCGAGCTGGTTCACCGTGACGTTGCCGGCCTCGCAACGGACGGTGATGTCGTCGGCATCGGCGGTTCCGCTCACCGTGAGGACTCCGTCGGTGACGGTCGAGCCGATCGTCCCCGCCCACGACGGAACGATCCACACGCCCGAAACGGCGATCACGGCTGCGAGGACGATGGCGCGGCGCATCGTCCTCGACGCTAGGTCGGCGGATGGCCCGGGTCAACGGCCGTAGGACGTAGGGACGTGAGGCCACCCGTCTCGAGGACGACGGCCAGAGCGGTCAGACCTCGGTCTCGGTGTGCTCGTAGTACTCGTACGCGCTCATCGCGCGGCCGCCGGTGCTCTTCCACTCGCGTTCGGCGTCGGGGGTCTTCCCGATCGCCTTGCCCATCGCGCGGACGTGCGCCTGGATGCTCCCGCAGCACGAGCCGATGTAATCGATCCCGCCCTCCTTCGCCGACCGCGCGTACTCGCCCATCTCCTGGCGCGAGAGCTGGAGCGGGTCGAGCCCGTAGGGGAAGCTCGGCGTCGAGGTGAAATCGGGGTGCTCGGCGCTCGTCCGGTACGCCACCGGCTGCGCGGCGACGAACCCGCCGACGGCCGAACGCATCTCGAGCGCGATCGGCAGCTGCTGCTCGGGACCGTTCAGGCAGTTCACGCCGACGATGTCCGCGCCGGCCTCCCTGAGCTTGCGGGCGCAGTCCGCGGGCGTGTCGCCCTCGTACGACCGCGCCACCGGCTGCTCGAACGACATCGTCACCATGACCGGCAGACCGGTCGCCTTCGCGCGCTCCACGAACAGGAGCGCCTCGCCGAGGTAGGAGAACGTCTCGCCGATCCAGAAGTCCGGCGGTCCCGCGTCGGTCTGATCGCGGAGCTGGCGGTCGAAGAGCTCGCGGACGTGGTCGGCGCTCGAGGCGTCCTCGGGCAGGTACGCCCAGGTGAGCGAGAGGTTCCCCGCGACGAGCGCGTCGCCCTCCGAGGCGACCTCGCGGGCGACCTTGACCGCCGTGCGGTTGATCTCGTCGACCTTGCCCGCCAGGCCGACCGTCGCGAGCTTGTCGTCGCTCGCGTAGAAGGTCATCGTCTGCAGCACCTCGGCCCCCGCCCGGAGGAACTCGCGGTGGAGCTGCGCCAGCGCGTCGGGGTGCTCGATCACCACCTCGGGCGTGAACGGGCCGGCCTGGACGTAGCCGCGCTTCTCGAGCTCGAGCAGGTAGCCGCCGTCGCCGAGGACCGGACCCTCCGCGAGCCGTTCGAGGATGCCTCGCGCCATGGATGGTGCCTCCTTCATCGTTGCGAACGACCTAGCGTAGAGCCCTCGCGTTCGCGCGCGCCCCGGTTCGCGATACCCAGGGTCATCACGCGCTCCGCGAGCTCGAGGGCGGCTGGGCGGTGTGAGATCACCACGAGCGTCTTGTCCCTCGCGAACGCCCGGAGGTGCTCGACGACCTCGGCCTCGGTCTCGGCATCGAGGTTGGCCGTCGCCTCGTCGAGGACCAGGATCGGCGCGTCTTTGAGGAACGCTCGAGCGATCGCGACGCGCTGGCGTTCCCCGCCGCTCAACTTCATCCCGTCGTCCCCGACGAGCGTGTCGAGCCCCCGCGGCAGCGAACCGAGGAACGCACCGAGCCCGGCGCGCCCGCACGCGTCGAGGATCCTCGCGTCGTCGGCCTCGCCGTCGGCCACGAGCAAGTTGTCGCGGATCGTGCCGTTGAACAGGTAGACCTGCTGCGGCACGACCCCGATGAGCGCCCGGACGTCGTCGGTTCGGAAGCTCC
>CAVZUW010000015.1:0-351946 GCA_963778545.1 uncultured Actinomycetes bacterium | reverse complement strand
TTCCTCGACACGGAAGAGGTCAGAGGTTCAAATCCTCTAGCGCCCACCACATAGGCATCGGGGACCTGCCCCCCGTGCGTTAGACATCGAAGATCACCGTTTCGCAGCCGTGGCCGATCCGCTCGACGAACCGGGGAGATGAGTCGACGACGACCACGTCCTCGCCGCCGCCGCAGATGAAGGCGTCCTGGCCGAGTCCGCCGTCCAGCACGTCATCACCGGGTCCGCCCACCAAGCGATCATCTCCAGCCCCACCGCGCAGATGATCGTTCCCTTCCAGGCCGAAGATGCGGTCTGACGCCTCGGTACCGCTGATGTGATCGGCCTTCGCGGTACCGTCGATCTCGTTCCACCTGCCTGCGAGGGCAGGGGCGGCGAGCAGAAGCACGGCGCCCAGGAGCACGGCGGCCAGGACGGCATACCTCGTGCCTTGGACCGCCGACCGCGCAGCATCCCGTCGGCGGACTCCCCGAGCGCTGACGGCTCGCTCGAGGATCGTTCCTCCGGCTCCCGTGCCCGCCACTACCCCCCCTGTCGCGAGCCCAATCGTTCGTCCAGCGCCCGTAGGCAAGTCAGCCTACGTTGCCGTCAACCCAGCGGCCTCCTCCTGGGCAGGGCGTGGTCCCCATCGACGGACCGATGAACGAGATGGTGATCGCGTTCGACACCTCCGGCCAAGAGCTCGATCGGAGGTCGGCAAGGATCACCGGTTGAGCTGGAACCCGATCCCGGCGGGCGGACGGGCGCCGTCTCGGAGGTTGCGACAGGTACCCGGTCTTCGACGAGTACGCCGAGGGGTTGCGGGGCGGCCGTTCGGGGACCCTCTTCAGTCCCTCCCCGCAACCCCTGGCGTGCCGGGCGCGGAAACCGATCGAAAGGGGGTCGAACCGCGCCGGAGTATCTAGGGGATCGCCGCGAAACCGCTGCACGTGCACTCGGAGTAGAGGCACCGCCGATCTACATCGTCGACGTGCACGAACTCCGAGTGCTCGCAGATCTGGCAGAAGACCCGGGTAGAGCCGTGGCGTTCCGCTTGTTGGCTGCTGGGCGCTTGCATGCAGAGCAACGTAAGCCAGCTGGGGGAGCCCCAGCATCCGCCGAATGGCCCAATCGTCGTCGGGCCGAAAGTCCCGTCCCCCGGGTTGCCCATCGATGGGCGGACGGATTTGCGGCCGCGGTCGCCCGGGTCCACGATGCCCGCATCCGCCGACAAGGAGGTTCGGGATGCGGGGGAAACTGGGTCTGCTGGCAGCGGCTGGAACGGTCAGCGCGCTCGCGCTCGTCGTGTCACTCGTGTCCGTATCCGCTGCGGGTCCGAACGTCACCCGCGTGGCCGTGATCGAGCATGCGACCACCGATACCGTCGTCGATCTCACCACCAACGGCGACTCGACGGGCGATCTCCTGACGTTCCACAACGAGCTGTTCGACAGCGGGAACGATGACGTCGTTGGGACGGATCAGGGTGAGTGCGTCCGGATCGAGGTCGGGGTGAGTTGGGAGTGCCGATGGATCAACTTCCTCGAAGGCGGCTCCATCACGGTCGAGGGGCCCTTCTTCGATGACGGTCCCTCGGCGCTGGCCATCACCGGTGGCACCGGCGCGTATCGAGGAGCCCGGGGGAGCATGCGCCTCGTGGCCCGCGACGCTGGCGGGACGGAGTTCGACTTCGTGTTCCGGATCCTGACGGCCTAGTCGGGGAGCAGCGGGACGGACTGGCCCTGGTCGCGGCCGAGCAGCACCGCTCGGGTGATCGCCGCCGAGCCGAACCGTTCGCGAACGCCGTCGAGCGCATCGTCGACGGCCGACGTCCCGCCGCGTTCGAACGGCAACGCGAGCTGGATCGCTCGGTCGTCGCATAGGTTGCCGAACGTCAACCCGATCAACGTGATGCCCTGACGTTCGATCATCGGCAGCGCCGCGACGAGCAGCCCCCGCGCGACGTCCAGGATCGTCGGGGTGTGTGCGGTCGCCTCGGACAGCGTGTGTGACCGGGTGGCGCGCGAGAAATCGTCGAACCGCAGCCGGAGCGTGATCGTTCGGCACACGCGGTGGGCCTTCCGCAACCTGCGCGCGAGGCGATCGGCGAGCGCGACGAGATCCGTGTCGAGCATCTCGGGTGTCCTCGGCCGGCGGCCGAGCGCGCGCTGCGTCCCGATCGAACGTCGGCGGCGTCCCACCTGCACCGGGCCGGGGATCCCGGTTATGGGCGAGGGCGTGGAGGTGGCGACCGGAGGCGCGGCCGAGGAGGCGAACGAGTGCCGGCTCGCCGAGCTCCGCGACCTGCGCCACCGTCGTGATCGAACGCTCGCGGAGCTTGGTGGCGGTGATCGGTCCGACGCCCCACAGGCGTTCGACGGGCAGGGGATGCAGGAACTCGAGCTCGCGCGTCGGGGGGACGACGAGGAGCCCGTCGGGCTTGGCGACGCCGCTCGCCACCTTGGCGAGGAACTTCGTGCGGGCGACCCCCACCGTGACGGGCAGGCCCACCTTGTCGAGGACCTCCCGCCGGAGACGAACGGCGATCTCGGTCGGCGTCCCCGAGATCCGTCGCAGGCCGCCGACGTCGAGGAACGCCTCGTCGATCGACAGCCCCTCGACGAACGGCGTCGTGTCGTCGAACACCCGGAACAGCGCCTTGCTGGCCTCGCTGTAGGCGTCCATCCGCGGGCGGACGACGACCGCCTGGGGGCAGAGCCGGTGAGCGAGCGCGCCGCCCATCGGCGTTCGGACGCCGAAGGCCTTGGCCTCGTAGCTCGCCGCGAGCACGACCCCGGCGCCCACGATGACGGGACGTCCACGCAACGAAGGGTCGTCGCGCTGCTCGACCGACGCATAGAAGGAGTCGGCGTCGGCGTGCAGGATGGTCGCCTCGTCGGCCACGGGGCGATGCTCGCATCCGCCGAGGACGCTCCGATACCCTCCGCACATGCGGCTGCAGCACCTGGCGCTCGCCGTTCGGGACCAGCAGCGGGCGATCGCGTTCTACGCTCGATTCTTCCGGTTCGATCCCTCGTCGGCGCGCACCTACCCCGACGGCGTCGTGATCGTGCACGATCCGGACGGGTTCGCTCTGGCGCTCGGGCTCGACGACTCGGCGGAGCGCGGGTCCGGGTTCCCGCACTTCGGGTTCGAGATGGATTCGCCCGACGAGGTTCGACGGCTCCGGGAACGCATGGTCGCCGACGGCGTGGAGCTGGTCGAGGACGAGGAGTCCGAGGGCTACGTCGGGTTCAAGTGCCTCGATCCGGACGGACACGTCGTCGAGGTCGCCTGGGAGATCTGATCTTCACGATCGGGTGGAGAGCGAGGAAGGAAGGAATGAGCTCTCCAGGAGCGCTCACCCGAAGGCGCCGGCCAGATCCTGACGGCCACCCCGGATGGCCGCTCCGCGAACCACGTGCCCGCGACCGCGGGCGGTGTGCATCGGGTGGTTCGGCGGTCTCGACTCAGGGTAGGAGGGAGCGACATGTTCGAGCGACGAGGCGGGGAGAGCGGCGTGGACGAGGAACGACCGCGCGGGATGGATCATCCGTTCGCCTCGTTCGCGACGTGGGTCGCGAAGTGGACCGGGAGCCAATGGGCGTTCATCGTCGCCGCGCTCCTGGTGCTCGTGGGGCTGCTGACGACCGACATGCAGACGACCAACCTCGCCATCTCGGTCGTGACGCTGCTGATGGTGCTCGTGCTCCAGAACACGCAGAATCGCCACTCGGCCGCCCTCCACCTGAAGCTCGACGAGGTCGTACGGGCCGAACCCGAGGCGCGCGACGAGATCCGCGGTGCGGAGTCCCGACCCGAACGCGAGATCCGCGAGTTGACCCGCGACAACGAGGATGCCCTCGCCGACGCGGCAGGGGAGTAGGCACCTTCCTGCTGGTCCACCGTTCGGGAGACCGGATCCGAGGAGCGCTTGTCGCCCCCCGGCCGGACGTCTACGATTCGCCGCCCCACTGAGAGGGACGGTCCGATGGCGCGGCCCCACCTTCGAGACGTCGTTTCGGTCCCTCGCTCCCGCCGTGGCGCCCTGGGGGTCGCCGTCGCCCTGGTCGGACCGTTCGTGGCGCTGGCGGTCGCCTCCCTGGACGGGCTCGCTCGGTTCCGCGGCACGCCCTTCCTGATCGTCATCATCGTCGCATCGGCCCTCGGCCGGCTCACCGGTGGGCTCATCGCGCTCGCGCTCTCGATGGTGCTGCTCGACTACAACTTCCTCCCACCGACCGGCGATCTCGTGCTGAGCTCGTCCATCGAGCTGCCGCTCCTCGTCTACTCGGTCGTCGTCCTCCTCACGTCCTATCTCTCTGCCGACCGGGATCGGGCCGCCCGGGAGGCGAGGCGCGGGGCCGAGCGCTTGGAGCTGCTCGCGCAGACCGGCGACCTGTTCGCGGCGCCGACGGACGCCGAGGCGACCCTGCGCGATCTCGCGGATCTCCTCGTGCCCAGGCTCGCCGACTGGTTCTCGGTGGACCTGCTCGAGGAGGGCGAGATCCGGAACGCGCTCGTGGTGCACCCCGACGCGGCGAAGGTCGAGCTCGCGCGAGCGTTGCAGGGCCGGTTCCCGTCGGACCCGGACGCTCCGACGGGCACGCCGCACGTGATCCGGACCAGCACCTCCGAGCTCACCGAGTCGATCCCGGACGACATGCTGCGCGCCCTCATCCCCGACCCCGAGCTCCTGGCGACCATCCGGGGGCTCGGGCTCCGCTGCGCGATGACCGTGCCGCTGACGGCCCACGGCCGGACGTTCGGCGCGCTCACGTTGATCGGCGCCGAGACCCACGAGCGATACGGACCGGATGATCTGCGGCTCGCGGAGGAGATCGCCGACCGCGTCGCGCTCGCGATCGACACCACGCGGCTGTTCGCCGCCGAGAGCGAGGCGCGGGCCGCGGCGATCGCCGACTCCCTCCGCAACGCGGTGCTGAAGGAGATCACGGCCGCGTTCGGCCTCGCGACCACGGTCGACGAGGTCATGACCGCGATGCTCGACCAAGGGGTCAGGATCGCGGGCGCCGCCGCGGGGACCGTCGGCCTGGTCACCGAGGACGGCCGCGTCGAACTCGTCGGCATGAGCGGGTACGAGCCCGACGACCACCCCTACTGGCACCAGTTCATGCTCGAGGAGCGGCTGCCGATGGCCGACGCGATCCGCGAGCGACGCCCGGTCGTGCTCTCGACGACCCAGGAGCGCGACGAGCGCTACCCGGCGCTCGCCGGGCGAGGTGAGCAGCTCGACCACGTCCTCGTCTGCCTCCCGCTGATGCTCGGTGGTCAGGCGATCGGTGGGTTCTCGGCCTCGTACCCGCCCGGGACGACGTTCGGGGACGAGGACGTGGCGTTCCTGCGAGCGATCGGTGAGCAGTGCGCCCAGGCGATCGATCGCGCACGGTCGGTGGCGCGTGAGCGGGCGACGCGCGCGCGGTTCGACGCACTCGCGAAGGCATCGCGGGCCCTCGCGCGAACGCTCGACTTCGACGCGACCTCGCAGACGGTGGTGCAGCTCGCCCAGGACCACCTCGGCGGCCGGGCGACCCTGTACACGCGCGAGCGGGAGTCGCTGGTGGTCATGGCCGAAGCGGACGCCGGCGGCGCGCGGGCGATCGCCGAGGGGTCCGAACCGGTCGAGGGGCCACCGCCCGAGGTCGAGGCGGCGATCGTCTCGTCCTTGGAGAAGGCCAGGCCGGAGATCCTGATGGGGGAGGGGGACGAGCCGACAGGACTCGTGCTGCCGCTCAACATCGCGGACGCGACGCTCGGCGCGCTCGTCGTGTTCGAACCGTCACGCGACTTCCGCCGGGTGGACGAGCTCGAGTTCGCCCGGGAGATCGCGCGGCGGATGGCGCGCGCGATCGAGAACTCACGGCTGTACCGGGAGCGCGACTACGTCGCGCGGACGCTCCAACGGAGCCTGTTGCCCCCGGTGCTCCCCGACGTGCCCGGCGTCGAGGTCGAAACGCTGTTCCTGCCGGCCTTCCGCGGGTACGAGGTCGGCGGCGACTTCTACGATGTCTTCGAGAAGCCGCAGGGGCGATGGGCCGCGGTGATCGGCGACGTCTGCGGCAAGGGCGTCGAGGCGGCCGCGCTGACGGGGCTCGCGCGGCACACGCTCCGTGCGCTCTTCGAGGTCGACCGCCCGAGCGATGCGCTCGGGGAGCTCAACCGGGCCCTCCTGCGCGAGCACCTGGACGGCCGCTTCTGCACGGTGGCCTACGTCAACATCGAGCCCGACCCCGACGGCGGCGCCCGGCTGACCATCGCCTGTGGCGGCCACCCGCTGCCGCACCTCATCGCGCGGGACGGGTCGACCTCGCTCGTGGGGCGCTACGGGACGCTGATCGGCGTGGCCGAGGACCCGCGGATCGAGGACGTCGAGATCCGCCTGAACCCCGGCGAGGCGATCGTGCTGTTCACCGACGGCATCCTCCGCAAGGACGAGGCGTTCGGCGACGAGCCCGACGGGCTGACGACGGCGCTGCGGAGCGCGCACTTCGGCTCGGCGGCGGAGATCCGCGAGCGGATCGACGGGTACGTCCGTGACCTGATCGCCGAGGAGCAGGACGACGACATCGCGGTGCTCGTGATCCGCGCTCGCTGAGGCCTCGAGGGGTTCAGCGCTTGCACTTGACGAGGCGGACGACCGTGCCCTGCCGCTCCTGCGTGCCGCGCCGCAGCGAGAAGTCGTCGACCATCGCGGCCATGAGCGGGAGCCCACGGTGGCCGCGCCCGTCGGCCTCGGGCACCGGCAGGATCGGCTGGTAGATCCCGTCATCCTCGACCGTGATCTCCAGGCACGAACCGACCAGCGTCATCGAGACCCGGATCTCGTTCGTCCGGCTGTGCAGGATCGAGTTCGCGCAGGCCTCGGTGACCGCCAGCTTGAGGTCCTCGACGAAGCTCGTGAACGTGAGCCGGCTGGCCTCCGCGGACACGAACCGGCGGACCTCCGGGAGCACGGTGCGTTCGGCGGCGAACGCGCGGCTGGCGACCGGGGTGCTCAACCCGCGACTCCTTCCAACCGGACGCCGAGTCCCTCGAGCCCGGCGATCTGCAGGACGCCGGCCACGTGCGGCGTCGGGCTCCGCAGAACCAGACGCCCCCGTTGGCCGAGCGACTGGTGCAGGAGGATGAAGAGCCGGATGCCGCTGCTGTCGACGAACGTGAGGTCGGACACGTCGAGGACCACGTCGCCGGACGCCTCGAACAGTCCGGCGAGCGCCGCCATCGCGCTGTCGTAGGTGCCGAGATCGAGCTCGCCGGTCATGCGGGCGCTCCGCTCGCCATCGAGCAGCTCGATCCGGAACCCGTCGTCGGCCACCGAGGCGACACTATCAACCCTTCGTGGGCGAGGCCGCGGTGCCTTCTCCGGCGGAGCTCCTTCCCTGGCGTCGCGGGCGCGTGGCATCGTGGTCGGAGGGACGACGCTGACGAGGAGGGCGACATGGACCAGCGGGTGAGCCTGATCACGCTCGGGGTCGCGGACCTGCGGCGGGCCCGGACCTTCTACGAGGGGCTCGGATGGTCCGCCCCTGCCGACGAGAACGACGACGTCGTGTTCTTCCCGGCGGGCGGGATGGTGGTCGCGCTCTGGGACCGGGGCAAGCTGGCCGAGGACAGCGCGGTGACCGACGGGGGTGGATGGGGCGGCGTCACCCTCGCCTACAACGTCCGTTCGCCCGAGGAGGTCGACGCGGTGATCGAGGAGGCGCGCGCGGCGGGTGCCACGGATCGGGCGGGAGCCGGGGGAGACGTTCTGGGGCGGCTATTCGGGAGTGTTCGTGGATCCCGACGGCCATCCCTGGGAGGTCGCGCACAACCCCGCGTGGACCGTGAAGGACGACGGCTCGATCGCACTCTGACCTCACCGGGAGCTCGGGGCGCTACGACGTTCGGCGGGCGATCGGCGTTTGGGCGGTGGTTCCGCGACGTTCGTCCCTCGGACATCGGGGCGACTCGCGCCGGCCTCCGGACCCGTTATAGGTTCACGGGGAAGGTCCGAGACCGGCGGTGCCCGCCTCCGGCGTGTGGAGCGGGCCGCCTCGCCACACGAGGGGGACTTCGGATGCCCGCTTCACACAGCTCGCACCGTGCCGTGCCGATCGTCACCGCGTTCGTCCTGACCGCCGCGCTCCTCGCCCTCCCGGGGCGGAGCGAAGCGGTCTCGACGAGCGTCGTCGTGAGCCAGGTCTACGGGGGAGGAGGGAACTCCGGCGCCCCGTTCACGCACGATTTCATCGAGCTGTTCAACCGCGGGAGCTCGAGCGCGTCGCTGGCCGGCTGGTCGGTCCAGTACACGAGCGGCAGCGGCGTCGGGCTGTTCGGCGGGAACTCGGCGATGATCACCGAGCTCCCGGCGACGTCGCTCGCGCCGGGCCAGTACCTGTTGATCCAGGAGTCCTCGAACGCCGCGGTCGGTGCACCGCTGCCGACTCCCGACGTGGTCGACCCGACGCCGATCCTCATGTCCGCGACGGCCGGGAAGATCGCCCTGGTCGATTCGACGACCCCGCTGGGGTGCAACGGTGGCGTCGACAGCACGTCGCCATGCTCCTCCGCCGCGCTCGCCCATATCGTCGACCTCGTCGGGTACGGGAACGCCGACTTCTTCGAGGGAGCGCATCCCGCCACCGCCCCGAGCAACACGACCTCGGCGATCCGCAAGACCGCGGGCTGCACGGAGACCGACGACAACGGCTCCGACTTCGCCGTCGGCGCGCCGACCCCCAGGAACGTCGCGTCCCCGCTCAACCCATGCGGCGGCAGCGCGCCGGTCGTCGCGACGTGCGGCGGCGCCCTCACGACCGCCGAGGGCTCCACCGCGACGCGCAACGTGACGGCGAGCGACGCGGACGGCACCGTGGTCAACATCCAGGTCACGAACGTGAACCCGTCGCCGGCGCCGGGGTCGATCACGCTCGGTTCGCTGACGCCCGCGGGAGCGGTCGGAGGCACGGCGAGCGCGACGATCACCGTGGACGCCTCGGTGCCGGCGGGCTCGTACGCGGTCCAGGTCATCGCCACGAACTCGGACGCGTCGCCGCAGACCGGCGTCTGCACGTTCACCGTGAACGTGGCCGACGTGGTGCCGATCGGGATCGTCCAGGGTTCGGTCGGCGACGGTGAGGACGGGCTCCTGCAGCGATCGCCGTTCGCACCGGCGACCGGCAACGGCGCCGGGACCACCACCCTCGCGGTCCGGGCCGTGGTCTACGAGAAGACGCTCGCGCGCACGGCGACCGGCGGGTCACAGAACGGTTTCTTCCTGCAGGATACGGAGGCGACCGCCGATGCGGATCCGAACTCGTCGGACGGCATCTTCGTGTTCATGGGCAGCTTCACGACCCTGCTGCGATCGAGCGGCGGGACGTACACGCCGCAGGCCGGCGACGAGATCGTCCTGGCCGGGCGCGTGTCGGAGTTCTTCAACCTCACGCAGTTCAGCTCCGGGCTGTCGCTCGTCGAGGTGGTGCGCTCGGGCGTCGACCTGGACGCCGAGGCCCCGGCGTTCGAGACCGACCCGCCGGACGTCCTCGCCGACGCGAACCGCTACTGGGAGCGCCACGAGGGTATGCGCGCGGGGATCCCGGCGGACAGCGTCGTGCATCGACAGCCGGGACGTGTTCCCGAGCACGGCCGACGCCGAGGTGTGGGTGGCGCGCGGCGACAGCGAGATCGCGCAACGCGCCGACCCCTTCACCCGTCGGGCGTTCCGGGACCCCCATCCTCTCGACAACGATCCCGCGCTGTTCGACGACGGGAACGGCTATCGGATCGTCCTGGGCAGCCTGGGGATCAAGGCGGCCGCGGGCGACAACACCGTCCTGCTTGCGCCGGCGAACACGTTCGACAACGTGACGAACGCGACCGACGGCGGGGTCTACTTCTCGTTCTCGAAGTACCAGGTGATGGTCGGGCAACAGTTGGAGCTCGACCCGGGCGTCGATCCGTCGACGAACGCACCGCCCGAGGCGTTCGATCGCGACCAACGGTTCAGCGTCTCCACGTACAACGTCGAGAACCTCTACGACTACCGCGACGACCCTTTCGACGGCTGCGACTTCACCGGGAACGCCGGATGCCCCGGTGTGAGCCCGCCGTTCGACTACGTTCCCGCGAGCCAGGCCGCGTACGAGGCGCACCTGGACGACATCGCACAGCAGATCGCGACCGACCTGCACGGCCCCGACATCATCCTCGTGCAGGAGGCGGAGGACCAGGACATCTGTTCGGTGAGTGGCGGCGCGCTCGTGTGCGGGTCGACCGACGACGCCGACGGCAAGCCGGACACGTTGCAGGAGCTCGCGCTGCACGTCGCCGGCTTCGGCGGTCCCGCCTACGACGCCGCGTACGACCGCGACGGCGCGGACGACCGGGGGATCGTCGCGGCCTTCCTGTTCCGGACCGACCGCGTCGAGCTCCTGCCCGCCGACGGCTCCGATCCCGTCCTGGGGAGCTCGCCGACCGTCGACTACCGAGGGACCGCGCTCGGGTACAACACCGACGTCTCGAACCCCAAGGCGCTGAACGCCGACCTGCCGGGCGACGTCGACCTCAGCACCGGCGTGGACGGCTCGAACGTCTACACGAGGGCGCCCCAGGTCGGGCTGTTCCGCGTCTGGCGGAACTCGATCGGCGACGGGACGTCGTTCGACCTGTACGCGATCAGCAACCACTACAGCAGCACGCCCGACGCCCGGGTCGGGCAACGGACCGAGCAGGCGCTGTACGACGCCGCGATCGTCGACGCCCTGCAGGCCGAGGACGAGGACGTGCACGTTGCCGTCGGCGGCGACCTGAACGTCTACCCGCGGCCCGACGATCCGTTCGCGCCTGGGCACCCGCTGTTCCCGAGCGATCAGCTCGGACCGCTCTACGACCAGGGGCTCGAGAACCTGTGGGACACGCTCGTCAGCGACGTCCCGTCGAGCGCCTACAGCTACATCTTCCAGGGGCAGACCCAGACGCTCGACCAGCTCTTCGTGACGCCTTCGCTGTTCGCCGAGCTCTCGCAGATCCGAGCGGCCCACGTGAACAGCGACTGGGCGGCCGACTTCCCGGGCGACGTGGCCCGGGGAGCGAGCGACCACGATCCGCAGGTCGCGACGTTCTGCCGGGACACCACCGGTCCGTCCCTCGCCGTCTCGCTCACCCCGAACGTCCTGTCGCCCCCCAACCACCAGTACCGGACGGTCGAGGCGACGATCACGGTCTCCGACGACGCCGACCCCGACCCCTCGGTGGAGCTCGTGTCGGTCACGTCCGACGAGCCGGACGACGGCGCCGACGACGGCAACACGACCGACGACATCGTGATCGTGGACGACGACACCGTTCGCCTGCGCGCCGAACGTTCGGGGGTCGGCGACGGCCGCGTCTACACGTTCACGTACCTGGCGACCGATCCGTGCGGCAACACGACCCAGGTGACGGCGACCGTGACGGTCCCCTTGTCGGCCTGACGCGATCCGTCAGACCGAGAGCACGAGGACGATCGTCGCGAGCGCCAGCAGGGCGAGGTACAGGGTGAGCCCGATGACGACCGCGGGGGGAGCGGCGCGGATCCACCCTGGACAGGGCCTTGGCCTGCGCCCGCTCCCGGAGCGAGCCGAAGAGCACGAGCGCGAGCCCGAGGACGGCGTAGGCCACCCCGAGGGCGACGAACGATCCCTCCCCGGGGTCGTCGAGCAGGGCGGGCAGGAGGCGGCCGACGCCGATCGCGACGGCGAACGCCGCCAGCCCCGAACGCCACCACGCCAGGAGGGTCCGTTCCTCGGCGAGGTAGGTGCGCCTCGACGCGTCCCGCGCCTCGCGTTCCACGACGCCATCATGGCATCCGATGGGGCCCCCGCCGGGCACCGGGAAGCAGCGTGCGTACGGCCGGGCGGCCTACGGAGGTTGCTTCAGATTGGGACTTGCGCCGGAACGATCCGCCGGTGCATAGTGCGGCCCTGGACGTCCGAGCTACGGGCTCGGCCGATGGACGGCGGCGCGACGCGGGCACGCGCCGCCGTCTCCTTTTCCCGGGCCTTCCTCGGGGGCACCGACCGGGCTCCGGGGCGGGATGCGGGTGTTACCCTTCCGGCCCCGGGCGCGTAGCTCAGCGGGAGAGCGCTCGCCTCACACGCGAGAGGTCGCAGGTTCAAAACCTGCCGCGCCCACGGTCCGCCTCCGTTTCGCCGCCGGTTCGGTAACGTCTCCGGACGATCGTTCGAGGGGGAAACGGATGTCCGCAACCAACGAGATCGCGCCACCCGATGCCCGAACGGGCGTCGCCGCCCGCGCGATCGGCCTGACCAAGACGTACGGCGAACGCGATGCGACCGTCCGGGCGCTCGACGACGTCTCCGTGGAGTTCGAGCGTGCCCGGTTCTCGGCCATCATGGGGCCGTCGGGGTCGGGGAAATCGACCCTCCTGCACTGTATGGCGGGCCTCGACAAACCCACGTCGGGGCAGGTCCTGATCGGCGATGTCGATCTGACCACCCTGTCCGAGAAGGACCTGACGCTGCTGCGGCGCAAGAGCGTCGGCTTCGTGTTCCAGGCCTACAACCTCGTGCCCACGCTCACGGCGTCCGAGAACATCACGCTCCCGCTCGATATCGCGGGCGAGGAGCCGGACAAGGCCTGGTTCGACGAGGTGGTCGACACCGTCGGGATCCGCGACCGCCTCAGCCACCGGCCGGCCGAGCTCTCGGGGGGCCAGCAGCAGCGGGTCGCCGGCGCGCGGGCGCTCGTCAGCCGCCCCGAGATCGTGTTCGCCGACGAGCCGACGGGCAACCTGGACTCGAAGGCGAGCCAGGAGATCCTGACGTTCCTGCGCAGCGCCGTGAAGGACCACGGGCAGACGATCGTGATGGTGACGCACGACGCGTCGGCGGCGAGCTTCGCCGACCGGATCGTGTTCCTCGGCGACGGCCGGGTCGTCGACGAGATGCTGGAGCCGACCACCGAGCGGGTGCTCGACCGGCTGAAGTCGCTGGAAGGCTGACCGTGTTCCGCGCGGCGATCCGCAGCCTGCTCGCCCGGAAGGTCCGCCTGCTCCTCACCGTGTCTGTCCGTCGTGCTGGGTGTCGGCTTCATGGCCGGCACGTTCGTCCTCACCGACACGATGACCAGGGCGTTCAACGACCTGTTCGACACCGCGTACTCGTCGATCGACGTGCTGGTGCGCAGCGAGAACGCGTTCACCGCGCAGACCAGCAGCCTCGAGGAACGCGAGCCGATGCCCGAGTCGGTGCTCGAGGAGGTGCGGGGAGTCCCCGGGCGTCGCGCGGGCCGAGGGGGACGTCGTCGGGTACGCGCAGATCGTCGACCCGGCGACCGGCAAGGTGATCGGGACGTTCGGACCGCCGACGGCCGCCTCGGCGTGGAACGAGCTCAACGGGTTCACGCTCAAGCCGGGCGGGTCGCCGCCGAGCGGGCCCGACCAGGTCGTGATCGACGCCGGAACGGCGCAGGCGCACGACATCCAGGTCGGCGACCGCGTCGAGATCGTGTTCGAGGGCCCCCCGGGCGAGTTCGACGTGGTGGGGATCGCCGGGTACGGCGACGCCGACAGCCTGGGCGGCGCGACGTGGGCGCTGTTCGACCTGCCGACCGCGCAGCGGGTGCTGGGCAAGGAGGGCGAGCTCGACTCGGTCTCGGTCGTGGCGGACAAGGGCGTCTCGGGCGTCGATCTGCAGCGACGGATCGGGGAGGTCCTGCCGAAGGGCGTCGAGGCCGTCACGGCCGCCACGGTGACGGCGGAGACCCAGGACCAGATCAGCACCGGTCTCGGCTTCCTTCGGACGGCCTTCCTGGTCTTCGCGTTCGTCGCCCTGTTCGTCGGCGCCTTCATCATCTTCAACACGTTCGCGATCATCGTGGCTCAACGGACCCGCGAGCTTGCCCTGTTCCGAGCGCTCGGCGCCAGCGGGCGCCAGGTGATGACCTCGGTCATGATCGAGGCCACGGTGATCGGCGTCGTGTCCTCGCTGCTCGGCGTGTTGGCCGGGATCGGGATCGCGATCCTGCTCAAGGGCGCCCTCAGCGCGACCGGGCTCGAGATCCCGTCGTCGGGGACGGTGATCCTCGGCCGCACGTTCGTCGTCTCGATCGTCGTCGGCACGCTCGTCACGGTGATCGCCGCGCTGGTCCCGGCGCGCCGGGCCGCCAGGGTGGCGCCGATCGAGGCGCTGCGCGAGGCGCAGGACCGCCCCGGTCGCTCGCTGCGGTTCCGCCTGATCTCGGGGGTGGTCGTGCTGGCGCTCGGGATCGTGCCGCTGGTGTACGGGCTGTTCGGCGCGCCCGAGAACGCCCTCCAGCTCGTCGGTCTGGGTGTGGCGCTCACGTTCGTCGGCGTCGCGATGCTCACCCCGTTGATCGCGCGCCCGATCGCGAGCGTCATCGGGCTGCCGATCCGCAAGACCGGGGTGCCGGGCAAGCTCGGCGGCGAGAACTCGATGCGGAACCCGCGCCGGACCGCGGCGACGGCCTCCGCACTGATGATCGGGCTCGGCCTGGTGGTGTTCGTCGCCGTGTTCGGCGCATCGGCCAAGGCGTCCACGACCGAGATCCTCGACCGCACGCTCAAGGCCGACTTCATCCTGACCTCGCCGACCTTCGCGGGCTTCAGCACGGCGGCGGCCGAGGACCTGCGGGGGGTCCAGGGCGTGGAGACCGTGTCGCAGGTTCGGCAGGGCGAGGTGCACATCAAGGGCGGGACGTCGTTCGTCTCGGGTCTGGACCCGGCGACCTTCCCGGTCGTGTCCGAGCTCGGCGTGACCGACGGCTCGCTCGACGATCTCCAGGGCGCGAACACGATCGCCGTGTTCGACGACACCGCCGTGGACAACGGGTGGAGCGTGGGGGACACGATCGAGGTCGAGTTCCCCGCGACCGGGAAGGTGGACATGGAGGTGGTCGCGCTCTATTCGGAGAACGGGCTGATCGGGGACTACGCGCTCTCGCTCGACACGTTCGACGCGAACGTGGCCCAGCAGCTCGACATCTTCGTCCTGGTCAAGGCCGTCGACGGCGCCGACCTTCCGGCCGTCCGGGCCGACATCGAGAGCGCGCTGACGCCCTACCCGAACGTCGAGGTGCTGGACCAGGCCCAGTTCCGCGACAAGTACGCGACGTTCCTGAATCAGATCCTGAACCTGGTCACCGCGCTGCTCCTGTTCGCGGTGATCATCGCGCTGTTCGGCGTGATGAACACGTTGTACCTGTCGATCTACGAGCGGACCCGGGAGCTCGGCCTGCTCCGGGCGGTGGGGCTCACCCGGCGGCAGACGCGCTCGATGGTCCGGTGGGAGGCCGTGATCATCTCGATCATGGGAGCCCTGCTCGGGGTCGTGATCGGGATCGCGTTCGGATGGGCCCTGCAGCAGGCGCTCGAGCCCAAGGGGTTCACCGAGCTCGGCATCCCGGGCGGTCAGCTCGCGTTCTACGTCGTGTTCGCCGCCGTGCTCGGGGTGTTCTTCGCGATCTTCCCCGCCCGGCGGGCGGCCAAGCTCAACGTGCTCGACGCGATCTCGTACGAATAGGGCCCGGTCGCACCGAGGGCGGCGGATATCATGGCCGTCCATGCCGAGGATCGAGCTCCCCGACGGCACCACCACCGAGCTCCCCGAAGGGGAGCCGGTGGGTTCCGTGCTTCCACCCGAGGCCATCGCGGCCCGGGTGGACGGCGAGCTGGTCGACCTCTCGTTCGTGCCGGTGACCGACGGGAAGGTGGAGCCGGTCAAGCCGCGACGACCCCGACGGTCTCCACGTCCTGCGTCACTCGGCCGCGCACGTGCTGGCGCAGGCCGTGTGCGACCTGTGGCCGGGCACCCGCTACGCGATCGGGCCGTCCGTCGAGGACGGCTTCTACTACGACCTCGAGCTGCCGGGTCCGGTCTCCGAGACCGACCTCGCGAAGATCGAGGACCGGATGCGCGAGCTCGTCGACGCCGATCAGCCGTTCGTGCGCGAGGAGGTCCCGCGCGCCGACGCGCTCGAGCGGTTCGCGGACCAGCCCTACAAGCGCGAGATCATCGAGTCGCTCGAGGAGGGCGAGGTCCCCGCCGGCGACACGGTCACGATCTACCGCAACGACGGGTGGGCGGACCTGTGCCTGGGTCCCCACGTGCCCTCGACCGGCCGGCTGAAGGCGTTCAAGCTGATGAAGCTCGCGGGCGCGTACTGGCGCGGGGACGAGGCGCGGCCGATGCTCACGCGGATCTACGGGACGGCGTGGTCGACGCCGAAGGAACTGCGCTCGTACCTGCACCGCCTGGAGGAGGCCGAGAAGCGCGACCACCGCAAGCTCGGCCGCGAGCTCGACCTGTTCTCCTTCCCCGAAGAGCTCGGTCCCGGCCTGGCCGTGTGGCATCCCAAGGGCGGGATCTTCCGCAAACAGCTCGAGGACTACGTGCGCGACCTGCATCTCGAACGCGGGTACGACCCCGTCGTGACGCCGAACCTCGCGCGCCGCGAGCTGTGGGACACGTCGGGCCACACGGAGAAGTACGCCGACCTGATGTACCCCGAGATGCGTCACGAGGGCGATCCGGGCTATTTCGTCAAGCCGATGAACTGCCCGTTCCACGTGCTCGTGTACAAGTCGCAGATCCGTTCGTACCGCGAGCTGCCGATCCGGCTCTCGGAGCTCGGGAGCGTCTACCGGTACGAGCGCCTCGGCGTCGTGCACGGGCTCCTGCGCGCGCGCGGCTTCACCCAGGACGACTCGCACATCATCTGTCGCGAGGACCAGCTCGTCGACGAGATCCTGGCCGTGTTCGAGCTGACGCTCGAGATCCATCGCACGTTCGGGTTCACCGAGCCGGTGGTCACGCTCTCCACGTTGCCGGGGGAGACGATCGTGACGCCCGAGATGGCGGAACGCGCGACCGGCGCCCTGCGCGACGCGCTCGAGCGCAGCGGGCTCGAGTTCCAGGTCGCCGAGGGCGAGGGGTCGTTCTACGGGCCGAAGGTCGACTTCCACTTCCGCGATGCGATCGGGCGTCTGTGGCAGCTGACCACCGTGCAGTGCGACTTCGGCCTGCCCGAACGGTTCCAGATGGAGTACGTCGGCGAGGACAACCAGCGTCACCGCCCGGTGATGATCCATCGCGCGATCCTCGGGTCGATCGAACGGTTCAGCGCCGTGCTGATCGAGCACTACGCCGGCGCGTTCCCGCTGTGGCTCTCGCCCGAGCAGGTGCGCCTGCTGCCGGTGGCCGACCGTCACCTCGAGCACGCCCGCGAGCTCGCCTCGAAGCTGCGAGGCGCCGGGCTGCGTCCCGCCGTGGACGAGAGCGGCGAGACGGTCGGCAAGAAGGTCCGCGCCGCGCAGCTGGCGAAGGCTCCGTACGTGCTCGTGATCGGGGACAAGGAGATCGAGTCGGGCGAGCTCACCGTGCGCGACCGGGAGGGCGTCGAGACCAAGGGCGTGCCGTTCGACGACTTCGCGGACGCGCTCGTCGACGAGGTCGGCCTCGAAGCGCCTGACCCAGTCGCGGTTCGGCGGCTGAGGCGAGGACGCCGGGGGCGGCGGCGTGGACCGGATCTGGTCGCCGTGGCGGATGGCGTACATCCAGGCCGCCAAGGAGCAGGGTGACGACGACGGCTGCATCTTCTGCGACCTGCCGGCCGAGGGCGACGACGACCGAACGAAGATCCTGGTCCGCGGGAAGCTCGCGTTCGTGATCTTGAACTCGTTCCCGTACAACCCGGGTCACCTGATGGTCGCCCCGTTCCGCCACGTCGGCGACTTCGGCGCCATCGAGCCCGCCGAGTTCGCGGAGGTCGACTCGCTGCTCACCCGCTCGATCCGCGCGCTCGAGGCCGAGACGGAGCCGCACGGCTTCAACCTCGGGATGAACCTCGGCCGCGTGGCCGGCGCCGGCATCCCCGGCCACCTGCACTGGCACGTCGTCCCTCGCTGGAACGGCGACACGAACTTCATGCCGGTCGTGGGTGAGACGCGTGTCCTTCCCGAACTGCTCGACGAGACGTACGCGCGGCTCCTCCCGCGTTTCGAGGGCGCATGAGCGACGGCTTCGCGGATCTGGAGGACGGACGCCTGTGGTACGAGCGCGCCGGTGCCGGGTTCCCGGTCGTGTTCGTGCACTCGGGCCTGATGGACGCGCGTGTCTGGGAGCCGCAGTTCGAGACCTTCGCGGAGCAGCACGAGGTCGTCCGCTACGACCGGCGTGGGTTCGGACGTTCGGACGCCCCGACGGGACCGTTCTCGGACGTGCGGGACCTCCGAGCCCTGCTCGACACGCTCGAGATCGCGAGATGCGCGCTCGTCGGCTGTGCCGAGGGCGCGGGGTTGGCGTTCGACCTCGCGCTCGAGACGCCCGAGGCGATCGAGGCCGTCGTCGCGTCGTCGCCGCGGGTGAGCGGCTACCCGTGGCGCGACCCCGGCGCCGAGGCGCTCACGGACCAGGTCGCCCGTTCGGTCGCGGCGGGGGATCCGCAAGGTGCGATCGAGCTGCAGCTCGCCGTCTGGGCCCCCGTGACGTCGAAGGCCGATCCCGGCGTGCGGACGGTCGCGCTCGCGAACGCGGCCGCCCAGCGGATCGACCCGTCGTGGCGCGAGGAACCGCCCCCAGCGGTCGATCGGCTTGAAGCGCTCCGGGCCGCCGCGTTGTTGATCGTCGGCGAGGAGGACATCGCGGAGGTCGGCGAGATCGCCGACCTCGTGGCGGCGCAGGTCCCGGGCGCGAGCAAGCGCGTCGTGGCCGAGACCGACCAGCTCGTCAACGTCGGCAAGCCCGAACGGTTCAATCGGCTGGCGCTCGATTTCCTGGCGTTCGCCGGCTGAGGGTCCGGGCGATGACGCGGATGACGAGCGCCGTCGTCGAGTTCGACGGTGGCGAGCTCGCCTGGGAGTCGGCGGGGGAGGGCCCCGACGTCGTCTTCCTGCATCCGGGGCTGTGGGACGGCCGGGTCTGGGACGAGCAGTTCGGGGTGTTCTCCCGTACCCATCGGGTGCTGCGCCTCGACTTCCGCGGCTACGGTCGCTCGAGCCTCCCCGAACCCGGCAGGCCGTACTCGCACGTCGAGGACGTCGCCGCCGTGATGGACGAAGCCGGCGTCGAGCGCGCCGCGTTGATCGGGAACTCGATGGGCGGGCAGGTGGCGGTGGACTTCGCGCTCACACATCCGGCGCGTGTCTCGGCGCTCGTCCTTGCCAGCCCCGCGCTCTCCGGGTTCGAGGGCACCCAGGATGAGGAGGCCGCGTGGGAGGCGGCGTTCGCCGACGTGGAGCGCCAGATCGAGCAGGCCGTCACGGCGGGCGATCTCGAGGGGGCCCAGGACCTGCGGTTGCGGTGGCTCTGGGCTCCGCTCGGCACGGACGACCCGGCGGGATCGCTGATCCGGCGGATCGCGTTCGAGAACCTGCAGGAGCTCACGATGGACGAGAGCGGCGAGATCCCGATCGACCCACCGGCCGCCGAGCGACTCGGCGAGATCGACGTTCCGACGCTCGTCCTGCCCGCCGATCACGACCCGCCGTGGCAAGAGCGGATGTGCGAGGTGCTCGCCGAGGGCATCCGCGGCGCTCGGCTGGTACGGATCCCCGAGACGGATCACGTGATCCCGCTCCGCCGACCCCAGGAGTTCAACCAGTTGGTACTGGGGTTCCTCGGCGAGGTCTGATCGACGGGAACGTCTGGTCGTGCTTGGGTGACGCTGGTGCGGTTCCGCGATCGTCTTGGACCGGCGGCGACTACTTGTGCGCCGCTTCCTTCTCCTGCTGCGCCGCCGCGATGATCTTGTCGGCGAGGTGCGTCGGCACCTCCTCGTAGTGGGAGAAATGCATCGTGAACGCGGCCCGCCCCCCGGTCATCGAACGCAGGTCGATCGAGTAGCGCGCGACCTCGGCCTGCGGCACCGAGGCCTTCACGCGCTGCTTGCCGGCGCCGGCCGACTCGACGCCCTGGATCTTGGCCCGCTTGGCGTTGAGGTCACCCATGATGTCGCCGGTGTGCGACTCGGGGACGACGACGTCGACCTCGACGATCGGTTCGAGCAGGACGACGCCCGCCGCGGCCGCCGCCTCCTTGAGGGCGAGCGCGCCCGCGAGCTGGAACGCCATGTCGGAGGAATCCACGCTGTGGAACTTGCCGTCGACGAGCGTGGCGCGGATGTCGACCATCGGGTTGCCGCTCATCACGCCCGTCTGCATCGTCTTGACGACGCCCTTCTCGACCGAGCCGATGAACGTCTTGGGGATCGCGCCGCCGAAGATCTTGTCGACGAACTCGAACCCGCTCTCCGCGAGGGAGCGGCTCGACCTCGAGGTTGCAGATCGCGTACTGACCGTGGCCACCGGTCTGCTTCACGTGGCGTCCGACGCCCTTGCCCGGGCCTCGAACCGTCTCGCGGTACGCGATCTTGGCCGGGGACGTGCGTCACCTCGACGCCGAACTTGCGCTTCATCCGTTCGATCTGTACGTCCAGGTGCGCCTCGCCCATCCCGTACATCACGGTCTCGTGCGTCTCGTCCGAGCGCTCGATGCGGAGCGTCGGGTCCTCCTCACGCAGGCGCGAGAGCGCGGTCGAGAGCTTGTCCTCGTCGCCCTTGGTCTTCGGCGTGATCGCGAACGCGAGCAGCGGTTCGGGCATCTCGATGGCCGGCAGCGTCACCGGGTCGTCCTTGGTCGAGAACGTGTCGCCGGTGGTCGTGTGCGCGAGCTTCGCGACCGCCGCGATGTCGCCCGCCGGCACCTCCGAGAGCGTCTCGTGCTCCTTGCCACGCAGCGCGAACAGCTGACCGATCCGCTCCTCGGTGCCCTTCGTCGCGTTGTACACGGACGAGTCCGGCCGCAGGGTCCCCGAGAACACCCGGAACATCGTGATGTGCCCGACGAACGGGTCGGACACGGTCTTGAACACGTACGACGTGAGCGGCTGGCCGGGGTCGCACGCCCGCTCCTTCTCCTCCCCGGCCTTGGTCACCACCGTGACCGGCCCGCGGTCGATCGGGGAGGGGAACTCGTCGGCGATGAACTGGAGCACGCGATCGACGCCGATCGGCCGGGCGGCCGCCGCGCACAAGACCGGCGCGATCCTGGCCTCGGCGAACCCTCGCTTCACGCCGTGGACGACCTCGTCCTCGGAGAGCTCGCCCTCCTCGAGGTACTTCTCGATCAGCGCGTCGTCGGACTCGGCGACGGCCTCCACCAGCTTCTCGCGGAACGGATCCGCCTTGCCCGCGATGTCGTCGGGCCACTCGCCCTCGGTCGCGGTGGGGCCGGTGCCGTACCGGTACGCCTTGCGCCCCAGCAGGTCGGCGACGCCCTCGAAGTCGTGCTCCTCCCCGAGCGGGAGCTCGAGGGGCGCGACCTGCGTGCCGAACGCCTGCACGAGCTGCTCCAGCGTCCGTTCGAACGAGGCCCGCTCGCGGTCGAGCTTGTTGATCAGGATCGCGCGAGGCAGGCCGGCCTCGATCGCGAGCTCCCAGGCGACCTCGGTCTGGACCTCCACGCCGTCGACGGCCGAGACGACGAGCACGACCGCGTCCACGGCCTGGATCGCCGTCCGGACGTCGCCGATGAAGTCGGCGTACCCGGGAGCGTCCAGGACGTTGACCTTCACGCCGTTCCACTCGACCGGCGCCATCCCGAGCGAGACGCTGATGCCCTTCTTGATCTCCTCGGGCTCGAAGTCGCTGACGGTGTTGCCGTCCTCGACGGTCCCCATCCTCGTGGTGGCGCCGGAGGCGAACTGCATCGCCTCGAGCAGCGTGGTCTTGCCCGCGCCGCCGTGCCCCACGAGCAACACGTTGCGGATGTCCTTGGCTTCGTAGGTCTTCAAGCGGCCCCCGATCGGACGGACGGGAAACGGACCGGGATTCTAGCGCGGCCGTCCGCTTCGGTTCCGGCTCGTTCGCCGGCTCGCTCTCTGGCTCCTCCTCTGGCTGTTCCGGGGCCCCGAGCACCGGTGATACCCTCGCGCGGGTGGTGGTGGTGAGCGTTCGAGCGCAGGTGGGCGAGCGTGCGGTGGTGCCGATCCTGTGCATCGCCGCGGGCGTCGCGATCGCCGTCGCCACCTGGCTGCTGCTGGTCGGCGAGCCCGAGCCCGCGGGGTTCGCCTCGCTGGCGGCGGGGGCCGCCTTGGTCGCCGGCGGCGTGCTCCTGCGCCCGGACGACCGGCTCGGCCGCGTGGCGCTGTCGTTCGGCGACCGCCTGTTCGACGGGTGCGTCCTGGGTGCGCTCACGTGGGTGTCGCGGACCGTGGATCCGTGGCTCGCGGCCGGCGCGCTGTTCGCGCTCGCGGCCGGGTTCCTCGCCTCGTACATCCGCGCGCGCGGGGGCTCCCTCGGTTACGGGATCGAGGAGGGCGTGATCACACCGGCGCTCCGGTACGGGCTGATCTCGGCCGGTCTGATCGGCGGATGGCGGTGGACGCCGTGGGCGGTGGCGGTCCTGATGCTGCTCGCGTCCGCCGTCCGGGCAAGCCAGGTCGTGAAGGAGGAGCGCCTGTGAGCCCGCGCCCGGACCCCGCATGACGTCGCCGGAGGACGCGCCGGCGAGCAAGCCGGAGACCCGGCGGGAGACGCTCGGCTACTGGGGCTATCGAACCGCCGAGTGGCTCGCGATGTCGCTGCCCGAACGCATCGGCCGCCGCGTGTTCGAGACGCTCGGGCGCGTGGCCTACCGGCGTCTCCACGGCGTCCAAGCGACCGTGGCCGCCAACCAGGCGCGGGTGCTCGGCGCCGACCCGACCGACGAACGGGTCGAGCACGCGACGCGGGAAGCGTTCGAGCTCTACGCGCGGTTCTGGTTCGACGCGTTCCGCATCCGGAAGATGCCGGTGGGCGAGTTCAACCAGCGTCTCGTGATGGTCGACGTCGAGAACATCGACCGCGCCCTCGAGGCGGGCAAGGGTGTGGTCTGCGCCCTGCCGCACATGGGGAACTGGGACGCGGCCGGCCACTGGTTCGGCGCGAACGGGTACCGGATCGCCGCCGTCGCCGAGGAGCTCCGGCCGCCACGGCTCTACGACCTGTTCCTTCGCCACCGCGAGGAGCTCGGCATGCGGATCATCGGGCTCACCAAGGATGGCCATGTCGGCCAGCAGCTCAAGCAGCTGTTGTCCGAGAACTGGTTGGTGGCGCTCGTCGCCGACCGCGACCTCTCGGGCCGCGGGATCGAGGTCGAGATGTTCGGCGCGACGCGGCGCGTGCCGGCCGGCCCGGCGCTGCTGTCGCTCAGCTCCGGCGCGCCGCTGGTCGTCTGCCCCGTCTACACGCGCGAGGACGGGTGGGAGGTCCGGATCGGGGAGCCGCTCGAGTTCGAGCGCACGGGGGTGATGCGAGAGGACGTCACCACGCTCTCGCGGCTGATGGCCGAACGCTTCGAGCGCGCGATCGCCGCCAAGCCGACGGACTGGCACATGTTCCAGCCGGCGTGGCCGGAGGCCGGTTCGACGGCCACCGCGCCGGCGACGCCGGTCGAGCCTCGGTGAAGATCCTCCTCGTCTGTCCGTACGACTGGGAGGCGCCCGGCGGCGTCCAGGTCCACGTCCGGCAGCTCGCCGACGAGCTCCGGTCGCGGGGCCACCGGACCACGATCCTCGCTCCCGGTTCGCGGCCGTCGGACGATGCCGGCGTCCGGATCGTGGGGCGGCCGGTCCGCGTGCCCTACCGCGGCACCGTCGCGCCGATCTCGTTCTCGCCGGGATCGTGGCGACGGATCCGGTCCGCGATGCGGTCGTTCGACCCGGACGTGATCCACGCGCACGAGCCGCTCACGCCGAGCACCTCGATGCTCGCGGTCCTGGCCGCGAGCGCGCCCGTCGTCGCCACGTTCCACGCCTCCCTCGACCGTTCGCGCCTGATGGAGCTCGCCGGGCCGGTGCTGCGTCAGGTGAGCGGGCGGATCGACGCCGCGGTCGCCGTCTCGGAGGCGGCGGCGTCGTTCCTGCGACGCGTGGTGGACGTCCCACTCGAGATCGTCCCGAACGGCGTCGACGTCCGCGCGTTCGCGCACCCGGGCCGGCCCGTCGAGGGCCTGCCGGCCGGCCCGAAGATCCTGTGGGTGAACCGCCTGGACCCGCAGAAGGGGTTCGAGATCATGCTGCGCGCGTTCGAGGAGGTCGCCTCCGAGACCCCGGACGCGCACCTGCTCGTCGCGGGCGACGGGCGCGATCGCGTCCTGCTGCGTTCGCTGCCGAGCGATCTGCGGAGCCGGATCCTCCGCCTGGGGACCGTCCCGCACGCCGAGCTTCCCCGCTACCACGCGGCGTCCGACGTCGCCGTGTCGCCCGCGACCGGGCAGGAGAGCTTCGGGATCGTGCTCGTCGAGGCGATGGCGGCCGGCGTGCCGGTGGTCGCGTCGGACATCGCCGGGTACCGGGAGGTGGTCCGCGACGGCGTCGACGGGCTCCTGGTCCCGCCGAACGACGCGAACGCGCTCGCCGCCGCGATCCGCCGGGTGCTTTCCGAACCCGAGCTCGCGGCCACCCTGGCGGCCGCGGGGCGGACGCGCGCGGAGACGTTCTCCTGGCAGGCCGTCGCGCCCCGCCTGGAGGCCGTCTACGACCGGGTCATCGGCGCGACGCGCTAGGATGCCGCCGTGCCCACCTGGCTGTGGATCGTCGTCATCCTCGTCGCCCTCCTGCTGCTCGGCGGCATCTGGATCTACAACCGACTGGTCAAGCTCCGCGCCCGCGTGAACAACGGGTGGTCACAGATCGACGTCCAGCTGCGCCGGCGCTACGACCTGATCCCGAACCTCGTGACGACCGTCCAGGGGTATGCGACCCACGAGCGAGAGCTGTTCGAGCACGTCACCGAGGCGCGGTCCCGCGCGATCGACGCGAACGCGGTCCCGGACCAGGCGCAGGCCGAGAACCAGATCACGCGGGGGATCCGGCAGCTGTTCGCGGTCGCCGAGAACTACCCCGACCTGAAGGCCAACCAGAACTTCCTGGCCCTGCAGGAGGAGCTCACCGGGACCGAATCGAAGATCGCGTTCGCGCGGCAGTTCTACAACGACCAGGTCATGCTCCTGAACACGCTCATCGGCTCGTTCCCCTCGAACGTCGTCGCCAAGGCGTTCGGGTTCGGACCGCGGGAGTTCTTCGACATCGAGGACCCGGTCCGCGAGCCGTCTCGGGTCGAGTTCCCCAGGTAGTCCGTGTACGAGCAGATCGCGGCGAACAAGCGCAAGACCGTCCTGCTCATCTTCGGGGCGATCGTGTTGCTCGGGGCGGTCGGGTACGTGCTCGGACTCTGGTACGGGAGCGGCCTCTACGGGCTCGTCGGCGCGGTGGCGCTCGCGGTGGTCCTGTCGCTCGGGTCGTTCTTCGGGGGCGACCGTCTCGTCCTCGCCTCGACGCGAGCGCGCGAGGTGACCCCGCAGGACCAACCGCGCCTGCACAACATCGTCGAGGGGCTGTCGATCGCGGCGGGGATCCCCAAGCCGAAGGTCTACCTGATCCCCGAGCAGGCGCCGAACGCGTTCGCGACCGGGCGCAACCCGGAGCACTCGTCGGTCGCCGTCACCGAGGGGCTGCTCGCGACGATGAACCGGGTCGAGCTCGAGGGCGTGATCGGGCACGAGCTCTCGCACGTCGTCGACCGCGACATCCTCGTGGGGACGGTGGTGGCGACGCTCGTCGGCGCGGTGGTCCTGATCAGCGAGTTCTTCATGCGGTCGTGGTGGTGGGGCGGCGTCCGCGGCCGCCGCGGGGGCGATCGGAGCGGCGGCGGGGTCGAGGCGATCATCTTCGCGGTCGGGCTCGTGTTGCTGGTGCTCGCGCCGATCATCGGGCAGATCGTGCGGCTGGCCGTGTCGCGGCAGCGCGAGTTCCTCGCCGACGCCCAGGGCGCGCTGCTGACGCGGTACCCGCCCGGGCTCGCGAGCGCGCTCCGCAAGATCGGCGCGGCGTCGGGGATCCCGATGCGTTCGGCGAACAACGCGACCGCACACCTGTGGCTCAACCAGCCCTCGCGCATCCAGGGGGAGGGCATGGGCCCGCTCGAGAAGCTGTTCAGCACGCACCCGCCGATCGAGGAGCGGATCCGCCGTCTCGAGGAGATGTGACGATCCCGACGAGATCGGCCCGGGTCGTTGAGACGCCTCCGAACGCCCGGTAGCATCTGCTCCCGCTGTCATGACCGGCCCGGCACTCCGGGCCGGCGACATCCCCTATAAGCCCGCGAACCCCTCGGGAGTCCCTGATGTCCGGAACCCATCGCACGAACTCGCCCCGAACCCGCCGAACCCTCACCCGCCGCGGCAAGCTCATGGCCGCCGGTGCCACGGTCGCGGTGGTCGCGGCCGGCGCGCTCGGGTACTTCGCGCTGTTCCCGCAGCAGGCACCGGCCTTCGTGCGCGACACGCTGCAGAAGGTCGGCCTGGCGGACGGAGCCGGTGCACCCGACGCCACCTGCCCGCTGACCGGCGAGCCCGTCCCCGGGAGCGAGATCCCGGACCGCCCGGCGCTCGCGGTCAAGATCGAGAACGCCCCGGAGGCGCGACCGCAGGCCGCGCTGAACGAGGCCGACGTGGTCGTCGAGGAACCGGTCGAGGGCGGCTACACGCGGTTCATCGCGGTGTTCCAGTGCGGTGACTCGGATCGCGTCGGGCCGGTCCGCAGCGGCCGAACGACCGACCCGGACTACCTGCGCCAGCTGGGGCCGGCGGTGTTCGGGTACGCGGGCGGGCGCAACGTGGTGAAGCTCGAGGTGCCGAAGGTGGGCCTGGTCGATGTGAACTACATCATCGCGGCCGACTCGTACACGCGGGACGAGTCCCGCGCGGCGCCGCACAACCTCTACACGACGACCGACGCCCTCTGGCGCGCCGGCAAGTCCAAGGACGGAGCACCCGATCCGCTGTTCACGTACGCCGACACGTGGGACGGCGCCGCGAAGCGGATCCGGTCGGTGCACCTGCCGTACTCGGGCGTGTCCGACGTCTACTGGCACTGGAACGGGGCCAAGGGCGCGTGGCTGCGTTCGCACGGCGACGTCCCCCACGTGCTCGAGGGCAACGAGCGCGTCTCGGCGACCAACGTCGTGGTCCAGGTCGTCACCGTGACCGACAGCGACTTCCTCGACTCGGCCGGCAACCCTTCGCCCGAGGTCGACCTGACGGGTTCGGGCAAGGCCTACGTCCTTCGCGACGGCGAGGTGATCCGCGGCCGCTGGGAGCGCGAGTCGCTCCACGACGTGACCACGTTCGTCACCAAGGATGGGACCGAGATCGCGCTCGCACCCGGACGCACGTGGATCGAGCTGCTCCCCAGCTCGGTCCCGGTCGGCCTCGAGCGGCGCTGACCCTCGCTCGAGCGTCGAACCGATCGACCGGGTCGTGCCCGGCGGTACACTCAGGGTCGTCATCGGAGCACGATCCGTGAGCCCCGACCGCTGAAGGAGGACACCCCGGTGGAACGGGAGACCGGCACCTTCCGAGTGAAGTCCGGCCTGGCCGAGATGCTCAAGGGCGGCGTCATCATGGACGTCACCACGGCCGACCAGGCCAAGATCGCCGAGGACGCCGGCGCGTGTGCCGTGATGGCGCTCGAGCGCGTCCCGGCAGACATCCGCGCCGAGGGTGGGGTCGCGCGCATGGCCGACGCCACCAAGGTCGAGGAGATCATGAACGCGGTCTCGGTCCCGGTGATGGCGAAGGCCCGCATCGGGCATTTCGTCGAGGCGCAGATCCTCCAGGCGCTCGGCGTCGACTACGTCGACGAGTCCGAGGTGCTCACGCCCGCCGACGAGGAGCACCACATCGACAAGTGGGCGTTCACGGTCCCGTTCGTGTGCGGCGCGCGGAACCTCGGCGAGGCGCTCCGTCGGATCGCCGAGGGCGCGGCCATGATCCGCACCAAGGGCGAGGCCGGCACCGGCAACGTCGTCGAGGCCGTCCGGCACCAGCGGACGATGCTCCGAGAGATCGGCTGGCTCCAGAGCCTGCGCCCCGAGCAGCTCGTCGCGGCGGCCAAGGATCTCGGCGCGCCGGTCGACCTGGTCCGGATGGTCTCCGAGAGCGGGACGCTGCCGGTCGTGAACTTCGCGGCCGGTGGGCTCGCCACGCCCGCCGATGCGGCGCTGATGATGCAGCTCGGGGTCGACGGTGTGTTCGTCGGTTCGGGGATCTTCAAGTCCGAGGACCCCGCGCCGAGGGCGCGCGCGATCGTCGAGGCGACGACGCACTTCCAGGACCCCGACGCGCTCGCGAAGGTCTCGCGCGGTCTCGGCGAGCCGATGCCCGGGCTCGACATCAAGGAGCTCGGCGAGGAGGGTCTGCTCCAGACCCGCGGGTGGTGAGCCTCCGGTGAAGGCCGGGGTCCTCGCGTTGCAGGGAGACTTCCGCGAGCACGCTCGCGTGTTCGGCGAGCTCGGAGCGTCGCCGGTGGAGGTTCGGACGCCCGAGGATCTCGCGCGGGTCGACGTCCTCGCGATCCCCGGGGGCGAGTCGACGACGATCTCCAAGCTCGCGCGCAGCGCCGGCCTGGTCGAACCGATCGTCGAGCGCGCCAACGCCGGGATGCCGATCCTCGGGACCTGTGCCGGGATGATCGTGATGGCGCAGCGCGTCGACGGTCTCGAACCCCTGCTGTCGCTCGTCGACGTCACCGTCCGCCGGAACGCCTACGGGCGCCAGGTCGACTCGTTCGAGGCCGATCTCGACGTCCTCGGCATCGAGCACCCCGTCCGCGGGGTGTTCATCCGAGCCCCGATCGTCGAGGAGATCGGCGAGGACGTGCGCGTGCTCGCCGAACACGAGGAGCGCCCGGTCGTCCTGGAGCAGGGGAACCTGGTCGTGGCATCCTTCCACCCCGAGCTCGTGGGCGAGACCGGTCTCCACGGGTACGTCCTGGGGAAGGTGTGACGTGTCGGGCCATTCGAAGTGGGCGACGATCAAGCGCAAGAAGGGCGCCGCCGACGCCAAGCGCAGCAACCAGTTCGCGAAGCTCCTGCGCGCGGTGGAGGTCGCGGCGCGCGAGGGCGGCAGCGGCGACGTCAAGGCGAACATGACGCTCGCCTCCGCGGTCGACAAGGCCCGGAGCTCCTCGGTGCCCGTCGAGAACATCGAGCGCGCGATCAAGCGGGGGAGCGGCGACCTCGAAGGCGGCGCTCGGTACGTCGAGGTCACGTACGAGGGCTACGGGCAGGGCGGTGTCGCCGTGTTCGTCGAGACCCTGACCGACAACCGCAACCGGACCTCGCAGGACATCCGGCACGCGTTCACCCGCAACGGGGGGAACCTCGGCGAGAACGGCAGCACCGCGTGGATGTTCGCGCGCAAGGGCTCGATCCAGGTCGAGAAGACCGCGGCGCCGGACGAGGAGAAGTTGCTCGAGATCGCCCTGGAGGCGGGCGCCGAGGACCTGAACGACGCGGAGAGCACCTGGGAGATCACCAGCGACCCGGCCTCGTTCACCGCGGTCCGCGACGCGATCGACGCCGCCGGGATCCCGATGCTCTCGGCCGAGCTCACGATGCTGCCCCAGAACACGGTCCCGGTCGAGGGCGGCCAGGCCAAGCAGGTGCTCGCGCTGCTCGAGGCGCTCGAGGAGCTCGACGACGTCCAGAACGTCTACGCGAACTTCGACATCCCCGAATCGGTGATGGCCGAGCTCGGCTAACCGAACCCCGTCACGGGATCCTCGAGTCGGACACCCCTCAACCTTTCCTACCGCTCTCGCGAGATCGACACGGACCGGCTCTACTCCGCAGTCCTCCGACGGGGGCGGCCTGGAGCGGATCACGTCCAACCCGGGAGGGGACGATATCCCCGGCGACTTCTCGCCCGATGGGGACCGTCTCGTCTTCGTGCGGCTGGGGAAAGGCGGCCAGACCGGGATCTTCGTGACCGACGTCGACGGCTCGGGGCTCCGCCGGATCGTCGCGGCGCGATCAGCTGGTCGACGACATCTTCGGCGGGAGCTGGTCTCCCGACGGGAGCCAGATCCTGTTCGTCGCTCGCGAGAGCGAGGAACACCACAAGGCGATCTGGGTGGTGAACGCCGACGGCACCTCGCGTCATCAGCTGCGGATCGACGGGACCTGTGGCGGCCCGCTGTCGGATCCGGGGTCGTTCGGGTGCTACAGCCCCAGTTGGTCGCCGGACGGCACGAAGATCGTGTTCGTTCGATCGACCCCCGATCCGTCGGCGCCGGCAGGCTTCGTCGAGAACGTCTACACCGTGAACGCGGACGGGAGCGAACTCTTCCAGGTGACGAGCGGCGGTGTCGACGACAACCCGGACTGGGGAACCCCACCAGCGAGCTCCTGAGGCCCGGGATCGATCGCGCTCGCCGGCCACCGGAGCCTGCTCCTTCGGTGGTCGGCGGCGCCCATCCCCTAGGGTTGGGATCTCACACGGCCCATCAACCTCAGACCCCCTTCGCGCGAGTCACCTCACAAGCGAAGATGGCGAAGGGTCGCCACACACCGCGAGGAGCAGGCTCGTGCTGGAACGGTCGGATCCGGTGGTCAGGTTGGCGCCGGAGCCATTCGAGGATTTCTACGGGCGGGAGTTTCTGGCCGTGGTCGGTTTGGCGTACGCGCTGTCCGGTTCCCGCTGGGGTGCCGAGGACCTAGCGCAGGAGGCGTTCCTGGCAGCGCATCGTGACTGGGACCGGATCGGCGCCTACGACCAGCCGGGAGCGTGGGTGCGGCGGGTGGTGGCGAACCTCTCGGTCTCGGGGTTCCGGCGCCGTGCGGCAGAGGCGAAGGCCCTGGCGCGCATCCCCTTCGCGCAGGACGCATCGTTGCCGGACCTCGGCGCCGGCGATCCGGAATTCTGGGCGGCCATCCGCGCGCTCCCTCGCCGGCAGGCGCAGGTCATGGCGCTCTACTACCTCGAGGACCGGTCCATCGCCCAGGTCGCGGAGATCTTGGATGTGACCCTCGGCACCGTGAAGCGACACCTCCACAACGGGCGCCAAGCCCTGGCCCGGCGCCTGCGATCCGAGGTGGACGAGCCATGACGATCGACTCCCGCGGCCGCCGGGCGGGTCAGGACTTCCGCCGTGCGATCGACGACCTGGGATCCTCCCCGCCCGACCGCGGGTCGATCGCGCGGTTCGAGCGCGTCCGCGTTCGCAAGCAGCGGAACCGGCGGATCGGCGCGACGCTGCTCGCCACGGGCGTGACCGTCGCGGCGATCGTGTTCGTGGGACGCGTGTTCGGGCCCGTAGGCCGGGGAACGCCGGCCGCCCCGACCCTGCCGGGCGGTCTCATCCTCTACGGGGACTGGGACGCTCAGGGACAACGCGCCGACTGGTACACGGCGCGACCGGACGGCTCGGGTCTGCGCGACCTGCAGGTCAGCGCGACGTGCGCGGTGTGGTTCCCGGACGGGGATCGGGTCCTGATCACCGATGACGCAGCCGCGGGTCCAGGCCGGCCGCTGCGCCCGGCGGTGATCGATGCCGACGGGTCGAGCCTCCGTCCGCTCGATGCCGTGTCGGACCCGGAGCTGAACCTCGGGTGCGGCGACGTGTCGCCCGACGGGACCCGGGTCGCGCTCGAGGGGTTCGGCGAGGACGGAGACCACGCGCCGGACGGGATCTATTCCGTCCGGGCCTCGGACGGCGGGGGGCTCGTCCGGCTCCTTCGCGGACCGGTCTCGCCTCCGAGGTACTCCCCGGACGGCACTCGCTTGAGCTTCTTCGACACCGAGGAGGGCGTCAGCCCCACGGGGTCCGGAGCGCTGTTCGTGATGCGGGACGACGGCAGCGACCTGCGTCGCATCACGCCGTGGGGCTTCGCCTTCGACGACCACGCGTGGTCGCCCGACGGAGCGTGGATCGTGTTCCAGAGGCCGTACGGACAGCTCTATCTGGTGCACCCCGATGGCTCGGGGCTCCACCGGGTGCCGCTCAGCCTCGAATCGGGGACCGGCGCGCTGAATCCATCGTGGTCACCAGACGGAGCGTGGATCGTGTTCAGCCTCCAGCGCGCCGAAGAGTCCGAGATCTTCCTGGTCCACCCCGACGGCACCGGGCTGCGCCCGGTGACTGGCGCGTCGGGAGCTCAGGCGCAGCATCCCGATTGGGGAACACCCTAGGTACGGTCGTGCACCCGAACAGCCTCTCTTGACGCAGCCGACACGTGGGGTTAGGACGGTGAGACTAGAGAGCGACCGGGGTACGTATCGCTAGTGGGCCGACATTTCCGGTCGCGGACGGGAGGTCGACGATGGCGGAGCCAAGTCTGTACGAACGATTGGGTGGCGTGTTCGCGATCGCTGCGGTGGTCGACCACTTCAGCGATGCGGTCGTCCAGAACCCCATCGTCGGGCAAGCATCGAAGAACCCCGAGCTTCGTGAGTGGCATACCAACAAGCTGGACAGGCTGCCGGGGCTGAAGTTCATGCGCACGCTGTGGCTGTGCAATGTCGCCGGTGGACCCTTCTCGTTCACGGCCACGAAACCGGGAAGTACCCCGCTCGGGCTGGAAGAGGCCCATCGCGAGCTCCGCATCTCCCCCGAGGAGTTCGATGAGGTCGCGGCGGAGCTGGGACGCACGCTCGATCACTTCGGGGTTCCTCCGCGTGAGAAGGATGAAGTCCTGGCGGCGTTCGCGGCGCATAAAGGGGAAGTCACCGAGGGATCGATGGCTTCGGCCTGAGAGAGCCCGCACGATCATCCGTATCGCAGCCTCGGTCGAGGACGTTCCTGAACCCTCGGGCGATGAGTCGCCGCGAGTGCCTCTCCCGCCGCCGCGCGTCGATTGCCGCGTCACTCGGGAACGGGGAAGATGCGCTCCGTGGAGGTTCCGGCGAGGCGCGCCCCAAGAAGGCTGATGGGGTCTCGTGATGTGCCGGCACCCGTGGCGATCAGCTCGGTGCTGGTGGAGGAGTCCACCCGCTCTTGACCTCGCAGACGGCATCCTCGTCGTCTTCGGACGAGCCCGCGCGGCGTGTCGGTTGGATCGCCAAGGGGGCCGCCCTGCTTGGGCGGATCGGCGCGGATCCCGGGGACGACGAGGAGCTGCGCCAGAAGAAGGCGCTCCTCGTCCTGCTCGCGGTCCTCATCGCACCCGTGTCCGTCATCTGGGGCATCCTGTACCTCGCCCTCGGCTCGTGGGTGGGCATCGCTCCGCTCGTCTACTGCGCGATCTCGGTTGCGTCCTTGGTGGTGTTCGCGCGAACCAAGAACTTCCGGTTCCTCCTCGTCGTGCAGCTCCTGGACATCCTCCTCATGCCGACGGCCGGCGGTCAGATGCTCGTGGGCGGGTTCCTCCCCTCCGGCGCGGTCGGGCTCTGGGGCATCCTGGCTCCCTTGGGGGCCCTCGTCTTCCTCGAGGTGCGCCAGGCCGTCCGGTGGTTCGTCGCGTTCCTGTTCGTCTTCCTGCTCACCGGGATCCTCGGCGAGCTGCTCTTCGCGGATGCGGACCTCCCGTCATGGTTCACGAGCACGATGCTCGCGTTGAACATCGTCGGTGCCGCTTCCATCGCCTTCATGCTCCTCGCCATGTTCGCCCATCAACGCAACGAGGCCCTCGCGGCGCTCCGGGTCGAGCAGGAGAAGTCCGAGGCGCTCCTCGTGAACGTCCTGCCCGGCTCGATCGCCGCCCGACTGAAGGCCACCGACGCGACGATCGCCGACCACTTCGACGCGACCTCGATCCTGTTCGCCGACGTGGTGGACTTCACCCCGCTCTCGCAGCTCCTGCCGCCGGCCGAGATGGTCGGCATCCTCGATCGGCTCTTCTCCCACTTCGACGGGCTGGTGGAGCGGCACGGGCTCGAGAAGATCAAGACCGTCGGCGACTGCTACATGGCGGCCGCCGGGGTGCCGGACCCGCACGAGGATCATGCGCGCCGGGCCGCGCTCCTGGCGTTGGACATGCGGGACGCGGTGACGACCTCGGCGGTTGCCGGTCGGGAAGGTCTCGAGCTCCGGATCGGGATCAACTCGGGTCCGGTCGTCGCCGGCGTGATCGGCAGGAAGCGCTTCATCTACGACCTGTGGAGCGACGCCGTGAACACGGCGAGCCGGATGGAGTCCCACGGCATGCCCGGCGAGATCCAGATCACCCGAGCCACCTACGAGCTGTTGAAGGACGAGTTCGTCTGCACGCGACGGGGGACGATCCAGGTCAAGGGCAAGGGCGAGATGGAGACGTGGTACCTGGTGGGCCCGCGGTCCGACGACCGTCGAACGGATCGAGGCATCGAGGCGGAGTCCGCGACGAACCACCTTCGAGACCGCACGTAGTTCGCGCGGCGACGGCGGTAGGCTGCGTCGGTCGTGGCCACCTGGGCCGAGTTCGCGAACGCCGAGCCGGATCTGGCCGCCTTCGCCCGGGAGCGGATGGAGGGTCGGATCGTCTACCAGGCGACGCTCCGGCTCGACGGAGGACCGCGCGTGCACCCGGTCTCTCCCTGGCTCGCGGCCGGGCTGCTGTGCGTCTCGTTCCGCGACACGAGCCCGAAGATGCGCGAGGTAGCGCGTGACGCGCGCTACGCGTTCCACACCGCCCAGCCGTGGGAGGACCACGCCGGCGCATACGGCGAGTTCTTGGCGCGCGGATGGCTCGAACAGATCTCTCCGTCGCACCCGGCGGTGACGGCGCGCCCCGGCCAGACGCCCTACGGGCTCGTCCACTACGCGTGCTCGATCGAGGAGGCGGTGGCGACGGAGTACTCGGACGACGAGATGCCCGTCTATCGACGGTGGAAGCCGCCCGCAGGCGACGCGATCGGGTGAGCCGCGGGGTCGCCAACGTCGGTAGGTTGAAGGTTGTGCTCGGGTTTGGACAGTTGAGCGGAGTCGCCTTGGAGTGCCGCGATCCCGCCGCACTCGCGGATTTCTACAGCCGGCTGACGGGCTGGCCGGTGGTCCATTCGCACGCAGACTGGTACTCGGTGGGCGAGAGCGAGGAGGCAGGCTTCCACCTCTCGTTCCAGCGAGCGCCGGGCCATCAGCCGCCGACCTGGCCGGACCCGTCGTCCTCGATGCAGCTTCATCTGCATTTTCGGGTCCACGACCTCGACGCAGCCGAGCGAGCGGTGCTCGCCCTGGGTGGGACGAAGCTCGACGATCAGCCGGGGCCGGATCGGTCGCGGGTGTACGCCGATCCGGCAGGTCATCCGTTCTGCCTCGTCCCCACCCGAGATCGCGCCGAGTAGCCGTTGGAGGACCCGACTTCCGCGGTTCCTAGGTCGAGGGGATGACAGGAACTCGGATCGTCGGGGAACGCCTACCGGATAATCACGGGATGCAACGCATCCTTCTCACTGGGATGTCGGGTGTCGGGAAATCGACGGTGGCGGAGCGTCTTTCCGAGCTCGGCTACAAGGTGGTCGAAACCGACGACGGCGCCTACTCGGTGGTCGACGAGCACGGCTACCAGCACTGGGATGTCGATCGCATCCGCGAACTCCTTGCGACCGAGGACGCTGACGTGCTGTTCATCGTCGGTTCGGACGATGCTCAGGTCCTGTTCTACCCGGACTTCGACCAGATCGTGTTGCTACGTGCACCCCGTGACGTCATGGTCGAACGTCTCGCGTCCCGCTCCAACAATCCGTTCGGCGAGAGTTCCGAGGAGCTGGTGAGGATCCTGGCCGATCTGGAGACCTTCGAGCCGTCGATGCGGCGGGCTGCGACCTACGAGATCGACACCAGCAAACCCCTCGACCGCGTGGTCGACGAGATCCTCAGCCTGGTCCGGCACCAGTCGCCAACGTGAAAGGCGTCTGCGCGCTCGCGGTCGTTGTCCTGGATGTACCGGCGATCGTCCGTCACCGATGCCTCCTCCCCACGGTATGAGCTCTCGATCGAGCCGCTAGTGCACGCTTACGTGCTTCCCCACATCCGAACGCCGTTGGGCTCGTGGACGGCGATCATCATCGCCCCGACGCCTGGCTGCTCGAAGCGGTAGATCCCTGCGAGTGCTTCCCCCGATCCGCAGGCCCCGCCCGGACCCAGGAACACGAGAGCGCCACCGTCCGCCGTCCACCCGATGACGCTCGAGGATGGGGCATCGGCGAGTCCGCGCTCACCCGTGACGGGGACCGGGTGCGAGCCGTCCGCCTGAGCGAGGAAGGCCGTTTGCGACTCGCACTCGCCGGACCACTCTGTCAGTAGCATGGATCCGTCGGGTGAGGGGAGCGCGAACGCCCAGAAGCCCGACGCGTCGGGCGCTCCCGTCTTGTCGGGTTCGTCCACCAGCTCGAACCGCTCGTGTGCGGGATCGACCCCTTCTTGGAACTGGGGAGCCAGCTGGAAGGCCTCGTCGCGTGACGCGAGCGGTCGGAGCTCGTGCGACTCGACATCGAGGATGTAGTACACGCCGTGGCTTCGAAGGATCACGGGGCCGGGGACCGTCGAGTCGTAGTACAGGCGGAATCCGGGGAGTCGGTCGATGACGTCTCCGTCCAAGGTCACGAACACACACGCTGGCAGCGCGACCGAGCACCAAGCCCTGATCGGGCAGCGGTGGAAGCGGCATGCGTTCCTCGGCTGGTGGGGTGGCGGGCTGAGAGGGCGCGGCGGTTGGCAACACGATCGTCTCGGCCATTGGACCGGTCGGTGCAGCACCCGCCCCACACGCTGCGAGCGTCAGCAGCAGTCCGGTCGCCGCCACGACCAACGAGCGGCTCATGACATCTTGCACCCGAACCGCCGCGAGTTGAACATCAGCACGCTGGACGAGCACCCCCTCGATCCGCCGACAACGCTCCACCTACACCGACCGTTGACGGCGCGCGGGAGTTCCGGACACGGGGGGCGGCGTTTGCCAATACCTCTCTCCCCATCCCGCAGGTGTTTGACCGAGGGGCGGGCTTCGCACAGACTGAACAGGTGTTCGATTCGTGCGTGCTCGGGGTGGACCCCGGCGTCTCCGCGCTCGGCCTGGCGGCGGTCGCCAGGCACGATCGGAAGCCGGTGCTCCTGTTCGCCGACACGGTGCGGACGGCCTCGGACCTCCCTGATGCGACCCGGCTGCGGCTCCTCCACGACGCGGTCGCCGAGGCGATCGCGACGCACCGGCCCGGATCGGTCGCGATCGAGCGGATCGCCTGGAACAAGAACCAGGTGAGCGCGATGATCGTCGCCAGAGCCACCGGCGTGATCCTGCTCGCGGCCGCGCAGGCCGGTCTCGAGGTCGAGGAGTACGGCTCGCTCGAGGTGAAGATGGCGGTGACCGGGCAGGGGAACGCCGACAAGGCCCAGGTCCGCGTCGCCCTCGAACGCTTCCACGGCCTGAAGGACCTGCCCGATCAGCCCGACGCGGTCGACGCCGCGGCGATCGCCTTGTGTCACCTCACGCAGGCGCGGCTGCGGAAGGTCGCCGCGCGATGATCTCGTTCCTGGAGGGCGACGTCGCCGAACGTTCGGGGACGCGCGTCGTGATCTCGGTGGGCGGCGTCGGCTACGACGTCCAGGTGCCGGCGTCGACGCTCGCGAAGCTCCCACCGGTGGGCCGCCCCGCCCGCGTGTACACGCGCCTGGTCGTCCGCGACGACGCGATGACCCTGTTCGGGTTCGCGAACGCGGACGAGCGCGAGCTGTTCGACCTGCTCGTCACCGTGAGCGGGATCGGGCCGAAGGTCGCGCTGAGCTTCCTCTCGGTGCTGTCGCCCGACGCGTTCCGCAGGGCGGTCTCGTCCGGCGACATCGGCGCGCTCACGGTCGTGCCCGGCGTCGGCAAGAAGGTCGCGCAGCGCGTCGTCCTGGACCTGAAGGACAAGCTCGGCGCCGAGGACGTCGTGATCGTCGACGGCCCGCTCGCCGACGTCCGCGAGGCGTTGCTGGCGCTCGGGCTGTCGCAGCAGGAGGCGAGCGATGCGATGACCGGGCTCGCGCCCAACGGCGACACGCCCGTCGAGGATCTCCTCCGCGAGGCGTTGCAGCACGTGGGTCGGGGGTAGGGTGATGGCCGACGTGACCCAGGACGAGCGGATCGTCGATCCCCAGGTACCGGAGGAGGAACGCGAGCTCGACGCCGCGCTCCGCCCTCGGCGCATCGACGAGTTCGTCGGCCAGGATCGGGTCAAGGAACAGCTCGCGCTGCTGATCGACGGCGCCCGCGCGCGCGGCGAGACGGTCGACCACCTCCTGTTCTCCGGGCCTCCGGGGCTCGGGAAGACGACGCTCGCCGGGATCGTCTCCAACGAGCTCGGCGTGGGGTTCCAGCCGACGTCCGGTCCCGCGCTCGACCGGCCCGGCGACCTCGCCGCGATCCTGACCAACCTCGAGGAGGGCGACGTCCTGTTCGTGGACGAGATCCACCGGATGCCGCGAGCGGTCGAGGAGGTCCTGTATCCGGCGCTCGAGGACTTCAAGCTCGACGTGGTGCTCGGCAAGGGCCCGAGCGCCCGCAGCATCCGGCTCGACCTGCCGAGGTTCACCCTGGTCGGCGCGACGACGCGCCCCGGACGGATCACGCTGCCGCTCCGCGAGCGGTTCGGGTTCTCGCCGCGGCTCGACTACTACTCGATCGACGACCTCGGGGCGATCGTGCGACGTTCGGCCGGGATCCTCGGCGTCTCGATCGATGCCGAGGGGACGCACGAGATCGCGCGTCGCTCCCGTGGCACCCCGCGGGTCGCGAACCGGCTCCTGCGGCGCGTGCGCGACTTCGCCGAGGTCCGCCACGACGGCGATGTCACCTCGGCCGTGGCCAAGGCCGGCCTCGAGCTGTTCGAGGTGGACGAGGAGGGCCTGGACAAGCTCGACCTCGCGATCTTGTCCACGGTGGTCGTCAAGTTCGGCGGCGGGCCGGTGGGGCTCTCGACGCTGTCCGCCGCCGTGGGGGAGGAGACCGACACGATCGAGGACGTGGTCGAGCCCTACCTGCTCCAGCTCGGCCTGCTCCAGCGAACGCCGAGGGGCCGCGTGGCCACCGTGCGTGCCTACCGCCACCTGGGTGTCTCCCCCGAAGGGGTCCTCCCGCTCACCTGACGGCGGCCCGCGTGAACCTCGCCGCTACCTGCGGCGAACCGAGCGGTAGCCTGTATGCTGCCTCGTCACCCCGTAGGAGGCTCGTCGACCCATGGTGCTCGGATTCCTCGCGCAAGAATCAAGCGGCGGAGGCTCGCTCGTCGGCCTCGCGCTGCCCGTGCTGATGATCGTGGGCTTCTACTTCCTGCTCATCCGTCCGCAGCGGAACCGTCAGCGCGCACAGCAGGCGCTCGTCGCCTCGCTCGAGGTCGGCGACGACGTGATGACCACCGGCGGGATCTTCGGCACGATCGTCGAGATCGACGACGACGAGGGCAACGTGACCGTCGAGATCGCGCCCGGCACCCGGATCCGCATGCTGCGTCAGGGCATCTCGCAGCGCTTCGTCGAGGACGAGGACTACGGGGACGGCGAGGGTGACGAGAAGGCCGATGAAGGGATCGACCGAGAGCCGTGAGCGTCGAACCGGCACCGGCCGAGGGTCCGTCGGAGCCGGCCCAACCGGCCAGCCAGCCCGAAGGCATCACCCTCGAGTTCGTCCAGCAGGACGAGGAACTCTCCTCGTTCATCGCCGCGGCCGACCGGGTGATGGAGGGGCTCGGGTACACCGAGCACGGGTTCCGTCACGCGAACCTCACCGCCCGGATCGCGTTCAACGTCCTGTCCCGCGCCGGGTTCGATACGCACACGGCGAACCTGGCCTGCGTGGCCGGCTACCTGCACGACGTGGGGAACATGATCAGCCGCTACGCCCACGGCCAGACGGGCGGGGTCCTGGTCTACCAGGCCCTGCGGGACCGGGTGCCGTCCTCCGACCTCGCGCAGATCGTGGCGGCGGTCGCGAATCACGAGGAAGACAACGGGTACGCCGTCTCGCCGGTCTCGGCGGCGGTGATCCTCGCGGACAAGTCGGACGTGCACCGCAGCCGGGTCCGCAAGTCCGGGCAGATCGAATTCGACATCCACGATCGCGTGAATTTCGCCGCCGAACAGTCGTTCCTGCGGGTAGACTCCGCGGCGAAGACCGTGAGCCTCGAGCTGACGATCGACACGAAGATCAGCCAGGTCATGGAGTACTTCGAGATCTTCCTCGGCCGCATGCAGCTGTGCCGACTCGCGGCCGAGGTGCTCAATTGCAGGTTCAAACTCTTGATCAACGGCGCCGAGCTCGCATGAGCGAGGCGGAAGGATCCCGATGAAGAAGAAGCAACGGTCGTTCTGGGTCTCGCTGGTGCTGGTGGGCCTGCTCGCGCTCGGCTCGGTCGCCCTGTTCCTGACCGGGACGCGCCCGGTCCTCGGTCTGGACCTGGAGGGCGGCGTGTCGGTGATCCTGTCGGCCCCGGAGGGGACGCCGGACACCGTGATGAACCAGGCGCTGGAGAACATCCGGAACCGGATCGACGCGTTCGGGACGGCCGAGCCGCTGCTGTTCGTGACCGGCAACACGATCGAGGTGCAGATCCCCGGTCTGGCGCGAGGCACGATCGAGGAGCGCGCCAAGAGGCAGTTCTGCATCGCGGACGACGAAGGGACCACCTACGGGTGCTTCGGAACGAAGGACGCCGCCGATGCCGAGCTCGCGTCCGCGAGCGTCCAGCCCGTCGTGTCGTCCGTGTGTCTGACCGACGACCCGACCGACGAGACGCCGCCGCCGAAGCTGTTCGGCGAGGACGCGCCCTGCGTCGGCACCGAAAAGGATGCGACCACCGCGCTGGACGCGATGACCGTCAAGAAGCAGGAGGGACAGTTCTGTCTGACGGGTACGGGCCTCCCGACCGATCCGTGCTACCCGACGAAGGACCAGGCCGACGAGGCCCTGGCTTCGATCGGGACCGTGACCGCGCAGAGCTACTGCATCCAGGACGAGAGCGAAGCGACGCTCGCGAGCGATGCCGGGGCCGCCTGCTCGCCGTCGGAGAGCGACGCGCAAGCGATCCTCGACGGTATGGCGATCAGGAGCGCGGACACGCAGTTCTGCGTGGTCAGTTCGGCGGGGGAGGGCCTGGGCTGCTTCCTCGACCGCGACCCGGCCGAGGCGAGGCTCCAGGAGACGGGCCAGGAGCGGCTGCTCCAGGTCATCGGAGAGACGGCCCGCCTCGAACAGCGCGAGGTGCTTGGAGTGCTCGCATCCTCGGATCCGGCCTACGCCTCGACGCCGCTCACCTGCGGCACGCCCGCCGAGCAGGCGACGAAGGAGTGCTCGTTCGATCAACTGAAGAACGAGAACGTCGTCTTCAAGGGCCGCGACGACGACACCAAGTACCAGCTCGGACCGGTCGAGATCACCGGCGACGCGATCGACAAGGCGTCGGCCGTGTACAACGCGGGATCGTCGACGTCGGTCGGACAAGGGTGGGAGATCCGGTTCGACCTCACGGGCGATGGCGCCGGGATCTTCTCCGACGTGACGACGCGCCTGCAGGGGCGTCAGCTCGCGATCGTCGTGGACGACCAGGTCATCTCCGCCCCGACGGTCCAGAGCCCGATCACCAACGGGACCGGCGTGATCACCGGGAGCTTCACCGAGGGCCGCGCCAAGGACCTCGCGACGCAGCTGAACGCCGGCGCCCTGCCGGTGGAGCTCACCACGCAGCAGGTCCTGACCGTGAGCCCGACCCTGGGCGACGAGTCGTTGCAGCAGGGGCTCTTCGCCGCGATCGCGGGGCTCGTGCTGCTCTTCGCCTACCTCCTGTTCTACTACCGGATCCTCGCGGTCGTGGCGTGGGTCGGGATGCTCATCTGGGCGATCCTCGCGCTCGGGCTGATCGCGCTCGCCGGCAGGACGATCGGGTACAACCTCACGCTCGCCGGCGTGGCCGGCCTGGTCATCTCGCTGGGTGTCACCGCCGACTCCTACATCGTGTTCTTCGAGCGGCTGAAGGACGAGGTCCATGCGGGACGCTCGCCTCGAGCCGCGGTCGCGCCGGCGTTCCGGCGCTCGTTCCGGACGATCGTGGCCGCGGACCTCGTGACCGCGATCGCGGCGGCGGTCCTGTACGTGACGGCGATCTCCTCGGTGCGCGGGTTCGCCCTCACGCTGGGGGTGGCCACCCTCCTGGACCTGCTCGTCGTGTACTTCTTCAAGCGGCCCGCGGTGTCGCTGCTCACGCGGAACGAGCGTCTCGTGAACTGGCGGGTCATGGGTGTCAAGGCCGGGCTGGCTGCCGACCGTGAGATCGGCGCCCGAGACGCGATGCCGGCGATCGCGGGGGGCTCCGAATGAGCTTCCGGCGCGCGTTCGATACCTTCCGCGGGTACCGGCATCCCGAGTTCCACATCATCCAGCGGCGCAGGCGCTGGTTCATCCTGTCGGGCAGCGCGATCTTGATCTCGATCCTCGCGCTCGTGTTCCTGGGCCTGAACTACTCGATCGACTTCACGGGTGGAACGCTGATCGAGTACCGCCTCTCGAAGGACGTGACCGTCGAGCAGGTCCGCGATCTCCTGGCGCAGGATCCGTACGCGCGCGCGACCGCCGAGGTGCAGGTCGTCGGCGGCGATCAGGTGTCGATCAGGACCTCGGCGCTGACGGACCTCACCCCCGCCGAGCGCACGCAGCTGTTCGAGGCGCTCGCGCTGCAGGCGGGGGTCGCCCCGGACGACATCAGCGCTCAGGTGGTCGGACCCACCTGGGGGGAGCAGATCTCGCGACAGGCGCTGATCGGGCTGGTGGTCGTCCTGTTCGCGATCACCCTGTACATCACGCTTCGGTTCGAATGGAAGATGGCCGTCGGCGCGATGGTCGCGATGATGCACGACGTCCTGATCACCGCCGGCGTGTACGCGCTCACCGGCCGCGAGGTGTCGCCGCCGACCGTGATCGCGATCCTGACGATCCTCGGATTCTCGCTGTACGACACCGTCGTGATCTTCGACAAGGTGAAGGAGAACACCGAGTCGACGGCGCTGCTCGGCAAGGACACGTACGAGGGCGTCGCGAACTACTCGATGAACCAGGTGCTGATGCGGTCGATCAACACCTCGCTCGTGGTGATCCTGCCGATCCTGTCGCTGCTGCTGTTCGGCGGCGACACGCTCAAGGACTTCGCGTTCGCGATGCTGATCGGCGTCGTGACCGGCGCCTACTCGTCGATCTTCGTCGCCACCCCGATCCTGGTGGTCCTCAAGGAACGCGAGCCCCGGTACCAACAGCTCCGAGCGCGGCTCGAGAGTCGCGGCAAGGCCGAGCGTCGCCTGCGCGCGGTGCCGACCAACGGTCAGGAGGTCGCCGAGGAGGAGCAGGAGGTGGCGCCCGCCGCGGTGGCCGCCGCGGCCGGATCACGACAGGCGAGCAGGAGTGGGCAGTCGTCCTCGCGCCCGCGCCCCAAGAGCAAGCGACGTCCGCCCGCCAAACGCAGGCGGAGGTGACCGCGTGGATCTCGATCAGCTGAAGGCGCTCGTCCGGGACGTGCCGGACTTCCCCCAGGAGGGTGTCCTGTTCAAGGACATCACGCCGCTGCTGGCGGACCCGCTGGCGTTCTCGACCGTGATCGACCTGATCGTCGTGCAGTTCGGAAGGGGCAACGTCGACAAGGTCGTCGGGATCGAGGCGCGCGGGTTCATCCTCGCGTCGCCGGTCGCGTACCACTTCGGCGCAGGGTTCGTGCCGGTGCGCAAGGTGGACAAGCTGCCCTGGGAGACCGAGGCCGCCGAGTACGAGCTGGAGTACGGGACGGCGACGCTGGAGATCCACCGGGACGCCGTCGCCCCCGGCGAGCGCGTCCTGATCGTCGACGACGTCCTCGCGACCGGCGGGACCTCGCGCGCGACCGCCGAGCTGGTCGAACGGATCGGCGGCAAGGTCATCGGGATCTCGTGCCTGATCGAGCTGGAGTTCCTCCACGGGCGCGAGAAGCTCGAGGGCTACGACCTCTACACGCTCCTGCGCTACTGAGACCCGCTCGGGTCGTTGCCTCCACCGGAACCACCGGCGCTGTCCGCGTGCACCCGCGGCGTAGACTTGATGCCTCCGGGGTGAGAGGCGAGCGTGGACACGGGCGAGGAAGTCAGGACCGAGAAGCGCGGCGGGATCCTCTCGCGCCTGCGCTCGGGTGAGTCCGAGACCCAGGACGGCATCGAGGTGCTCGTCCGCACGGTCAAGGGCTACAACGCCAAGGCGGACCTGAAGGAGATCGAGCGCGCCTACCGGTTCGCGGCCGAGCACCACGAGGGGCAGAAGCGCCTGTCGGGCGAGGACTTCATCCAGCACCCGCTCGCGGTCGCCCAGATCCTCGCCGACCTCGGGCTGGACACCACGACCCTGGAGGCGGCGCTCCTGCACGACACCGTCGAGGACACCGACGTGAGCGTCGCGGAGCTCGACACCGAGTTCGGGCCCGAGGTCGCGCGCATCGTGGACGGCCTCACCAAGCTCGACGCACTGTCGTTCCGGAGCCGGGAGCACGAGCAGGCCGAGAACGTCCGAAAGATGATCGTCGCGATGGCGGGCGACATCCGGGTCCTGCTGATCAAGCTCGCGGACCGGTTGCACAACATGCGCACGCTGTCCGCGCTCCCGCAGGACAAGCAGCGGCGGATCGCGACCGCGACGCTCGAGATCTACGCGCCGCTCGCGCATCGGCTCGGCGTGCAGCAGGTCAAGTGGGAGCTCGAGGACCTGTCGTTCAAGGCGCTGCACCCCGGCCCGTACCACGAGATCGCGAGCCTGGTCGAGAAGCGGCGCGGAGAGCGGCAGCAGTACGTCGAGAGCGTGCTCGAGGCCGCGCGCGCCCGGATCCGCGAGGCCGGCCTGAAGGCCGACGTCGAGGGCCGGCCGAAACACCTGTACTCGATCTACGAGAAGATGGTGATCGGCGGCAAGGAGTTCAACGAGATCTACGATCTCGCCGGCATCCGGGTCCAGGTCGAGTCGGTGCGGGACGTCTACGCGGCGCTCGGCGCGATCCACTCCCTGTGGAAGCCGGTCCCGGGCCGGTTCAAGGACTACATCGCGATGCCCAAGGAGAACATGTACCAATCGCTGCACACGACCGTCGTCGGACCCCAGGGGCGCGCGATCGAGGTGCAGATCCGGACCAAGGACATGCACCGGACCGCCGAGTACGGGATCGCCGCGCACTGGCGGTACAAGGAGGGTCGCGACGGCAAGAAGGCGAAGGAGGCCGCCGACCTCGCCTGGCTCGGCCAGATGCTCGAGTGGTTGAAGGACATGGCGGACCCCCGCGAGTTCATGGAGGGCCTGAAGATCGACCTGTACGGCGGGCAGGTCTTCTGCTTCACGCCCAAGGGCGACGTGATGAACCTGCCGGCGGGCGCGACCCCGGTCGACTTCGCCTATTCGATCCACACGGAGGTCGGCCACCGGACGATCGGGGCCAAGGTGAACGGGAAGCTGGTCCCGCTCGACTACGAGCTGCGGACCGGCGACACCGTCGACATCTTGACCTCCAAGGCGCAGGGGGAGGGGCCCTCGCAGGACTGGCTCCGATGGGTCAAGACGCCGCGTGCCCGCAACAAGATCCGTCAGTGGTTCAGCCGCGAGCGGCGCGAGGACGCCCTCGAGGACGGCCGGGAGCAGCTCCAGCGGCTGATGCGCAAGCAGAACGTGCCGTTCAAGCGGCTCGCGACCGAGGACGCGCTCGAGCAGCTCGCGGACGAGATGAAGTTCCCGAGCCTGGAATCGCTGTTCGTCGCGGTGGGCGAGGGGCAGGTCTCGCCGCAGTCGATCGTCGCCCGCCTGGCGCGGAGCGTGCAGGGCTCGACCGAGGAGGACGTGACCGAGGTCCCGCTCGCGCGGCCGGTCCACCTCGGTCAGCCGAGCTCGACGGACGTGACCTCGGGCGTGGTCGTGCCCGGCTCGGAAGACGTGTGGGTCCGCCTCGCCCGCTGCTGCACCCCGGTGCCGGGGGACGACATCCTCGGGTTCGTCACCCGCGGGCAGGGTGTCTCGGTGCACCGCACCGACTGCCCGAACGCGAAGTCGCTGATCTCCCAGCCCGAACGGCTGATCGACGTCACCTGGAAGGCCGGCAAGCCGACCTCGTTCGTCGTGGCCGTGCAGGTCGAGGCGCTCGACCGCACCCGCCTCCTCTCGGACGTCGCCACGGTGCTGTCCGACCATCACGTGAACATCCTGTCGGCGACCTCCGCCGTCGGGCGCGACCGGACCACGATGCTGCGGTTCACGTTCGAGCTCGCGGACATCACCCACCTGGCCGAGATCCTCGGGGCCGTCAAGAAGGTGGAGAACGTCTACGACGCGTTCCGCGTCGTGCCACATTGAGGATCCTGCTCCAGCGCGTCTCCCGAGCCTCGGTCACGGTCCGCGACGAGCTCGTGTCCGGGATCGGACCCGGCCTCCTCCTGTTCGTGGGCGTGGGGGCGGACGACGCGTTCGGCGAGTACGACCGGCTGGCGGAGAAGGTGGTCAACCTCCGGGTCTTCGAGGACGAACAGGGCAAGATGAACCGCTCGCTCGCCGACGTCGGCGGCGAGATCCTGGTCGTCCCGCAGTTCACGCTGTACGGCGACGTCCGCAAGGGCCGCCGCCCGTCGTGGGACGGCGCCGCCCCGCCCGAGATCGCCGAGGACCGCGTCGAGGCGTTCGCGAAGGCCCTCGAGTCCCGGGGCGCGACGGTCCGCCGGGGGGCTTTCCGCGAGCACATGGAGGTCGAGCTCGTCAACGACGGACCGGTCACCCTGTGGATCGACTCGGCCGGCTGAGGCGCCGGGCGCCCTCGGGACCGTCGTGACCGGGGAGTAGGCTCGGGTCCATGAAGGGCGACCGGGTGGAGATCGTCGTCGACTCGGGCTCGGGCGTGCTCACCTACGAGATCGAGGCGACCAAGGCCGGGCGGCGCGTCGAGGTCGCGACCTCGCGCGGCGTGATCGAGGTCGCCGAGGTCACTCGGAACGGCGAGCCGGTCCGCAGCGGCCGGTTCATGGCGGACCGGGTGGTCGCGCTCGTCGAGCATCCCGCTCCGCCGCCGGCGGTCCGGAGCCGGCGGGTGATCAAGGGCCAGACCCAGCTCTGATCGAGGCCGGGACACGGCCTCAGGCGTCGACGTGGCGCTCGATAGACTCTCCCTCCATGTACCTGGACGTCTTCTCCGACAACTCGTTCGAGACCAACTGCTGGCTGCTCGGGACCGACGGGACCGACGAGGCGGTGGTGGTCGACCCGGGGTTCTCGCCCGAACGCGTCCACGCGTTGCTCGACGCCGAGGGCAAACGGCCGGTCGCCGCGTTCGCCACGCACGGGCACTTCGACCACATCGGGTCGGCGGCCGCCTTCTGCGGCGACGACCTGCCCTTCTACATCCACGAGGCGGACGTCGCGGCGCTCACCGATCCGCAGGGCTGGGGGGCGGGGTTCCAGACGCCGCCCGTCCCGGTGAAGGACGTCCGGACCGTGGTCGACGGGGACCTGCTCACGTTCGCCGGGTTCGAGATCCAGGTCATCCATACCCCGGGGCACACCCCGGGGAGCGTGTGCCTGTCGACCGACGCCCTCGTGCTGTCGGGCGACCTCGTGTTCGCCGGCGCGATCGGGCGCAGCGACTTCCCCAACTCGTCCCCGGCCGACATGGAGCGCTCCCTCGAACGCTTCCTCGAGCTGCCCGACCCGACCGACGTGCTGCCGGGCCACGGCCCGCGGACCACCGTCGGGCGCGAACGCGAGCGCAACCCTTTCCTACCACCGGGGCGACCGCTCGCCCCCTCGCGCTCGCTCCTGCGCCCCCCGGACCCCCAGCAGGGACGCTGAGTGGAGTTTCAGCCGCCACGAGGGACCGACGACCTGCTGCCGCCGGTCTCCGACGCGATGCTGGGGCTGTACGAGGCCGCCCACCGGACGGCGCGCCTGTACGGGTTCCGCTACGTCGAGACGCCGACCTTCGAGCACACCGAGCTGTTCGCGCGCACGTCGGGGGAGACCTCCGACGTGGTGACCAAGGAGATGTACACGTTCGAGGACAAGGGTGGCCGGTCCCTCACCTTGCGTCCGGAGCAGACGGCCAGCATCGTCCGCGCGTACCTCGCGCACGCCCACGACCTGCCGACGCCGTTCAAGGCGTACCACGTGTCGCAGCAGTTCCGGCACGGACGGCCGCAGGCGGGGAGGCTCCGAGAGTTCCGGCAGTTCGGGATCGAGACGATCGGGTCGGGCGCTCCGAACGCCGACGTCGAGATCGTCGCGCTGTGTGATCGGTTCCTCCGCGGGCGTGGCCTCGAACGGATCGAGCTGCACCTGAACTCGATCGGCGACGACGAGTGCCGGCCCCCCTACCGCGAGAAGCTGATCGCCTACCTCGAACCGCACCGGGACGAGCTCGACGAGGACTGCCGGACCCGGCTGCGGACCAACCCGCTGCGCGTGTTCGACTGCAAGGTCGACGGGCGGACGCCGCTCGTGCTCGGAGCGCCGGTGATCTCGGAGAACCTGTGCCAGCCGTGCGCCGAGCACTTCGCGGCGGTCCGCAACGGCCTGGACGCCGCCGGGATCGCGTTCGAGCACGACCCGCGGCTCGTGCGAGGGCTCGACTACTACACGCGGACGACGTTCGAGTTCGTCTCGGGTGCGCTGTCGAAAGCGCAGGGGACCGTGTGCGGGGGCGGACGGTACGACGGGCTCGCCGAGGTGCTCGGCGGACCGTCGACACCCGGCGTGGGGTTCGCGCTCGGTCTGGACCGGCTGCTCGTGGCCCTGCAAGAGGAGGGGTCTGCCCTCCCGGGCCCTTCCGGCCTCGCGTGCTTCGTCGTCTCGATCGGCTCCGAGGCGGCGCAGCTGGGCGATCGTCTCGTGGACGAGTTGCGGAACGCGGGTATCCCCGCGGCGACCTCGTTCGAGGAGCGGCCCCTGAAGGCGCAGCTCAAGATGGCCGACCGCTCGGGTGCCGCGTACGCCGTGATCCTCGGGGAGAAGGAGGTGGCGGCGGGGACCGTCATCCTCAAGCGCCTCGCGGACGGGGAGCAGGAGGAGGTCCCGAGCGGCGATGTGGTGAACTGGCTGTCCCGAACGGATTGGGCCGCAGAGTGATGGGGGCGCGGGGGCCCAGGTGAGTGAGCTCAGGACGTCGATGCGGACGCACGCGTGCGGTGAGCTCCGAGCCGAACACGCCGGCGAACGGGTCGCTCTGTGCGGATGGGTGTGGCGCCGCCGGGACCACGGCGGCGTGACGTTCGTCGACCTCCGGGACCGCGAGGGGCTGGTGCAGCTCGTGTTCCATCCCGAGGACGCGCCGGAAGCGCACGCGGCGGCGCAGCACCTGAGCTCGGAGTCGGTCGTCCGGGTCTCGGGCGAGGTCCGGGCGCGCCCCGAGGGCACCGTGAACCCCGAGCTCTCGACGGGCGAGATCGAGATCGCCGTCTCCGAGCTCGAGGTGCTGGCCGAGGCCGAGACGCCCCCGTTCGTGATCGAGGACCGGATCGAGGCCTCGGAGGAGCTTCGCCTGCGCTACCGCTACCTCGACCTGCGGCGTCCCGAGATGACGAAGGTCCTCGCGATGCGGCACGAGATCAACGCGATCGTGCGCGACGAGATGGAATCGCGGGGGTTCCGCGAGGTCGAGACCCCGCTGCTCGGCCGCAGCACCCCCGAGGGCGCGCGCGACTTCCTCGTCCCCTCGCGGCTGTGGCCGGGCACGTTCTACGCGCTCCCGCAGTCGCCGCAGCAGCTCAAGCAGCTGCTGATGGTGGCCGGACAGGATCGCTACTACCAGATCGTCCGGTGCCTGCGCGACGAGCAGCCGCGCGCCGACCGCAGCTTACGAGTTCACGCAGCTCGACGTCGAGATGTCGTTCGTGGACGAGGAGGACGTGTTCGCGGTGATCGAACCCCTGTACGCGCGGATCGTGCGCGAGACCCAGGGCGTCGAGGTCCCCACGCCGTTCCCGAGGATGACGTACGACGAGATGATGGACCGCTACGGCTCGGACAAGCCCGACCTGCGGTACGGGATGGAGCTCGCCGACGTCGGCGGAGGTGTTCGCGGGGACCGGGTTCCGGGCGTTCGCGTCGGTGCTGGACTCGGCGGGGCTCATCAAGGCGTTCGCGGCGCCCGGCGGCGCGCAACTCTCCCGCAAGGAGCTCGACGAGCTGGTGCAGGTCGCGAAGTCGCGCGGCGCGGCCGGCGTCGTGTGGATCGCGGTCGAGGACGACGGGGTCCGTTCACCGGTCGAGAAGCACCTGTCGCCCGAGGAGATCGAGGGCGTGCGCCGGGCCACCGGCGCCGGATCCGGCGACCTGATCCTGATCGTGGCCGACAAGCCCGATCGGACGAACGTGGCGCTCGACGGGCTGCGGCGACACCTCGCCGACCGACTCGGCCTGATCCCGGAGGGGGAGTGGCGGTTCTGCTGGTACTCGGAGCCGCCGCTGTTCGACTGGTCGGACGAGGAGGGCAAGTGGGTCTCGAACCACCACCCGTTCACCTCGCCGCTCGCCGACGATCTCACGCCCGAGACCGCGAAGGCGCGTGCGTACGACCTCACGCTGAACGGGTTCGAGCTGGGCGGCGGGAGCATCCGGATCCACCGCCCCGACGTGCAGCGGCGGGTCTTCGAGGTGCTGGGGCTCACCCCCGAACAGACCGAGGAGCAGTTCGGCCACCTGCTTCGGGCGTTCCGGTACGGGGTGCCCCCGCACGGCGGGATCGCGATGGGGATCGACCGGTTGGTGATGCTGATGGCGGGCAAGGACACGATCCGTGACGTGACGGCGTTCCCCAAGGCACAGTCCGGCGCCGATCCCGCTGACCGGGGCGCCGGCGCCTGCGACCGCGGAGCAGCTTCGGGAGCTCGGGATCTCGGTCGTGGTACCGCCCAAGAAGGAGGACGAGGAGGCGCACGCGGATGGTTGAGCTCACGGAGAAGGACGTCTCGATGCTGACGGGCACGAACTTCGCGACGTTCGTGACGGTGAACCCCGACGGCTCCCCGCACGCGACGATCACCTGGGTGGACGAGGCCGACGGCCACGTCCTGGTGAACACGGCGGAGGGGCGGATCAAGCACCGCAACTGCGCGGCGAACCCGAAGGTCGCGCTCACGGTCATGCAGGACGGCGACGCCTACGACTGGATCTCGATCACGGGAACGGTGGTCGCGTTCGAGACGGGGGAGCATGCCGAGCGGCACATCGACGAGCTCTCGCATCGGTACGACGGCCACGGCTACAACTTCACGCCGGGCCAGGTTCGCGAGATCCTGAAGATCCGGCCCAAGCGCATCATCCGCTACAAGGACTGAGCTCGACGTGGCCGATGTCCCCCTCGCCGCCCGGATGCGGCCCCGCACGTTCGAGGAGTTCGTCGGGCAGTCGCACCTGATCGGCCCGGGCAAGGCGCTCACGCAGCTGCTCGAGGGCGGCCACCTGCCCTCGATCGTCCTGTGGGGACCCGCCGGGACCGGCAAGACGACGCTGGCGTACCTGCTCGCCGATGCGGTCGGCGCCCAGCTCGTCCAGCTCTCGGCGGTCTCCTCGGGCGTGGCGGACGCCCGGAAGGTGATCGAGCAGGCCAAGGGGGGCCTGTTCCGGACGGTGCTGTTCGTCGACGAGGTCCACCGGTGGTCCAAGGCGCAGCAGGACGTCCTCCTGCCGGCGGTCGAGGAGGGCACCGTGACGATGATCGGCGCGACGACCGAGAACCCCTACTTCTCGCTGGTCACCCCGTTGCTCTCGCGTTGCATCCTGCTGCAGCTCGAGCCGCTGTCACCCGAGGAGCTCCGCGCGCTGCTCGAACACGCCCTGGCCGACGAGGACCGCGGCCTCGCCAAGCAGGGCGTCGAGGTCTCGGACGAGGCGTTCGCTCACCTGGTCGACGTCGCCGGCGGGGATGCCCGGGTCGCGCTCACCGGTCTGGAGGCCGCCGTCCTCGCGACGCGTTCGGCCGGCGAGGACACGGTCACGCGCGATCGCGCGGCCGATGCCGTCCAGAAGAAGGCCATCGTCTACGACCGCCAGGGTGACGCGCACTACGACGTGATCTCGGCGTTCATCAAGAGCATCCGGGGGTCCGATCCCGACGCGGCGCTCTTCTGGCTGGCCCGGATGCTCGAGGCGGGCGAAGACCCCCGCTACGTCGCGCGGCGGATGGTCGTGCACGCGAGCGAGGACATCGGCCTGGCCGATCCGCGCGCGTTGATGATCGCGGTGGCGGCCGCGCAGGCCGTCGAGTACGTCGGGCTGCCCGAGGCCCAGCTCAACCTCGCGGAGGCGGCGATCTACCTGGCCCGCGCGCCGAAGTCCAACAGCGTGATCGCGGCGCTCGGACGAGCGCAGAAGGACGCGCGCCTCGGCCGACCCGGTGCCGCTCCATCTGAAGGAACCCGGGCACCCGGGTCTGAAGAAGCTCGGGTTCGGCAAGGGCTACCGGTACCCGCACGACTACCCGGGGCACCGGGTCGAGCAGGAGTACCTGCCGGCGCGGTTCTCGGGGGCCCGGTACTACGAGCCGTCCGGGGAGGGGGAGGAGACCGACCCGCCGGGCGAGGACGCACCCGAGGCCTCGGACGGGACGGCCGAGGAGGCGCCACCGGTATGATGCGCGAACCCGGAGCCCGCCGACGTGCGGGCCACGACGTGGTGAGGAGGGCGGCAACGTGGGCATGATCGCAGCGCTCGACGGAGGAGACGTCGCCCTCATCGTGCTCTCCGCGTTCTGGGGGCTGCTCGTCCTGTTCCTGTGCATCGTCCTGATCAACACGTTCCGCGTGCTCGAGAGCACGAAGATGCTGATCGACGTGATGCGCGAGGAGACCGTGCCGTTGCTGCGCGAGGTGAAGGGCTCGCTGGAGCGCACGAACCGCGAGCTCGATCGCGTCGACGGCGTGCTCGAGGCGACGCGGCGAGATCGTCGGCCGGGTGCGGCGGATCTCGGGGCTGGTCGAGGAGGCCGTCTCCGGTCCGCTGGTCAAGCTGATCTCGCTGGGCGTCGGGGTCCGCAGGGCGACGAGCCGGTTCGGCGGCAAGGGCGGCAAGAAGGGCACGGCGTGAGGAGGCTGTTCTGGGTGGGGCTCGGTCTCGGGGCCGGGGCCGCGAGCGCGATCCTCGCATCCACGGTTCGTCCGCAGACAGTCCGCGAAGGTGGCGCCGGCCAACCTCGCGCGCGAGGCGCGCGGCGGCATGCTGGACCTCGCCAAGCTCGTCTCGGACTCGCTCGCCGAGGGCAAGGCGGCGATGGAGGAGAAGGAAGACGAGCTCCGCTCGGGGCACCGATAGTCGCGGGTCGAACCGCACGAGCCTTCCGCACGTTCCAGGACGAGATGACCCGTTCGCGTTCGATCGCCTTGGCCGTCCTCGCGGCCGCGGCGCTCCGGTACACGTTCCGCCTCCCGTCCTGAGGCCGTTCTCGTCCGCGAACCGCTCGCGGACGGAGGTCGAGCGCAGGCACGCGGCTAGACTGTGCCGCCATGGAGGGCGATCGGATCCGTGAGGAGTTCCTGCGCTTCTTCGAGGAGCGCGGGCACAAGCGCGTCCCGTCCTCGTCGCTGATCCCCCAGCCCGAGTCCGGCCTGCTGCTCACGAACGCCGGCATGAACCAGTTCATCCCGTACTTCCTCGGGCACGCCCCGGCGCCGTTCCCGCGGGCCGTGACCGTCCAGAAGGTCTTCCGGGCGGTCGACATCGACCTCGTCGGGCACACCGCGCGGCACCTGTCGCTGTTCGAGATGCTCGGGAACTTCTCGTTCGGCGACTACTTCAAGGCCGAGTCGTGCCGCTGGGGCTACGAGCTCGTCACCGAGGTCTACGGGATCGAGCCCGACCGCCTCTGGGTCACCGTGTTCCGGACCGACGACGAGGCGATCGGGATCTGGCGCGACATCGGGATGCCCGCGCGAGCGGATCGTGCGCCGCTCGACGAGCGGAGGACAACTACTGGTGGACCCACGCGGCAGGCCCCGCCGGACCGTGCTCGGAGATCTACGTCGACCGGGGTCCGAAGTACGGAGCTGAGGGCGGACCCGAGGTCGACGAGGAGCGCCACATCGAGGTCTGGAACCACGTCTTCATGCAGGACGAGGTCGACGATCGACATGCGGGTCCTGCGCGAGCTCCCCGCGAAGAACATCGACACCGGGCCAGCCTGGAACGCGTTGGCCGTCGTGCTGCAGGACGTCGACAACGTGTTCGAGACCGACCTGCTGCGTCCGCTGCTCGAGGTCGCCGAGTCGCTGTCGGGGCGGCGGTTGCGGGGACGACGAACGCGACGACGTCTCGCTCAAGGTGATCGCGCGAGCACGGGCGCGCGACGACGTTCCTGATGGCCGACGGCGTGCAGCCTTCCAACGAGGGCCGCGGCTACCTCGCTGCGCCGGATGCTCCGTCGCGTCGTCTCGCACGCGCGGCGGCTCGGGATCGAGCAGGAGGTCATGCCGGCGCTGGTCGAGCGGACGGTCGAACGGTTCGGGCACGTCTACCCGGAGCTGGTCGAGAACCGCGCGTACGTCGAGCAGGTCGCGAGCTCGGAGGAGGCTCGGTTCGCCGGCACCCTGCGGCAGGGGATGACGCTGTTCGAGACCGAGATCGAGAAGGCGGCCGGGGCGCGGAAGCTCCCGGGCGACGTCGTGTTCAAGCTCCACGACACGTTCGGCTTCCCCAAGGAGCTCACGAGCGAGCTCGCGGCCGACGCGGGGCTCGAGATCGACGACGAGCGGTTCGAGGCCCTGATGGAGGAGCAGCGCGGGCGCGGGAAGCGTTCGGCGCAGAACGTTCGCGTCGAGGAGGAGCTCGCCGCCGTCGCCGGCGAGGCGGGCACGACCGAGTTCCTCGGGTACCAGACCCTCGAGTCCGACGGGCGGCTGCTCGCGCTGATCGGGCCCGCAGGGCGGGAGCCGGTCGCGACCGAAGGCGAGGAGATCCGCTTCGTCCTGGATCGGACGCCGTTCTACGCGGAGTCCGGCGGCCAGATCGGCGACCAGGGCCTGGTCCGGGCACCCGGCGGGACGATCGCCGTGACGGATGCGCAGTTCGGGCCCGGCGACATCATCGTGCACACCGGCGTCGTCGGGTCCGGCGAGATCCACGAGGGCGAGGAGGTCCATGGCGAAGTGGACGCGGCCCGGCGCGAGGCGACCGCCCGGGCCCACACCGCGACCCACATCCTGCATTGGACCCTGCGCCACGTCCTGGGTGATCACGCGCGGCAGGCCGGCTCGCTCGTCGCGCCCGGCCGCCTGCGGTTCGACTTCCCGCACCACTCGGCGGTCCCGCACGACGTCCTCGAGCAGGCCGAGGAGCTGGCCAACCGCCGGCTGGCCGAGGACGGCCAGGTCACGATCTACGAGACGACGATGGACGAGGCCAAGAACCAGGGTGCGATCGCGCTGTTCGGCGAGAAGTACGGCGACTTCGTCCGCGTGGTCGAGGTGGGGGACTACTCGATCGAGCTCTGCGGGGGAACCCACGTCCACCACACGGGCGAGATCGCGCTCGTGCGGATCCTGCACGAGGCATCGATCGGCGCCGGGATGCGGCGCGTCGAGGCCCTCGTCGGTCCCGACGCCTTGCGCGAGATCAACATGGAGCGCGATCTCCTCTACGCGATCGCCCGGGAGCTCGGCACCGACCCCAAGGGCGCGCTCGAACGCGCCCGCCAGTACGCCGAACGCGTGAAGCAGCTCGAGGGCGAGCTCGGCAAGCAGGCGAAGCAGGAGCTGAAGGATCGGGCCGAGCAGCTCGCGTCCGGGGCGAAGGTCGTCGAGGGTGCCAGGCTCGTCACCGCCACGGTGGACGCGGACGCCGACGAGCTCCGCGTGCTCGCGCAGGACGTCGCGAACCGCCTCGAGGGGCCGGACGGTTCGGCGGTCGTGCTCGGGACCGGGCAGGGCGGCAAGGCCCTGCTCGTTGCCGCGAGCACCAAGCACCTGATCGGCAGGGGCGTGACCGCGCCCGCGCTGCTCGAACCCGCGGCGAAGATCGTCGGCGGGGGTGCGGGCGGCAAGCCGAACCTCGCGTTCTCCGGCGGCCCGAAGGGGGACGCGTTCCAGGAGGCCCTCGATGCGGTCGAGCCCCGTCTGAAGGAACTGCTCCAGTCTGGTGGGTGAGCCCGGCCGGGTCCTCGGGCTCGATCTCGGGGACGCGCGGATCGGCGTGGCGATCTCGGACGACGCCCGGCGGATGGCGGTACCGCTCGGCACCGTCCGGACGGGTGCGCCGGCGGACGTTCGCGCGATCGCCGACCTCGTCCGCGAACACGACGTCACGCTCGTCGTGGTCGGCCATCCGCTGCTGCTCTCGGGGGAGGCGGGGGAGCGGGCGCACCACGCCGAGCGGTTCGCGGCGGCGCTGACCGGGCTCCTGGACGTCCCGGTGCACCTGCAGGACGAGCGCCTGTCGACCGTGGAGGCCGAACGCGCCCTGCGGGAGACGGGCGCGAGCGGCCGCGATCGGCGCCGATCGATCGACCGATCGGCCGCGACCGTGATCCTGCAGGCCTGGCTCGACACCGACCGGCCCGGATGACCCGACCCATCGGTTGCGCCCGGACCGAACCTGGTTCGCGACGAGGGCCGCTATGCTGCCTGGCCGATGCAGGACGCCCCCCCTCAGCAGCGCGATGACGACGCTCGACCGCGCCACCGCGCCGAACGGCGAGCCAACTGGGGCTTCCGCGTCTTCCTGATCGTCTTCGTGGTCTTGGCGGGGCTGGCCTTCGCGGGCAACCGGTACTACGGCTGGTGCTCGGAGGCGTCGGGCCCGAAGGACCCGGTCGCGTTCGAGGTCCGCAAGGGTGCGAGCGGGTCCGAGATCGTCGACGACCTCCACGACCAGGGGGTCGTCCGGTGCGGTCTGGTCTCGAAGTGGCTGCTCCGGCGCAGCGGCCTGGAGGACTCCTTCCGGGCGGGGAGCTTCGAGCTGACGACGAACATGACCCCCGACGCGGCGTTCCAGGTCCTCACGACCCCGCCCGAACCCGTGCCCACGCTCCGGCTCACGATCCCCGAGGGGTACCGGCTGACCCAGATCGCCGACCGGGTCGAGGACGAGCTCGGGATCCCCGCGAAGCGGTTCCTCGAGGCGGTCGAGGACGGCGACTGGTCGCTGCCGCCCTACCTCCCGGAGGACGCCTCGAGCATCGAGGGGTTCCTGTTCCCCGAGACCTACTTCGTCCGCAAGGACGCCGACGCCGACGCGGTGATCCGGAGGCTCCTCGACCAGTTCGGCACCGAGGCCGAGACGCTGCCGTGGGACAACGCGCAGGAGCTCGGCGTGACGCCCTACGAGGTGGTGACCATCGCGTCGATGATCGAGCGTGAGGCCGCGCTCGACCGCGAGCGGCCGATCATCGCGGGCGTGATCTACAACCGGCTGAAGATCGGGATGACCCTCGGGATCGACGCGACGCTCCTGTACGACGACCCCACCCCGGACGGGCAGCTGAGCTTCTCGGACCTGGAGTACGACAGCCCCTACAACACACGACTCAACCCGGGCCTGCCGCCGACGCCGATCGCCAGCCCGGGCCGCGCGTCGCTGGAGGCGGCACTGAACCCGGCGGACACGCCGTACCTGTTCTATGTGCTGTGCGGCGAGGACGGGCATCACGCGTTCGGCAAGACCGCCGCCGAGCACGAGGCCAATCGGGTCCGCTGCGGTGAGTGACGTCCCGGACCGGCCGGGGCGCGTCCGCGGTTCGACGCGCTCGGTCGGGGTGCTCGGGTGGCCCGTCGACCACAGCCTGTCGCCCGCGATCCACAACGCCGCGTTCGCCGCGCTCGGGCTGGACTGGGTCTACGTCCCGCTGCCGGTCGCGCCCGCCGAGCTGCCCGCCGCGCTCGGGGGGCTCGCGGCGCTCGGGTTCGCCGGCGCGAACGTCACGATGCCGCACAAGACCCGGACCGCCGAGCTGATCGACGTCGCTGTCCGAGGACGCGCGCCTCCTCAGAGCGGTCAACACGATCGTCGTCGGCGCGGACGGACTCGATCGGGTCACAACTCGGACGCGGCCGGGTTCGAGCGGTTCCTCCGCGACGACGTGGGGTTCGACGCGACCGGGCGATCGACCCTGCTGTTCGGCGCGGGGGGAGGCGCGCGGGCCTGCGCGCTCGCGGCCTCGCGGTCCGGGCTCGCGAGCCTCGTCCGTCGCGGTCCGCGACGCGTCGCGAGCCGACGATCTCCGTGCCGCCCTCGAGGGCTCGCCGACCGCCGTGCACGTCGTCGGGTTCGACGACGCCCCCAGGGTCGAGGCCGACCTGATCGTGAACGCGACGCCGCTCGGTGTGCACGGCGAGGAGCTGCCGCTCCCGTCGCTGCACCCAGGCGTCGTGGGTGTCGACCTGCTCTACCGCCCCGGCGCGACCCCGTTCCAGACGCGCCGTGCGCGAGGCGGGGGGCGCCGCGTTCGGGGGTCTCGGGCTGTTGCTGCAGCAGGCCGCGATCTCGTTCGAGCTGTGGACGGGGCAGGTCGGCGCCGCTCCCGGTCATGTCGGCGGCCGCGCTCGGCGAGCTGGCCGACCCGGGTCCCCCTCCTCCGGAGCGGCCCGGACCGACTGAGGACGCAGGACCGTTCGGCCTCCGCCGGACGGGTGACGCTCAAGCGGCCCCCCGTGCCTCCCGATGGTTCCGAAGGAGGTCGCCGTTCTTGGAAGACTTCAATGCGCTCGCGGCGTCCCTCGCGCAGGGCGTGGAGGACGTTCGCGGTTGTCTGATCCTGTCCCGGGACGGGCTGGTCCTCGGGTCGCATCCGGTCGAGGCGGAGGGCGTCACGACGCCCGCCTGGGTCCGCTTCGCCACGATCGGCGATCCCGAGCGCGGGTTCGCGCAGTTCGGCACCGAGACGTGGTGCTACGTGCGTCGCGGCCCCTACGCCGGGTTCGCCCTCGTCGGACCCGTGGCGCGACCCGGTCTGGTGATCGACCACATGGACCAGGTGCTGCTCGCGGCCGAGGAGGGTCGGTCGCGGCACGAGGGCCTGCGTGGGACCGAGGTCGTGCCCGCGGCGGTGGCGCACCAGTCCAAGCCCCGATCGCACCTGCACCCCGAGCACCCCACCTTCGAACCGCTGGTGATCGAGGCGCCGGCGCCGGTCGTCGCGCAGATCGAGGGCGCCGACGACGTCGCAGCTCCCACCGCTGCCGAGCCTGGGATCCGAGCCCGTCGAGGCCTCCGTCGGCGACGCGCGGAGGTCTCCGAGCCTCCGCCCGACGCCTTCGCCCCGTTCCTGGAGCAAAGCGACACCCCGGCGACGCAGCAGCGCCGCGACCGGAGCCTGCCGCCTGGTCCATCGCCGGGCCGGACGACGAGCACGAGCCGTACCACCCGACCGAGGAGCCGAGGGAGGCGCCGATGAACGACCTGTGGAGCGAGCCCGCCGACGACCTGGAGGAGCCGTCCGGCGAGCCCGCCGAGACCGAGGACGAGGGCGAGGACGTCGACCGCTTCTCGCTGGCGCGGGAGTTCGGCCAGCTGCTTCAGGGGGACGAGGACCCTGCCGATGGTTAGGCGACCCAGGGACCGAAGGGCGTAGCTCCACATGGTGACGACCCAGCGAAAGCCGAAGCAGCTCGGGCAGATCTTGCTCGAGCAGGGCCTCATCTCCGAGGAGCACCTCCAGCGCGCCCTCGAGGAGCATCGCAACACGCCCAAGTCGCTCGGCCGCGTGCTGATCGACCTCGGCTACATCCGCGAGCGGGACCTCGTCCGAGCGCTGGCCGAGCAGGTCGGTCTCGAGTTCGTCGACCTGACCGAGTACCGGGTCGACGCCGCGGCGACCGCGCTGCTGCCCGAGGCGCTCTGCCGCCGGTACCGCGCCCTCCCGATCGGCGAGGAGGACGGGAAGCTCCTCGTCGCGATGTCGGACCCGGCCAACGTGTACGCGCTCGACGACATCCGCACGATCACCGGCCGCGACGTGCGTCCGGTGGTCGCGACCTCCAACGACGTCGAGCAGGCGATCGCAGAAGTTCTCGGGGATGGGCGATCAGGTCGAGGCCCTCGCGTCGGAGGCCGCCGAGGCCCTCGACACCGAATCCGACCTCACGCAGGTCGAGGCGGCGGTCGAGGACGCCCCGATCGTCAAGCTCGTCCAGGCGATCATGACGCAAGCCGCGGCCGACCGAGCGTCGGACGTGCACATCGAGCCGACCGAGAAGGACGTGCGCGTCCGGTTCCGCGTCGACGGCGTGCTCCACGAGGTCATGCACTCGCCGAAGAGCATCCAGGGCGGGCTCATCAGCCGTCTGAAGGTCATGGGCGACCTCAACATCGCCGAGAAGCGCGTCCCGCAGGACGGGCGCGTGTCGCTGCGGGTCAACAACCGGAGCGCTGGACCTGCGGCTGGCGACGCTGCCCACCGTCCACGGCGAGAAGATCGTGATCCGGATCCTGGACAAGACCAACGCCCTGCTCCAGCTGTCCGAGCTCGGCTTCCTCCCGCAGGCGTTCGAGAGCTACGAGCGCTCGTTCCGCAAGCCGTACGGCGCGATCCTCGTGACGGGCCCGACCGGTTCGGGCAAGTCGACGACGCTCTACGCGACGCTGAACATCGTCAACAGCATCGACCGGCACATCGTGACGGTCGAGGACCCGGTCGAGTACCGGCTCGCCGGGCGTCAACCAGATCCAGGTGAACCCGAAGGCGGGGCTCACGTTCGCGTCCGCGCTCCGATCGATCCTGCGCGCGGACCCCGACATCATCCTGATCGGTGAGATCCGCGACCGCGAGACGGCGATGATCGCGGTCGAATCGGCGCTCACGGGCCACCTCGTGCTCTCGTCGCTCCACACGAACGACGCCCCGTCGGCGATCACGCGGCTGATCGAGATGCAGGTCGAGACGTTCCTCGTGGGCTCGGCGATCGACTGCGTGGTCGCGCAGCGGCTCGCCCGCCAGCTCTGCGAGAAGTGCAAGCAGGCGTACACGCCCGAGCGCTCCCAGCTGATCGAGGCCGGGTTCACCGAGTCCCGGATCCCCGACCTCGGCGAGTTCTTCCGGCCGGCCGGATGCCAGTCCTGCTCGAACACCGGCTACCGCGGTCGGATCGGCCTGTACGAGGTCATGCCGATGACCGAGGAGATCGAGCGGCTGACCGTCGAGCGCGCCTCCTCCGAGACCGTCAAGCATGTGGCGGTCGAGCAAGGCATGTACACGCTCCGCGACGACGGGCTGCACAAGGCCTCAGAGGGCCTGACCTCCATCGAAGAGATCGCAAGGGTGGTGAAGTGATGAGTTCGGACGGCCAAGAAGCGGAAGTCCAGATCCCGATCCCCGAGCTGCTCGAAGCGATGCTCGAACGCGGGGCCTCGGACCTCCACATCACGGTGGGAACCCCGCCGACGATCCGACAGTACGGCGACCTCGTCCGCTTGGACGAGTACCCGGTGCTCGACGCTCGCGGCATCCAGGGGATGATCTACGCGATCCTGCCGCAGAAGATGCGCGAACGGCTCGAGCAGGAGCTCGAGCTCGACATGTCGTACTCGCTCCCCGGGCGCGCCCGGTTCCGTGTGAACGTGTACTACCAGCGCGATTCGCTCGGGGCGGCGTTCCGCCTGATCCCGTACGAGATCCGGACGGTCGACGACCTCGACCTGCCCAGCGTCGTGGCCGACCTCGCCCGGTACCCGCGCGGGTTCGTCGTGGTCACGGGTCCGACGGGTTCGGGAAAGTCGACGACGCTCGCCTCGATGGTGGACATCGTCAACCGCGAGCGGCAGGCGCACATCATGACGGTGGAGGACCCGATCGAGTTCCTCCACAAGCACAACAGCTGCGTCGTGAACCAGCGGGAGGTCGGGGCCGACACCCACTCGTTCGCCCAGGCCCTCAAGCACGTCCTGCGTCAGGACCCCGACGTCATCCTCGTCGGTGAGATGCGTGACCTCGAGACGATCTCGACCGCGATCACGGCGGCCGAGACCGGGCACCTGGTCTTCGCCACGCTCCACACGCAGGACGCGCCGCAGACGATCGACCGCATCATCGACGTCTTCCCGCCGCACCAGCAGCAGCAGGTGCGGGTGCAGCTGGCCACGACCCTCCAGGGGGTCGTCACCCAGCAGCTGCTCCAGACGGTGGACGGGCTCTCGAGGGTCGTCGCGGTCGAGGTCCTGATCTGTACGCCCGCGGTCCGCAACCTGATCCGCGAGGGCAAGGTCCACCAGATCTACTCGATCATGCAGGCCGGTGGCCGCTTCGGGATGCAGACGATGGACCAGTCGCTCGCCAACCTCGTCAAGGCCGGGAAGGTGAGCCAGCAGCTCGCGTACGAACGCTGTCACGACGCCGAGGAGCTGAACCGGCTGATCGGCGGTAGCGGGGCGAGCTACGACGGTGGGTACGGCGCGGCGGCCTCGGCCGGCATCGCGCTCGGCAGCAACTTCTGATCGGGAGGCGTACGGCGATGCCGCAGACCTACGACTACAAGGTCCGGGACCGGACCGGAAGCATGGTCACCGGGCAGCTGGTGGGGGACAGCGAGACGCTGGTCCTCCAGCGCCTGCGCGAGATGGGCATGACGCCGGTCGAGGTCAAGAAGGCCGGTACCGGCATGAAGATGGAGATCAACCTCCGGCCGGGCAGGGTCAAGCTCAAGACGATCGCGGTCTTCTGCCGCCAGTTCGCGACGATGGTGAACTCGGGTCTGCCGATCCTGCGGGCCATCTCGATCCTCGCGCGATCAGACCGACAACCAGGAGCTCGAGAAGGTCCTGGTGCAGGCTCGGACCGACGTCGAACAGGGGTCGTCGCTCTCGGCCGCCCTGGCCAAGCACCCGAAGGCCTTCAACAACCTGTTCATCTCGATGATCAAGGCCGGCGAGACCGGTGGTGTGCTCGACGACGTCCTCCTGTCGCTCGCCGACCAGATCGAGAAGGAGGTCGAGCTCCGGCGCCAGATCAAGTCCGCGATGACCTACCCGGTCGTCGTGGTCGCCTTGGTCATGCTGATCCTGACCGCGATGCTCCTGTTCGTGGTCCCGCAGTTCGAGACGATCTACACGAACCTCGGTGGGACCCTCCCGCTGCCGACCAGGGTCCTGCTCGGCATCTCGAACGCCTTCCGGAACTACTGGTACATCATCGGCCTGGGTGCGTTCGTCGGATCGATCTTCTTCCGGCGGTACAAGAAGACGGACGCCGGCCGGGCGCGCGTGGACGCGGCGAAGATCCGCGTCCCCGTGTTCGGGCCCCTGTTCCACAAGGTCGCCCTGGCGAGGTTCGCCTCCACGCTCGGGATGCTCCTGCGCGCCGGCGTGCCGATCCTGCAGGCGCTCGACAACGTGAAGGAGACGGTCAACAACCGCGTCATCGCCGACGCGATCGACGACGTGAAGACCAGCGTCCGCGAGGGCGAGTCGATCGCGAAGCCACTCGGCAAGCACAAGGTGTTCCCGCCGATGGTCGTCCAGATGATGGCGGTCGGCGAGGAGACCGGCGCCGTCGACACGATGCTCGACAAGGTCGCGCAGTTCTACAACAACGAGGTCACGGCGACAGGTGGACGCGCTCACGTCGCTGATCGAGCCGCTCCTGATCGCCTTCATCGGCGGCGCGGTCGGCGCGGCGGTCATCGCGCTCTACATGCCGATGTTCAACATCATCAACCTGATCCAGTAGTCGAAGGACCGCTCCCGTACCGGTGAGGGCCGTGAGGCCCTCGCTGCGGCGTGCGTGGCAAGGGGTTCCGTGGTGACTACCTCGTTCGGATCATTCCTGCCCCAACACCACGCAGGAGGTAAAGGCGGCTCACCTCGAGGCCGACAACCCCATCAGGTGCGCGTCAACGGGATGCGCATGTACACACAGGAAGGGGAGGTGACTCCATGCTCGAGCGCTTCTGGCAGCGCCGGAAGGACGACGAGGGCTTCACCCTCATCGAGCTGATGGTGGTCGTTCTGATCATCGGCATCCTGATCGCCATCGCTCTGCCGACGTTCCTCGGCGCCCGCGTGCGCGCGCAGGACCGGGCAGCGCAGTCGAACCTTCGTAACGGCATCGCCGCCGCCAAGACGTTCTTCACGGACGGCGACACGTACACGGGCTTCGACTCGTCCGCCGGTACCGCGATCGAGCCGTCGCTCACGTGGGTGGACGGCCTCGTGACGGATCCGGACGAGGTCGACGTGACCGCGCTCAGCGCGCGACCAGGTCGTCCTGCAGACAGAGGCTGCGCTCCGGGCACGCCTTCTGCCTGGCCGACGACGCGACCGGCCCCGGCACGGTGTTCGGCCGTGACGACAACGGCGGGGACTTCGCAACGTTCGCCGCGTGCGACGCTGCAGCTGCCTGGTAGATCGAACCACGAAGACGAGGCGAACCAGGGGGCGGCGCGAGCCGCCCCCTGACGCCTTGAAGCCCAGGGCGACCAGGGACGCAACCGACCCCGACACGAGGATCGAACGATGACGCAGACCAGATCCCATCCATCCCTCGACGACGAGCGAGGCTTCACGCTCATCGAGCTGATGGTGGTCGTGCTGATCATCGGCGTCCTGATCGCGATCGCCCTGCCCGACCTTCCTCGGAGCCCGCAAGCGCGCGGCCGACCGAGGCGCCCAGTCCGACCTGCGGACCGGTCTCGCCGCGGCGCTCACCTACTACGCCGAGTACGCGGACTGGACGCAGTTCGACGACGTCGAGGCGGAGCCTCCGAGTCGAGCCTCGACTGGATCGACGGCGGCGCGCCCGGACCGCGGGGAGGTCTCGATCCAGGTCCATGCCGGGCAGGACCTCCTGCTCGTGCGGCGAGTCCGCTGAGCGGCGCCTTCTTCTGCGTGGCGCAGATCCGCGCGAACCCCGCCACGCTCCGCGGCGGCGGGCCGACGTTCGCCGGCCGTCGACACGATCGCCGAGTGCACCAACGGCTGGTAGCCCTGTTCGGGCCGCTCAAGGCCGTCGGTCAGATGGCCGATTCCTCTAGAGAGGTGGAGCGAGTCGTGCCCATGAATCGGAAGGCCGGTCTGTTCGTGCGTATCCACGCACGGCTGCACGACGACGAGCGTGGCTTCAGCCTGATCGAGACCGTCATCGCCGATCACCGTGATCTTCGGGTCGCTCATCACGCTCGCGATGAGCGCCTCGACGGGGTTCCGGTACGTGGGCATCGGGCGCGAGCAGCAGGCCGCCAACCAGGTCGCGAACCAGCTCATGGAGCAGGCGCGCGGCCTCGCGTTCTCGAAGATCCAGCGGGGGATGCAGGCCATCGGCGCTGTCGACCGATCCCAACCTCGTCACCGGCTGCGCGGGCGACGCCGCGGGCACGTACCGGCTGCGGGCCTGCACGGGGGACAAGGTCGTCTCCACGAACCTCAACTGCCCGACGGTCATCGACCGACTGCTCCGTGCCGCTCGTCCCGAGCACGGGCACCGTCGGCGAGACGCAGGACTACCCGGTCGACTACACCTGGCACTCCTACGTCACGAACAACTGTCCGGCGGTGGTCACGGGCTGTCCGGCGATCACGCCGTACAAGGTCACGATCTTCGTCACGTGGACCGGCGCGGGCACCTCGGCCACGGGGGTGCAGGGCGTCACGACGCAGAGCCTGTTCCATTCGCCGACGGGATGCATCAACTCCTCCACCCACCCGTTCGCGGCACCGTGCCAGCCGTTCTTCTACGGCCAGGCCCTGGCCCCGGCCGGCCAGCTCCAGGTCTCGGGGACCGTGGCCGGGGTCGACTTCCAGCGCGGGTCCGTGCTGACCACCGGCGTCGAGTCGACGATGCAGATGGAACAGGTCGCCCAGGTGCAATCGAGCTGGACCCAGTCGCAGACCAACCTCACGACCAGCGCCGGAACGACGATCCTCCCATCGACGGCATCGTTCGGGACGACGGCCGCCGACAGCGATCCCTCGGGGACGACCCCGAACTACCAGGTCTCGGCCGTCGACCCCGGCGACGGCAGCAACCAGTTCGCGTCCGGCGGCGGATCGTTCGTGCAGGTGCAGAACGCGGCGGCCGACGCCGGGCAGGCGATCAGCGCGACCGCCGCGGGCGGCTCGAACACGTGCCCGCCGACGCCCCCCGCCCCGCCGGCCGAAACCGACCTGCAGCCCTGCGGGGGAGCCCGGGTGCTGCAGGCAGGGACCTCTCGCGTCGTCGGTCACTTCCACGGCTTCCTGACGGACATCGGCGACGCGACGATCGCTTCGATCGCGAACCCCTCGGTCGCGTCCACCGCGTTCACCAACCGGATGCTGGTCTCCGGGCAGGACGGCAACATCCAGGAGACGGCGACGCGCACCTTCGGGACCGTCTCGATCGGTGGGCTGCCGGACCTGATGCCGGCGCCGGCAGGATGGACCGGCTACTTCCTCCAGCTGACGGGGTACCGCGACACGGTCCAGTCGACGGCGGGTACGAGCGCCGCCGCGCCGACCGCCACGATCAACGCCGGCTCGCTCGCCTACTGGAACGGCACCGGCTACACGACCGTGAACCTATCGACGACCCCGAGCTACAGCTTGTCGGGGTTGGCGCTCGACCACACCGCGCTCGTCGGCATCCACACCGTCGAGGTGAAGATCACCGCTCCCTCGGTCGCGATGGGGTCCGTCCCGGCGACGACGACCTCGACGACCGGGTGCGCGGCGGCCTACCCGACGTGCAAGACGGATGCCCAGGCGACGATCGGCTCGCCCATCTCCGGCAGCCTGACCTACGAGGTCTGGGTCGACCTGATCAAGGTCGTGGACCTCACGATCGACCTGAGCCTGGGGACCCTGGCCGCCAAGTCCCTCTACGGCCCGACCCCGACGGCGGGCTGACGATGCGGTGGCTCGCTGCGGCTCCGAGATCGACGAGGAAGGCTTCACGCTCAGCGAGGTCCTCGTCGCGATGATGGTGCTCTCGCTGGCGCTGGCGATGTTCTTCACCACGCTCGCGTCGGTGCAGCGGTCGGTGGTGGAGACCGACATCCGGACGCGGAGCAACACCCAGGCACGGCTGGCGCTCCAGACGCTCGACCACGAGGTCCGTTCGGGCAACGTCCTGTACGACCCGGCGACGTCGACCGATCCGTCCTACCGGTTCAAGATCTACACCCAGACCAACGCGACCACACGTCAGCCATCGCCCGGCTACACCTGCCGGCTGTGGAGGATCACCAGTGACGGGCAGCTGCAGACGCGGTGGTGGGAACCGGCCCAGATCGACCCGAACGTCAGCGCCTCGGAGTGGCGAACGGTGGCGACGGGCATCGTCAACAAGCAGGTCAGCCCCGCCGTGCCGGCCTTCGTGATCGACCCCGACCCCAACAAGGGCGGCCGGACCGTGAACGTCGTGCTCCTGGTGAACGAGGACATGAACGGGGACGTTTCGACCGGCACCGTGAAGATCCAATCCGCGCTGACGGGCCGCAACACGTCCTACGGGTTCCCGACGTCCGTCTGCGCCACCGAGCCGACCGACTAGGAGTGATCAGGATGATGTGGAGGTTCTCGAGGCTGCACCGGGAGGAGTCGGGGGTCGCGATGGTCGTCGCGATGATGGTCGTGTTCGTGGTCGTGCTGCTGTCGATCGTGATCCTGGACCTCTCGATCCACAACGTCGACCAGGCCGCCTACGACCGCAAGCGGGTCACGTCCATCGCGGCCTCCGAGGGCGGGATCGACGAGGCGTGGAACCGCGTCCAGTACACGAGGCCGGAGAACCTGCCGTGGGGAGCACCCGTTCCGGGGGTCCTCGGTTCCGCACCAGGGCCGGCCGAGTACGAGGCCGCGTACACCTGGTACGACTCCGCCGGAGCGATCATGACGGTGAGGCCTGACCAGACCCATGTGCCCTCGGCCGTCCTGGTCACCTCGACAGGGACGACCAACGACGGGGTGCCCCGGACGATGCAGGCGTACATGACGCTCCAGCCGACGTTGGGGGGCTTCGACGCGGCGATCATCGCCGTGCAGAACACGACCTTCAACAACAACTTCACCATCACGGGCAGCGCGGGCAACAACGGCGACATCTACATCACGAACGGGAACCTGACGGTCACGAACACCCCCAACATCTACGGGAACGTCTACGTCCACAACGGCCTGGTCACGATGACCAACAACAACAAGATCATCGGCAACCTGTGGGCGAACGGCTCCATCTCGATCGACAACCCGGCGAGCGTCACGGGCAAGGCGATCTCCTCGACCTCGAGCATCTCGGGCAACGGTTCGATCGGGGGCGACGCGACCGCCGGGACCACGATCGCGGCGGGGTTGGCGGTGGGGGGGACGCGGTACGCGAACAGCCCGCAGGGGCCACCCCCGACGCAGGTGTTCCCGCTGCTCTGCCAGGTCGCGATCGCCGGCGTCTGCAACGCGCTCCCGTGGACGGGCTACACGCTCCACACGTTCACGGGCGCCTCGGCATGCACCTCTGCCCGGACGTTCCTGCGGACCGGCACGCTGACCGGGGATCACGTGGTGTGGATCAACCAGGTCTGCAACCTCGCGATCCAGAACAACGACGACGATCAACTTCACGGGCAACCTCGCGATCGTGGGCCAGGGCGGTATCACGATGAACAACCAGAACAACTGGAACGGGGCGGTGGGGAAGAACCTGTACTTCATCTCGAACTACCGGACGGGGCTGACCTGCTGCATCCGGGAGCTACAACATCTCGACCGGGAACAACTCGAACTTCACCAACGCCCACACCTTCTTCTACAGCCCGTGCACGGTGACCCTGAACAACCAGAACGACTTCACCGGCCAGGTGATCGGCGACTCGGTGGTCATCAACAACCACTTCACCCTGAACGCGATCCCGGTCGTGGTGCCTGGCGCCGGCGACATCGTCGGGTTCCAGCAGAGCATCGTCTACATCCGCGAGGTGCGGTCGTAGCGGCCCGGCACCTGCGGTAGCGTTCGCCCGCTCACGATGACGACCTCCGACGTGCTGCTGCGCCTGGCCATCGCCCTCCCGTTCGGCCTGGTCTTCGGCAGCTTCCTCACCGTGGCGATCCACCGGGTCCCGGCGGGGGAGTCCCTCGTGCGCCCGCGGTCCCGGTGCCCGAGCTGTCGGCACACCCCTGCGGAACGTGGACAACATCCCGGTGGTGTCCTGGCTGGTGCTCCGGGGCCGGTGCCACGCCTGCCACGCCCGGATCTCGGCCATCTACCCCCTCACCGAGCTCGCGTGCGGCGCCCTGTTCGTCGCGGTGGCGCTCGTCTACGACGACCCGTGGCAGGCGATCCTGCTGGCCCCCTTCTGCGGGCTGCTGGTCGCGATCTCGGTGATCGACATCCGGGTCTACCGGATCCCGAACGTCCTGGTCTACCCGGCGGTCCTGGTCTCGGCGGCCTTCATCGTCGTGGGGGATCTGGCCGGTGGTCATCTCGACGCCCTGCGGCGGGTCGCTCGGGTTCCTCGCCTACGGGGTGGGGCTCCTGGTCGTCGCGCTGATCGCTCCCCGGGGGATGGGGATGGGCGACGTCAAGCTCGCCGGTCTCATCGGGCTCGTCCTCGGGTCGATCGGGCTCGGCCTGGTGGGCGTCGCGGCCGGGGCCGGGATCCTGCTCGGGGGAGTGGGGGCGGTCGTGGCCCTGGTCGCCGGCGGGAACCGGAAGACCCGGGTGCCGTACGGGCCGTTCATGGCGGCGGGCGCCGTGCTGTCCGTCTTCGTCGGGCAGCAGATCGCCGACGCGTACGTCCGTCTGCTCGGCTCCTGAGAAGGCGGCCCCAAGTCGTGATCGACGCTTCTCGGCTCGCCCCCTGAGGCCGAGCCACCCCGATCCAGGCACGCCCGCTCCTCCTCCCGTGTGGCTGGTGTGACTTTTGAGAATTAGAGCTAATTACATCTATGTAATTTAGCCTGTCGTGCCGAAAGTAGGCATATGGGGTGATTGACGACAGATGTTGCACTTGTTACGGTGCGCAGCCCCACGGACCAGATGGGCAAGATGGGATGGATGAGGCGGATGTTGAAGTTGTTGAACATGAGTCAGATGTGGGAGCTGTGCTAGATGAGTAAGCGGAGGCCGTTCGTGGGCGATCGCCTCCTCACCGTGGGTGAGGTCGCGGCGACGATGCGGGTCTCCAACATGACGGTGTACCGGCTGATCAAGAGCGGTCAGCTCGCGGCGATCCGCGTGGGCAAGAACTACCGGATCCGCGAATCGGACGTCGATCGGTACCTCTCGGAGCGATCGGTCTAGGTGGCGGGAAGATGCCGAAGCGGTCACAGAGCGGATGGGTGGGTCGACAGGCGGGAGACCGCCTGCTGACCGTCGCCGAGGTGGCGGCGACCATGCGCGTCTCGAACATGACCGTCTACCGGCTGATCAAGAACGGCGACCTGCCCGCCCTGCGGGTGGGGAAGAACTACCGGATCCGCGAGTCGGACGTGGACGTCTACCTCTCGGACCGGTCCGTCCAGGTGGAGGGCGCCTAGTGGCCAGGACCAGGATCGGCGTGGACGTCGGATCGACGGCCGTCCGCGTGGCCGAGGTCGCGGCCGGCGACATCCCGGTGGTCGTTCGGGCCGCCCAGGTGCCGCTGCCGCCCGGCGTCGTGGAGGCCGGCGAGGTCCGCCAGCCCGAGGCCGTGGCCGAGGCGCTCCGCGAGCTGTGGTCCAAGTCCGGGGTGAAGAGCAAGCAGGTTCACCTCGGCGTCGGGAACCAGCGGGTGGTCGTCCGCGAGGTCGCCCTCCCGTGGCTGCCCGAGAAGGAGCTTCGGGACACCCTGGGCTTCCAGGTCCAGGAGTTCATCCCGATGGCCTCGGACGAGGCCGTGCTGGACTTCGACCCGCTGGGCGAGATGGACCAGGGAGGCCGGCGGATGGTGCGGATCCTCCTGGTGGCGGCCCACAAGCCGATGGTCAACGCCCTCGTCGAGGCCGCCCTGGCGGCCAAGCTCGACCCGCAGGGGATCGACCTCACCCCGTTCGCCGTCATCAGGGCGGTCGGGACGGGCGACGAAGCGCTGGATCTGGACTCGAGCGGCGACGAGGCCATCGTCGACATCGGCGCCCAGGTGACCTCGATCTGCGTGCACGACCGCGGTGTGACGCGGTTCGTGCGGATGCTCCCGTCGGGCGGTCGCGACATCACGCTGGCGCTCGCATCCGGTCTGAGCGTCGACGAAGACGTGGCCGAACGGCTCAAGCGCGGCGAGCCGATCGAGATGCCGGCGCAGGGTGGGCCGGCCGTCGAGCCGTCGGCCGACCAGCCCGCGATCGAGCTGCCGCCACCGGCGGACTCGCTGCCCGTCGCCGGTCCGCCCGTCGACACCCTGCCCGTCGAGGCGCCACGCGGAGTGCCCGCCGTGCTTCCGGATCCGGCCGAGGTCCGGCAGCTGGCGCTCACCCGCGCGGGGAGCTTCGTCGACGAGGTCCGGTCCTCGCTGGAGTTCTACACGGCCCAGATGCCCAACGCGCAGATCGGCCGCGTGCTCGTCGTCGGGGGCGGTTCCCGGCTCGACGGGCTGCTCGAGCTGCTGCAGGAGCGCCTGCCGGTCCCGGTCGACCGCGGCCGCCTGTTCGAACGCGCCAAGTCCGAGATCGAGCTGTCCGCGGAGGCGTCCGCCGAGGCCGAGGCCGTGCTGTCGGTCGCCGTCGGCCTGGCGATCCCCGCCCGGAGGAACGCGTGAGCCAGGTCAACCTCCTTCCCCCCGAGCTCCGAGAGCGACAGGCGATCCGCCGGACGACGTCGCTCGTCGTCGCGGCCGGTCTCGCCGTGCTCGCGCTGATCGGGATCTTCTACTTCTTCCAGGTGCAGCGCCTCGCCGCAGACGCAGTCGGACCTCGAGGCGCAGCAGAGCCGGAACGCGCAGCTCGAGAGCGAGATCGCCTCGCTCCAGCAGTTCGCCGATCTGCAGGCCGAGCTGGCCCAGAAGGAGGCGCTCGTCGGCGAGATCTTCGTGAACGAGGTGTCCTGGTCGAGCGCGCTCCTGGACGTGTCCCGGGTGATCCCCGACGCGTCCTACCTGACCAACCTCACCGGGCAGATCACCCCGACGATCGTGGGCGAGGTCGCCACGGAGCCGACGGGCGGGACGCCCGACACCACGCTGATCGGGAACATGACCTTCGCCGGCGTCGCCAACCAGACCGAGACGATCGCCACCTGGATCACACGCCTCGAGGAGGTCCAGGGCTGGGTCAACGCCTGGGTGAACAGCGCCCAGGAGGACGTCCCCTTCTCGCGGATCTACACCTTCTCGAACGGGCTCGACCTGACGCAGGAGGCGGCGACGGCTCGCGGGCAGGGGGTGGTGGCGCCGTGAACAGGCGCGCGCCGATCATCGCCGGGGTCATCGCGGCGCTCGTGGCGCTCCTCGCGGTCTTCCTGCTCGTCCTGCCGAAGATGGGCGAGGTGAGCACGGCCCAGGACCAGCTCCAGACCGCCGAGGACCAGGAGGTCACCCTGGCGGCCCAGCTGAACGCCCTCCAGGACGCTCAGGCCGCGGCCCCCGAGACCGAGCAGGAGATCGCCGCGATCGACGCGCAGATCCCGCCGACCGCCGACCTGCCGAGCCTGTTCCGTCTGCTCCAGGGCGCGGCCGACCGCTCGGCCGTGGACTTCTTCTCCTTCACCCCCGGCACCCCGGTGGTGAACGCCACAGGCTCCTACTCGACGATCGCCTCGCAGGTCACGGTGAGCGGCGGGTACTTCGCGATCGACGAGTTCCTGTTCCTGCTCGAGACGCTGCCGCGCGCGGCCAAGGTCACGACGCTCGCCGTGACGCCGGCGGCGGCCGCGAGCACCGAGGGCACGACGACGACGACCTCGACCAGCGCGCTGCAGCTGCAGATCACGGTCGAGTTCTACACGACGGACCTGAGCGCCGGCCCGGGTTCGGTCCCGGGTCCGAGCGACCTGACCGGCACAGGAGCGTAGCCATGCAGATCACCCCCCGAGACAAGAAGATCCTGCAGATCGTAGGGGTCGCGGTGCCCCTGCTGCTGCTCGTGTACCTGTTCGTGCTGAAGCCGGACGGCGGCGAAGATCTCGCGTCTCCCAGCGGCCCCACGGGCATCACCGGGAGCACCGGTGTGCCCACGGAGTCGCCGAGCGTGTCGCCGTCCCCGACGCCCCGCGAGACGCTGCCGCCCGTGTCGTTGGCCGGATCAAGGGATCCCTTCTCGATCCCTCCCGGCCTCGAGCTTTCCACGGGCGGCAGCGTCAGCCCCACCACGGCGACGGTGCCCGGCACGACGGCGACGATCCCGACGACGACGTTCGCGCCGCCGCCGACCACGTCCACCTTCACGACGCCGCCGACCACGACCACCCAGACGACCACGCCTCCGCCGGGTGGGGGCGGCGACGGTGGCGACCAACCGGGGAACAAGATCCTGATCGGCGGCCACGACGTGAAGCTCCACTCCATCGCCGGCACCGGGAAGAAGCTGGACGTCTCGGTCGACGGCAAGGTCTACACGGTCGAGCCGGGCGCGACGTTCGACGACAACTTCAAGCTCGTGAAGATCGACGGGAAGTGCGCCAAGTTCCTGTTCGGCGATCAGAGCTTCGAGCTCTGCGAGAAGTAGGGGTTCGGGATGTCCCCGCGTGAGCGGGGGCTCGAGCCAACGGGTCGGGGAGCGCTGCCGGAAGCACCGGCGCCGCGCACGGGGGAGCGGCCGCCGGTCCGAGAGGGCGGCCTCGGTGACGGGGCCGCCCTCCACCCATCCGACCTGAGCCTGCGTCCGGACCCGACGCGGTGGCGAAGGGGTCGTCTCCTATGATGAACGCCATGTTGCGCCTGCTCACGGCCGGTGAATCCCACGGGAAGGCGCTCGTCGGCGTGCTCGAGGGCCTTCCGGCCGGTGTCCCGGTCTCGCCCAAGGAGATCGCGGCCGAGCTCGCGAGACGGCGGCACGGCTACGGGCGGAGCGGTCGGCAGAAGCTCGAGGGTGACCGGTTCGAGATCGTCTCCGGCGTCCGTCACGGCGCCACGCTGGGCAGCCCGATCGGGGTCACGATCGAGAACGCGGAGTGGGACGAGAAGTACCGGGACCTGATGGCCGTCGAGGGCGTCGCGGACCCGACGGAGCGCCTCACGCGGCCCCGGCCCGGCCACGCGGACCTCGCGGGGGTGCAGAAGTACGGGTTCGACGACGTCCGCAACGTGCTCGAGCGGGCGAGCGCGCGCGAGACCGCGATGCGGGTCGCGCTGGGCGTGTTCTGCAAGGCGCTGCTCGCCGAGCTCGGGATCGCGGTGGTCTCGCACGTCGTGCGGATCGGCAAGATCGCCGTGCGCGCGACGGGTGTCCCGCGCCCCGAGGACCTGGAGATCGTCGACGCGTCGCCGGTCCGATGCCTCGACGAGGCGGTCGCGGACCGCATGGTGGCCGAGATCGACCGCGTCCGGAAGGCGCGCGACACCGTGGGCGGGGTGTTCGAGGTGATCGCCTACGGGTGCCCGCCGGGGCTCGGCTCCCACGTCCAGTACGACCGCAAGCTCGACGCGCGCCTCGCGCTGGCGCTGATGAGCATCCAGTCGGTCAAGGGCGTGGAGGTGGGGGACGGGTTCGCCTCGGCGTCCAAGCCCGGCTCGCGCGCGCACGACGAGATCGTGACCGGCCGCGGCGGCCTGCGGCGGAAGAGCGCGCGCTCGGGCGGGATCGAGGGCGGCATCAGCACGGGCCAGCCGATCCGGGTTCGGGCAGCGATGAAGCCGTTCTCCACGGTGCCGAAGCCGCTCGCGACCGTGGACCTGGCCACGGGACGGCCGGAGGTCGCGATCACGCAGCGGACGGACGTCTGCGCCGTCCCCGCGGGCGGGGTCGTCGGCGAGGCGACGGTGGCGTTCGTGCTGGCGCAGGCGGTCCTGGAGAAGTTCGGCGGCGACGCCCTCCCCGAGACGCGCCGCAACCTCGACGCGTTCGTGGCCGGGCTGCCGTGAGCGCGCGCGCGACGGTGGGCCGAACGTGATCGTCTACCTCGTCGGGATGCCGGGGTCGGGCAAGTCGACCGTCGGACCGGAGCTCGCGCGGCGGCTCGGCGTACCGTTCGTCGAGCTCGACGAGCGCATCGAGCAGGCGGCCGGCTCCTCGGTCCGCGAGATCTTCGAACGTGACGGCGAGGCCCGGTTCCGCGAGCTCGAGGCGGCGGCCCTGGTCGAGGCCGCGTCGCTCGATCCCTCGGTCGTCTCGTGCGGCGGCGGGGTCGTGCTCGAGCCGGCCAACCGCGTCTCGCTGCGCGCGACCGGCGAGGTGGTGTTCCTCTCGGTGCCGCTCGAGGTCCTCGCCGAACGGATCCGGCCCGGCGCCGAACGCCCGCTGATCCGCTCCGAGGGCGACCTGGAGCGTCTGTTCCGGGACCGCGAGCCGCTGTACCGGGAGTTCGCCGCCCACGTGGTCGACGCCAGCGGACCGGCCGAGGACGTGGCCGCCGCGATCGAGAAGGAGCTCCTGCGTTGGAGCGCGTGACGGTCGCGGTGCCGGAGCGGGCGTACGAGGTCTGCATCGGGTCGGGCGTGCTCGCGAGGGCCGACGAGCTCCTGCCTCCGCTCCCGGGAGCCGAGCGGGCGTTCGTGATCGCCGACGCCCCGGTCGCCGAACGCTACCTCCCCGCCCTGGTGGACGGGCTCGCCGCGCGCGGGCTCGGCGTCGTGCACCTCGGCGTGCCCGAGGGGGAGGAGGCCAAGTCGCTGCAGGTCATGAACGCGCTCGAACGTCAGCTCGCCACCCAGGAGGCGCACCGGGACGACCCGATCGTCGCGCTCGGCGGCGGTGCCGTCGGGGACCTCGCGGGGTTCGTCGCGGCGACGTACATGCGCGGCGTCCCGTTCGTGCAGGTGCCCACCACGCTCACGGCGCAGGTGGATGCCGCGATCGGCGGCAAGACCGGGGTGAACATCCCCGAGGGCAAGAACCTGGTGGGTGCGTTCCATCAACCCGTGGCCGTGCTCGCCGACGTGGGGACCCTCGCGACCCTGCCCGACCGCGCGTTCCGCAGCGGGCTCGCCGAGATCGCGAAGTACGCGCTGACGCTCGACGCCGAGCTGCTCGAGCTGCTCGAACGCGATCCCTCGCCCCTGCTGGCGCGTGAGCCGCCGGTGCTCGAGGAGGTCGTGACCCGATGCGTGCGCGCCAAGGCGGCGGTGGTCGCGGCCGACGAACGCGACACGGGCCGGCGCCTGATCCTGAACTACGGGCACACGCTCGGCCACGCGCTCGAACGCCAGGACGCGTTCGCCGGGCGGACCCACGGCGAGGCGATCTCGGCGGGCATGGTGTTCGCGGCACGCCTGTCCGAGGCGCTCGGCCGCGGGACGCCGGGGCTCGCGGCCCGGCACATCCGCCTGCTCGCGTCGCTCGGGCTGGAGACGGACGCGACGCTGCCACCTCCGGAGGAGATCGTGTCCGCGATCCGGATGGACAAGAAGTACCGGGGCGGGGCCCGCTTCGTGCTGCTGGAGGACGTCGGTCGTCCCTTCGTGGAGGATGCGGTCCCCGAGGATCTGCTCCGCACCACGCTCGAGTCGGCCGGCTCGGGCGCGCAGGCGATGGGGGGCTGAGGATGCGGGTGCTGTTCCTGTTCGGACCGAACCTCGGGGCGCTCGGACGCCGGGAGCCCGAACGGTACGGCACGCAGACGCTCGAGCAGATCATGGACGAGGTGGCCGAACGCGCCACCCGGCTCGGGCACGAGCTCGCGTGGCGTCAGACCGACCACGAGGGCGAGCTGATCGGGTGGCTGAACGGCGCGAGCTCGGAGGGGTTCGAGGTCGTCGTCGCCAACCCCGGCGCGCTCTCGCACACCTCCTACGCGCTCCGCGACGCCGTCGAGGGGTGCGGCCTTCCGGTGATCGAGGTTCACATGACGAACATCTACGCGCGCGAGGAGTTCCGCCGGCACTCGGTGATCTCGCCCGCGTGCAGGGCGACGATCGCCGGCGCGGGTGCGGGCGGGTACCACGTCGCGTTGGAGGCGCTCCCGTGGATCACGGGCTGAGGCGCGCCCGGCTCGCCGAGCACCTCGGCGAGTTGGAGCTCGAGGCGCTGATCGTCACGCGCCTGCCCAACGTGCGCTACCTGACCGGGTTCACGGGCTCGAACGCGCAGCTCGTGATCGCGGCGGACGCGTCGGCGGTGTTCCTGACCGACGGCCGGTACGGGGCGCAGTCCGGTCACGAGGTGCCCGACCTGCCGCGGACCGTCTACCGACAGGACTACCCGCAACCCCTCGTCGAGGCGTGCCGAACGCTCGGCGCGATGCGCGTGGGATTCGAGCGGCACGCACTCACCTACGAGGGCTGGGAACAGCTCACGGATCGGGCGGAGGGTCTTGAGCTCGTGCCGGTCGGTCCCGAGGTCGAACGCCTGCGCCGGGTCAAGGACGCCGAGGAGATCGCGACGATCGGTCGCGCGCAGGGGTTCGCCGACCGGGCGTTCGAGACCGTCGTCCTCGGCGGCGGCCTGCGCGAGGGCGTGACGGAGCGCGCGTTCGCCCTGGTCCTGGAGCGGGCGATGATCGAGGCCGGCGCCGAGGATCGCGCGTTCGACTCGATCGTCGCGTTCGGCGACCACGCGGCCGAACCCCACCACCACCTGACGGAGCGGGAGCTGGCCCGCGGCGATCTCGTCAAGCTGGACTTCGGGGCGCTGGCCGACGGGTACCACTCCGACATCACGCGGACGGTCGCGTTCGGCGAGCCCGACCCTCGGCTGCGCGAGATCCGGGACCTGGTCGCCACGGCCCAGCGCGCCGGGATCGACGCGGTCCGCGCCGGCGTCTCGACGACGGACGTCGACGCCGCCGCGCGTTCGGTCATCGTCGACGCCGGGCACGGCGACGAGTTCCCCCACGGCCTCGGTCACGGCGTCGGGCTGGAGATCCACGAGGCGCCGTCGCTGCGCTGGGACGGAGGCGAGGAACTGGTCGAGGGGATGGTCGTCACGATCGAGCCCGGCGTGTACATTCCCGGGCTCGGAGGCGTCCGGATCGAGGACATGGTCGAGGTGACCGCCGACGGCCGCCGCGAGATCCCGCGAGCCACCAAGGAGCTGATCGTGCTGTGAGCGTGTCCACGAACGACCTGAAGAACGGCATGACGCTCGAGCTCGACGGCACGCTGTTCCAGGTGGTCGAGTTCCAGCACGTCAAGCCCGGCAAGGGCGGTGCGTTCGTGCGGACGAAGCTTCGCAACATCAAGACCGGCGGCGTCGTCGAGCGCACGTTCAATGCCGGCGTCAAGGTCGGCCTGGCGATCGTCGAGCGCAAGGACATGCAGTACCTGTACCGCGACGGCGAGTCGCTCACGTTCATGGACATGTCGTCGTACGAGCAGATCCCGGTCCCCGCCGAGCTCGTGGGGGATGGCGCGAACTGGCTCTCGGAGGGTTCGACGGCGCAGGTGGCGATGCACCAGGGGATCGCGATCGGGATCGAACTCCCCCCCTCCGTCACGCTGGCGATCACGAAGACGCAACCCGCCGTGAAGGGCGACACCAAGAACAACGCGATGAAGCCCGCCGTCCTGGAGACCGGCGCCGAGATCCAAGTGCCGATGTTCCTCGAGGAGGGCGAGCGCGTGAAGGTCGACACGAGGTCGGGCGCGTACATGGAACGGGTCAAGTGACTGCTTGAGCTCGCGAAGGCAGGAGCGACGCCTCGCGATCGAGATCCTGTTCCAGGCCGACGTGACGGGGACGGACGGACGCTCGGCCCTCGCGGGTTGGCTCGAGTCCGGCAGGACCGTTCCGGCGTTCACCCGCGAGCTCGTCGAGGGCGTGACCGACCACCTCGCGCAGCTCGATGAGACGATCGGATCGCACTCGGAGGGATGGACCGTCGATCGGATGGCGTCCGTCGACCGCACGGTCCTGCGTGTGGCGACCTACGAGCTGGCGTTCGACCGCGGGGTCCCGGTGGGTGTGGCGATCGACGAGGCCGTCCGCGCCGCGAAGGACCTATCGACGGACGACTCGGGACGGTTCGTGAACGGGGTCCTCGGCAAGATCGCCAGCGAGCTCGATCCGGGGGTCGAGACCCCGAGCTGACGGGGGAGCGCTATTCGGAGGTCTGCGCCTTGCCCTCGGTGCGCTTCTCGACGTCGTCGGAGGTGCCGGCCTCCTCGGAGCCGGAGGCGCCCTCGGACATCCCCTTCTTGAACTCGCTCGAGGACTTGCCGAGCGATCGGGCGAGATCGGGAAGCTTCTTCGCTCCGAAGAGGAAGACGATCAGTGCCACGATGCCGACGATGACCCACTCGTTCATCAGGACTCCCGCCCTTCGATGTCGGCCCCCAGTGTACGCCCGGAGGGCCCATCGCAGGTCGCAGCCGAGGACCGTGTTATCCTCGCCCCGAACTTCCCCCCTTTAAGTCCGGTCCCGAGAGGCCGGGAAGGGAGCCGAACACGGTGTGTGCCCGACCACGACGCCCTGCCGCACGCGCGGCTGGGCGTTCCTTCTTGTTGACCCCATGCTCGGTCGCCGCGGGGCGTGCCTGATGCCCGCCGCGCGGCTGATGGATGAGGCCGAGGTGCGCCGGGCCGTCACCCGCATCGCGCACGAGATCATCGAGCGCAACAAGGGCGCGGAGGCCGTCGTCCTGGTGGGGATCGCCGCCCGCGGCGACGACCTCGCCCGTCGGCTGGCGGTCGAGATCGGCCGGATCGAGGGGCGGTCCGTCCCCGTCGGCGCGCTCGACATCACCTTCTACCGGGACGACATCGGGATCCGGGCCGAGGCGCCCGAGGTCCACGAGACCCGGATCGACTTCGACATCAACGGGAGGACGGTCGTCCTGGTCGACGACGTCCTGTTCACGGGGCGGACGATCCGCTCGGCGCTCGACGCGCTCGTGGACTTCGGGCGGCCGACCGCGATCCAGCTCGCGGTGCTCGTCGATCGGGGGCACCGGGAGCTCCCGATCCGCGCCGACTTCGTCGGCAAGAACGTCCCCACTCGCAAGGACGAGGACGTGCGGGTGACCCTGCGCGAGACGGACGGCGAGGACGCCGTGCTCGTGGAGGATCCGGCCGGTGGGCCGGCGACCGAGGAGGTTGGAGCGAACGGGATGGAGCGCGCATGAACGGACACCTGCTGTCGATCCACGACGTGAGCGCCGAGGACATCGTGCGGATCCTCGACACGGCCGAGTCCTTCCGCGAGGTGGGCACGAGGGTCATCAAGAAGGTCCCGGCCCTCCGCGGCCGGACCGTCGTGAACCTGTTCTACGAGAACTCGACGCGGACACGGATCAGCTTCGAGCTCGCGGCCAAGCGCCTGTCGGCCGACGTGATCAACTTCTCGACGAGCGGCTCGAGCGTCTCCAAGGGCGAGAGCCTCAAGGACACCGCGCTCACGCTCCAGGCGATGGGCGCCGACGCGATCGTGATCCGCCACTCGTCGAGCGGCGCGCCGCTCACGCTCACCCGGTGGGTCAGGGGCAGCGTGCTGAATGCGGGGGACGGGACGCACGAGCACCCGACGCAGGCCCTGCTCGACCTGTACACGATGCGCGACCGGCTCGGCCGGCTCGAGGGGCTGCGCGTGGCGATCGTGGGCGACGTGCTCCACTCGCGCGTGGCTCGGTCGCTCTCGTTCGCGCTCGTCAAGATGGGCGCCGAGGTCACGCTCGTCGGTCCGCCGACGCTGATCCCCCCGGACGCGCCGGCGTGGGGCGTGCGGGTCAGCCACGACATCGAGGCGGTGCTCCCGGGGCTCGACGTCTGCTACATGCTCCGCGTGCAGCGCGAGCGCCAGCGGCAGCAGTACTTCCCGAGCGTCCGCGAGTACGCGCGGCTGTTCGGCCTGTCGAGCGAGCGGGCCGGGATGCTGCCGGACGGAGCGCTCGTGATGCATCCCGGCCCGATGAACCGCGGCGTCGAGATCGACTCGGACGTCGCCGACCTGCCGCGGGCGGTGATCGAGGAGCAGGTGACGAACGGGATCGCCGTCCGGATGTCCCTGCTGTACCTGCTGCTCGGCGGCGCGGGGTCGCACACGGGCGAGGCGACCGGCGCCGACCCCGCCGTCCTCCGACTGCCCGAGGAGGTGGCGTCCGGTGCCTGAACCGCTCCGCTTCACCGGTGCGCGGGTGATCGACCCGGCCTCCGGCAGGGACGAGGTCGCCGACGTGGTCGTGGACGGCGGCGCGATCGCCTCGTCGTCGGGCGCGGGGGCGACGGTCCTCGACTGCGACGGCCTGGTGCTCGCGCCCGGTCTGGTCGACCTCCACACGCACCTGCGGCAGCCCGGACGCGAGGACAAGGAGACCGTCGCGTCGCGGGTGCCGCGCGGCCGCGGTCGGCGGGTTCACGGCCGTCTCCCCGATGGCGAACACCGACCCGGTGGCGGACAACGCCGCCGTGATCCACGAGGTCCTCGAGCTCGCGCGGGCGTCCGGCGCGTGCGACGTCTTCCCGGTCGGGGCGATCACGCGTGGCCTGGGCGGGGAGGAGATGGCGGAGCTCGGCGAGATGGTCGATGCGGGCGTCCGGATGTTCAGCGACGACGGGCGCTGCGTGCCGAACGCGCGCGTGCTCCGCAACGCGCTCACGTACGTGACGCGCGTTCGACGGCGTCGTGATCGCCGAGCACTGCGAGGACGGCGCCCTCGCCGAGGGCGGACAGATGCACGAGGGGCTCATCTCCGCGTCGCTCGGGCTCGCCGGGCAGCCGCGGGAGGCGGAGGAGGTAGTGGTCGCCCGCGATCTCGCGATCGCGCGACTGACGAACGGCCGGCTGCACCTGTGCCACCTCTCGTCGGCCGGTTCGGTCGAGATGCTGCGCCGGGCTAAGGCCGAGGGGCTGCGCGTGACGGCCGAGGTCACGCCGCACCATCTCGTGTTCAGCGAGGAGGAGCTCCTCACCTACGACACGAACATGAAGATGAACCCGCCGCTGCGTTCGGTCGAGGACCGCAGCGCGCTCCGCTCCGCGCTCGCCGACGGGACGATCGACGCGGTCGCGACCGATCATGCCCCCCACGCCGTGGAGGAGAAGGAGGCCGAGTTCGACCAGGCGCCGTTCGGCACGATCGGGCTCGAGACCGCGCTCGCGGCGGTCCTGACCCACCTGGTCGAGACCGGCGAGCTCACGTTGGCGCGCGCGATCGACGCCCTGTCGACCACGCCCGCACGGATCCTCGGCGCCGGCGACCACGGCGGGCCCATCGAACCCGGCCGCCCCGCCAACCTGGTCGTGTTCGACCCGTCGGCCGAGTGGTCGGTCGAGCCCCCGTTCGCGTCGAAGAGCCGAAACTCCGCGTTCCTGGCTCGCGGGCTACGGGGCCGGGTCGTCCACACGGTGCTCCGTGGCGAGCTCGTCGTCGCCGACGGGAAGGCGCAACGGTGACCGCAGGACCGGCGGCGCTGCTGGTGCTGGAGGACGGCAGCGCGTTCCGCGGCACGGCGTTCGGGTCGACGGGGGAGGGGTTCGGCGAGGCGGTCTTCAACACGGGGATGTCCGGGTACCAGGAGGTGCTCACCGACCCTTCGTACGCCGGTCAGGTGGTGGCGATGACCGCCCCGCACCAGGGCAACTACGGGACGAACGATCAGGATCCGGAATCCGGTCGCGTGCACGTGTCGGGGTTCGTCGTGCGCGAGGTCGCGCGGCGCGCCTCCAACTGGCGCGCCACCGGTTCGCTGGCCGACGAGCTCGAGCGTGCCGGCGTCGTCGGGCTCGAGGGCGTGGACACCCGGCGCCTCACGCTGCGCCTGCGCGATCGCGGCGCGATGCGCTGCGGATTGTCGACGGACGACCTCGACGCCGGCTCGCTGCTCGAACGCGTGCGCTCGCAGCCACCGATGCAGGGGGCCGACCTCGCGAAGGGCGTGAGCTCGGACGAGCCCTACGCGGCGCGGGACCTCGTGGGACCGGCGAGCGACGATCTCGGCCCCGTGTACCGGGTGGCCGCCTACGACTTCGGCCTCAAACGCAACATCCTGCGGCGGCTCGCCGCGGCGGGGATCGAGGCGACCGTGGTGCCGGCCACGACGCCGGCGGCCGAGGTGCGCTCGGGTGGGTACGACGGGGTGTTCCTGTCGAACGGTCCCGGCGACCCCGCCGCGACGACGTACGGGATCGACGCCTGCCGCGAAGCTGCTCGGGACGATGCCGGTCTTCGGCATCTGCCTGGGGCACCAGCTCCTCGGCCTCGCGCTCGGTGGGCGCACCTCCAAGCTCCCCTTCGGGCACCGGGGCGCGAACCAACCCGTGAAGGACCTTCGGACCGGCCGCGTCGAGGTGACGAGCCACAACCACGGCTTCGCGGTCGAGCCCGACGGGTGGCCCCGCGACGGGAACGCTCGCCCGGACGGCGTTCGGGCGCGTCGAGCTCACCCACTGGAACCTGAACGACGGGACGCTCGAGGGGCTGCGGTGCCTCGACATCCCGGCGCTCGCCGTGCAGTACCACCCCGAGGCGGCGCCGGGACCGCACGACGCGCGCTACCTGTTCGACGAGTTCCGCGCGCTGATGGCGGCGGCCTGATGCCGAAGCGCACGGACCTCCACCGCATCCTGGTGATCGGCTCGGGCCCGATCGTGATCGGACAGGCATGCGAGTTCGACTACTCGGGGACCCAGGCCTGCAAGGTTCTGCGCCGCGAGGGGTTCCACGTCTCGCTCGTGAACTCGAACCCGGCCACGATCATGACCGACCCCGAGTTCGCGGACCGCACGTACATCGAGCCGCTCACCCCCGGGTCCGTCCTGGACGTGATCGAGCGCGAACGACCCGACGTGCTGCTCCCGACGCTCGGCGGCCAGACCGCGCTGAACGTCGCGGTCGCGCTCGCGGAGTCCGGCGACCTCGAGAGGCTGGGGGTCGGGCTGATCGGGGCGGGGCTCGAGGCGATCCACCGCGCCGAGGACCGCAGCGGCTTCAAGGAGACGATGAGCCGTGCCGGGCTGGAGACGCCGCGCGCGGGGACCGCGCGTTCGCTCGACCGGGCGCTCGAGCTCGGCGACGAGCTCGGGTACCCGCTGATCGTCCGGCCGTCGTTCACCCTCGGCGGGGGCGGGAGCGGGTTCGCCCGCACCCGGGCCGAGCTCGAGCGCGTCGCGAGCCGAAGCCTCGCCGCGAGCCCGGTGACCGAGATCCTCGTCGAGGAGTCGGTCGCCGGCTGGAAGGAGTTCGAGCTCGAGGTGATGCGCGACGGCGCGGACAACGCCGTCGTGATCTGCTCCATCGAGAACGTCGACCCGATGGGCGTGCACACCGGCGACTCGATCACGGTGGCCCCCGTGATGACGCTGTCCGATCGTGAGTACCAGCGGATGCGCGACGCGGCGCTCGCGTGCATCCGCGCGATCGGGGTCGAGACCGGCGGCTCGAACATCCAGTTCGCGGTCGACCCGCGCACCGGCCGCCAGGTCCTGATCGAGATGAACCCGCGCGTCTCGCGTTCGTCCGCGCTGGCCTCGAAGGCGACGGGGTTCCCGATCGCCAAGATCGCGGCGCTGCTCGCGGTCGGGTACACGCTCGACGAGATCCCCAACGACATCACCGGCGTGACGCTGGCCGCGTTCGAGCCGACGCTCGACTACGTCGTGGTGAAGGTGCCTCGGTTCGCGTTCGAGAAGTTCCCCGAGGCCGACCCGGAGCTGACCTCGACGATGAAGTCCGTTGGCGAGGTGATGGCGATCGGCCGCACCTTCAAGGAGGCGTTGGGGAAGGCCTGGCGCTCGCTCGAGCGTCCCGACGCCGACCTCGGCGGCCCGCTGCCTGGCCCCCTGGCCGGCACCGTGGACGGCCTCCTCGACGCGATCGCCGCGCCGAGCGAGCACCGCCTGCACCTCGTCGAGGCGGCGCTGCGGAGCGGGAGCTCGGTGGAGGAGGTCGCGCTCGCCAGTGGGATCGACCCGTGGTTCGTCGACCAGATCGCGCAGGTGGTCGAGGAGGTCGCGTCGCTCGACGGTCGCGAACTCGGGTCGCTCGGGGCTCCCGAGCTCGAGCGAGCCAAGCGGATCGGGCTGTCCGACCGCCGGCTGGCGGTCCTCACGTCCTCGACCGAGGCGGAGGTCCGGGGACGCAGGACGTCGCTCGGCGTCCGACCCGTCTTCAAGACGGTCGACACGTGCGCGGGCGAGTTCCCCGCGCGGACCCCGTACCACTACTCGACCTACGAGGAGCAGGACGAGGTGCGACCGGCCGAACGTCCGCGCGTGGTGATCCTGGGGGCCGGCCCGAACCGGATCGGACAGGGGATCGAGTTCGACTACGCGTGTGTGCACGCGGCGTTCGCGCTCGGCGAGGCGGGGTTCGAGTCCGTGATGGTCAACTCGAACCCGGAGACCGTCTCGACCGACTACGACACGAGCGCGCGCCTGTACTTCGAGCCGCTGTCGACCGAGGACGTCCTCGCGGTGTGCGAGGCCGAACGGCCGATCGGCGTGATCTGCCAGTTCGGCGGGCAGACGCCGCTGCGGATGGCCAGGGACCTCGAGGCCGCCGGGTTCCCCGTCCTCGGGACGCCGGCCGCCTCGATCGACCTGGCCGAGGATCGCGGGAAGTTCGCCGGGCTCCTGCGCGAGCTCGGCATCCCGGCGCCCGAGCACGGCGAGGCGAACGACCTCGCGGAGGCCCGGGCGATCGCCGCGCGGATCGGGTACCCCGTCGTGGTGCGACCGTCCTACGTGCTCGGCGGGCGTGCGATGGAGATCGTGTACGGCGAGGACGAGCTCGAACGGTTCGTCGCGAGCGCCGCGGCGGCCGGCCCCGACCACCCGGTGCTGATCGACCGGTTCCTCGAGGGCGCGATCGAGATCGACGTCGACGCGGTGTGCGACGGCACCGACGTGTTCGTCGGCGCGGTGATGGAGCACATCGAGGAGGCGGGGATCCACTCGGGCGACTCGTCGTGCCAGATCCCGCCGGCCACGCTGTCGGACGACGAGCTGGACGAGGTCGAACGCATCACGCGGAGCCTCGCCCTGCGCCTGGACGTGCGCGGCCTGATCAACCTGCAGCTCGCGAGCAAGGACGAGCGGATCTGGGTCCTCGAGGCGAACCCGCGCGCGTCGCGTACCGTGCCGTTCGTGTCCAAGGTGACCGGGGTGCCGCTCGCGAAGGTCGCGACGTCCGTCCTGCTGGGGCGGACGCTCGCCGAGCTCCGCGACGATGGGCTCGTGCCGGCCGAACCCCGGCAGTACCTCCGGCTGCCCCACACGGCGGTGAAGGCGGCCGTGCTGCCGTTCGGGCGCTTCCCCGGGGTCGACACGCTGCTCGGGCCCGAGATGCGCTCGACCGGCGAGGTGATGGGGATCGACGCCGACCCGGGCCGCGCGCTCGCCAAGGCCCTGGTCGCGAGCGGCGCCTCGCTGCCGAGCCAGGGCACGATCTTCGTGTCGGTCGCGAACCGTGACAAGCGGTCGATCCTGTACCCGGCCAAGCGCCTGGACGACCTGGGGTTCCGCCTGTTGGCGACGCGGGGCACGGCGGCCGTGCTCGAACGTGCCGGGATCGCGGTCTCCAGGGTCGCGAAGGTCTCCGAGGGTGGACGCTCGGTCGTCGACCTGATCCGCGACGCCGAGGTGGACCTGGTCGTGAACACGCCGTTCGGTCGCGGGCCGCGCACCGACGGTTCGCTGATCCGCGCCGCCGCCGCGCAGGCGGGCATCCCGTGCATCACCACGCTGCCGGCCGTCCTCGCGGCGCTCCGCGGGATCGAGTCCGTGCGCGGCGAGGGTGGGGAACCCCGGTCGCTGCAGGAGTACCACGAGGCGGCGGACGCGGTCGCCGTTCAGGAGCGGCTGGTGTTCGGGCACGACCCCGCCGAGGTGGCGTCGTGACGCGTGGTGGTGCCGAGGTCCGAGCGTGAGGCGCGTCCGCGCGGAGGTCCTCAACGCCAAGCGCATCGGCGCGTACCACTCGATCACGATCGTCGCGCCCGAGGTGGCCGAACGCGTTCGCCCGGGACAGTTCGTCTCGGTCGCGATGCCCGAGGGCCGGACGTTCCTGCTTCGGCGCCACTTCTCGATCCACCAGGCGTCCCGGCGCGGCGGATGGGCCGGCACGCTCGAGTTCGTCTTCGATCCGCGCGGACCCGGGTCGAGCTGGCTCGCCGAGGTCAAGGCGCACCAGTTCCTCGACGTGATCGGGCCGCTCGGCAAGGCCTTCGCCTACCCGGCGAAGCTCTCGACCTGTCTGCTCGTCGCCGAGGGACACGGGTCGGCGCCGATGTTCTTCCTGGGCCAGGAGCTGCGGGCTCGCGGCAAGCGCGTCGACATGCTCGTCGGCGCCGAGACGCAGGAGCTCGTCTTCAAGCCGATCGAGGGCAAGCGTCTGGCGCAGACGATCGTCATCGCGACGGAGGACGGGAGCCTCGGTGAGACCGGCAGCGTGGCCGACCTGCTCCCTCAGGTCGTCGAGTCGACCGGCGCGGAGGTGATCTACGCGGCCGCGGGACGCCAGACGCTCCGACGGATCTCGGAGTTCTGCTCCGAACGGCAGATCCCCTCGCAGGTCGCGGTCGAGGAGGAGATGGCGTGCGGGTTCGGTCTGTGCTTCACGTGCACCGTGCCCGTGATCCGCAAGGACGGCTCGGGCTACGACAACCTGCGAGCGTGCATCGAGGGCCCGGTGTTCAACCCCGCACGGATCCTGTGGGATCGCTGGATGGGGGAGGAGCCACGCATGATCGCGACGCCGCCCGAGGGGTTCCCGGTGGTCAAGACGTGGCCGGGATGATCGGGCCGTCGTCGTGCGAGGCCGCATGAAGCCGCAGCTCGGCGTCGACCTGAAGGGCCTGAGGTTCCCGCAACCGGTGCTGTCCGCGTCGGGCTGCCTCGCGACCGGCCACGACGTCCCCGGGCTCGTGGACCTGCACAAGCTGGGCGGCGTGGTGACGCGGAGCCTCACGTTCGGGCCGTCGAAGGGATGGGCCACACCACGCGCGTCCGAGACCTCGTCGGGGCTGCTCACGGCCGTGGGGTTCCAGAACCCGGGCGTCCTCGAGTTCCTCGAAGAGGACCTGCCGAGGCTGCTCAAGGCGGGGGTGCCGGTCGTGGGCTCGGTGGCCGGGGCCAGCCTCGGCGAGTACGTCAACGTGGCCAGCGCGCTCCATCTCAAGCCCGGCGTGGTGGCGCTCGAGGTCTGCGTCTCGTGCCCCGACGACGAGCGCGAGGGCGAGCCGTTCTACGCTCGGCCGGAGCGGCTGGCCGAGATCGTCGGCGCCGTGGCCCGACTGTCGCGGGTACCGGTGTTCGCGAAGCTCCCGCCCCTGCTGCCCGGGCTCGTCGAGACCGCCCAGGCGTGCGTCCGGGCGGGCGCGTTCGGGCTCACCCTGATCGACCAGGTCCCCGCCCTCGCCGTGGACCCCCAGCGCCTGCGGACGCGCACGGCCACGCCGGTCGGCGGGCTCTCGGGACCCGCGATCAAACCGGTGGCGCTCGCGGCCGTCTACCAGGTGGCGCGGGCCCTGCCGAACGTGCCCGTGATGGGTGTGGGCGGCATCGCCACCGCCGAGGACGCGATCGAGTTCCTGCTCGCCGGGGCGTGGGCCGTCCAGGTGGGCACCGCGCTGCTGGTCGACCCCTCGGTGCACGTCGATATCGCGCAGGGGATCTTGCGGTACCTGGGCGAGAAGGGGTTCGCGTCGCCCGACGAGCTGCGCGGCCGCGTCCGGGTCCCCGACACCGGGAACGGGTCCTCGTGATCCCGCGCCCGGACAACCCGCTGATCGTCGCGCTCGACGTCTCGGACGTCGAGGCGGCCGAGACGATGGCCCGGCGGCTCGACGGCGAGGCCGGGATCCTCAAGGTCGGGCTCGAGCTGTTCGCCGCCCACGGCCCCGACGCCGTGACGCGGTTGCGGGCGTTCGCGCCGGTGTTCCTCGACGTCAAGCTGCACGACATCCCGACCACGGTCGAGGGCGCGGCGCGCAACGGCGCCCGGCTCGGGATCGCGATGCTCACCGTCCACGCGCTCGGAGGCGAGGCGATGGTGGCCGCGGCGGTCCGAGGCGCGGCGCAGGGGGCCGAGGACGCGGGTCATCCGACCCCCATCGTCCTGGCCGTGACCGTGCTGTCGAGCCTGGCGGGTGAGGGGCTCGCGTCCCCGTCGTCGCTGGCGTTCGAGGCGGTCACGGCGGGTGCGAACGGTGTCGTCGTGTCCGGCGAGGACGTCGCGCAGGTCCGCGAGGTGCTCGGGAACGAGGCATGTCTCGTCGTCCCGGGCATCAGGCCGGCCGGCTCGAACGGTCACGATCAGGTCCGCATCCTCACACCGGAGGAGGCGGTCGAACGCGGCGCCGACTACCTCGTCGTCGGACGGCCGATCACGGGCTCGTCGGATCCGGCAGGTGTCGCGCGCGCGATCCGCGCGACCGTCCGCTGACGACGTCGTCCGCGGGAAACCCGCAGGTAGGAGCGCATGACTCGCGTTGATGCCCTCGCGGGGCCGTGACTATACTCGCGGGCTTCCAGCCCCCGAGTGAAGGAGTGCTCTGATGCCCCTACCCGTCCTGACCGATGAACAGCGCAAGCAGGCCCTGGAGAAGGCGGCGATCGCGAGGAAGAAGCGGGCCGAGCTCAAGGGTCAGCTGAAGTCCGGCAAGCTCCAGCTGAAGGACGTGCTGTCCCGACAGGACGACGACACGGTGGGCAAGATGAAGGTCTCCACCGTCCTCGAATCGCTCCCGGGTGTGGGGAAGGTCCGGGCGCGCAAGATCATGGAGCGGCTGGACATCTCCGCAAGCCGACGGGTCCGGGGTCTGGGCGCGAAGCAGCGCGAGTCGCTCCTGGGCGAGTTCGCGAAGAAGTAGCCACCGCTGACCGGCAGGATCGGGAGGCTGTTCGTCGTCGCCGGACCCTCCGGGGTCGGCAAGGGGACGGTCGTCCGCCTGGTGCGTGAACGCAAGCCCGCGACCCATCTCTCCGTCTCGGCCACCACGCGCGCCCCGCGACCGGGCGAACGCGAGGGCATCGACTACCGGTTCGTGTCCGACGAGGTCTTCGACCGCATGATCGAGGCGGGCGAGCTCCTCGAGTGGGAGGAGATCTTCGGGCACCGATCGGGGACGCCGGCCGAGCCGGTCCGCCGGGCCCTCGATGAGGGGGTCGACGTGATCCTCGAGCTCGACGTGACGGGCGCCAGGCACGTCCGGGAGGTCATGCCCCGGGCCGTGCTCATCCTGCTCGAGCCTCCGACGATGGAGGAGCTCGGGCGCCGGCTGCGTTCACGGGGCACCGAGACCGAGGAGGGCCTGGCCCGGCGCCTGGCCAAGGCCGACTGGGAGCTCGGCCAGCGCGAGGCGTTCGACGTGGTGATCGTGAACGACGACGCCGAGCGCGCCGCCGACGAGGTCGCTGCTATCATCGATGCGTCTCCGCAGGTAGACGGCCTGCCGGAGGGCTAGCCCGGGGACCCGGCGCACCACGGGCCCGGGAACGAGCTACGAGGCCAAGGCCAGACGAAGGCCACGAGACAGAAGGAAGGACCCGCCCACCCATGATCGAGCCCAAGATCGACGACCTGCTCGCTCAGGTCGACTCGAAGTACACGCTCGTGACCCTGTCCGCCAAGCGCGCCCGCGAGATCAACTCCTACTACAACCAGCTGGGCGAGGGCCGGGCCGAGTTCGTGCCGCCGCTCGTCGAGACCGGGCTGCGGAACAAGCCCCTGTCGATCGCGCTCGAGGAGATCGCCGAGGGCAAGATCGCCGCCGAGCGGCCGGACGGGGTCGGCATCAAGTAGCCGTTCGGACCGGCGCCCCCGACATCGGGGGCCCAAGGAGGCAGGCCGCGTGACGACCGAGCGCTCCCCCCTACAGGGCCGACGCGTGCTCCTCGGTGTCACCGGCGGGATCGCCGCCTACAAGGCATGCATCCTGGTCCGGCTCCTGCGTCTGCAGGGCGCGTCCGTCCGGGTCGTGATGACGCGATCGGCGGAACGGTTCGTCGGTCCGGCGACCTTCGCCGCGCTCTCGGATCATCGCGTCTACACCGACCTGTTCGAGGAACCCGGCGTCGTCCTGCACGTCCGGCTCGCCCACGAGGCCGACGTCGCCGTCGTCGCGCCGGCCACCGCGAACGTCATCGCCAAGCTCGCGCAGGGCATCGCGGACGACCTGCTCACGTCGACGTTGCTCGAGGCCACCTGCCCGCTCGTCCTGGCGCCGGCGATGCACACCGGGATGTGGGAGCACCCCGCGACGCAGGCCAACGTGAACGCGCTTTCCTCGCGAGGTGCGCGCATCGTCGGACCGGCTCACGGATCGCTCGCCGCGGGGGACGAGGGGACCGGCCGCATGACCGAGCCCGAGGGCATCGTGCAGGCGATCGAGGACGTGCTGTCCTCGGCGGGCGACCTCGCCGGCAAGCGCATCGTCGTGACCGCAGGACCGACGTGGGAGCCGATCGACCCCGTCCGCTTCATCGGGAACCGTTCGACCGGCAGGATGGGGTTCGCCGTCGCCACGGAGGCATTCGAACGCGGGGCCGCGGTCACGCTGGTGGTCGGGCCCGGCACCGTCGAGCCGCCCGCGGGTCCCGAGCTGGTGCGCGTGACGACCGCCGACGAGATGCGCCGCGCCGTCCTGGACGCCGCCGCGGATGCGGAGGCGGTCGTGATGGCGGCGGCCGTCGCCGACTTCCGCCCGGAGACCTCGGCCGACGACAAGCTCAAGAAGGACGAGGGTCCTCCGGAGGTGCGGCTCGTCCCGACCCCCGACATCCTGTCGGAGCTCGGCTCGATGGGGGGCACCGTCCTGGTGGGGTTCGCGGCCGAGACTCGGGACGTCGAGGCGTCGGGGCGCGAGAAGCTGCGGCGCAAGGGCGTGCAGCTCCTGGTGGCCAACGAGGTGGGGCGCGAGGGCACCGGGTTCGGCTCGGACACCAACCGCGCGGCGATCCTGGCCGCCGACGGCGAGGACGTCGAGATGCGCGAGTGGTCCAAGCGCGAGCTCGCGGCGGCGATCTGCGACCGCCTCGCCAAGCTGCTCACCACGTAGGCGGCTGCTCGGAGGCCGTCGGGAGCCGCTGCTATGCTCGCCCGCGATGAGCCGGGCGTATCTGTTCTCCTCCGAATCGGTGACCGAGGGCCACCCCGACAAGCTCGCCGATCGGATCTCCGACGCGGTCCTGGACGCGATCCTCGCGGTCGACCCCGAGTGTCGGGTGGCGTGCGAGACGCTGGTGACCACGGGTCTGGTCATGGTCGCCGGCGAGATCTCGACGTCGGAGTACATCGAGATCCCCACGGTCGTCCGCCGGACGGTCACCGAGATCGGGTACACGGACGCGAACTTCGGGATCGACGGCGACACCTGCGGGGTGATCACGTCGATCCAGGAACAGTCCGCCGACATCGCACGCGGCGTCGACGACGCCCTCGAACGCCGTGAGGGCAGTTCGGACGACGAGCTCGACGCCCTCGGGGCGGGGGACCAGGGGATGATGTTCGGGTACGCCTGCCGCGAGACCGACGAGCTGATGCCGCTGCCGATCGCGATGGCGCACCGCTTCGCCAAGCGGCTGGCCGACGTGCGCAAGGCCGGCGTGCTCCCGTACCTGCGGCCCGACGGCAAGAGCCAGGTCACGATCGCGTACGAGGGGACGGTCGCGAAGCGGGTCGACACCGTGTTGATCAGCGCGCAGCACCGCGAGGAGGTCGACGTCGAGGGCCTGCTCGCGCCCGACGTGAGCGCCGAGGTGATCGACCCGGTGTTGCGTGAGTTCGAGCTCGACGCCGAGGGCGTCCGGATCCTGGTCAACCCGACCGGACGGTTCGAGATCGGGGGGCCCAAGGCGGACACCGGGCTCACCGGCCGCAAGATCATCGTGGACAGCTACGGAGGGATGGCGCCGCACGGCGGCGGCTGCTTCTCGGGCAAGGACCCGACGAAGGTCGACCGCTCGGCGGCGTACATGGCGCGGTACGTCGCGAAGAACCTCGTGGCCGCGGGCGCCGCCGAACGGCTCCAGATCCAGGTGGCGTACGCGATCGGGACGGCGCACCCCGTCTCGCTCGCCGTCGACACGTTCGGAACCGAGCACGTCGCTCCCGACCGCCTCGTTGACGTCGTGTGGGATGCGTTCGACTTCCGCCCCGCCGCGATCATCCGGGACATGGATCTGCGTCGTCCGATCTACGAGGACACGGCCGCCTACGGCCACTTCGGTCGCAAGGAGTTCCCCTGGGAGGCGACCGACCGCGCGGATGAGCTCCGCCGCGCCTTCGCGTAGCGCGACGCCCCGCTCCTTCCCGAGCTCACCGCGGGAGGCGCCGACGCAGGTCCTGTCCGGTCCGGTCTCGGTCTGCATCGACCGACCGCTGCTCGCGCTCGATCGCCCGTTCACGTACGACCTCCCCGAGGAGCTCGGCGCGGGTGTCGGGTCGGTGGTCCAGGTCCCGTTCCACGGCCGCGCGACGCGCGCGTGGGTGCTCGGCGCCACCGACGACGTGCCCGAACGGATCCTCCGCGTCCGCAAGCTCGTCTCGGCGGTCCGGGTCTTCGACGAGCGTTCGCTCGCCCTGTATGGCGCGATGAGCGAGCGGTACGTCGCGCCGCTCGCGACCGTCATCGGTCGTGCGGTCCCGCCCCGGGTCGCCTCGGAGGAGCTCGCGCAACGCAAGGGGCAGCTGCGGGCGAGCGATCGGTCGGAGCCCGGTCCGTCACCCATCGCCGGCTATCGGGAGGGGCCGCGCCTGCTCGAAGCGCTGCGCGTGGGGGAGGGCTCGTTCGTCGTTCGGCCGGCGCCCGCGGACGAGGCGGGCGTCGCCGTGGCCTGCGTCGGCGCGACGCTCGCGGCCGGACGCACGGCCATCGTGATCGTCCCGGACGCCGACCCGGTCCCCGCGACCGCGACGGCGATCGTCGACGCGTTCGGCGACGACGTGGCCCTGTTCCTGGGTGGCGACAAACGCGCTCGATACCGCACCTGGCTCGAGATCGCGTCCGGTCGCTACCGGGTCGTGGTGGGGACGCGTCCCGCGGTGTTCGCGCCGCTCGTCGACCTCGGGCTGCTCTACGTGCATCGCGAGGGCCACCCGCAGCACCGTGACGAACGCTCACCCTCGTACCACGTCCGCGACGTCGCCCGGATGCGCGCCGAGATCGAGGGCGCCGTGAGCGTCCTCGGCGCGTTCTGCCCCTCGCTCGAGGCCACGGCCCGCGAGCACGTCCTGGTCGAACCCGCGGGGAGACCATGGGCCCCGGTCGAGGTGGTCCGGCCCGGTCCGGAGGGGCGGTCGCCCCGCCTGCTCCGCGCGCTCCGAGCGGCCCGGCGGGCGTTCGTGCTCGAGCCGCTCCGTGGATATGGGGTCGCCCGCGTCTGCCGGTCCTGCGGCGAGCCGGCCGCCTGCGCGGCGTGCCTCGGCATGCTCCGGCTCGAACGCGGCAGCGTCCGGTGCGTGGTCTGCGAGGCGCCCGGGCGGTGCGCTTCGTGCGGGGCGACCGACTTCGGCATCGCCCGCCGCGGGGCGGAGCGCGTCGAGGAGTGGGCCCGCGGCGTCGCGACCGTGCCGGTGTCGCTGATCGGTCGCGACGACCCACCGCGGGCGCCGCTCGAACGCGAGATCGTGGTGGGCGGCGTCGACGCGTTGAAGGACCTGGGTTCGCCGGGACTGGATCTCGTCGCGATCCTGCACGCCGACACGTCGCTCCGCCGGCCGGGTGTGGACGCTCGGGAGCGGGTGCTCGTGACGTGGTTCGAGGCGGCGGCCTGGGCCCGACCCGACGGCCGCGTCATCGTCCAGACCGAGGGTCCCAACGACCCCGCGATCCAGGCGCTCGTGTCGGGACGACCCGAGCGGTTCCGCCGCGCCGAGGCCCCGCGCCGGGCCGAGGCCGGGTTCCCGGTGGGGTCGCCGGTGTTCCGCGTCGCCGGCGGCGCCGAGCTGGAACGCGAGCTGGAGGCGCTCGCGCCGCGGACGCTGCTCGCGTCGAGCGTCGGAGGGGCGACGATATGCTTGGTCGCGCTCGACGAGGACCGCGTCCCCGGTTTCGGCGCCGAGATGCGTCGGCTCGCCGCGGCCGGGATCGTCACGCGGGTCGAGGCCGAGCCGCACCTGTGAGCGCGGGGCCGCGTCGGTGGGGGGAACGATCGTGACCGTGATGCAGATCCGAACGCTCGGTGACCCCGTGCTCCGCGAGGAGGCGACGCCCGTCGAGGTCTTCGACGACGCGCTCCGGCGGCTCGCCGACGACATGATCGAGACGATGCACGCGGCGCCCGGCGTCGGCCTGGCCGCGAACCAGGTCGGGCTGCGGACGGCGTGCTTCGTCTACGACGATCGGGAGGGACACGCGGGCTTCGTCGCGAACCCCCGGCTCTCCGAACCCGAGGGCGAGGACACGCTCGAGGAGGGGTGCCTGTCGATCCCCGGTCCGTACCACCCGACGGTCCGCGCCGCGCGGGTCCGGTTGCAGGGCGGGGACCTGGACGGCCGCCAGCTCGACATCGTGGCGGAGGGGCTCCTCGCGCGGATCTTCCAGCACGAGACCGACCACCTGAACGGGATGCTGTACATCGACCGGCTCGACGACGCGGGACGGCGTGACGTGATGCGCCAGCTCCGCGAGTTCGAGGTGCAACGCTCCGAACCCTGACGAGCGGAGCAGCGGGGGGCGCGTTCGGGCCCGCGTATCCTCCAACGCGTGATCCGTCCGCTCCGCATCGCGTTCCTCGGCAACGATCGCTGGTCGGTGCCCTCGTTGCGGGCGATCGCCGGGTCGCGCCACGAGGTCGGCGTCGTGATCACCGCCGCGCCGAAGCCGGCCGGGCGCGGCAACGAGCTCCGCCCGACGCCGGTCGCGGAAGCTGCGCGTGAAGCCGGGCTGCCGCTGCACGAGGTCGAGACCGTCAAGGCCGGTGCGGGCGCCGACGCGCTCGCGTCGAGCGCACCCGATCTCCTGGTCGTCGTGGCCTACGGCGAGATCCTGCCGCAGGCGGTGCTCGGCCTCCCGGCGATCGCGCCGGTGAACCTGCACTTCTCGCTGCTGCCGGAGCTCCGCGGCGCGAGCCCGGTGCAGACGGCGCTGCTCGAGGGTCGCGACGGGACCGGCGTCACGACGATCGTGATGGATGCGGGGACGGACACGGGTCCGGTGATCCTCCAACGGACCGAGGTGATCGAGCCCGGAGACGACGCGGGTTCCCTCGGCGAACGCCTGGCGTCGATCGGGGCGGAGGTCCTGGTCGAGACCGCGGATCTGTTCGCCAACGGCGCGGTCGAGCCGCGACCGCAGGACGAGGCGGCGGCCACGTTCACGAAGCGTCTCGGACCTGAGGACCGGGTCCTCCGGTGGAGCGAACCCGCTCGCGACCTCGTCAACCGCACGCGCGCGATGGCGCCGGAGCCGGGCGCGTCGACGAGGTTCCGCGGCGAGGACCTGAAGATCCTCCGCGCCGAGGCGGTCCCCGCGGTCGGGGAGCCGGGCACGATCGTCGACACGAGCAAGCAGGGATTCGTCGTGGCGACCGGCGAGGACGGGTTCCGAGCGATCGAGCTCGCGCCGGCGGGCCGGCGACGGATGCGCGTGTCCGACTTCGTCAACGGCTACCGCCCGGTGGTCGGCGAGCGGCTCGGATGAGCCGTCCCGTGAGCGGGCCGCGGAGGAGGCCGACGCGGAAGGTCTCGGACGCTCGGCGGCCGCCGACGTCCGCGCGTTCGGTCGCGCTCGACGCGATCCGGCGCGTCACCGACGAGGGCGCCTACTCGAACCTCACCCTCGCGCGGACGCTCGCGAGAGCCGGCCTGTCCGATCGTGACGCGGCGTTCACGACCGAACTCGTCTACGGCACCCTGCGCAGGCTGATCCCGATCGATCACGCGCTCACGCCCCTGCTCGAACGGCCGATCGACACGGCTCCCAAGGGCGCCCGCGCGGCGCTGCGCCTGGGCGCGTACCAGCTGCGGTACCTGCGCGTCCCGGCCCATGCCGCGGTCTCGGAGACGGTCGCCCTCGTCGACCAGCGGCACCGTGGGTTCGTCAACGCCGTCCTGCGTCGGTTCGCCACGCTCGAGCCGGAGGAGGGAGCCGAAGGAAGGGCCGAGGGAAGGGCCGAGGGAGAGAAGGAACGAGCGACCTCGCGGTCTCCTTGCGGACCGGGCTCGCCGAGTGGGCCGTGCGCGAGCTCCGCCGGGTCGTGGCTTCGGACGAGGAGACCGAACGCGCCGCCGCCGCCCTCGCCGAACGGGCGCCGCTCACGATCCGCGCGAACACCTGCCGCGCCACGGTCGACGAGCTCGAACGCGAGCTGGGCGCGGCCGGCATCGAGACCGAACGCGGGTCGGTCCACGCGGATTCACTCGTGATCGCATCGGGGTCGCCCTCGGCGTTGCCGGGGTTCGCCGAGGGGCGGTTCGCGGTCCAGGACCAGGCGTCGTCGTTCGTCGTTCGGGCGCTGGATCCGCAGCCGGGCGACCGGGTGCTGGACCTCTGCGCCGGCCCCGGCGGCAAGACCGGCCACCTCGCCTGTCTGGTCGGGGCCGAGGGCCGCGCGGTGGCCGCCGACGTGTCGCTCGCGCGGCTGGAACTGGTCCGGGCCAACGTCGAGCGTCTCGGCGTGCGCGCCGAGCTGCTCGTGCAGGACGGCCGCCGGCCGGCCGTGCGGGACGGGTTCGACCGCGTCCTGGTGGACGCGCCGTGTTCGGGGATCGGGTCCGCCCGCCGGCGCCCCGAGCTCCTCTGGCGGGCCCGCAAGGACGAGCTCGCCGGGCTCGCCCGTCTCCAGGTTGGGATCGCCACCGCCGCCGCGGGGTTGCTCCGTCCCGAGGGCCTGCTCGTCTACAGCGTCTGCACCTTCCCGCGCGCCGAGACCGACGCCGCGTGCGACGCGATCCTGCGCCGCGCCCCCGAACTCGAACCCGTCGAGATCGCGGGGCCCGACGGCCCCGCCGAACGGATCCGCCTCTGGCCGCATCGGCACGGCTGCGACGCGATGTTCGTCGCGGCCTTCCGCAGGCGAGCAACCCCCCGCGGCTAGGATAGGCACCGTGGCCAAGCTGGGCGCGTCCATCCTGTCGGCCGACCTCGCCCGTCTGGCCGAGGAGGTCAAGCTCGTCGGCGAGCATGCCGACCTCATCCATATCGACGTCATGGATGGACACTTCGTCCCGCCCCTCACGATCGGTCCGATGGTGGTGGCCGCGCTGCGCCCCCACACCGATCGGCCCCTCCACGCGCACCTGCAGGTGGAGGCGCCCGACGGGTTCCTGGACGAGCTTGCCGGGGCGGGTACCGACGCGGTGAGCTTCCACCTCGAGGCCGTGACCGATCCAACGCCGACGCAGCGGAAGGTCCGGGCGCTGGGGATGCGCGCCGGGATCGCGCTCGCGCCGCGGACACCGGCCGAGGCAGCGTTCGCCGCTCTCGAGGACGCCGATGACGTGATCGTCCTCGCCGTGGAACCGGGATGGGCGGGCCAGCCGTTCCAGCCCGAGGCCGTGGCCAAGATCGAGACGCTCCGTTCGGAGATCGACCGTCGCGACCTCGACGTCCAGGTGCACGTGGACGGCGGGGTCAACCTCGAGACGGCGTCCCGATGCGTCCGGGCCGGTGCGGACGTCCTCGTCGCGGCGACCGCGATCTTCGGGGCGGGGGATGCGGTCCGTTCGGCCCGCGAGCTGAGATCGCGGGCGGAGGCGACCGCCTGATGCCGGAGTCGATCCTCGTCGTCGACGACGATCCGGACATCGCCCGGTTCGTCGAGGTCAACCTCCGGAGCGCGGGCTACGAGGTCTCGGTCGCGTCGGACGGGGAGGAGGCGCTCGAGAAGGCCGGGAGCCTGCGTCCCGATCTGGTCCTGCTGGACGTGATGATGCCGCGCATCGACGGCTTCGAGGTCGCGCACCGGCTCCGCCGCAACCCGCAGACCTCGAACACGTCGATCATCATGCTCACCGCGAAGGCGCTCGCGACCGACAAGGTCCTCGGGCTCACCGCGGGCGCCGACGACTACATCATCAAGCCGTTCGACCCGATCGAGCTCCTCGCGCGCGTGAAGGGGACGCTCCGTCGCGCGAAGGAGATGCGCAACCTCTCGCCGCTGACCGGGCTCCCCGGGAACATCCGGATCCAGGAGGAGATCGAGCGGATGGTCCGCGAGGAGTCACCGTTCGCCGTGCTGTACGCGGACCTGGACAACTTCAAGGCCTACAACGACCAGAAGGGGTTCGTGCAGGGTGACGGCCTGATCCAGGCGACGGCGCGGATCCTGCAGGACGCCGTGGTCGAGCGCGCCGGGGCTGACGGGTTCGTCGGCCACGTGGGAGGCGACGACTTCGTGGCCGTCGTGCCGCCGGACGTCGCCGAAGACGTCGCCAAGCGCGTCGTCGAGACCTTCGACCGGAAGATCGAGGAGTTCTACGATCCCGAGGACGTGCAACGCGGCTACGTCGAGGTCGAGGACCGCAAGGGCGAGCTGCAGCGGCTGCCGCTCGCCGGGATCTCGGTCGGCATCGCGACCACCCAGGTGCGCTCCTTCGCCCACTACGGCGAGGCGGTCTCGGTCGCCACCGAGATGAAGCAGTACGCCAAGCGCGAGCCGCGATCGTCGTACGCGGTCGACCGCCGCAAGATCGACTGAGCGGAGCTACGCGGCCTCACCGTGCTCGTGCCCGGCCCTGTCCGGTGACCTCGCCGCACGAGCGACCTATACTGGGGCTCCAGAAGAGCCTGTCTTCGGGGCGGGGTGCAAATCCCCACCGGCGGTGAGAGTCCGCGACCCCCCGAACGCCATTCGGGGGTTGACCCGGTGAGATTCCGGGACCGACCGTCAAAGTCGGGATGGGAGAGGACGGGCGGTGCGGCAGCCGTGCGGCTGCCCGTCCTGCCTCTTCCCCCATCCTCGCCTCGAGATCGGAGCGACGTGTCCGACGAGGCGTACATCGAGCGGGCGATCGAGCTCGCGAGGCGGGGCAGCGGCCTGGTGTCCCCCAACCCCATGGTCGGCTCCGTCGTGGTCTCGGACGGCGCGATCGTCGGCGAGGGCTTCCACGAGGGACCGGGCCTGCCGCACGCCGAGATCATGGCGCTCAACCACGCCGGCGAACGCGCCCGCGGCGCCACGCTCTACACGTCCCTCGAACCCTGCGACCACTACGGACGCACACCACCGTGCACCGAGGCGATCGTGCGCGCCGGCATCGCGCGCGTGGTCGCGGCGACCCGGGACCCGAACCCGGTCGTCGACGGGCAGGGGATCCGGACCCTCCGCGCCCGCGGCGTCGAGGTGCGCGAGGGGATCCTGGCCGACGAGGCGGGTCGGCTGAACGAGGCGTTCGCCAAGCACGTGCGGACCGGGATGCCCTTCGTGATCTGGAAGGCGGCCGCCTCGCTCGACGGCAAGGTCGCGGCGCGCGACGGCTCTTCCCGGTGGATCACCGGCGAGGCCGCGCGGGCCGACGTCCATCGGCTCCGAGCCTGGGCGGACGCGATCGTGGTGGGGGCGGGCACGGCGCTCGCCGACGACCCCGAGCTCACGGTCCGCGATCCCGCCTACCGGGGGCGGCCGCCGATCCGCGTCCTGGTGGACGCGCGCGGGCGGGTGGGTCCCTCGGGCGACCTGTTCGACGACCAGGCGCCCACCCTCGTCGCGACGACCGAGCTCGCACCGTCCGCCGCCCGCGACGCGTGGCGCGACGCCGGCGCGGAGGTGCTGGTGGTGGAGCACGACGACGAGCGGCGTGGGGCTGACCGCGCTGATGGCCGATCTCGGCAAGCGCGACGTCCAGGGTGTGCTCCTGGAGGGCGGGCCGACGCTCGCGTGGTCGGCGGTCGAGGAGCACCTGGTCGACACGATCGTCCTGTACCTGTCGCCGAAGCTGATCGGCGGGAGCGACGCCCCGACCGTGTTGGAGGGGCGTGGGTTCGCGCCGATCGGGCATGCGCTGCCGATGCGGATCCGCTCGGTGGATCGGCTCGGCGAGGACCTGAGGGTGGAGGCGGATGTTCACGGGGATCGTTGAGGAGCGCGGCGTGGTGCGCGAGGTGACGCCGACGCGGCTGTCGATCGGGTGCCGGACGGTGACCTCCGATGCGACCGAGGGCGCGTCGATCGCGGTGAACGGCGCCTGCCTCACCGTCGTCGAGCGTTCGGACGAGCACCTGGCGTTCGACGTGTCGGAGGAGACGCTCCGGCGCACGAGCTTCTCGCGTCTGCGCACGGGCGACCCGGTCAACCTCGAGCGCCCGCTCACGCTCTCGAGCCGGTTGGGCGGCCACCTCGTGCAGGGCCACGTCGACGGCGTAGGCGAGGTGGCCGCGATCGAACGCGCCGACGAGGGCGCGTGGATCACGGTGCGCGCCCCGGACGGGGTCTCGCGGTACCTGGTGGAGAAGGGGTCGGTGTGCGTCGACGGGGTCAGCCTCACGGTCGCCGCACGGGACGGGGAGACGTTCGGCGTGGCGTTGATCCCGCACACGCTCGAGGCGACGACCCTCGGCACCGCAGTGGTGGGGGATCCATTGAACCTGGAGGTCGACGTGATCGCGAAGTACGTGGAAGCGCTCCTCGACCCGATCGAGGGCCAAGTCGAGGGGGAGACACCATGACGGAGCAGACCGGACCCGTGTTCGCGACGATCGACGAGGCGCTCGCCGAGATCCGCGCGGGCAGGATGGTGATCGTCGTCGACGACGCCGATCGTGAGAACGAGGGCGACTTCATCATGGCCGCGGAGAAGGCGACGCCCGAGAGCCTGAACTTCATGGTCACCCACGGCCGCGGGATCGTCTGCATGCCGATGACGGCGCAACGGCTGGACGAGCTCCGGATCCCGCTGATGGTCTCGAAGAACAACGAGAGCCACGGCACCGCGTTCGCGGTCTCGATCGATATCCACGGCCGGACGACGACCGGGACGAGCGCGTTCGACCGCGCGGCCACGGTGCGGGCGATCACCGACCCCACGTTGCAACCGGAGGACATCCGGATGCCCGGTCACGTCTTCCCGCTGATGGCGCAGCAGGGAGGCGTCCTCAAGCGGGCCGGCCACACCGAGGCGACCGTCGACCTCGCCCGGCTCGCCGGCCTGTACCCGGCCGGTGTGTTGTGCGAGGTGCTGCACCCGGACGGCTCGATGGCGAGGGCGCCCGAGCTCGGGCGCGTCGCGCAGGAGCACGGCCTCAAGGTCATCTCGATCGCCGACCTGATCGAGTACCGGCGGCACCGCGAGCATCTGGTCGCGCGGACGGCCTCGGCGCAGATCCCCACCGAACACGGCGAGTTCACGGCGCACACGTACGAGAGTTCGGTCGACGGGATGGTGCACGTCGCGCTCGTGCTGGGTGAGGTCGGCGACGGCGAGCAGATCCTCGTGCGCGTGCATTCGGAATGCCTGACCGGCGACGTGTTCGGCTCGATGCGGTGCGACTGCGGCGACCAGCTGCACTCCGCGCTCGCGCAGGTCGGCAAGGAGGGCCGCGGCCTGGTCCTGTACATCCGAGGCCACGAGGGCCGCGCGATCGGGCTGACGCACAAGCTGCGCGCGTACCGCCTGCAGGAGGAGGGACGCGACACCGTGGAGGCCAACGTCGAGCTCGGGTTCGCGGCCGACCCGCGGGAGTACGGGATCGGCGCCCAGATCCTGGTGGATCTCGGCGTGCGTTCGATGCGGCTGCTCACGAACAACCCGGCCAAGCGTGCCGGGCTCGAGGGCTACGGGCTCTCGATCACCGAACGCGTCCCGCTCGAGACGCGCCCCACGGCGGAGAACATCGGCTACCTGCGGACCAAGCGGGAGAAGCTGGGCCACCTGCTCGACAACCTCGAGCCCGAGGCCGCGGCTTCGAGCGATCCCCATGAACGGGAGGCCGCGCCGTGACCGAGCTCCGGGGCGACCTGCACGCGCGGGGTCGTCGCTTCGCGATCGCGGTGGCGCGGTTCAACGAGCTCGTCACGCGCGAGCTGCTCGAGGGCGCGCTCGCCGGCCTCCACGCGCACGGTGTGGCGGAGGAGGACGTCGACGTGGTGTGGGTGCCGGGCGCGTTCGAACTGCCCCTGGTGGCTCGGCGGCTCGCCGGGTCGCGGACGTTCGACGCCGTGATCTGCCTCGGCGCGGTGATCCGCGGTGAGACCGCGCACTTCGAGCTCGTCGCGGGCGAGGCGGCCGCCGGGATCCGCGAGGCCGCCGAGGCCACCGGCGTCCCGGTCACGTTCGGGGTCCTGACGACGGAGACGCTCGAGCAGGCGCTCGACCGCGCCGGCGGCAAGCACGGGAACAAGGGGTGGGACGCGGCGACGGCGGCGATCGAGATGGCGTCGCTGCTCGAACAGCTGCCCAAGGAGGCCGAACCGTGATCGTCGACAAGCCCTGGGGCAAGGTCGTGACCTACGCGCTCAACCAGCCGAGCTCGGTGCGCGTGATCACCGTCGAGCCCGGTCAGGAGACGAGCGTCCACTACCACCAGATGCGGGACGAGATGTGGGTCGTGCTCGACCCGGGGCTCTCGGTGCAGATCGGCAACCGCCAGGTCGAGGCGTCCTCGGGGGAGGAGTTCATGGTGAGCGCCGAGACCACGCACCGGATCGCGAACCCGGGGACCACTCGCGGCCGGGTGCTGGAGATCGCCTACGGGTACACCACCGAGGACGACACGCTCCGCCTCCAGGACGACTACGGCCGCCCGCTCGAACCCGACTGGTGAGCCTCCGCGACGGGTCTCGAACCTCGCGGGATCGCGTTGAGCGCGCCTCGCGGGCCGTGCTACGCTCCGCGCGCTCCAGGCACAGGAGGGCACGTTGGCAGAGCAGGGCACCGTGAAGTGGTTCAGCAACGAGAAGGGTTTCGGGTTCATCTCGCGCGAGGGGGAGGACGACGTGTTCGTCCACTTCTCGGCGATCGACGGCGAGGGCTACAAGTCCCTCACGGAGGGCCAGGCGGTCGAGTTCGACGTCGTCGACGGCCCGAAGGGCAAGCAGGCGGCCAACGTCCGAGCGGTCTGACCGAGCTCGGCCGGGCCCCGTCCCGAGCGTCGACAGCCTCCCCGAGCGGCACCTATACTCTGCGGGTTGTGTTGACCGTGTTCGGCAGGCACCGGCGAACGGCCGGTGCCTTCTCATCGGTAGGAGGTGATGCGGGGTCTCGGCTGATCCGCGCATAAACGACCGCATCCGCTCGGCGCAGGTGCGCCTGGTGGGTGCAGACGGGTCGCAGATCGGGATCGTTGCGACCCAGGACGCGCTCCGGCAGGCACAGGATCTGGATCTCGATCTCGTGGAGGTGGCGCCGCAGGCGAACCCTCCCGTGGCCAGGATCATGGACTACGGGAAGTTCAAGTACGAGCGCGACATCCGTCAGAAGGAGGCCCGCAAGAAGCAGGCCCGGATCGAGGTCAAGGAGATCAAGTTCCGTCCGAAGATCGATCCGCACGACTACGCCACGAAGAAGGGCCACGTCGAGCGGTTCCTGCGGACGGGCGCGCGGGTCAAGGTGACCATCATGTTCCGGGGGCGCGAGATGGCTCGCACCGAGCTCGGCCGCAAGATCTTGGACCGGCTGGTCGCGGACCTCGCGGATCAGGCGGTCGTCGAGGCCCATCCCAAGCAGGACGGACGGAACATGGTGATGGTCCTGGCGCCGACGAAGAAGCCACCCGAGCCGAAGAGCACCGAGCCGAGGAGCACCGAGCCGAGGAACCGGCGCGAGCCGGAGCCGGTCGTCGCCCAGGCCGCCGCCGAACCCGTTCCGGAGCCGGCGCCGCCCGAGGTGGCCGCCGCCCCGGCGGAGGCACCGCAGGAAACGTAACGGCACCACCAAGACAAGAGGAAGAAGCGACATGCCCAAACAGAAGACGCACCGAGCGACGGCCAAGCGGTTCCGCATCACGCGGACCGGCAAGGTCCTCCATCGCAAGGCGACCGGGAACCACTTCCTGCGCAAGAAGAGCGGGAGCCGCCGGCGCCGGGTGGAGGGCATGACCGAGGTCACGGCCGAGCGCACCAACATCCGTCGGCTCCTCGGGAAGTAGGGAAGATGGCGCGGGTCAAACGTTCGGTCCACGCGAAGAAGAAGCGCCGTGAGGTGCTCCGCAAGGCCAAGGGCTATTTCGGGTCGCGTTCGAAGCGCTACCGCGTGGCCAAGGAGCAGCTCCTCCACTCGGGCCAGTACGCCTACCGCGACCGTCGAGACCGCAAGGCGCAGTTCCGCCGCCTGTGGATCGCGCGGATCGGGGCCGGGGCGAGGCAGCACGGTCTGTCGTACTCGAGGTTCGTCCACGGTCTGAGCAAGGCCGGGATCGAGGTCGACCGCAAGATGCTCGCCGACATGGCCGTGCACGATCCGGCCGCGTTCGGCCAGCTCGTCGAGGCCGCCAAGGACGCGCTCGCGGCCTAGCCCTGGAGGCTGGGAGGGCGCGGTGATCACCTCCGTCCGGAACCCGAAGATCGCGGAGGCCCTCAAGCTCCACAAGCGGGCGTTCCGCGAACGCGAACGCGCGTTCCTGGTCGAGGGGGTGCAGGCCCTCGGCGAGGCGCTCTCGACGCCGGGCGGCATCTCGACGCTGTTCCACGCCGATCCCTCGCACGCCCTGGTCGAACGGGCGCGCGCCGCCGGCGTCGCGACGGTCCACGTGAGCGACGACGTGATCGCGCGCCTCACCGGCACGGTGACCCCGCAGGGGTTCGTCGGGGTGGCGCCGTTCGTCGACGTCCCGCTCGACGACCTGCCGGAGCACCCCGCGGGCGTGGCGCTCCTGCACGAGGTCCGCGACCCGGGCAACGCGGGGACGGTGCTCCGATCGGCGGACGCCGTGGGCGCCGACGCGGTCGTGTTCTCCTCGTCCTCGGTCGACGCCTACAACGCGAAGACCGTGCGGGCTTCGGCGGGCTCGCTGTTCCACCTGCCGGTCGTCCGCGGTCCCGACACCGCTTCGGCGATCGACGCGCTCCGGGCGCGAGGGATGCGCATCCTCGCGATGGACGCCGGCGGGGAAGGCGACCTGTACGAGCAGGACCTGTCCGATCCCGTCGCGTTCGTGTTCGGCAACGAGGCGTGGGGTCTGCCCAAGGAGATCGCGGCGCTCGCCGACGCGACCGTCCGCGTCCCGATCACGGGCCGCGCCGAGTCGTTGAACCTCGCGGCGGCCGCGACGGTCTGCCTGTTCGAATGGGAGCGGCAGCGACGCGAAGGCAGGCGCGCCGTGCTCGAGACGGTGATCGCGGCCGCCGCCCACGACATCCGCTCGCCGCTCACGGCGTTGAAGGGGATCGGGCACGCCCTCGCGACCCGGTGGGAGCAGATGACCTCCGAGGACCGCGACCTGATGCTGCGAGGGATCCAGTTCGACACCGACCGGCTGAACGCGATCCTGCGTCAGCTCGTGGACGCGGCCCGGGTCGCCGCCGGCGCGCTCGAGCTGTTCCCCCAGCGCACGACCGTCGCCCGGGTGGTCGAGGAGATCGCGACCTCGCTCGCCCGAGATCCCGATCACGTCCGCGTGGAGTGGGTGGGCGCCGACGAGCTGACGGTGTTCGTCGACCCCGAGCGCCTCCGGCTGGTGCTCGAGGCGTTCGTGGAGTCGCTCGTGTGGTGGGCGAGCGAGGGGCCGGTGCTCGTCGAGGGTCACGTTCGGGACGGCCGGCTCTCGGTCGAGGCCCGCCGCGCCGAGACCGAGCTCACGCAGGACGACGCCGAGCGACTGTTCCGTCCCCGGGCGCCCGGGACCGGCTCCGGGAGCAAGATCGGGTTGTTCGTCGCGCTCGGCGTGGCCGAGGCCCAGGACGGTGACGTGTCGGCCCGCGTCTCGAACGGCGAGCTCAGCTTCCGGCTCGACCTCCCGGTCCCCGCCGAGCCCGACGCCTGAGGCCCGGTCGGTGAAGGGCCCGAAAAGGCCCCTGTAGACTCGCCGCACCATGGACCCGACCGAGGCCGCGCGCATCCTCGAGCAGGAGCTCGAACGCGGACGCGCGATGATCGCGGCGGCGCGATCGGTCGAGGAGCTCGACGAGGCGAAGACCGCGGTCCTGGGACGCAAGGCGCCGATCGCGGGTGTCCAGAGCTCGCTCGGGTCGTTGCCCGCCGACGCGCGCCGCGACCTCGGCCGCCGGACCAACGAGGCGTTCGCCGACCTGCGCTCGGCCCTGGAGGCGCGACGCGACGAGCTCGAGGAGGGCGCCGAGGACGAACTGCTCCGCGCCGACGCCGTCGACGTCACCCTCCCCGGCCGGCGCCCGCGCCCGAGCTCGCTCCATCCGCTCAGCCTCGTCCAGGACCGGATCGTCGAGATCTTCACGCGGATGGGCTACCGGGTGGCCGAGGGTCCCGAGATCGAGGACGAGTGGCACAACTTCGAGGCGCTGAACATCCCCCCCGATCACCCCGCGCGGACGATGAAGGACTCGCTGTACGTGGACGTCCCCGGCCTCCTGCTTCGAACCGAGACCAGCGCGGTCCAGATCCGGACGATGGAGTCGCAGGCGCCGCCGATCTCGGTGGTCGTCCCCGGACGCACCTACCGGCGCGAGGCCGTCGACGCGACGCATCTGTCCGTCTTCCACCAGGTCGAGGGGCTCGTCGTCGACGAGGGGATCTCGTTCGCCGACCTCCGCGGGACGCTGGAGGCGTTCGCGCAGGAGATGTTCGGGCAGGACGTGCGCGTGCGGCTCACGCCCGACTACTTCCCGTTCGTCGAACCCGGTTGCCAGGCCGCGGTCTCGTGCTTCGTCTGCGGCGGCGTGGGGTGCCGCGTGTGCGGGAACGGATGGCTCGAGCTGCTGGGCGCCGGGATGGTCCATCCGAAGGTGCTCGAGAACTGCGGCGTCGACTCCGAGCGGTACACGGGGTTCGCGTTCGGGATGGGGATCGAGCGCGTGGCGATGGTCAAGTACGGCGTGAACGACATGCGGCTGTTCGTCGAGGGCGACGTCCGGTTCCTGGAGCGGTTCGAGGGCGTGGCGTGAAGGTCGTCCTGTCCTGGCTGCGGGAGCTGTGCCCGACCGATCTGTCGGCTGAGGAGCTGGCGGAGCTCCTCACGAGCAAGGGCGCGGAGGTCGAGGCGATCGAGCGGCCGTGGGAGCGGGTCTCCGGCGTCGTGGTCGCCGAGGTGATCGAGGTCCGCGACCACCCGAACAGCGACACCTTGTGCCTGGCCCGCGTGCAGACCGGGTCGGGCGAGCTCGAGGTGGTCGTCGGCGTTCGGAACATGGCGCCCGGCGATCTCGTGCCCCTCGCGCCGCCCGGCGCGAGCGTGGTGACGCTCCCCGAACCCCTCGGGGCCCGCGAGATCCGCGGTGTGGTCTCGAACGGCATGCTCTGCGCCCCCGACGAGCTCGGGATCTCGGCGTCGCACGACGGGATCCTCGTGCTCCCGAACGACCTCGAGCCGGGGACGGACGTGGTGACGGCGTTCGGGCTGGACGACGCGGTCCTCGACATCGAGGTCACGCCGAACCGTCCCGACTTCCTCTCGGTGCTCGGGATCGCCCGAGAGGTCTCGGCGGCGACCGGGACCCCACTCTCGTCCCCCGACACCCACGTGATGGAGGATCCGGAGCCGGCCGAGGGCGTCGCGACGCTGGAGGTCGCGGATCTCGAACGCTGCCCCCGGTACCTGGCACGGATCATCCGCGACGTGCGGCATGTTCCGTCGCCGATCGGGGTGCAGGCGCGTCTGTTCGCGGCCGGCATGCGGCCGATCTCGGCGGTCGTCGACGCGACGAACTACGCGATGCTCGAGGTCGGGCAGCCGCTGCATCCGTTCGACCTCGCGCTCCTGAAGGGTCCCGGCATCGTGGTCCGCCGCGCCCGAGCGGGGGAGAAGCTGGTGACGCTCGACGGGGTCGAGCGGACGTTCACCGACGACGACCTGCTGATCTGTGACGCCGAGCGCCCGTGGCCGTGGCCGGCGTGATGGGCGGCGAGCTCGCCGAGGTGTCCGAGCAGACGAGCGACGTGCTGCTCGAGGCCGCGTGGTTCGAACGCGGGGGCGTCCAGCGCACGCGCCGACGGATCGGCCTGTCGACCGAGGCGTCGATGCGGTTCGAGCGCGGCGCCGACCCCGAGGGCGCGCCGGTCGGCGCCGATCGGGCGTGCCGCCTGATGGTGGAGTGGTGCGGCGCTCGCGTGCTCGGAGGCGTGATCGAGGTCGGCGGGGCTCCGCCCCGGCGCCGGATCGAGCTCCGGAGCTCGCGCGCCTCGGCGTTGATCGGCTACCCCGTGTCGACCGCCGATGCGGCGGGGGTGTTCGAGCGGCTCGGGATCGCCACCGAGACCGTCGACGAGCGAGACGATCCGCGTCGAGGTCCCCGGGTACCGGGTCGACCTCGAGCGCGAGGTGGACCTGATCGAGGAGGTCGTGCGGATCCAAGGGTACGAGCGGGTCGGCTCCACGCTCCCGCCGATCACGCGGCCGGGCGGGCTGCCGCAGGCCTACGCGTTCCGAACCCGGGTCCGTGACGCCTTGCGACGCGCCGGTCTGCGCGAGGTCCGGCTGATCCCGTTCGTCTCCGAGGCCGACCTCCGGATGGTGGGGGACGACGACGCGATCGGAGTCACGAACCCGCTCCAGGCGGACGACGGGTGGCTCCGGACGCGGCTGACCCCCGGCCTGCTGAAGGTCGTCCGTCACAACGCGCATCGCCACGTCCGATCGGTCGCGGTGTTCGAGGTCGACAAGGTCTTCCGGCTGCGCGACGGGCGGCCCGAGGAACGGCCCAAGGCGGCGTTCGCGTTGAGCGGGAACGCCGACCCGGGCTGGGCGAGCGACGATCGCCCGTTCGACGTGTTCGACGCGAAGGGCATCGTCGAGGCCGTGATGGCCGAGCTCGGGATCGACTGGACGCTGGGCGACCCGATCGGCCGGCCCTTCCACCCCGGGAGGTCCGGCGCGGTGCTGGTCGGGGACGAGCGGATCGGCGTCCTCGGGGAGATCCACCCCCGCGTCGCGGACCGGTTCGACCTCACCGCGCGCGTCGCCGTCGCCGAGCTCGAGGTGGAGGCGCTGATGCGCCTGGCCCGACCCGTGGCCGGCGTCGAGGACGTCCCGCGCTTCCCGCCGGTCCGCCGCGACCTCGCCTTCGTCGTCGAGGCGTCGGTCCCGGCCGGCCGGGTCCGCGCGGCGCTCGAGGCCGCCGCCGGGGAGCTCCTGGGTTCGGTGCTGCTGTTCGATGTGTTCGAGGGCCCGCCGCTGCCCGAGGGCGCGAAGAGCCTCGCGTTCTCGGTCGACTTCCGCGCCGCCGACCGGACGCTGACCGACGAGGAGGCCGACGGGGCGGTGGCCGCGATCGTCCAACGGCTCGTCGAGCGAGGTCGGCGCCCGGCTCCGGTCGGGCTGAGCCGCGCGATCCGGCCCGCGCGGTCGCGGCGATCTCGCGAGCGGCAGGTCGGACGCCCGGTCTAGACTCGGACGATGGAGCGCGACCTGCTGTCGATCGACGACCTCTCGCCGAGGGAGCTCGCCCAGATCCTCGAGCTGTCTGCCAAGGTCAAGGCCCAGCCCGGGGACTACTCGGACCGCCTGACCGGGCGTTCGGTCGCGATGATCTTCGAGAAGCCGTCGACCCGGACCCGGGTCTCGTTCGAGATCGCGGTCGCCTCGGCCGGTGGCCACCCGGTGCCGCTGTCGTCGGCCGAGCTGCAGCTCGGGCGCGGCGAGACGATCGAGGACACGGGGCGGGTCCTGTCCCGCTACGTCCAGGCGATCGTCCTGCGCACCTTCGAACAGGAACGCCTCGAGGTCCTCGCCTCGGCGGCCACGGTCCCGGTCGTCAACGCCCTGTCCGATTTCGAGCACCCGTGCCAGTGCCTGGCCGACCTGCTCACGGTCAGGGAGGTCAAGGGCGAGCTCGCGGGACGGACGATCACGTACCTGGGCGACGGCAACAACGTGACCCACTCGCTGCTGCTCGGAGGCGCCAAGTGCGGGATGCACGTGCGCGCGGGGACCCCCCCGGGGTTCGAACCGATCCCGCAGGTCGTCCAGCGCGCCTCCGACATCGCCGCCGAGACCGGCGGGAGCGTCACCGTCACGCACGACCCGATCGAGGCGTCGCGCGGCGCCGATGTCCTGTACACCGACGTGTGGGCGAGCATGGGGCAGGAGGCCGAGGCCGACGAGCGCGCCCTCGTCTTCCCGGCGTACGCGCTCGACGCGGAGAAGGTCGCCGTCGCGGCGCCGGACGTGACCGTGATGCACTGCCTGCCGGCGCACCGTGACCAGGAGATCGCCGCCGACGTGATCGACGGACCGCACTCGGTCGTGTGGGATCAGGCCGAGAACCGGATGCACACCCAGAAGGCCCTCGTGCTGTGGCTCCTCGGCCTCGCCTGAGCCGTCCCGGGGTGGTTCCGTGGCGCGTCTGAACGACACCGTCGAGGCGGCGCTGATCGAGTACGCCGACCTGCTGTCGATCCTGACCGACGAGCCGTACAAGCCGCGCTCGTACGAGAAGGCCGCCCGGGCGGTTGGCGGGTACCCCGACGACCTCGCCACGATGGACCTGAAGGAGATCCTGAAGATCCCGAGCGTCGGGCAAGTCGATCGGGGAGAAGATCGACGAGCTCGTTCGCACGGGGTCGTTCGAGGCGCTCGACGAGCTGCGCGCGCAGATCCCGCCGGGCGTCCGCGAGATGACCGAGATCCCCGGACTGGGACCGAAGAAGGCGATCCTGCTGTACCGGGACCTCGGGATCGCCGACGTCGAGCAGCTCGCGCAGGCGGTGGAGCAGGGGCAGCTGGCCGAGGTCAAGGGGTTCGGCGCCAAGACCGAGGAGAACATCCGGCGCGGGATCGAGCGCATGAACCAGTCGACCGGCCGGGTGCTCGTCTCGGTGGCGATGGACCTGGCCGACTACTTCATCGAGCGGCTCGGAGCCCGCAAGGACGTTCGGCGGATCGAGTACGCGGGTTCCTTGCGGCGGATGGCCGAGACGATCGGCGATCTGGATCTGCTGGTCGCGAGCGACGACCCGGCCGGGGTGATGGACGCGTTCACCTCGGTGGGGGTGACCGAACGCGTGCTCGCCAAGGGCGACACGAAGTCGTCGATCCTGACGCGCAAGGGCTTGCAGGTCGACCTCCGCGTGGTCCCGCTCGAGGCGTGGGGCGCGGCGATGATCTACTTCACCGGCTCGAAGGCGCACAACATCCGGATCCGCGAGATGGCCGTCCGCAAGGGCCTCAAGCTCAACGAGTACGGGCTGTACCGGGCGAAGTCCGGCAAGCTCATCGTGGCCGAGACCGAGGAGGAGGTCTACGAGAAGCTCGCGCTCCCGTGGATCCCGCCGACGCTGCGCGAGGATCGCGGCGAGGTCGAGGCGGCGCTCGAGGGGACGCTCCCCGACGTGCTCGACCGCAAGCAGCTGCGCGGCGACCTGCACACGCACACCAACCTCACGGACGGCCTGGCCTCGCTCGAGCAGATGCTCGCGACCGCGGCCGAGCTGAAGTACGCGTACTACGCCGTGACCGACCACGCGCCGAACCTGTTCATGCAGCGGATGACCGACGAGAAGATGCTCGCCCAGCGGGAGCAGCTCCGGGCGCTGCAGTCCACGTACCCGAAGATGACGCTGCTGCACGGCACCGAGCTCAACATCGACGCCGAGGGCAACGTGGACTGGGACGCCGACTTCCTCGAGGGGTTCGACGTCTGCGTCGCGTCGGTGCACTCGCTCTTCAATCAGCCCAAGGACGAGATGACCCGCCGGATCGTGCGGGCGATGGAGAACCCGCACGTCCACGTGATCGGGCACCCCACCGGCCGGCTGATCAACAAGCGCCAGCCGTTCGACGTGGATCTCGAGGAGGTGTTCAAGGCGGCGGCGCGGACCGGGACCGCGCTCGAGGTCAACGGCTACCCGGACCGGCTCGACCTGCGGGACGAGCACATCCTGTGGGCGCGGCGGCACGGTGTGAAGTTCTCGGTCGACACCGACTCGCACGCGACCACGCACCTCGAGCACATGCGGTACGGGGTCGCGACCGCCCAGCGAGGGTGGCTGACCAAGGACGACGTGATCAACGCGTGGCCGCTCGCCAAGCTCAAGGCGTTCCTGCGGAAGAGCGGGTGAGCCGCGCGGCGGGGTTCGGCCGCCGGTTGCCGCGCTCGTTCTTCGCGAGACCGTCGACCGTCGTCGCCCCCGAGCTGCTCGGCCGGGTCCTGGTCCGCGTCCTGCCCGACGGCACGCGGCTGGCCGCCCGGCTGGTCGAGGTCGAGGCCTACCAACAGGGGGACCCGGCGAGCCATTCGTACCGCGGTCGGGCCACGCCGCGGACCGAGGTGATGTTCGGGGCTGCCGGGCCGGCTGTACGTGTACTTCACGTACGGCATGCACTTCTGCTCGAACGTGGTGACCGGCCCCGACGGGTACGGGAGCGCGGTCCTGCTCCGGGCCGCCGAACCCCTCGACGGGTTCGAGGCGATGGGGGCGAACCGGGGGACGGATCGGCTCAGGCTCCTGTGTTCGGGGCCGGCGCGCCTCACCCAGGCGCTCGCGATCGGGCGGGACGACAACGGGACCGACCTCGTGAAGGACCCGGCGCTGTTCCTGCTCGCCGGTTCGCCGGTCGGCCCGCGCACCGTCGGCCGGAGCACACGGGTCGGCGTCAGGGTCGGCGTCGAGCGCCGTTGGCGCTTCTTCGAACGGGGGAGCGCGTTCGTCTCACCCGGCCGTCCGTCCGTCCCTCGCGTCGACCGGACGGGGCCGCGGACTACGGGTTCACGAAGATCGTGACCGTCGAGCCCTGCTCCCGCTGCTCGCCGCCGTCCGGCGACTGCGACCAGACCGCGCCGGGCTGGTAGTCGCACGAGGGATCGTCGGGGTCGCACTGCTCGGAGAAGGACACCGACGCGTCGAACCCCGCCTGCCGGATCGCCGCCTCGGCGGCACCGCGCTGCATGCCGATCACGCTCGGCACCGTCGCGAGGTCGGGCGCCGGTGAGGGTTCGGCGCCCTTGGCCACGGTGATCGTCACCGTCCCGGTCTGGATCAGCCGAGAGCCGCCACCGGGGTCCTGCGAGATCACCGTTCCGGCCGCCTGGTCCGACGACGCGAGCGCCATCGCGACCGTGAACCCCGCGTTGTGCAGTGCCGAGATCGCCGACTGCCGCTCCAGGCCGATCACCGACGGCACGACGAGCAGCTCGTAGGAGGACGGCTCGGTGCACACCTCGAGCGTGGGCTCGGCGCCGGCGGGGTACTGGAGCACGTCGATGTCCCCGGGCGGCGTGTAGGGGTTGGCGAGGCACCCCTGCGTCACGTCGACGCGCAGCGTCACGGAGTCGACGTTCGGCGTCGTGCCGAACTCCTTCACCGGCAGCGTCTCGGTCGCCGCGAGCATGAACGCCCGCCAGATCGAGGCGGGCCACGTCCCGCCGTAGACCGTCGAGATCCGCACGTTCCCGCAGCACATCGGGATCTGCCCCTGGGGGAACCCGACCCACACGGCGGTCACCATCTGGGGGATCGCGCCGACGAACCAGGCGTCGCTGGCGTTCTGGGCCGTGCCGGTCTTGCCGAACTGCGGTCGCCCGATGTTCGCGCCGACGCCGGTGCCCGACTGCACCACGCCCTTGAGGATGTCGACCGCCTCGGCCGCGATCGCGGGCTCCACCGCCTGCTCGGCCCGCGAGGGAGCCCGGTAGATCACATCCCCGTCCGACGTGGTGACCGAGATCACGGGCGTCGGCTGCACGTGACGGCCGAGATCCGCGAGGGTGCCGTACGCCGACGCCATCTCGAGCGTGCTCACCTCGTTGACGCCCAGGACGGCCGCCGGCACGGCCGCGAGCGGGCCGTTCGGCTCGGTGGTGCGGGGGCAGCACCGGATCCCCATCCGCACGGCGGCCTCGACGAGCGCGGAGGCACCCGCGTACGGGTCCCCGTTCCCGATCACCGAGAGCAGGTTCGCGTACGCGACGTTGACCGAGTTGACCGTGGCGCTCTCGAGCGAGATCGTCCCGTAGCCGCCGCCCTCGGCGTTGTGCGGATCCCAGTACGTCCCGTCCTGGAGGAGGATGTGCGCGGTGGAGCCGTTGAGCGGCTGCGTCCTGGGGATGCCGTGCTCGAGCGCCGCGACGAGCGCGAACGGCTTGAAGGCCGACCCCGCCTGGCGACCGGTGACGCCGCCGGTCGCGAGGTTGATCCGGGCGAAGTCATCCTTCTCGTTCCAGTAGTCGCGGCCGCCGACCATCGCCCGCACGTACCCGGTCCTCGGATCGATCGCCGTCAGCGCGCCGTAGGGGTCGCCGGGCTCGGTGAGCACGTAACCGACCGCCCGCTCGGCGGCGCGTTGGAGGCGCAGGTCGACGGTGGTGACGATCTTCAGGCCGCCCTCGAACAGGAGGTCGTAGCGGTCCTGGGGTGTCTCCCCGAAGTGCGGGTTCGACAGGAACCATTCCTTCACGTAGTCGACGAACCACGGAGCGACGTAGTGCGTCTCGTCCTCGGGGGTGAGGTCGAGGTGGATCGTCGAGCCGCTGGCCTTGTCGAACTCGGTCTGGTCGATCATCTGCAGACCGAGCATCAGCGTCAGCACGTGGTTGCGGCGGCGCTCGGACCGTCCCGGATGACGGACGGGGTCGTAGTCGACCGGGGCGGCGATCAGGCCGGCGAGCACGGCCGCCTGCGACAGGGACAGCTCGAGCGGCTCGATGCCGAAGTAGGTCTCGGACGCGGCCTGGATCCCGTAGGCGCCGTTGCCGAAGTACACGGTGTTCAGGTACCGCGTCAGGATCCGGTCCTTGCTCAGCTTCTCCTCGAGCTGCCACGCGAGGTAGGCCTCGCGGATCTTGCGCGCGACGGTCTGCTCGTCCCCGACGTAGAGCTTCTTCACGAGCTGCTGGGTGATCGTCGAGCCACCCTCGACGACCTGCCCGGTGGTGGCGTCGATGTACGCGGCTCGGAGCAGCGCCCGCATGTCGAGCCCCGTGTGGTCGTAGAACCGCTGATCCTCGATCGCGATCACGGCGTCGCGCATCACGTCGGGGATCTTCCGGGAGCGGACGACGACGCGGTTCTCGCCGGCGTGGAGCGAGGTGATCAGGGTGCCGTCGGCCGAATAGATGAAGGAGGTCTCGGGGAGGGCGTCGGCGGTCTCGCGCGCCTCGCGCAGGGACGGGAGGTCGCACGCGGATGCTGCGAGGGCGAACACGAACAAGCCGACCACGAGGGTCCGCGAGCGAGCGGCCATGGTTCGACCATCTTGCCACGGGTGGAACGTTCCCACTGCTAGCCTTCGCGCCATGGGACCGGAAGACCTTCCGAGCCTGCTCGCCGGTTCCGCCGAGGTCGTCCCCGCGGAGGAGCTCGAGCGCAAGCTGACCTTGGGACGGCCGCTGCGGGTCAAGCTCGGACTCGACCCGACCGCGCCGGTCGTGACGCTCGGGTGGGCCGTGGTGCTCCACAAGCTGCGGCAGTTCCAGGACGCGGGGCACACCGCGGTGCTGATCGTCGGGGACTTCACGGCGCAGGTCGGGGACCCCTCGGGCAAGACCGAGACGCGACCGCGCCTGTCCCAGGAGGAGGTGCGCGGGTACGCCGAGCGGCTGCTCGACCAGTTCTGGAGGATCCTCGATCCCGCAGCGCACCGAGGTCCGGTACAACGCCGAGTGGCTCGAGCCGATGAGCATGGAGGAGATCCTGCGCCTGTCCGCCTCGACCACCGTCGCGCGGATGCTCGAACGCGACGACTTCGCCAAACGCTACGCGGAGGGCAAGCCGATCTCGATCATGGAGTTCCTCTACCCGTTGCTCCAGGGGATGGACTCGGTCGCGGTCGAGGCGGACGTCGAGCTCGGCGGCCGGGACCAGACGTTCAACCTGCTGGTCGGCCGGGACCTGCAGCGCGAGTTCGACCAGGAGCCGCAGGTGGCGCTGACCACGCCGCTGCTCGTCGGCACGGACGGCGTGCAGAAGATGAGCCAGTCCCTCGGCAACTACATCGGGATCACCGACCCACCGGACGAGATGTTCGGCAAGCTGGTTCGGGTGCCCGACGAGCTGATCGCGACGTACCGGCTCCTCGCGCTCGACTTCTTCCGCGACCCCACGGAGGCCGAGCGCGTCGAGAAGGGCCTGGAGGACGGATCGCTCGACCCGTGGGACGAGAAGCGCCGGCTCGCGCGCGAGGTCGTCGACCTGTACCACGGGCAGGGGAGCGGGGCGGCCGCCGAGGAGCGGTTCGACCGCGTCCACCGCGAGCGCGAGCTCCCCGAGGAGGTCCCGGAGGTCGCGATCCCCCCGGAGGTGGTCGTCGAGGGCAGCGTCTACCTGCCCAAGCTCCTGGCGGTCCTCGGCCTCGCCGACTCGAACTCCCACGGCGCGACGACTGATCGAACAGGGCGGGGTCCGGCTCGACGGGCAGGCCGTGGATGCAGACGCGCTCGAGGTGCCCGCCAGCGAGCTCACGGGTCGCGTGCTCCAGGTGGGTCGGCGAGGATTCGCGCGGCTCGGATAGCGCGAGGGGCGGGCATCGCGCCCGCCCTCCCTACGCGATCGGACCCGCCGGGGCGGAGTTGCGGATCCCTTGCTCGTTCCGATCGACGGCAACGGGCCCGCGCCGCGACGGGTTCCTGCTATCGTCGTGCCTGGCGGGTGGCGTTCGGGGCCGCGTGACGGGCCTCGGTTGACGCCTCACGCTCACGTGCCTACCATGGTGGGTCGCGCGACCCCATCTCTTTGGAGTCCCTTCCTTCGGGTCGGCGCTCGCACCTTGAGAACTGAACAGTGTGCCAAAAGCCAGTGCGTTTACCCCGTTGAACACGGGAGGTGCGGTTCGCCGTGCCTGCCGGCTCGACGGTCGTACGGAAACTGCAACACAGGAAGGCCGATCCGGGTGTGCTGCTCGGGGAGGCCGACTTTCCAACAACGAACCCGAAACCGGCCCTCACGGGCCGGGTCCAACGGTTCTTCTACGGAGAGTTTGATCCTGGCTCAGGACGAACGCTGGCGGCGTGCCTAACACATGCAAGTCGAGCGGGAACCTCAGGAGGGGTAACCCTTCTGAGGGGAGAGCGGCGAACGGGTGAGTAACACGTGGGCAACCTGCCCCGGACACCGGGATAACCCAGGGAAACCTGAGCTAATACCGGATACTCCGGCGCGATCGCATGGTCGCGCCGGGAAAGCTCCGACGGTCCGGGATGGGCCCGCGGCCTATCAGCTTGTTGGTGGGGTAACGGCCCACCAAGGCGACGACGGGTAGCTGGTCTGAGAGGACGGCCAGCCACACTGGGACTGAGACACGGCCCAGACTCCTACGGGAGGCAGCAGTGGGGGATCTTGCGCTAATGCGCGAAAGCGTGACGCAGCGACGCCGCGTGGGGGATGAAGGCCTTCGGGTTGTAAACCCCTTTCGGCAGGGACGAAGGGAAACTGACGGTACCTGCAGAAGAAGTCCCGGCTAACTACGTGCCAGCAGCCGCGGTAACACGTAGGGGACGAGCGTTGTCCGGATTCATTGGGCGTAAAGCGCGCGTAGGCGGCTCGGAAAGTCGGGCGTGAAATGCCGGGGCTCAACCCCGGGACTGCGTCCGATACTTCCGAGCTGGAGGTAGGTAGGGGAGATCGGAATTCCTGGTGTAGCGGTGAAATGCGCAGATATCAGGAGGAACACCGGTGGCGAAGGCGGATCTCTGGGCCTTACCTGACGCTGAGGCGCGAAAGCTAGGGGAGCGAACAGGATTAGATACCCTGGTAGTCCTAGCCGTAAACGTTGGGTGCTAGGTGTGGGTGGACATCGACCCCATCCGTGCCGAAGCTAACGCATTAAGCACCCCGCCTGGGGAGTACGGCCGCAAGGCTAAAACTCAAAGGAATTGACGGGGGCCCGCACAAGCGGCGGAGCATGCGGCTTAATTCGATGCGACGCGAAGAACCTTACCTGGGCTTGACATGCAGGGCAAAGCCGGTGAAAGCCGGCGCTCTACGGAGCCTGCACAGGTGGTGCATGGCTGTCGTCAGCTCGTGCCGTGAGGTGTTGCCTTAAGTGGCGCAACGAGCGCAACCCTTGTCCTTAGTTGCCAGCGGGTAAAGCCGGGAACTCTAGGGAGACTGCCGGTGCCAAACCGGAGGAAGGTGGGGATGACGTCAAGTCATCATGCCCCTTATGTCCAGGGCTGCACGCATGCTACAATGCGCGGTACAAAGGGCTGCGATCCCGCAAGGGGGAGCGAATCCCAAAAAGCCGCGCTCAGTTCGGATCGGGGTCTGCAACCCGACCCCGTGAAGTCGGAGTCGCTAGTAATCGCAGATCAGCAATGCTGCGGTGAATACGTTCCCGGGCCTTGTACACACCGCCCGTCACACCACGAAAGTGGGCAACACCCGAAGCCGGTGGCCCAACCCTTTGGGGAGGGAGCCGTCGAAGGTGGGGCTCGCGATTGGGGTGAAGTCGTAACAAGGTAGCCGTACCGGAAGGTGCGGCTGGATCACCTCCTTTCTAAGGAGCCACTTGGCACTCCGGTCTGGTCGAGCGTTCGTCTCGACGGCCGGCAGACTCCAGGTCGGTGCACTGGCTACTCGGCAGGCGAGCTCGCTCGAGCCGTTCGCAAGTACGTCCTTTCGCGGCAACGTGGAGGGAAGTGGAACGCATCGGCACGGGTGGGGGAGTCCGCCGGGCACACTGTTCAGCTCTGGGGGTGCGAGCCTCCGAGCACCTTGAGAACTCGATAGCGAGCGCGAGCATCTACAGTCAAGTTACTAAGGGCTTACGGTGGATGCCTTGGCGCCAGGAGCCGATGAAGGACGCGTCTGGCTGCGAAAAGCTTCGGGGAGCCGCCGAGAAGGCCTTGATCCGAAGGTGTCCGAATGGGGAAACCCGGCCGGGGTCATGCCCGGTCACCCAGGTCTGAATCCATAGGGCCTGAGGAGGGAACCGCCCGAAGTGAAACATCTCAGTAGGGCGAGGAAGAGAAAGCAACCGCGACTCCCCTAGTAGCGGCGAGCGAACGGGGATCAGCCTAAACCGACCCGGTGTGATAGCCCGGTGGCGTTGCCGGATCGGTGTCGTGGGACCTGCATGAGCACACACCGGTGTGTTCGAGGAGTTACAAAATCGGCGTGTAGACGAAGGCCATGGAACGGGCCGCCATAGGAGGTAACAGCCCTGTAGTCGAAACGCGACCGATCTCCTTGCAGTGTTCCCGAGTAGCGCGGGACCCGAGAAATCCCGCGTGAATCTGGGGGGCCCACCCCCTAAGGCTAAGCACTCCCTGGCGACCGATAGTGAACTAGTACCGTGAGGGAAAGGTGAAAAGTACCCCGGGAGGGGAGTGAAAGAGCACCTGAAACCGTGAGCCTACAAGCTGTCGGAGCCTTCGCTGGGTGACCAGTGGGGGTGACGGCGTGCCTTTTGAAGAATGAGCCGGCGAGTTAGCGGTGTGCGGCAAGGTTAAGTCTCTTGACGAAGCCGAAGCGAAAGCGAGTCTGAAACAGGCGCACAGTCGCACGCCCTAGACCCGAAGCCGAGTGATCTACCCATGGGCAGGTTGAAGCGAGGGTAAGACCTCGTGGAGGACCGAACCCACCAGGGTTGAAAACCTGGGGGATGACCTGTGGGTAGGGGTGAAAGGCCAATCAAACTCGGTGATAGCTGGTTCTCCCCGAAATGCCTTTAGGGGCAGCCTCGGGTGTTCAGTCGTGGAGGTAGAGCACTGATTGGGCTAGGGGGCCCACAAGCTTACCGACCTCAGTCAAACTCCGAATGCCACGACTCCAGAACCCGGGAGTGAGGCTGCGGGGGCTAAGCTCCGTAGCCGAGAGGGAAACAACCCAGATCGCCAGCTAAGGTCCCTAAGTTCGTGCTAAGTGGGAAAGGATGTGGGATCGCCCAGACAACCAGGAGGTTGGCTTAGAAGCAGCCACCCTTGAAAGAGTGCGTAACAGCTCACTGGTCAAGTGGTCCTGCGCCGATGATGTAACGGGGCTCAAGCACGACACCGAAGCTGCGGGATCCTTCGTATGGCTCGGCCATGGGGGGCGACCTCCATGGTCCAGGCCGAAGGATCGGTAGGGGAGCGTTCTGACGCGAGTGAAGCGGCGGGGTAACCCAGCGGTGGACGCGTCAGAAGTGAGAATGCCGGCATGAGTAGCGAAAGACGGGGGAGGAGCCCGTCCGCCGAATGCCCAAGGGTTCCTGGGGAAGGTTCATCCGCCCAGGGTTAGTCGGGACCTAAGGCGAGGCCGAGAGGCGTAGCCGATGGACGACTGGTTGATATTCCAGTACCACCTCATCCGCGCCAAGCCCGAATCCGAGGTACTAAGGGAACCCCTTCGGGGGCTACCGACCAACTCGGTACTAGGGCAGCGAAGGGGGGACGCAGGAGGGTAGGTCGACCCACGCGATGGTCGTCGTGGGGCAAGTGCGTAGGGGGGTTCCCCAGGCAAATCCGGGGAGCCATCAACCCTGAGGCACGATGCCGAGCCGCTCTAGGTGAAGCGACTGATCCCATGCTGCCGAGAAAAGCCTCTAGCGAGTGGTTGAGGTGCCCGTACCCCAAACCGACTCAGGTGGGCAAGTAGAGAATACTCAGGCGATCGAGAGAACCCTGGTTAAGGAACTCGGCAAATTGCCTCCGTAACTTCGGGAGAAGGAGGACCACGGTAGGGTGACGGCCTTCGCGGCCCGAGCTCGATGTGGTGGCACAAACCAGGCCCAAGCGACTGTTTACTAAAAACACAGGTCCGTGCGAAGTCGTAAGACGATGTATACGGACTGACACCTGCCCGGTGCTGGAACGTTACGGGGAGGGGTCAGCTCCCTTCGGGGGGCGAAGCTCCGAACCTAAGCGCCAGTAAACGGCGGCCGTAACTATAACGGTCCTAAGGTAGCGAAATTCCTTGTCGGGTAAGTTCCGACCTGCACGAATGGTGCAACGACTTGGGCACTGTCTCAACCGGGGACTCGGCGAAATTGCAGTACGAGTAAAGATGCTCGTTACCCGCGACAGGACGGAAAGACCCCGGGACCTTTACTGCAGCTTGGTGTTGGGTTCTGGCAGATGTTGCGTAGGATAGGCGGGAGGCTTCGAAGCCCGGGCTTCGGCTCGGGTGGAGCCAACCTTGAAATACCGCCCTCCATCTGTTGGGACTCTAACCTCGGTCCGTGATCCGGATCGGGGACAGCGCCTGGTGGGCAGTTTGACTGGGGCGGTTGCCTCCTAAAGCGTAACGGAGGCGCCCAAAGGTTCCCTCAGCCTGGTTGGCAATCAGGCGTCGAGTGCAAGGGCACAAGGGAGCTTGACTGCGAGACCGACGGGTCGAGCAGGTGCGAAAGCAGGGCCTAGTGATCTGACGACTCCTTGTGGAAGGGTCGTCACTCAACGGCTAAAAGGTACCCCGGGGATAACAGGCTGATCGCTCCCAAGAGTCCATATCGACGGAGCGGTTTGGCACCTCGATGTCGGCTCGTCTCATCCTGGGGCTGGAGCAGGTCCCAAGGGTCGGGCTGTTCGCCCGTTAAAGAGGCACGCGAGCTGGGTTTAGAACGTCGTGAGACAGTTCGGTCCCTATCCGTCGTGGGCGTAGGAGACTTGCGGGGAGCTGCCCCTAGTACGAGAGGACCGGGGCGGACGAACCTCTGGTGTGCCAGTTGTCGCGCCAGCGGCACGGCTGGTTAGCCACGTTCGGAAGAGATAAGCGCTGAAAGCATCTAAGTGCGAAACTCGCCCCTAGATGAGGTCTCCCACTGGGCAACCAGGTAAGGCCCCTCGCAGACTACGAGGTTGATAGGCCGGAGGTGTAAGCGTGGCAACACGTTGAGCCGACCGGTACTAATAGGCCGAGGACTTGACTTTGCTCGCGCTCGCTATCGCAGTTCCCGAGCTCTGCTCGGGGGCTCGCATCCCCGCTAGCTTCCCGATCGCTGATCGGGAGACACCGTTTCGGTGGTCATAGCGGAGGGGAAACACCCGGTCCCATCCCGAACCCGGAAGTTAAGCCCTCCAGCGCCGATGGTACTGCCCGGGCAACTGGGTGGGAGAGTAGGTCGCCGCCGGACACTTTCGACGAGAGCCGTCCCTTCGGGGGCGGCTCTTCTCGTTGGGGCGGTCCGGTTCGTGGTGGCCGGCCCGGTGCGGCCCGGTACGCCCGGTACGCTCTCGGGCATGCCGAAGCCGATGCGTCCGCGTCCGGGTCCGAAAGGCGGACCCAAGGGCCGCCGATCCGGGTTGCCGCCCGACCTCGTGTCCGAGCTCCGGCACATGTCCCGCACCGGCAAGGCCGACCTGGCGATCTCGCGGCTCGAACGCGCCGTCGCCCTGCTCGATCGCGGCGACGCGCGGGGTGCCGCCGCCGAGGCGGCCAAGGCCAAGGAGCTCGCGCCGCGGGCCCCGGGCGTCCGCGAGGTCCTCGGTCTCGCGCTCTACCAGCTCGAGCGGTACTCCGAGGCGCTCTCGGAGATGCAGGCGTACCGCCGGATGTCCGGCCGCGCCGACCAGAACCACATCATCGCCGACTCGCTGCGTTCGCTCGGCCGGCCCGACCGGGCGGTGCCGCTCGCGGAGGAGGCGCTCGCGGCTCGGGGGGTTCCGCTGGCCGCGAAGGCGGAGGCCGTGATCGTGGCCGCGAGCGCGCTCGCCGATCAGGGCAAGTTCGACCAGGCGCTCGGGATGCTCCGCCGGATCCGGACGCGAGACGACGTCGCCGGGCCCGAGGTGATCCGCGTGTGGTACGTGACCGGGAACATCCTCGAACAGGCGGGCCGGCGTTCGGACGCGCTGCGCGAGTTCCGCAAGATCCTGCGGCACGACCCGAGCGCGTTCGACGCCGCGGAGCGCGCGGCTCAGCTGGCGTGACCTGCGCCTTCGCGCTCGGCCTCGCGCCGGCGACGCCAGTAGCCGAGGATCCCCATCGCGTTCAACCGGATGCTGGACATCGTCTCCATCGCCTGCAGGTCGAGCTCGGCCTCGGCGCCGGTCTGCGCGTCGGAGCGAGCGACGTCTCGCAGGACCCGCATGACCTCGTCGAGCGCGTCGTCCCGATCCGGATCGAGACCGCGTTCGAGCGCGTCGTCGACGGCCTCGGTCCACGTTCGGAAGCGTTCGGCCGCGAGGTCGCAGATGCGTTCGACCTCGTGGACGGGACCGAAGTGCGAGAACAGGACGAGCCCGTCGCGGGCCCGCTCGCGGATACGCGCGATCGAGGCGAGCGCGAGCTCGAGGTCGTAGTCGGGTGGCGGCGTCGCCGGCCGGAGCGAGCGCGCGTCGGGCGGGTGGATCCCGAGGGCGTCGCCGGTGAAGACGGCGCCCGTCGAGGAGTCCGCGAGCGCCACGTGATGCTTGGCGTGGCCCGGGGTGGCGAGCGCCTCGAGGTTCCGCCCGCCGAGCTCGATGCGGTCGCCGTCGACGAGCGCGCGGATCCGTTGGGCCGCAACGGGTTCGACGGGCCCGAACAACGTGGCGGTGGTTTCGGGGCCGTAGATCGACGTCACGCTCGCGACCAGCCGCGTGGGGTCGGCGAGGTGCCGCGCGCCGCGTTCGTGCACCCAGACGGTCGCGTTCGGGAAGCGCTCCGCGATCCGGCCCACCCCGCCTGCGTGGTCGAGGTGGATGTGCGTGACCGCGATGTGCGCGAGATCCGCGGTCCCGATCCCGAGCCGTTCCAACCCCGCCACGACCGGCTCGAACGAGGTGGTCGGACCCGTCTCGACGATCGCGGGTTCGCCGGCATCGATCAGGTAGGCGGCGGTGTAGCGTTCGCGGCCGCCGTAGAACGTGTCGATCGCCGTGATCCCTCGTGCGACCTCGAACACCACCGGCTCCACGGGGCGAGTCTAGAGGGTGACGGGAATGCGGCCCCGCGGTCGCCCCATCTTCCCTACAGCGTCGGGTCGTTCCACCGACTTGACTGACGTCCGCGATACGTGAGACGAAGGTCCCATGACAATGCGGAGAGGTTCGTCGATGCTGAGGTACCCGATCGTCACGGTCACGAGCGACAACCAGCTCGTGAACCAGGGCGCGGTCGACGTGGAGACCCTGAGCGCCCAGCTGGTCCCGATCCGTGATGCCCTTCTCACCCTGTTCGATCGAAGCTCGGCGAAGGGTCGAGGTGAGCTGCGCAGGCTGGAGTTGGGCCTGACGGTCACGGAGCTCGGGAAGGTCGCGTTCGCGACCGGCACGCCGACGCCGACGCTGACCATGATCATCGAGACCCGAACGCCGGCCTCCCCGCGGTCGACACCGTCCAGGACCAGCGCCGCCAAGAAGCCCGACGTGGTGGAGATCGATTAGCCGACTGGCACCGTGATCTCGACGCGGTGGCCCAGGGCGAGACTCGTCCACGCTCCGCTCGTCGCGGGCCCAGCCATGTCGGTGAGCGGTGCTACGGTGCGCCGTCGGGAGGGCTGCTGGTGGCGAGTCGTTGCGGATCGCCCCAGGAAGGAGACGATCCATGGTGACGGTCAACGTCGTGGTGCTCGCGGGCACCGTGGCCGCCGATCCGGTCGAACGCCGGATGCCGTCGGGCGACGAGGTCACCGAGCTCCGACTCTCCGTTCCGGAAGCGGGCAAGCGCCTCCTCCCTCTGCCCGTCGCGGTCTGGCACAAGGACGTGGGCAAACGCGTTCTGAAGCCGATCGCCAAGGGCGACGACGTGCTGGTGTACGGCCAGCTCGTTCGGCGGTTCTACCGGAGCGGAGCGGGCGCTCGGAGCCTCACCGAGGTGGTGGCGGCGGGCATCAAGAAGCTCGAGCCGATCGAGGCGCCAGAGTGAGGTGACGGACTGAGGTCGCGGGTCAGCCGGCCGCGTCGAGGTCGAGCGGCCGGATCACGAGGCCCGTGCGCGGCTTGGGCCAGAAGAACGTCGACTTGCGCGGGAGCCGTTCGCCGCGGTCGATGACGTCGCGGATCCTCGCGGCGTCGGTCGGCGGCAGGAAGAACGCGGCGACGGCCTCCCGGTTCCGAACGGCGTCCTCGGCCTCCACGGCGTCGGGTGTGAACCTGAGCTGCTCGTCGACGTCCCCGAGCACGCGCTCGTGGAGCGCGCAGACGGTGGGCGGCGTACCGGGGACCTCGGCGATGCGGTGGACGAGCAGCCCGTCCTCGAGGGCCGCGGAGCCGTAGACGAGCTTCTCGTCGCTCACGGTCTCCAGGACCTCGGCCAGGTCGCGGACACGGGTGCCGCCCGGCTCGTGCGGACCTCCGGTCTGGATCCGGTGGAACGGCAGCACCGGCGGCTCCTGCACCGCGGCGTCCGCGATGAACATCATGACGCGGTCCCAGGGACCCGGCCCGTGCGCGGCGCGCATCTCGTCCCGGTAGCGCAGGGCCATCGAGTAGCGATGGTGGCCGTCGGCGATCATCAGGGACTCGGGGTCGAGCCAGGTCGCGACCTCGGGGTTCGGCTCGGTCACCCAGAGGGTGTGTTCGACGCCGGCCTCGTCGGACGCGGTCGCCGCGGGATCGTGCGTCATCGCATCGTCCAGGAAGGCGGCGAACGGTTCGCTCGGGCCGCGGAACACGGCGTGGATGCTCGACAGGTTCGTCCGGACCGCTCGCATCAGCCGGAGGCGGTCCTCGATGGGCCCGGGCATCGTGCGTTCGTGCGGCACGATCGAGCCGCCCCAATCCTCGAGCTCGACCGCGCAGACCAGTCCCCGGATCGCGCGCCGCCGACCGTGCAGCGAGAACCGCATCTCGTACGGGTAGAACGACGCGCGCTCGGTCGGGACCAACACACCGTTCGATCGCCACGTCTGGAGGTCGGAGGCCGCCTGCCTATACTTGGTCCCCGCCCCGCCGTCGCCGGCATCGTCCGGTCCGAGGACGAGGCGGATCACGTTGTACGGGCTCGCGTCCAGGTAGTGCCGCCGCTCGTCCTCGGAGATGACGTCGTAGGGCGGTGTCGTCACCAGATCGTGCGAGCCGACGGTCGAGCCGTCGAACATCAGGCCGACGAAGGGCGAGACGAGGGACATGCACCATGTATAACAGCAGCCCTCCGACCCACCCGCCCGGCGAGGGCGCGTACGAGCTCTTCTCGCGCGGCATGGGGTTCCTCCGAGACGGACACCCGCACCAAGCCGCCATGCTCCTGGGGCGCGCGAAGCTGATCGAGCCCGACAAGGCGTCGATCCGCGAGGCGCTCGGGCGAGCGCTGTACATGTCGGGGCGGACCGAGCCGGCACGGCGCGAGTTCGCCAAGGTGGTGCAGATCGAGCCGGCGAGCGACTACGCGCACTTCGCGCTGGCGCTCGCGTGCGAGCGCACGGGGCAGCGGACCCGGGCGATCGGGCACCTGAAGCTCGCGATCGCGATGCGCCCCGGAACGGAAGACTACGAGCGCGCCCTCGAACGTCTCGCCGGCTGATGCTCGCCGAACGGTACGACTGCATCCTGTTCGATCTCGACGGCGTCCTGTACCGGGGCGAGGACGCCGTGCCCTCGGCGCCGCCCACCCTGGCCGAGCTGCGTCGCCGGGGCGTCCGTCCGGTCTTCCTGACCAACAACTCATCCCGGACGCCGCACCAGGTCGCCGAGAAGCTCCGGGGGATCGGGATCGAGGCGGAGTCGGACGAGGTCGTGACCTCCGCGCTCGCGACCGCCGAGCTGCTGGCCGAGCGGGGCGGCGGGCGCGCGTTCGTGATCGGCCAGGACGGCGTTCGCGAGGCGTTGACCGACGCCGGGATCCGGATCCTCGACGGCGAGCCGGAGGAGGCCGACTTGGTCGTGGTGGGGTACGACGGCGGCGCCACCTATAGCTCGCTCAAGCGGGCGTCGCTGCTGGTCCAGCGTGGCGCGCGGCTGGTCGCGACGAACGCCGACGGCTCCTACCCCGCCGCCGACGGCCTGTGGCCGGGGGCGGGCGCCCTGCTGGCCGTGATCACCACCACGACCGGCGCCGAGCCCGAGATCGTGGGCAAGCCGTTCGCCCCCCTGTTCGAGTCCGGGCGCCGTCGGGGCGGCGGTGGGCGTCCGCTGGTCGTCGGGGACCGGCTCGACACCGACATCGAGGGGGCCGCGCGGCTCGGGTGGGATTCGATGCTCGTGCTCACGGGGGTCTCCGGTCGCGACGACGTGGAGCGTCTCGGCACCTCGTGCCGACGGTGGTCGCGGAGGACGTCTCCGCGTTGCTCGACCGGGCCTAGGGGGCCGCGGCGGCCGCGGCGCTATCCTTGCTGGTGGCGCCGGACGGGCGCCGTGCGTGAGACGGACATCGAGGAGTGATCGAGATGGCGGTTGGGCTGGAACAGGTTCGGGAGTACATGGAGGCGGCGATCGGCAAGCTCTCGCCGGCCAACGCCCAGGAGCTCGCGAAGACGCTGACCAAGGGACAGGGGCGCGACCAGGTGACGAAGACCGCGAAGGACCTCCTGGCGTGGTCGAACAAGAACCGCGAACGCCTCAAGACGATGGTGCAGACCGAGGTCAAGTCCCAGCTGAAGACGATCGGCGTCGCCTCTCGCGACGAGGTCGACGCCCTGCGCAAGCGGGTGCGCGAGCTCGAGCGCGAGCAGGGCAAGAAGTCGACCCGCAAGCGCTCCACGGCCAAGCGGTCCACCACCGCGAAGCGCGCCACGTCCAGCCCCAGCGGCGAGCAGGCCTGACGCCGGTCGCCGTGGCGCGCCGGCGACTCGACGCCGAGCTCGTGCGCCGCGGCCTCGTCGCCACCCGCAGCGAGGCGCAGAGCGCCGTCCGCGACGGGTTGGTCCTGGTCTCCGGGCGTTCGGCGACCAAGCCCTCGACCCTGGTCGATGCCGCCGCGCCCGTCGAGCTGGTCGGGGAGCCTCGGCGGTTCGCGTCCCGGGGCGGCGAGAAGCTCGAGGCCGCGCTCGATCGGTTCGGGCTCGACGTCGGTAGCCGCGACGCCCTCGATGCCGGCGCCTCGACCGGCGGCTTCACCGACTGCTTGCTCCACCGGGGCGCGGCGCACGTGGTGGCGCTCGACGTCGGCTACGGGCAGCTCGCCTGGTCGCTGCGCACCGACGAACGCGTGACGGTGCTCGACCGGACCAACGTCCGCGACCTGCGGCCCGACGACCTGCCGTACGCTCCGGGGATCGTGGTCGCCGATCTTTCCTTCATCTCGCTCCGCCTCGCGGTCCCGGCGCTGGCTCGGGTCTCGTCGGAGGATGCCGACCTGGTCCTGCTCGTCAAGCCACAGTTCGAGGTCGGCCGCGAACGGGTGGGCTCCGGCGGCGTCGTCCGCGACGCGGATGGCTGGCGCGACGCGATCCTCGGCGTCGCCGCGGTCGCCTCGGAGCACGGCCTGTCGCCGATCGACGTGATGGCCTCGCCGCTGCCCGGGCCCGCCGGCAACATCGAGTTCCCGCTGCACGCGAAGGTGGCATCGCGAGCCCTCGCCGCCCTGGACGTGGAGGCCGCCCTCACGGAGGGGCGCGCGCTCGCGGGGGCACGCTCGTGATCGGAGCGAGCGGATGAAGGCCGCGGGGTTCGTCGTCCATCCGGGCCGCCCGGCCGCGGCCGATGCCGCCCGCGCGATCGGGTCGTGGCTCGAGGAGCGCGGGGTCCGGACCCGGACGCTCGCCGGCGACGACGCCGAGGACGAGACGGCCGCGCGGGCGTTCGCCGACGGCCTCGACCTGGTGCTGTCGGTCGGCGGCGACGGGACGTTCCTGCGCGCGGCACGCGTGGCGTCGGTCTCGGGGATCCCCGTGCTGGGCGTCAAGGTCGGCCGGATCGGGTTCCTCACCGAGGTCGAACCCGAACAGGCCACGGCGGTGCTCGAACGCATGCTGGACGGCTCCGCCCGGATCGAGGAGCGCTTGGCGGTGGTGGCGGAGGGCTCGTCGTTCGAGCCGCAGTGGGCGCTCAACGAGGTCATCGTCGAGAAGAGCGCGCGGCACCGGCTGATCCGGCTCGCCGTGTTCGTCGACGAGACCTACGTGACGACGTTCTCCGCCGACGGCGTGATCTCGGCGACGCCGACCGGTTCGACGGCGTACTCGTTCAGCGCCGGCGGCCCGATCGTGTCCCCCTCGGTGCCGTCGATCGTCGTGACCCCGATCGCCGCACACATGGTGTTCGACCGGTCGCTGGTGCTCGCGGCCGACCAGCGCGTCCGTCTCGAGGTGCTCGGCCCGGAGCCCGGGCTGCTGACGGCGGACGGTCGACACAGCCTCGAGCTCCCGATCGGGTCCACGGTCGAGATCGGACGCTCCCCGACGCCGGCGCGGTTCGTCCGCCGCGAGGACGCCCCGTCGTTCCACGACCTGGTCCGCGACAAGTTCGACCTCCCCGGCGATCTCCCCGGGCACGTCGGCGGAGCGGTCTAGGATCGGCGCATGCTCCGCGAGCTCCACATCAGCGGTCTCGGCGTGATCGCGGACCTCGACCTCGAGCTGCATCCGGGCCTGAACGTCCTCACCGGCGAGACCGGGGCCGGCAAGACGATGGTGACGGTCGGGTTGCAGCTCGCGCTCGGCCGGCGCGGCGGCACGTCGCTCGTTCGGGCGGGCGCGCCGGCCGCGAAGGTGCAGGCGCGGTTCGATGCCCCGCCGGCGGCGGTGAGCGCCGGGTGGGCCGAGGACGGCGAGGTCCTGCTCGCGCGGACCGTGACCGCCGAGGGCCGGAGCACCGCGCGGGTGAGCGGGCAGCTGGCGCCCCTGTCCGCGCTCGTGGAGCTCGCCGGCGAGCTCGTCGAGGTGCACGGCCAGCACGAGGGCCAGCGGCTGCTCTCGACGGTGGCCCAGACGCGGTTCCTCGACCGGTACGCGGGCGAGGAGCACCTCGACGCCGTCGAGGCCCTGCGTGTCGAGCACGGGCGCCTGCGCGACGCGAAGACCGCGCTCGCCGAGCTCGACGAGCGCGAACGCGATCGCGAACGCCAGATGGATCTGCTCGCGTACCAGGTGCGCGAGATCGAAACCGCGGCGCCGCGCCCCGGCGAGACCGACGATCTGAAGCTCGAGGCGGCCAGGCTCGACCACGCCGGGCGACTGCTGGAGCGAGCCTCGTCGGCCGAGCGGTCGCTCGCCGCCGAGGACGGCGCGGCCGACGCCCTGGGGGCCGCGTCCGCCGAGCTCCGGGCGGCGGGCGAGGTCGACCCGGGTGCCGAAGCGATCGCGGCGCGGGCGTTCGAGCTGAGCGCCGCGGCCACCGAGCTCGCGGTCGAGGTGCGGGGCTACCGCGAACGGCTCGAGCTCGACCCCGCGCGCCTCCAGGAGGTTCGCGAACGGATCGGCGCGCTCGACGCGCTCCGGCGCAAGTACGGGAAGGGCGAGGACGAGGTACTCGCGTTCCTGGACCGGGCGCGGGAGAGCCTCGACGAGCTCGCGGGCGTGGAGCAGGAGCGGGAACGCGCGGCCGCCGAGGTCGCCGAGCGCACCGACCGCGTCGCGGCGCTGGCCACCGCGGTCTCGGACGGCCGCGCTCGCGCGATGCCGGAGCTCACGGAGGCGCTCCGGCGGGAGCTCGGCGAGCTCGGGATGGAGGGCGCCTCGATCGAGGTCACCTTGGTCCCGAACCCCGAGCTGGTCTCCGGCGGCGCCGAGCACGCGGCGTTCGTGTTCTCGGGCGGGCCGGGACAGCCGGCGCATCCGCTCGCGAAGGTCGCCTCGGGCGGGGAGCTCTCGCGCACGATGCTGGCCTGCCGGAGCGTGCTCGTCGACCTGGACGACGTGCCGACCCTGATCTTCGACGAGGTGGACGCCGGCATCGGCGGGCAGGCCGGGGTCGCGGTCGGGCGGCGCCTCGCGAACCTCGCGCTCGGACGCCAGGTCGTGGTCGTGACCCACCTGCCGCAGATCGCCTCGTTCGCCGACCGGCACATCCGGGTCCGCAAGGACGACGGGACCGCCTCGGTCGAGGTGCTGAACGACGCCGAACGGGTCGAGGAGCTCTCGAGGATGCTCGCGGGGCTTCCCGGGAGCGATGCCGCGGCCGCCCACGCCGAGGAGCTGCTCTCGGAGGCCGGCCGGCCGCCCACGTCGTCCTCGTAGCCCGCGTCCGGTCACCCCGGCGCCGCCGCCGACGACTCCGCTACCCTTGCCCGCACGGGGGCCGCCCCTGCTCACCGGCTCCCGACCAGCCGGAACGCCCATGGGCCGACGTCCCTCGGGCCGAGAGATCGGCCGAGAGATCGGCGAGAGTCGGAAGGAACGAAGGAGGCATCCACGTTCGGAACCAAGCCGAGGAGCCTGCTCCGGCGGTCGCCACGGCGGCCGAAGCCGCAGGCCGGCGTCGCTCGGGTCGACCTGCGGACCAAGCGGCTCGTCCAGCGCGTCCTGCCGGGCGAGCTCGTGGTGATCGACCACGAGGATCTCGACGGCGTGTCGGCCGAGGCTCTGATCGACGCCGAGGTCGGCGGTGTGGTGAACGCCGCCCGTTCGATCAGCGGCCGCTACCCCAACCTCGGTCCGATCCGGCTGCTCGAGGCGGGGATCCCGCTGATCGACACGGTCGGCCCGCTGCTGTTGCGGAAGGTGCGCGAGGGTGACGAGCTCCGCCTGGACGGGGACCGGGTCTACGCCGGCGACCACCTGGTGGGCGTGGGGATCCGGCAGAGCGCGGCCACGATCCGAGAGTCGATGGGGGAGGCCCAGCTCCGACTCGCGGACCGCTTCGAGTCGTTCGCGCGCAACACGGTCGACTACATGCAGCGCGAACGCGACCTGCTGTTCGGCGGCTCGGGCCTGCCCCCGCTCGACCACGAACTCGCGAACCGCCCGGTCCTGGTCGTGGTCCGTGGCTACAACTACAAGGAGGACCTCGCGGTCCTTCGCCCGTACATCCGCGACGTCCGCCCGGTGCTGCTGGGGGTCGACGGCGGCGCCGACGCCCTGATCGAGGCGGGCTACACGCCCGACCTGATCCTCGGCGACATGGACAGCGTCTCGGACGAGGCGCTCTCGTTCGCGGGACCCGCGCGCCGCCGGTGGTTCGGCCGAGGTCGGCCGACCGAGCTCGTGCTGCACGCCTACCGGGACGGCCACGCGCCGGGACGCGAGCGGCTCGAGGCGCTCGGCGTGCCGTTCCGCGTCGTCGAAGCCGCCGGGACGAGCGAGGACGCGGCGTTCCTGCTCGCCCACGAGAAGGGCGCGGAGACGATCGTGGCCGTGGGCAGCCACGGCAACCTCCGCGAGTTCCTCGACAAGGGCCGCGAGGGGATGTCGAGCACCTTCCTGGTCCGGCTCCGCGTGGGCGAGATCCTGATGGACGCGAAGGGCGTCTCGCGCGTCTACTCGACGCGGATCCGCACCCGCGACGCGTTCCTCCTGGTCGCCGCGGCGCTCGTGGCGGTCGCCGCCGTCGTCGTGGTCTCGCCGCCGCTGCGGTTGTACGTCTCGCAGCTCTTCGAACAGTTCCGCCAGTGGCTGTTCGATCTGAAAGAGCTGCTGTGATCTCGTTCCGCTACCACATCGTGACGATCATCGCGGTCTTCCTCGCGCTCGCGATCGGGCTCCTGGGTGGCGCGGCCTTCGTGCAACCCGCGCTGCAGGAGCAGCTCCAGGACCAGACCGATCGTCTCCGCAACGACCTCGAGGACCGGACGCAGCAGATCGGCGACCTGCGCGACCAGATGGCCGCGCTGAACGGGTTCGCGGATTCGGTCATGCCCTACCTCACGACCGGGAAGCTGACCGGGACGCCGGTCGTGCTGGTCACGCAGACGGGCGTCGAGGACGAGGTGCTCGCGCAGACGCAGTCGGCCTTGACAAGCGCCGGTGCGCGCGTCCTGACGACCGTGTCGGCCACGGACCAGCTCGTCTCGGAGGACCCGACCACCCAGGAGCAGCTCGCGACGATCGTGGGGGAGCCCACGGCGCCCGCGGAGGAGCTCCCGAAGCTCGCGGCCGAGGCGTTGGCGCAGGGCCTGTCGCCGTCGACGACCGTGATCGGCGGCCAGGTCCTCGACGACCTGCTGTCCGCGGGGTTCCTCGCACCCGTCGGCCCCGGACCCTCGCAGGCCACCCTCGATGAGATCGGGGCGCCGGGTCAGGTCGTCGTGGTGCTCTCGGGCGGACGCGGCGAGGAGCCGACGCTCCCGCCCGAGGCGTTCGCCGTCCCGCTCGTGGAACGGCTCGCCGGGCTGGGCGTCCCCGTGGGGGCGGGGGAGTCGTTGCTCACCGACTACCCGTACGTCGCCCTCGTGCGCGCCGACGGGACGGAAGGCACGGTCACGGTCGACGATCTCGATCAGGTGGTGGGGGGCGCGGCGCTGGTGCTCGGTCTCGAGGACCTGCTCACCTCGGGGACCGGCGGCGCCTACGGCGTGAAGGACGGCGCCGAACCCCTCCCGGCTCCGTGAGCGGGGAGGCAGTGGAGCCTCACGGCGCGGGCCAGAACTCGCTCGCGCTCGACCGGGAGCAACGGGTCGTCGCGCTCGTGGCGGCGAAGAACGAGGCCGGGCGGATCGGACCGAGCGTCCGGGCGCTCCGAACCCTCGCCGACGAGGTCGTCGTGGTCGACGACGGGTCGAACGATGCGACCGCCGCCGAGGCGGCCGAGGCCGGCGCGACGGTGCTGCGGACGGGTCGTCGCACGGGCAAGGGCGGGGCCCTCGAGGGCGCGTTGCTGCGGCTGGGGGCGGCCGACCTGTGGCTGCTGGCGGACGGCGACCTCGGTGCCACGGCGTCGAACCTCACCCCACTGCTCGAGGCGGTGAATGCGGGCCAGGCGGATCTCGCGATCGCGGTCCTGCCCCCCGCGCGCGGGGGAGGGTTCGGGATCGTCAAGCGGTTCGCGGCCCACCTGATCCGGGGGCAGACCGGGTTCCGGGCGAGCGAGCCGCTGTCCGGGCAACGCGCGCTCACCGCGAGGGCGATGGAGGCCGTGCGGCCGCTCGCGGGCGGGTTCGGGGTCGAGACCGCGATGACGATCGATGCGCTCCGCGCCGGTGTGCGTGTGGTCGAGATCCCGATCGAGCGTCTCGAGCACCGCCCGACGTACCGGACCCCTCGGGGGTTCCTCCACCGCGGCCGACAGGGCTGGGACATCGCGAGGGCGGTCCTGCCGCGCATCGTCCGATGATCCGCCCGGACGCGCGCCGGTGAGATGGGGTCGGCTCCTCGTCGAGAACCACCGCGGAGCGCTCGTCCCGCGAGTCCTCGGCATCGCGCTCGCGATCGACGCCGTGGTGTGGACCGTGGTCGTCGCCACGTTCGCCGACGTCGGAGCGGCCGGGTGGGGGGCGCTCGCTGGTCTCCTGCTCGTGTTCGGAGCCGGCTTGATCGACGATCTCGTGCCCGCGGGGCCGCGTGGCCTGCGCGGCCACCTGCGCTCGGTGGTCTCGGGCCACCCGACGACCGGGCTGGTCAAGATCCTCGTGATCGCCGGCTCCGCCGTGGTCGTGATCGCCCTGCAGCCGCCGAGGCCGACCTCGGTGGAGGTGCTGGGGATCGTGCTCCTCGCGGGGTGCGCGAACGTGTGGAACGGGCTCGACGTGGTCCCGGGGCGCTCGCTCAAGGCCTTCCTCGTGCCGGGGCTGGCGTTCGCGATCTGGGGCGTCGCCTCGGACGCGCCCGCGGTCGTCGGCCTCCTGGTGGGGGCGGTCGTCGTGCTCCCGTTCGACCTGCGCGAAACCGCGATGCTGGGTGACAGCGGCGCGAACCTGCTGGGGTTCGCCGCCGGGATCGCCCTGTACGGCGCCCTGCCCGACCCGTGGGTCGCGGTGGCCGCCGGGGTCGCCGTCGTGCTGAACGTCGTCGCCGAGACCGTGTCGTTCAGCCGGGTGATCGAACGCACCCCGCCGCTGCGATGGCTGGACGGGCTCGGGCGCCGCGCCTGACGCCGAAGTTTCCTGGCGGATCGAGCACTTCTCGAGCGGAACCGGCGAGCGCGTCACCCGGCTCTGCTACGATGCCATCCCGAGGTGCAGAAACAGCCGAAATACATCTTCGTGACCGGTGGGGTCGCCTCGGGTCTCGGCAAGGGGATCACCACCGCGTCCCTCGGCCGACTCTTCCGCTCCCGCGGTCTCCGCGTCGCCCTCCAGAAGCTCGACCCCTACGTGAACGTCGACCCGGGGACCATGAACCCGTTCGAGCACGGCGAGGTGTTCGTGCTCGACGACGGCGCCGAGACCGACCTGGACCTCGGCCACTACGAGCGCTTCACCGACGAGAACCTCCACCGCGGCTCGAACCTGACGACCGGCGCCGTCTACAGCTCCGTGATCGCCAAGGAGCGCCGGGGCGACTACCTGGGCAAGACCGTGCAGGTGATCCCGCACATCACCGACGAGATCAAGGACCGGATCCGCAACCACGCCGCCGCCGAGAACGCGGACCTCGTGATCGTCGAGGTCGGGGGGACGGTCGGCGACATCGAGTCGCTCCCGTTCCTGGAGGCCATCCGCCAGCTCCGGAACGAGGTGGGGCGCGACCGGTGTGCGTTCGTCCACGTGAGCCTGATGCCGTTCATCGGGCCCTCCGGCGAGCTGAAGACCAAGCCGACGCAGCACTCGGTGAAGGAGTTGCGTTCGCTCGGTCTGCAGCCCGACGCGATCGTGTGCCGTTCCGACCGGCCGATCGGGCGCCACCTGAAGGAGAAGATCAGCCTGCTGTGCGACGTGCCGATCAGTGGCGTGGTCTCGGCCCAGGACACGGACTCGATCTACCGGGTTCCGCTGATCATGGCGAAGGAGGGCCTGGACGCGGAGCTCGCGCAGCACCTGCGGATCGACGCCGAGCCCGACATGTCCGAATGGGAGACGCTCGTCGACCGGATCGACGCCGCCGTCGACCCGGTGCGCGTGGCGATCGTCGGCAAGTACGTGAACCTGCGCGATGCCTACCTGTCGGTGATCGAGGCCCTCAAGCACGGCGGGTTCCACCACGGCGTCGACGTCCAGATCGACTGGGTGTCCTCCGACGACGTGGACGAGGGCGACGTCGACCAGATCCTGCGCGACGTGCAGGGCATCGTGGTGCCCGGGGGGTTCGGGTGGCGCGGCGTCGAGGGCAAGCTGGAGGTCGTCCGGTACGCGCGCGAACGCGGTGTGCCGTTCCTCGGGCTCTGTCTGGGGCTCCAGTGCGCGGTGATCGAGTTCGCGCGCAACGTCTGCGGCCTGGATGGGGCCAACTCCTCCGAGTTCGACCCGGCCACGCCGCACCCGGTGATCGACCTGCTTCCCGAGCAGAAGGACGTGACCGACCTGGGCGGCTCGATGCGCCTGGGCGCGCAGCCGTGCCACCTCGTGCCGGGGACCCGCGCGGCGCAGGTCTACGGCGAGCCCGTCGTGTACGAGCGCCATCGCCACCGATACGAGGTCAACCCGGCGTACCACGAGGCGCTCTCGGGCAAGGGTCTCGTGTTCTCGGGCCTGTCGCCGGACGGGCGCCTGGTCGAGATCATCGAGCTCGAGGGTCACCCGTTCTTCATGGCCGGTCAGTTCCACCCCGAGCTCCGGTCGCGACCGACGCGGCCGCACCCGTTGTTCCGCGAGTTCGTCGGCGCCGCGAAGACGCTCGCGGCCACCGGGCCCGAACACACGGTCGCGCTGCCGGGCTAGGCTCCACCTGCTCGGCGGGGGGCGATGGGCGACGTGGAGCGTTCGGAGACCAGGTACGCGCGCAGCGGCGACCTGAGCATCGCGTACCAGGTCGTGGGCGACGGACCCTTCGACCTCGTGTACGTGCCCGGGTGGGTCTCCAACATCGAGCTGATGTGGGAGGAGCCGGGGCTCGCGAGGTTCCTCGAGCGCCTCGCCTCGTTCTCCCGGCTCATCCTGTTCGACAAGCGGGGGACCGGCCTGTCCGACCCCGTACCGACCGACGGGTTGCCGACGCTCGAGGAGCGTATGGACGACGTCCGTGCCGTGATGGACGCCGTCGGGTCGGAGCGAGCGGCATTGCTCGGGCACTCGGAGGGCGGCAACATGTGCGTCCTGTTCACGGCGACCTACCCCGAGCGCACCACGGCGCTGCTCCTGCTTGGCAGCTACGCCAAGCGGCTCCGTTCGCAGGACTACCCCTGGGCGCCGACCGTCGAGCAGCGTACGCGCGAGATCGAGGAGACCGAGGCCACCTGGGGATCGCCGGAGGCGTTCCGGGCGCTCGCGCCCAGCAAGGCGAAGGACCAAGCCTTCCAGCGATGGATCGGGCGGTACCTGCGCCAGTCGGCCAGTCCGAAGGCCGCCGCCGCCCTCATGCGCATGAACACCCAGATCGATGTCCGCGACGTGCTTCCGACGATCGGGGTTCCGACGCTCCTGATCTACCGGACGGACGATGCGGACGTACAGGTCGAGGAGGGTCGCTACATCGCCGAGCGGATCCCGGGCTCGAGGTTCGTCGAACTGCCCGGCATCGACCACCTGATGTGGACCGGTGACACCGACGCTCTCCTCGACGAGATCGAGGGGTTCCTCACGGGCGTTCGCCGAGGACCGGACCCCGACCGCGTGCTCGCGACCGTGTTGTTCACGGATGTGGTGGGTTCGACGGAGACGGCGAACCGGGTCGGGGATCGGGCGTGGCGCTCGCTCCTGGACCGACACCACCAGGTGATCCGTCGTGAGCTCGAGCGGTGGCGCGGCCGCGAGATCGACACCGCGGGCGACGGCTTCCTCGCGACCTTCGACGGTCCGGCGCGAGGGATCAGGTGCGCGGTCGCGGCGACCGAAGGGGTCCGCGACCTCGGGCTGGAGATCCGGGCGGGTCTCCACACGGGCGAGGTGGAGATCGCCGACGGCAACGTGCGAGGCATCGCCGTCCACATCGGCTCCCGCGTGGCGGGCCTCGCCGGCCCGGGCGAGGTCCTCGTCTCGCGGACCGTGGCCGATCTCGTCGCCGGTTCGGGCATCGTGCTCGCCGAACGCGGGGAACACGAGCTCAAAGGCGTACCGGGCACCTGGCTCGTGTACGCCGTCGGATCGGTCTGAGGCCGTTCCGGCGTCGTCGCCGGGTCGGGTACGCTTCCCGCGTCCCGGACGTGGGAAGGGCGAGGCCGTGATCGTCGGGGTCCCCAAAGAGGTCAAGGACAACGAGTACCGGGTCGCGCTGACGCCCGAGGGCGCTCGCGAGCTCACCGCGACGGGACACCAGGTCCTGGTCCAGGACGGCGCGGGAGCGGGATCGAGCATCCCGCAGCAGCGCTACGAGCGCGCCGGCGCCGAGATCGTCGCCACGGCGGCCGAGGTCTGGTCCAGCTCCGACATGATCATGAAGGTCAAGGAGCCGATCGCCCCGGAGTTCGAGCACCTGCGCGAGGGACAGATCCTGTTCACCTACCTCCACCTCGCGGCGAGCCGGGAACTGACGCAGGCGCTGGTCGAACGCAAGGTCGCCTCGGTCGCGTACGAGACGGTCCAGCTGCCCGACGGCCGCCTGCCCCTGCTGGCGCCGATGAGCGAGATCGCGGGCCGGATGGCGCCGCACGTCGCCGCGCACCTGTTGGAGAAGGAGTACGGAGGCCGCGGCATCCTGATGGGCGGCGTCTCCGGGGTTCGGCCGGCCAAGGTGTTCGTGCTCGGCGCCGGGATGGCGGGATCGAACGCGGCCTGGATCGCGGCCGGCATGGAGGCAGAGGTCATCGTGGTCGACACCAACCTGGACCGGCTCCGGTTCATCGACCAGATCCACAAGGGCCGGATCATCACGCTGATGTCGGACCGGCTGACGCTCGAGCAGCGGGTGCGCGAGGCCGACGTCGTGATCGGTTCGGTGCTGGTGCCGGGCGCCCGCGCCCCCAAGCTCATCACCGAGGAGATGATCCGGTCGATGCGCGCCGGCGCCGTGGCGATCGACATCGCGATCGATCAGGGCGGCTGCATGGAGACGTCGCGGATGACCACCCACTCCGACCCGACGTACGTCGTGGACGGCGTGGTGCACTACTGCGTGGGGAACATGCCGGGCGCCGTGCCGAACACCTCGACGTACGCGCTCACCAACGTGACCCTGCCCTACGCGCTCCGGATCGCCGCCGGCGGTCTGGAGGACGCGGTCCGCGACGATGCCGCCCTCGCGCTCGGCGTGAACGTGATGGCCGGCGAGGTCACCAACCCGGGGGTGGCCGAGGCCCACGGGATGACGTTGACGCCGCTGTCCGCGATCGTCGACGGGTTGAGCTGAGTCCGACCGGGCCCATGCCGGCTCGAGACGCGCTCGCCAAGCAGATCCAACGCTTCCTCGATCACCTGACGGTGGAACGAGGTCTGTCCGTCCACACGGTGGCGGCGTACCGGCGCGATCTCGAGCGATACGCCGCCTTCCTGCGCGCCCGGGGGATCACGGACGCCCGCCGCGTCGACGAGCGGGCGGTGACCGCCCACGTGGCCGCGGTCTCGGCCTCGACATACGGCGAGGGGAAGCCCTACCGCGCGACCTCGGTGGTGCGGGCGTTGTCCTCGGTCCGGGCCTTCCACCGCTTCCTGCTGCGCGAAGGCAAGATCTCGAGCGACCCCACCGCGGCGGTGATCCGTCCGAAGCTCCCCCGGTCCCTGCCCAAGCCGCTGTCCGTCGACGACGTCGCGCGCGTGCTCGCGCACCCCGATCGCTCGGCCAAGGGGCTCCGCGACCGGGCGGTGCTCGAGACGCTGTACGGCGCCGGCCTGCGGATCTCCGAGCTCGTCGGGTCTCGACGTCGACGATGCCGACCTGGAGGAGGGGAGCGTCCGCGTGCTCGGCAAGGGCGGCAAGGAGCGGGACGTGCCGATCGGCCGGTACGCGCGCGACGCGATCTCGGCGTACCTGACCAGGGTCCGGCCGCAGATCGCGACCGCCCGCTCGCGTTCGGCGCTGTTCCTGAACCTCCGTGGGGGGCGCCTGACCCGCCAGGGGTGCACCGGGATCGTCCAGCAGCACGTGGCGGGCGCCGGGATCCGCGCGAAGGTCAGCCCGCACACGTTCCGGCACTCGTTCGCGACCCACCTGCTCGAAGGGGGCGCCGACGTACGGGTGGTCCAGGAGCTGCTCGGCCACGCGAGCGTGGCCACCACCCAGGTCTATACGCTGGTGACCAGGGAGCATCTGCGGGAGGTCTACTTCACGTCCCACCCGCGGGCGCGCGCGACGAGGAGGGACTCCGCGTGATCGAACCGGCCAAGCTCGCCGAGCTGCGCGAGGCGCTCGAGGAGCAGCGCGAGAACCTGCGCAAGGAGATCGCGGAGCAGGGCGGCGACCCCGACTCGGACGACGCGGCGATCGACGTCGAACGCGGGTTCGCGGACAGCGCCCACTCGACCGCCGAGCGCGCCCGGCTGCTGTCGGTGATGAAGGCGCTCCGAGCCAACCAGCGGTGGGTGAACCGCGCGCTGAAGAAGATGGAGCTCGGCACGTACGGCGTCTGCGAGCGCTGCGGGAACCCGGTCCCGATCGAACGCCTCGAGGCGCTGCCGTGGGCGATCCTGTGCATCGATTGCGCGCGCCTGGGCGAGGGCCGCTGAGGTGACGCCGGACGCCGGGAACACGCCGAAGGTCCCGCGCGTCCTGATCCTGGTGTGCGACTCGTTCGGGGTCGGCGGCGCGCCGGACGCGGAGGCGTACGGCGACGAGGGTTCGGACACGCTCGCCAACACGGCCGCCGCCGTCGGCGGGATCCATGCGCCGAACCTCGGCGCGCTGGGGCTCGGGATGCTGACGAGGATCGAGGGCGTCGAGCCGCGTGCCGAACCCGGCTCCGCGCACGGCCGGCTCACCGAACGTTCGGCGGGCAAGGACACGACGACCGGGCACTGGGAGATGACCGGGATCGTCCTGACCGAACCCTTCCCGCTCTACCCGAACGGGTTCCCGCCCGAGATCATCGAGGCGTTCGAACAGGCGATCGGTCGCGAGGTCCTCGGCAACGTCCCCGCCTCGGGCACCGAGATCATCGCGCAGCTCGGCGAGGAGCACCTGCGCACCGGCAAGCCGATCGTCTACACGAGCGGCGACTCCGTGTTCCAGGTCGCGACGCATACTGACGTGGTCCCGCTGCCGACGCTGTACGAGTGGTGCCGCATCGCGAGGCGCCTGCTGACCGGCCCGCACAACGTGGGTCGTGTGATCGCGCGACCGTTCACGGGGGAGCCCGGCGCGTTCGTGCGGCGTCCCGAGCGACGCGACTTCTCGGTCCCGCCGCCCGGACCGACGCTGCTCGCTCGCTGCGTCGAGCGCGGCGTCGCGGTCTACGGGATCGGCAAGATCCAGGACATCTTCGCGCAGCAGGGGCTGACCGAGGCGCGCTACTCGGACTCGAACGATCACGGTGTCGATCTCACGATCGACTTCCTGCGCCGCCCCGGCCCCGCGCTCGTGTTCAGCAACCTCGTCGACTTCGACAGCAAGTACGGTCATCGCAACGACCCGGGGGGCTACGCGCACGCGATCGAGGCGCTCGATGTCCGGATCCCCGAGCTGATCGGCGCGCTCGGCGGCGGCGTGCTGTTCCTGACCGGTGACCACGGGTGCGACCCGACGACGCCGCCCACCGATCACTCGCGCGAACGCACCCCGCTGCTCGCGGCGGGGCTCGACGGTGGTCCGTTCGACGTCGGCGACCGCGACACGTACGCCGACCTCGGCGCCACGGTCGCCGAGCTCCTGGGCGTGCCGTGGGACCTGGAGGGCTCGAGCTTCGCGTCGGAGATCGGCGCGTGAACGACCCCCGCGACGTGGTCGCCGCCAAGCGCGACGGCCGCACACTTGACCCCGACGAGCTCCGGTCGTTCGTCCTCGGGTACTCGCGTGGCGAGATCCCCGACTACCAAGCCGCGGCGCTCCTGATGGCCGCGTTCATCAACGGCCTCGACGCCTCCGAGACGCTCGCGCTCACGCGCGCGATGGTCGACTCGGGCGCGACGCTCCCGCTCGAGCGCATCTCACGGCCGAAGGTCGACAAGCACTCGACCGGTGGCGTGGCCGACGGCGTGACCCTCGTGTTCGCGCCGATCGCGGCGTCGCTCGGGCTCGCGGTGGCCAAGCTCTCCGGCCGTGGGCTCGGACACACGGGCGGGACGCTCGACAAGCTCGAGTCGATCCCCGGCCTGCGCACGGACCTGGATCCCGACGCGTTCGAACGGCAGGTGGAGGAGGTCGGGTCGGCGGTGGCGGCGCAGACCGCCGACCTCGTGCCGGCCGACGGCGCGCTGTACGCGCTCCGGGACGCCACCGCGACGGTCCCGTCGATCCCGCTGATCGCGGCGAGCGTGATGTCGAAGAAGCTCGCGATCGGCACCGACCTCGTGCTGCTGGACGTGAAGGCCGGGAGCGGCGCGTTCATGAAGACCCCCGAGGACGCGGCCGAGCTCGCCGAGGCGTGCACCGCCCTCGCGAGGGACTGGGGGCGTCCGACGCGGGCGGCGGTCACCGACATGTCGCAGCCGCTCGGCGAGGCGATCGGGAACGCGCTCGACGTGATCGAGGCGGTCCGGCTGCTGCGCGGCGAGCTGCACGGGCGCCTGCGCGACGCCGCGGTGATGTTCGCGGGCGAGGCGGTGTCGCGGCTGTCGGACGTCCCGATGGGGGAGGGGCGGGCCCGAGCCGCGGCGGCGCTCGACTCGGGCGAGGCGGTCGGAAGCGTTCCGCGCGATGGTCCAGGCCCAGGGCGGCGACCCGCGCGTCGTCGACGATCCCGAGGGCGTCCTGCCCGCCGCACCGGTGCGGCGGCCGATCGCGGCCGAGCGGGCGGGCACGCTGGCGGCCGTCGACGCCGAGGCGCTCGGACGCGCGAGCGGCGAGCTCGGGGCGGGGAGGAAGAAGAAGGGGGACCCGATCGACCCGGCGGTGGGCATCGTCTTCCTGCCGAAGGTGGGCGACCGTCTCGAGGCCGGGCAGGAGCTCGGGCAGGTGCACGCGCGAACGGACGCCGACGCCGAGACGTGCATGCGATCGGTCCTGGCCGCGATCACGCTCTCGGACGGGCCGGTCGAGCCTCCGCCGCTCGTCTACGGGTGGCACGGCTAGATGGCCAACCTCAGATCCGCGCTGTACCTGGGCATCTCGCTGGTCCCTGCGCTCGTCCTGCACGAGTACGCGCACGCGTTCGTCGCCGTTCGCCTGGGCGACCCGACCGCGAAGCGTTGGGGCCGTCTCACCCTGAACCCCAAGCCCCTGATCGACCCGTTCGGCTCGCTGATCCTGCCCGCGCTCGCGCTGATCCTGGTCGCGGCTCGAGGGGTGCTCCTGCTGCCCGTGTTCGCCTACGCGAAGCCGATGCCGGTGGACCCGACGTTCTTCAAGAACCCGCGGCGGGACATGAACCTGGTGGTCCTCGCCGGCCTGCTCGCCAACATCGTGCTCGCCTTCCTCGGCGGCCTCGTGATCAGGGCCGGGGTGACGGGGGAGCTCGGGAGGTTCGCGCTCGCCTGGCTGATCGTGAACGCGTTCATGTTCGGGTTCCAGCTGATGCCGGTGCCGGGCCTGGACGGCGCGAAGCTCCTGGCGCCGTTCCTGCCCCCCCGTCCGCGCGAGGTGTTCGTGAACGCCGAGCAGTACCTCGTGCTGTTCATCCTGGTGATCTTCTTCATCCTGTCCGGTCCGCTGCTGTCGATCGTGAACGCGTTCGCGGACGTCGCCTGCAACCTCGCCGCCGGCATCGACTGCCCGGTCTGACGGCTCCCGGACCCGGCCGTCCCGGGCGCTATCATCGGCGACATCGTGGGTGACGCGGCGACGGGGACGGGCGGCAGGCCGAGGATCTTCTCGGGGATCCAGCCGACGGGCAGCAAGCACCTGGGCAACCTGATCGGCGGAGTGCGCCAGTACGTCGAGGGCCAGGAGCGGGGCGAGAGCATCTACTGCCTGGTCGACCTGCACGCGATCACCGTGCCGCACGACCCCGCCGAGCTGCGGCGGCAGGTCCATGACACCGTGTCGATCCTGATCGCGGCGGGACTCGACCCGGATCGCTGCATCCTGTTCCGGCAGAGCGACGTCGCGGAGCACACCTACCTGTGTTGGCTGCTGGCCGGCGTCACCGCGTTCGGCGAGCTGAACCGGATGACCCAGTTCAAGGAGAAGTCGGCGGACCAGAAGGACTTCGTCTCCGCGGGCCTGTTCTTCTACCCGGTGCTGCAGGCGGCGGACATCCTCGCGTACCAGACCGACGAGGTGCCGGTGGGCGAGGACCAGAAGCAGCACATCGAGCTGGCCCGAACGGTCGCCGAGCGCTTCAACTCGCGCTACGGCGAGCTCTTCACCGTCCCCCGGCACCGGATCCCGGAGGTCGGGGCGCGGATCCTCGATCTCCAGAACCCGGACAAGAAGATGTCCACGACCGGCGGGTCGGAGCAGGGGACGGTCTACATCCTCGACCCGCCCGAGGCGATCGCCCGCAAGTTCAAGTCCGCGGTCACCGACTCCGGCCGGGAGATCACGCGGGCACCCGACAAGCGGGGGATCTCGAACCTGATCGAGATCCTGGCCGTCATGCGGGGTGTCGCGCCCGAGGACGTCGAAGGCGAGTACGCGGACGACCCCGGGTACGCGCGGTTCAAGGACGACGTCGGCGCGGCCGTCGCCGGGTACCTGCGGCCGATCCAGGACGCGTACGGGGCGATCCGCTCGGACGAGGAGCGGCTCGAGTCGATCCTGCGGGAGGGGGCGGCCAAGGCCCGCGCGATCGCCGCCAAGACCGTCGAGACCGCGGCCGACCGGATGGGTCTCGGGCCCAGACCGGGGGCGGGATGACGCCAGCGGCCGGCCCCGGGTCCGCCGAGAGCCCGAGCGGGGGCGCGTTCGCGGTCGAGCTCCCGGTCTTCACGGGTCCGTTCAGGGTCCTGGCCGACCTGATCCTCGGGCAGAAGATCGACGTCTGCGACGTCTCGATCGCGACGGTCACCGACGGGTTCCTCGCGCACTCGAAGGAGGCGGAGGGCTGGTCGCTGGACGAGGCGACGTGGTTCCTCGCGGTGTGCGCGATCATGCTCGAGCTCAAGGTCGGCCGACTGATGCCGCGGCACGAGGTCGTGGACGAGGAGGATCTGCTCGGCGTCTCGCCGGATCTGGTCTACGCGCGTTCGATCGAGCTCGCGGCGTTCCGTACGGTCGCGCTCGAGATCGCGAAGGGGCTCGACGAGGAGAGCCTGCGGTTCACGCGGGAGGCCGGCCCGCCCGCCGAGTTCGCGCACCTGTACCCGGATGTACTGGAGGACGTGACCGCCGACGACCTCGCTCGGATCGCCGCCGTCGTGCTCCGGCCGCCGCCACTGCTCGACCTGTCGCACGTGACGCCGATCCGCTACACGATGGCCGAGGCCGTCGAGGCCGTGCGGGATCACCTGGGGCGGCTCGGGCAGGCGTCGTTCCGCGACCTGGTCGCGGACTGCGAGGAGCGGATCCAGATCGTCGTGCGGTTCCTCGCGCTGCTCGAGCTGTACCGCGAGGGCATGGTCGACCTCGCGCAGGCTGCGACGTTCGGCGAGATCGACGTGCGGTGGGAGGGTGAGGCCGCGTGAGCGATCACGGCTCGTCGCTGCGCTCGCTCGAGGCGTTGCTGTTCATCTCGGACGAACCGGTCACCTCGGCCGTGCTCGCCCAGGCGCTCGGCACCGAACGCACCGAGGTGGACGCCTGGTGCGAGGAGCTCGCCCACGGCTACGAGGAGCGAGGCGCCGGCATCACGCTGCGCAACGTCGCCGGCGGTTGGCGGCTCACCACGCATCCCGAGGCCGCGCCGGTCGTCGAGCAGTTCGTGCTCGCCTCGCGCCACGTCCGCCTGACGAAGGCGGCCCTGGAGACGCTCTCGATCGTCGCGTACAAGCAGCCGGTCACGCGGCACCAGATCTCGGGGATCCGCGGTGTGAACTCCGAGGGCGTCCTGCGCGCGCTCGTCGACCGGGGGCTCGTGGCCGAGGTGGGACGCGAGGAGACGCCGGGCCGCCCGGTCCTGTACGGGACGACGCCCGAGTTCCTCGAGCGCCTCGGTCTGCCGTCGCTCTCGTCCCTGCCCGCGCTCGCGCCGCTGCTGCGCGCGGGTGCCGGGGACGCGGAGGCCGAGACGGCCGGCGCCGACTGACGGCGGATGCCCGTCGAGCGGCTGCAGCGTTCCCTCGCCCGTGCCGGGTTCGGGTCGCGCCGCGCGTGCGAGGAGGTGATCGCCGCCGGCCGTGTCCAGATCAACGGGACGGTCGCGACGCTGGGCGACCGGCTCGACCCGGCGGTCGACGAGGTCCGGGTCGACGGCTCGAAGGTCAACGTCGACCCCGAGCTCCGAACGTTCGCGCTCCACAAGCCGCGCGGCGTGACGACGACGATGCGCGACTCGCACGCCGAGCGCGATCTCACGGCCTTCCTCCCGAAAGGGGTCCACGTGTTCCCGGTCGGCCGCCTCGACCGGGACACCGAGGGCCTCCTGTTGCTCACCAACGACGGTTCGCTCGCGCACCGGCTGACGCACCCTCGGTACGCGATCGAGAAGGAGTACCTGGCCGAGGTGAGCAAGCCCCCGTCGAACCGTCAGCTCTCGCGGCTGCGCCGTGGCGTCGAGCTCGACGACGGGACCGCGAAGGCCGTCGATGCTCGTTCGGCGGGAGGTGCGGGCGGACGCGGCGGGGCGGCCGGGCGTGGTGGAGTCAGACTCGTGATGATCGAGGGGCGCAAGCGCGAGGTCCGCAGGATGCTCGACGCGGTCGAGCTCCCGGTGCGCCGACTGGTCCGCGTCCGCGTCGGGCCGATCCGCCTGGGCAAGCTCGGTCCCGGCCAGGTCCGCGAGCTCGAACCCGAGGACGTCCGAGCCCTGTACCGCGCGACCGGTCTCTGAGCCGCCGCGTCGCCCCGTTCGTGACCGCCGGCGAGCCCTGCCTGTAGCCTTTCGCCGACATCGGTGCGGTGGAGGCGTTCGGTGAGCGAGGTCAGGGTTCGAGCGGCGCGCGGGGCGATCCACGTCGACGAGGATTCGTCCGACGAGGTGCTCTCGGCCACCGAGCGTCTGCTGACGCAGATGCTCGAACGCAACGAGGTCGGCGCCGACGACATCGTGAGCGCGTTCTTCACCGTCACCGAGGACCTTCGCTCCGTGTTCCCGGCGGAGGCGGCGCGACGGATGGGCCTCGGCCGCGTACCGCTGCTCTGCGCGCAGGAGATCCCCGTCGAGGGTTCGATGCGTGGGGTGATCAGGGTCCTGCTGCAGTTCCACACGGCGCGCGGGCCCGCCGAGGTCAAGCACGTGTACCTCGACGGCGCGGAGACGCTGCGCGATGACCTCGGCTGAACGCGTCGCGGTCGTCGGGACGGGGCTGATGGGCACCTCGATCGCGATGGCGGCCGTCCGGGCCGGGGAGGCCGTCCGGGGGTTCGACGCCGATCCCGGCGCACTGGCCCGGGCCGCCGAACGCTCCGGACTCACCCCCTCGGCGTCCCTCGAGGAGTGCGTGGCCGGGGCGACGCTCGTCTTCGTGTGCACCCCGATCCCGGCGCTGGCCGACCTGGTGACTCGGATCCTGCGACTCGCCCCGGACGCGATCGTGACGGACGTCGGGAGCGTGAAGACCCGGGTGATGACCGACGTCGAGGCGGGCGCCGACCCCGGGCACCTGGGTCGCTACGTCGGGGGCCACCCGATGGGCGGTTCGGAGCGATCGGGGCCCGAGCACGCCTCGGCATCGGTCCTGGACGGGGTCGTCTGGGTGCTCTCTCCGGCTCCGGCCGTGCCGGAGGCCACGGTGGCTCGCCTGGCGGCGTGGGTGGAGAAGGTCGGAGCTCGTCCGGTGCCGATGGATCCCGAACGCCACGACCGGCTGGTGGCGATGGTGAGCCACCTGCCCCAGGTCGCCTCGACCGCCCTGATGGGGCTCGCGGCCTCCGAGGAGGCGGGGGAGCCCGAGATCCTGCTGCTCGCCGCGGGCGGGTTCCGCGACCTGACGCGGCTCGCGGCCTCGAGCCCGCACCTGTGGAGCGACATCCTGCTCGCGAACGGCGAGGCGATCGTGCGGGCGATCGACCTGTACGTCGAGCGCCTCACCCGGCTCCGAACGCTGATCGGCGAGGCCGACGCCACCGAGGTCGAGCGGGCCTTCGGCGAGGCCAAGCAGGCGCGGCTCTCGCTCGCCGCCAAGCCTCAGGTCAAGGCCGGGGTCGCGGTCCTGCAGGTCCCCGTGCCCGACCGCCCCGGGGTCCTGGCCGAGGTGACGGCGACGATGAGCGACGCCGGCGTGAACATCGAGGACCTGCAGATCGTGCACTCGCCCGAGGGTGGCCGGGGGACCGTGCATCTCACGGTGGCCGCCGACGCCGCCGAGGACGCCGAGCGCGCCCTGCGCGAGCGCTGGTTCGAGCCCCAGCGATTGGCCTGAGGGCGGTGCGCGCCACCATCCACCCGGGTGCCTTCGACGGCGGGGAGGCCGTCGTGCCCGGGGACAAGTCGATCGCCCATCGATGGTTGATCCTCGCCGCCATCGCGCGCGGGCGGAGCGAGCTCCGAGGGCTCCCCGGTGCCCTCGACGTGAGGGCGACGGCGAGCTGTCTGGCGCGGATCGTGCGCGAGGATGCTCGAGATGCACTCGAGGGTTGGGCTTCGGATCCCCTGCCCCAGGCAGACGGTGACCGTTCCACGACGAACGACCCTCGACCTCGAGCCCCCGACCTCGTGCTCGAGGGGCACGGTCGAGCTTCGCTTCACCCTGCCGACGCCGCGCTCGACTGCTCGAACTCCGGCACGACGATGCGCCTGCTGGCCGGCCTGCTCGCCTCGGCGCCCTTCGAGACCCAGCTGCACGGTGACGCGAGCCTGAACGGCCGGCCGATGGAGCGGGTCGCCGGCCCGCTGCGGGCGATGGGCGCCGACGTTCGAACGACGGACGGGCACCCGCCGATCGCGGTCCGCGGCGGCCGGCTCCGCGGGATCGAGCACCGGCCGGAGGTCCCGAGCGCTCAGGTCAAGAGCGCCGTCCTGCTCGCCGGTCTGGCCGCGGAGGGATCGACCACGATCCGCGAGCCGGCCCCGACCCGCGACCACACCGAACGTGCGCTGGCCGCGCTCGGCGCCCCCGTCGTCGTTCGAGCCGGGGCTGGCATCCGTCCGCGCGTTCGAGCACGAGGGGTTCGCGGCCGCGGTGCCCGGCGACGTTTCCTCGGCCGCGTTCCTGGTCGGCGCGGCCGTCCTCACGGGCGCGGTCCTGACGGTCGAGGGTGTGGGGTTGAACCCGACCCGGACGCGCTTCCTCGAGGTGCTCGCACGCATGGGTGCGTCGCTGGGATCTCGGGTCGAGCGCGAGGAGCTCGGCGAGCCCGTCGGGACCCTCGAGGTCGAACCGGGGCCGCGGCTCGCCGGGACGACGATCGACGCCGACGAGCTCCCGCTGGTGATCGACGAGGTGCCCGTGCTGGCGATCGTGGCCGCGCACGCGAGCGGCCAGACCCGGTTCCGGGGCGGCGCCGAGCTCCGGCTCAAGGAGAGCGACCGGCTGGGTGGGCTCGCGGAGGCGATCCGTGGGCTCGGAGGAACGGCGGAGCTCGAGGGCGACGACCTGATCGTGGGAGGCGGAGGGCTGGCCGGCGGCGAGGTGGACGCCCGCGGGGACCATCGCATGGCGATGGCGTTGGCCGTCGGCGCGCTCGGGGCGCGAGCGCCGGTGTCGGTCCGGGGCATCGAGGCGGCGGAGGTGTCCTTCCCGGGGTTCGAGCGGCTGCTGGTCTCGCTCGGGGCGAGGATCGAGGTCTCGGCGTGACGACCGTGATCGCGATCGACGGGGCCGCGGGGACCGGGAAGAGCACGCTCGCACATCGGCTGGCGGCCGAGCTCGGCCTGCCCTACGTGAACACCGGGCTGATGTACCGGGCGCTCGCGCTCCGTGCCCATCGCGAGGGGGTCTCGACCGAGGACGCCTCGGCGCTCGAACGTCTGGCGCGCGCGCTGACCTTCGAGCTCGACTCGAGCGTTCGACCACCCGAGCTCAGGATCGACGGTGAGCCACCCGAGGCGGCCCTCACGTCCGCAGAGGTCGAGTCGAGCGTGTCTGCGGTGTCGCGTCACCCTGAGGTTCGGGCGGTGCTCCGCCGGGAGCAACGCCGCCTCGCCGCGGGCGGCGCCGTGATGGAGGGACGGGACATCGGCTCGGTGGTCGCGCCCGATGCCGACCTCAAGCTGTTCCTGCAGGCCAACCCCGACGAGCGCATCGGCCGGCGGGCGCTCGAACGCGACAAGGAGCCCGAGCACGTCGCCCGGGCGCTCGACACCCGCGACCGGCAGGACGCTCGGACGAACCCGTTCGTGCCGGCCCCCGACGCGATCGTGCTCGACACGACCGAGCTGTCGCCGGACCAGGTCGCCGACCGCGCGCTCGTGCTCGCTCGGGAGCGTGGGCTCGAACCGTGAGGGCGCCCGCCGTCGCCGTGGTCGGCCGCCAGAACGTCGGCAAGTCGACGCTCGTGAACCGCCTCTTCGGCTCCCGCGAGGCGATCGCGCACGAGATGCCCGGGGTCACCCGGGACCGGGTCGAGCTCGAGGCCACGTGGGGGGGCCGAACCCTCAAGCTCATCGACACGGGTGGGTTCGCGCACGACGCGAAGGGGATCGAGGCCCTCGTCTCGGACCAGGCGGAGCGGGCGGCGCGGGAGGCCGACGTCGTGCTGCTGGTCGTCGACGTCCAGACCGGCCCCGTCGAGGAGGACGCGGTGCTCGCGCGGCGGCTCCGCCGCGCCGACGTGCCGGTCCTGGTGGTGGTCAACAAGGTCGACACCGAGAGCGACGAGAGCGACGTGTCGGTCTTCCTCAGGCTCGGGCTGGGGGACCCGGTCCCGGTCTCGGCGCTGCACGGGCGGGGCTCGGGCGATCTGCTCGACCAGCTCGTGGCCGTGCTGCCCGACGAGGTGACCGAGGAGGCCGAGGAGCCGGAGGAGCCGCGGTTCGCGATCGTCGGCCGGCCCAACGTCGGCAAGTCGAGCCTGTTCAACCGGCTGGTGGGGGAGGAGCGCTCGGTCGTGTACGAGGAGGCGGGCACGACCAGGGACGCCGTGGACGCGCTCGTGACCTGGCCGGACGGCCCCGTGCGGTTCGTCGACACCGCGGGGTTCCGAAGGCCGTCCAAGGTCCAGGGCGTCGAGTACTACAGCTTCCTACGGGCCGAGCGCGCGATCGAACGGGCGCACGTCTCCCTGCTCGTGCTCGACGCCTCGCAGGGGTTCGCCGGGGAGGACAAACGGATCGCCGCCCGGGTGATGGAGGTCGGCCGAGGGCTGGTCGTGGTCGCGAACAAGTGGGACCTGGTCGAGGAGCGCGACCGCGCCTTCAAGGAGCTGACCGAGCTGCTCGCGCCCTACGCGCGGGCACCGATGCTACGGACCTCGGCGATCGGGGGCACCGGCGTCCACCGCCTGCCCGCCGTCCTGTCGCAGGTCCACGAGCGCTGGAGCCGCCGGGCACCCACGGCGAAGGTCAACGAGGTCGTGGCCGCCGCTCAGGCCGAACAGCAGGCGCCGGGCGGGATCCGGTACCGGTACGCCACGCAGGTGGCCGCCGCGCCCCCGCGGTTCGTCCTGTTCGGGGCCGCGCCCCCCGCCGCGAGCTATCAGCGGTTCCTCGAGGGCCGTCTCCGTCGAGCCCTCGACCTCGAGGGCGTCCCGATCGGCATCCGCTTCCGGCAGGGCCGACGCCGCCCCCGCTAGCGCGTCTGGGCACGTCGCCGAGCCTCGCCCGAGCCGACGGGTAGACTCCGCGGCACGGGCCGTGGCGCAGCTTGGTTAGCGCGTCTGACTGGGGGTCAGGAGGTCGCGGGTTCGAATCCCGCCGGCCCGACGTGATGGTAGGTTCGCCGCGCCATGAGCGAGGCGGCCCAGACCGACCGCATCCTGACGATCCCGAACGTCCTGTCCTTCCTCCGCATCGCGCTGATCCCGGTGTTCGTCGTGCTGATCGTCGACCCGGACACCACCCGCGCGGGTCTCGTGCTGTTCGTGATCGTGGTGGCGACCGACTGGGTGGACGGGGCCCTCGCTCGCGCCACGGGGCAGGTCTCCGACCTCGGCAAGATCTTGGACCCCGTCGCCGACCGGCTGGCGATCGCGGCGGGCTTGATCGCCCTCGTGATCGCGGACGCGTTCCCGTTGTGGGCCGCGCTGTTGATCCTGATCAGGGACGTCGCGGTGCTGATCGCCGGGCTCGTCCTGCTCTCGAAGCGCCGGACCCGGATCGACGTCCGCCCCATCGGCAAGGTCGCGACGTTCGCGTTGATGGCGTCGATCGCCTGCATCGCGTGGGGGAACCTCGGGTACCCGCTCGCGCCGGCGACCCTCGTGTGTGGATGGGCGTTCTATGCCGCGGGGATCGTCGAGTACTACGTCGCCACCGTCCTGTACGTGGGCGACCTGCGGCGTGCCTGGCGGGGCCCGCAAGACCGCTCGGATGACCCGGCGGCCTGAGCGAGGTCGGACCGTTCCGTGCGACGTGCTACGTTCCAGCCTCACCGCACGGCAAGGTGAGACGGTCAAGGAGCGACGTTCAAGGAGCCATCGATGGAGTTCCCCGAGGACCTGCGATACACCAAGGAACACGAGTGGGCGCGTGACGAGGGTTCGAGTCGGGTCCGCGTCGGGATCACCGATTTCGCGCAGGACGCGCTCGGCGACGTCGTGTACGTCGACGTTCCTCAGGAGGGAGCAACGGTGACCGCGAACCAACCCTTCAGCGAGGTCGAGTCGACCAAGTCCGTCTCCGACGTGTACGCGCCCGTGTCCGGAACGGTCGCCGAGCGGAACGCCTTGCTGGAAGAGCGTCCCGAGCTCGTCAACGAGCAGCCCTACGGCGACGGCTGGCTGGTCGTGCTCGAGGTCGCCGACGGGGGCTCGCTGGACGGGATGATGGACGCGGGCGCCTATCGAGCGTTCGTCGAGCAACAGACCGACTGACCCGCACGGCGGGCCGACCTCGGCGTCGAGCCGCTCCCCACGTCCACCTGTCCCGACGGTCGAACGCTCACCCACGCCGTCGAGATCGCGGTCCGCGGTCCCGACCGTCGATCTCCCCTCGAACCGACCGCCCCGCGGCCCGGGAGGTCGACCTCGAACGGCCGTCGAGGCGGAGACTCGGGGGTGCTGCCCGAACCTCGACCCCCGGTCGTGGCCGCAGCGACGCACCCTGCAGGTCCAGGGGTCCGGACACCTGACGCCTGCCCCTGATCGACCCTGGATGCTGGGGTGCCGCTCCCATCGACCCTTGCACCCGAGCCGCACCCGATCGGGCCTCGAACCCTCGAGTCACCCCTCGAGCTCGGCCCCGGTCCGGTTGACCCTTCGTGGGTGGGACGGTAGTTTCGAGCGGGTCTCGAGGTCGAGGGTGAGCCTCGGGTACCGCACCGTCCAGGTGAGACGAGGGCAACGGAGGGTCGACCGTGTACTGCACCCGCTGTGGACATCCGAACAAGGACGAGGCGCGCTACTGCGCGAACTGTGGTGCTGTCCTGCAGGAGGAGACGACCCTCGGCCTCAACCCGGTCGAGATCGAAGCGGAAGGTCCCGAGGAGTTCCCCTTCCCGGAGGATGAGCTCAAGTCGGGTCAGGCTCTCCTGCTGGTCAAGCACGGCCCGAACGCGGGGTCGACCTTCATGATCGAGGCCGAGGTCACGAGCACCGGCCGCAACCCCGAGAGCGACGTCTTCCTCGACGACATCAGCGTCAGCCGCAAGCACGCCGAGATCCGCCGCCACCCCGACGGGTTCTACATCCACGATCTCGGGAGCATGAACGGCACCTACGTGAACCGGGAACGCGTCGAGGTGACCAAGCTGGCGGCGCACGACGAGGTCCAGATCGGGCGGTTCCGACTCGTGTTCTTCGCAGGGGAGTGAGGACGTGGCGACCCGCAACTACCAGTCGATCGGCGAGGTGCTCGTCTCGGTCAAGACCGAGTTCCCCGACATCACGATCAGCAAGATCCGGTTCCTCGAGTCCGAGGGCCTGATCGAGCCCGAACGCACGCCGTCGGGGTACCGCAAGTTCTACGACAAGGACGTCGACCGCCTGCGTTCGATCCTGCGCATGCAACGCGACGAGTACCTGCCCTTGAAGGTGATCAAGGACCGCCTGTTCGAGACCGACGCCCTGGATGGTCAGGCGGCAGACGGCCGTTCGATCGAACCCGTCGCCCCCGAGCCGGACGAGGAGCTCGCGGAGGCGCCCACGGGTCTGCAGATGTCGATCGAGGAGATGAGCGCCGCCACGGGGATCGATCGCGAGCGGATCCGCGAACTCGAGTCGTTCGGGCTCGTCAAGGAGCACGGACCCGACGGCGCGAAGTACTTCGACGGCGACGACTACATCGTGCTGTCGATCGTGAAGGACTTCTTCCGGTTCGGCGTCGAGCCCCGGCACCTCACGATGTACAAGCACTTCGAGGAGCGGGAGGCCGACTTCTTCGAGTCGATCGTGATGCCCCAGCTCCGCCAGCGGAACCCCGACGCGCGCCGGGGCGCGACCGACTCGCTGGTCGAGCTCGCCCGGGCGTCGCGCAAGCTCAAGCAGGCGCTGCTGCGCACCAACCTCCGCCAGCACCTGACGTGACCCGCCGCCCTGCGCGTGCGCTGTCGCTCGGCGCGCTGATCTCGATCCTCCTGCTCTCGTTGGGCGCCGCCCGGGCGCAGACGCCGACGCCGCAGCCGCCTCCGCCGACGCCGGTCATCCAACCCGGCGGGCAGGCCAGCCTCTCGCCGTTCCCCTCGACGCTGCGAACGCCGTCGGCCTCGACCGAGGCGCCCGAGATCAACGCGGCGGCCGCCGTCCTCGCGGATCTCGACACCGGCCAGGTGCTGTTCGCGCTCAACCGCAACGAGCGGCGGCCGATCGCGAGCGTCACGAAGATCATGACCGCGCTCCTGGTGGTCGAGCGCGCGAACCTCACCGACGTCGTCACGGTGAGCGAGAACGCCGCCAGCGGACAGGTCTCGGGGATCTCGGGGCTCGGGCTGGTCGAGGGGGAGCGGATCCGCGTCGACGAGCTCCTGTATGCCCTGCTGCTCCAATCGGCCAACGACGCCGCGGTGGCGCTCGCCGAACACGTCTCCGGCTCGGAGGACGCCTTCGTCGACGAGATGAACGCGCGGGCCGAGGAGCTCCAGATGACGCGCACGATGTTCACGTCGCCCAACGGTCTCGACGACACCGGGTACTCGTCGGCCGCCGACCTGGTCCGGCTGACGCGCGCGGCGTACCGCAGCCGGGGGTTCGCGAGCGTGGTCGCGACCCGCTTCCACACGGTCGAGTCCCTGGACGCCGAGCCGCGCGTCGTGCAGAACCGCAACGTGCTGCTGTGGCTGTACCCCGGCGCGATCGGGGTGAAGACCGGTTTCACGAGCCCCGCGGGGTTCTGCCTGGTCGGCGCCGCCCAGCGCGGGGACCAGCGCCTGGTCGCGGTCGTCCTCGGCGCTCCCGGCGAGCCGTTCTCGGCCGCGGCCACCTTGCTGAACTACGGGTTCGAGGGCTTCGAGCACCGGACGCTCCTGGTTGAAGGCGAGCCGCTCGACGACGTGGACGTCGGCGGGCGGAACGTCTCGGTGAGCGCCGGGGGGAGCGTGCGCGGCCTGGTGCCCACGGCGGCAACGGTCGCGCGCACGGTGGAGCTCGATCCTCACGTGGCCTTCCCGCCGGCTCGAGGGGAGCAGATCGGCGTCGTGCGGGTCTCGGCGGGCGGGGAGGCGGTGGGGGAGGTGCCTCTGGTGGTCGTGGGGGTCCCGGCACCACCACCGGCCGAGCCCGGCTCCTGGTGGGCCCGGGCGGCGGGTGCACTCGTCGAGGCGGGCGGCGGGGTCCTGGACGCGTTGTTCGGGTAGCGACTGCTACCATCGCCGCGGTGTCGGACGTCGTCAGCGTCGAGTTCGGGCGCGAGGACATCCGCCGGCGGATCGAGGAGCTTGGCCGCACCATCACCGGGGACTATGAGGGGCGCGCGCCCGTCTTGATCTCGGTCCTCAAGGGCGGCTCTGTGTTCCTCGCGGACCTCATGCGTGCTGTCGCGCTCCCGCTCGCGATCGACTACATGTCCATCTCGCGCTACGGCGGCGCGGCGGAATCCTTCGGTCGCGTGCGCATCGTCAAGGACCTCGATCACGACATCGGCGGACGCGACGTCATCGTGGTCGAGGACATCGTGGACACGGGCCTCACCCTCTCGTACCTCATCTCCGTGCTCGAATCGCGGGAGCCGTCGTCGATCGAGGTGTGCGCGCTGCTCGACAAGAGCGTCCGCCGCATCGTCCCGCTCGAGCTGCGCTACCGCGGCTTCGATTGCCCGGACGTGTTCGTCGTCGGGTACGGCCTCGACTTCGAGGAGCGCTACCGCAACGTCCCCGACATCCTCGCCGTGCACGACATGGACGCGCTCCGGGCCGATCCCGACCAGCTCATCCCGTACCTTCCCGCCCTCGATCCGGCCCCTCCGATGACCCGACAGGAGCGTTGAGGCCGATGCCGAAGGACTAGGTTGCCGCACCTGGGAGGCCGGTGTACGGTCGGATGCGCCTCATGATCGAGATGACCGTCGCCGGCGTTCGGATCGAGTTCCCGTCGAACTCGCCCATCGTCCTGCTCCGGGAGGCCGAAGGCGAACGGTTCCTCCCGATCTGGATCGGTCAGTCCGAGGCGCAGGCGATCGCGATCGGTCAGCAGGGTCTGGTGACACCTCGACCGATGACGCACGACCTGCTCAAGAACATCCTCGACGAGATGGCGGTGCAGGTCACGAGCATCACGATCACCGAGCTCCGGGACGGCGTGTTCCATGCCGTGATCGGCTTGCAGCGCAACGGTTCCAGCTTCGAGATCTCCTCGCGCCCGTCGGACGCGATCGCGCTGGCGGTCCGCCTCGGGTGCAAGATCTTCGCCAACGAGGATGTCCTCGAGGAGGCCTCCATCCTGATCCCCGCCGACGGGGAAGAGGAAGAGAAGCAGCTGCAGGAGTTCCGCGAATTCCTCGAGAACGTCACGCCCGAGGACTTCGAGTAGCGCGTCCTATCCCGCGTCCTATCCGTAGAACAGTTGGGTCGACCAGAACGAGTGCCGGCCGCATTGGTTGGCGCTGTCGTCCTTGATCACGCCGATCCCGATCCTGCGGAGCTTCGGGTTCAACAGGATCACGCGATGCGCGGCGTGATGCATGAACGCCCGATGAAGAGCTCGCAGCGTATCGGCGCAACCAACGACACTTGCACCCACTTCCTGCCACGGTTCGTCATGCAGCATCTCGGTGAGGTTGCGCGGGTCGTAGATCGCATCTTGCGCGACCATGCGGCGCGTGTGGCGCATCGCATCCCGCGAGAGCGACGCATCGACACGCAACGTGTGGAGATCGCGCGCGGCGCGCGTCGCGTTGACCAAGTGGAGCACCTTCGAAACGTAGCCACCGCTGGCGTTGGCGGCCGGTGCGAACGCGATCCCGAGCGTCAGGATCGTCGAAACGGTGATCACTACCGTCCATCGCGGCTTGCTCGTGCGGGTTCTCAACCGCAACCACCCCCCTCGCATGCCCTCATGGAGCGGTGCACGCTAGCGCGTCACCAGGCGGTCGTCATGTCCCCAGGTCACCCTAGGTCGAAACACCAAGCGGCCGTGGGATATCTGACCTAGGGAGGTTCACGCAGTCAGACGGCGGTGCGCGGTGACGCATCGGGTGATTGACATCCCAGGGACCCGGCCCTAGGCTGCCGACGCCCGCGTAATTACGGAGTTGTGATGGCCGAGCAGGGATATCGCGTCCCCGAAGTCTGCAACATCGTCGGGATCACCTACCGACAGCTCGATTACTGGGCCCGAACGGGCCTGGTCCGGCCGTCCGTGAAGGACGCCAAGGGCTCGGGCTCGCAGCGCCTGTACTCGTTCCAGGACCTCGCCATGCTCCGTCTGATCAAGAGGATGCTCGACAGCGGGGTGAACCTCCAGCAGGTCCGCAAGGCCATGAAGACCCTGAAGGGCCTGGACCAACCGGCCCTGGGTACGACCCTCGTGTCCGACGGGCACCGTATCTATCAGGTGGAGTCACCCGAGGCCGTCGTCGACCTGCTGGCGAGCGGACAAGGGGTCTTCGCGATCGCGGTCGACAAGGTATGGACGGACCTCGAAGGGACTCTGGCCAAGAGCGCCGGGAAGAAGGGACGCAGCGCCCGGGCGGCCGGAGGCGCGTGACGGAGGGCGCGGCGGCCGAGACCCCGGCCCTGCCGAGCGACACCGTTTCGTTCGCGCACGCCAGCGAACGCCAGTTCGCCCGGCTCCTGGACTTCTACCAGATCGAATGGGACTACGAGCCCACGTCGTTCGACCTCGAGTGGGACCGCGACGGCAGCGTGGTCCAGCGGTTCACGCCGGACTTCTATCTGCCGATGTACGACCTCTACATCGAGATCACCACGCTCAACCAGCGGCTCGTGACCAAGAAGAACCGAAAGGTACGTCGCCTGCGCGAGCTCTACCCGGGGATCAACTGCAAGATCTTCTACCAGCGCGACTACCTGTCGCTCGTGTCCAAGTACGGGCTCGAGGACGTGTCGGGGTAGGGGTCCGGGGCCTCTCCGCGCCTTCCGGCTAGACTCAGCGTCCGGCATGAGGTTCGCGCCGCACACGGACGACGACGTCGATCAGATGCTCGAGGCCATAGGCCTGTCGAGCGTGGACCAGCTGTTCGAGCGGATCCCCGACACCGTTCGGCTGGACCGAGCGCTCCAGGTCCCCGACGGCGTCTCCGAGATGGAGATCCAGGCCGACATGGAGGCCCTGGCGGCTCGCAACCGGAGCACGGCCGATCTCGTCTGCTTCGCCGGGGCCGGCGCGTACGACCACTACGTTCCCGCGGTCGTGTGGCCGCTCGCGGGGCGCTCCGAGTTCTACACCTCGTACACGCCGTACCAGCCCGAGCTCTCGCAGGGGGTCCTCCAGGCGCTGTTCGAGTACCAGTCGATGATCTGCGAGCTCACGGGGCTCGAGGTGTCGAACGCATCCCTGTACGACGGGGCCACGGCGCTGGCCGAGGCCGTGAACCTGGCGCGCTCGGCCGGGAGCCGCAGCCGCGTGCTCGTGAGCGCCGCCGTGGACCCTCGGTACGTGGACACCCTGCGGACCTACGGCAGGGGAGCGGGGTACCAGCCGGAGGTGTTCGACGTGGTCGACGGCCGCGGCGGGGAGCCCGAGGTGACGGACGACGTCGCCTGCGTGATCGTCCAGCATCCGAACGCGTACGGCCTGCTCGAGCCCGCGCGAGAGCTGTTCGGCGCCGCGCACGCGGGCGGCGCGCGAGCGATCCAGGTCTTCGACCCGCTGTCGCTCGGGGTGCTCGCCCCGCCCGGCGACCTGCGTGCGGACATCGCCGTGGCCGAGGGGCAGGTGCTCGGCAACCACCTGAACCTCGGGGGCCCGTACCTCGGCGTGATCGCGACGCGGCTGGATGACGTTCGACGGCTCCCCGGCCGGATCGTGGGGGAGACGCTCGACGTGGACGGGCGGGTCGGCTATGTCCTGACCCTCCAGGCGCGGGAGCAGCACATCCGGCGCGAGAAGGCGACCTCGAACATCTGCACGAACCAGACCCTGATGGCGATCGCGGCGACCGTCTACCTCGGCTGGCTCGGCCCCCAGGGGCTCGAGGAGCTCGGGCGGCAGTGCGCCTCGAAGGCCGCCTACGCCGCGGAGCGTCTCTCGGAGGTTCCCGGCGTCGAGCCGCTGTTCGGCGACGCACCGTTCTTCAAGGAGTTCCCGGTCCGCTTGCCCCGTCCCGCGGACCAGGTTCGGGACGCGCTTGATCGAACGCGGGTACCTGGCCGGGGTGCCGCTGCCCGATGCCGACGGCCACGCGTTGCTCGTCGCCGTCACCGAGCGTCGGACACGCGAGGAGATCGACGGCCTCGCCATGACGCTGAAGGAGGTGCTGGCGTGACCGAGGAGCCGCCGACCCCCGAGCCCGTCTCCGCGCGCGTGGGGGCCCCCGTCCGCGTCGGCGGCCCTCCGGACCATCAGGGGACCCTCAAGGACCTCTCGCGGCCGGGACGGAGGGCCTTCAGCCTGCCCGAGCTCGATGTGCCGGAGGCCCCGGTCCCGGCCGACCAGGCCCGACAGGCGGCCCCCGGACTCCCCGAGGTGGCCGAGCGCGACCTCGTCAGCCACTACACGAGGCTCTCGCAGCGGAACTACGGGGTGGACACGGGCTTCTACCCGCTCGGGTCCTGCTCCATGAAGTACAACCCGAAGATCGCCGAGAGGGTCGCGCAGCTCCCCGGGTTCCTCCTCGGACACCCGCACCAACCCGACCACACGGTGCAGGGCTCGCTCGAGCTGCTGTGGCGCCTCGAACGCGCCCTGTGCGAGATCACCGGGATGGCCCGGGCCACGCTGCAACCACCTGCCGGAGCCTGCGGCGAGCTCACGGGCCTGCTCATCATGCGGGCCCACCACGAGCGCGAGGGTCGACAGCGCCGGCGTGTGGCGATCCCGGACTCGTCGCACGGGACGAACCCGGCGAGCGTCCGGCTGGCCGGCTACGAGGCGCTCAAGATCCCGAGCGACGCCCGTGGGCTCGTCGACGTCTCGGCGCTGGAGAAGCTGATCGACGAGGACGTCGCGGGCCTGATGCTCACGAACCCGAACACGCTCGGCATGTTCGAGGAGGAGATCGAGCGCATCACCGAGGCCGTCCACCGGATCGGCGGCCTCGTCTACTACGACGGCGCGAACCTGAACGCGATCCTCGGCCGCTGCCGCCCCGGCGACATGGGGTTCGACATCGTCCACATCAACACGCACAAGACCTTCGCGACGCCGCACGGTGGGGGAGGGCCGGGTGCGGGGCCGGTCGGGGTGACCGAACGGCTCGTGCCGTTCCTGCCGGTCCCGAGGGTCGAACGCGACGAGTCCGGCGCCTTCCGGCTCGACAGCGGCGCGCCCGAGTCGATCGGGCGGATGCACGGCTTCCTCGGCAACTTCGGTGTGCTCGTCCGCGCGTACGCCTACGTGTTCCTGCACGGCCGCGACGGGCTGAAGGAGGTGGCCGAGCGAGCCGTGCTGAACGCGAACTACCTCGCCGACCGCGTGAAGGACGCGTTCCCCCTGGCCCACCCCGACGGTCGGCCGATGCACGAGTTCGTGGCGACGGCTCGTCCGCTCAAGGAGGAGACGGGCATCCGGGCGATGGACGTGGCCAAGCGGGTGATCGACCTCGGCTACCACCCCTCGACCGTCTACTTCCCGCTCGTGGTCGAGGAGGCCCTGATGGTCGAGCCCACCGAGACCGAGACCAAGGAGTCGCTCGACGCCTTCGCGGAGGCTCTGCTGCAGGCGTTCCGGGAGGCGCACGAGGACCCGGACCTGCTCCACGAGGCGCCCGTGACCACCCCGGTTCGCCGCCTGGACGAGGCACGAGCGGCCCGTCACCTCACGCTCCGCTGGTAGGCACCTGAGCTCAAGCCGCATCACCGGGCTAGTCACTCCTGACTAACCGAGGCTCAAGTCGGCCGATGAGTCACCCGATATCTCCCAACGAACGAACGGGTCGGTCCCGATAAGGGCAAACCGCCGGCAACGGCGAGACGCAAAGCTCCGGACCTCCTCGCAGTCGGGAGGGAGGTGGCCGAGCTACCGAAGGATCCGAGCCCCCGGGCTCGGTCCCTCACGGGACCCATGAGTCGGGGGGTTCGAGATGGCCAGGAACATCATGGGCCACGGGGGGAGCGGGAGGCTCGCGAGCCTCCTGGCCCTGCTCATCTCCGGGACGCTCGTGCTCGGCGCTACGGGCGGCACGGCGGCGGGGGAGGAGCGGTTGGGGCCGAGGCGACACATGCTCGCGCTGACCAATTCGGATCGGGAACGCCACGATCGCCATGACCTGACCTTCGCCGCGAGCCTCGCCCGGTACGCGAAGGCTCACAGCCAGGCGATGGCGGACCACGGCTCCATCTTCCACTCGACCGGCGATCAGCTCCGCGCTCAGCTCGCCGGCTACGCCTGGCAGCTGGGTGGGGAGAACGTCGGCGTGGGCGGCTCGCTCGAGAGCCTCGAGGACGCCTTCATGGCGAGCACGGAGCACCGCAAGAACATCCTCCGCAAGGTGTACGACCACGCCGCCGTCGGCATCGTCCGGGCGGACGACCGGATCTGGATCACCGTCATCTTCTACGGCTGAGGCACCGGGAAACGAAGAGACCCCGGTTCACCCGGGGTCTTTTCGTGGTGCTCCCTCCCGATCGAATGTGGTCGAGGCTTCCTTACTCCACCTCGTCGTCCTGATCACGCTTCCGTCGGCTACCGGCCCACAATAGGCCAGATCCGCTCGTCATCAACATCAGAGCGATCGCGCCGAGCGGTACGACATTCTCGACGCCCGTGAATGCCGTGCCGCCGGGCGACACGGTGGTCGGCGCAACGGTCGGATCGGTCGTTGGTTCTACCGTTGTCGGGCGGACGATCGCCGTCGATGTACCCGTGGTGGTCGTACCCGTGGTGGTCGGAGGCGCCGTCGTAGTCGGAGGTTCGGTGCTGGTCGGAGGCTCCGTCGTGGTGCAGTTCTCCTCACACGGAGGCGTCGTCGTGACCGTGGTCGTTTCGGTCGGAGTCGTCACGGTCGTCTGGGTCACTGTGCACGTCACCACCGGGGGCTCCGTCGTGTACGTGTACTCGTTGGCGGACAGAGCCTGAGCGGGGATCGTCACAGTTATCGTCTCGGTGACCGGAGGTGCCGTTACGGTCACCGTCTCGGTGACGGTCCCGCCTGGACATTCCGGTGGAGGTGGCACCGTGGTCGTCTCTGTCACCGTCGTCGTGGTAGTCACGGTGCAACTTGCATCGATCACCGTGGCCGGAGCCCCACCATCAGGTACCGACGTGACGGTCTCGGTCACCGTCTCGGTCGCTGTGATCGTCGTGGTCCCGTTCGGACACGGTGGTGGCGGCGTCGTTGGACAGTCCGGTTCGTTCCCCTGCCCGAGACCCGGCGGGGCATACGGCCCATCCACGACCTTGGAGTGGCCGTGAGCGTCGGGGAAGTCCTGCCCGATCGCCACGGGGATTCCGCCGTTCGCGTTCATGATGGCGTTCTCGTCCACGAAGATCGGGTTCTGCCCTGTCTGGAGCGTCTCGAAGTCGCCGGGCGTCCCGACGTACTTGCAGACGTACCAATTGTTGGCCACTGGACCTCCGCCTGGGGTGTTCGGAGCGAGCGCCTGGCTCCCTCCGTCCTTGCTGGCGTCATGGCTCGCTACGAACTCGGCCAGCCGAGCAGCCTCCACCGTCGTGGTCTTCCCGTTGGGAAGCACGAGGGGGACGCTGTCAGATGCGCCCGCCGGGGCGAGACCGACCACTCCCAGCAGTGCCATGGATGCGATGGCCAGAAGTGCGATCCCTAGCTTTTTGACGTTCTTCCTGCGGGTCATCTCCCGTTCCTTCCTTCCAGTCGATGGGGAGTTCGTCGTGTGTGCCTTGAGCTCCTCCTCGACCTCCCACTCGTGTTGTCGCCCGGGACAACTGGGGGATACTTCCTGTCCCGCTCTCGGTGAGTCTATTTCCCACAAACGGGCTACTTCATCGGCCGAAGGTCCAGCGGTTTTGTAAGCCTTTCGCCCTAACCTGTGCCCTCACCCGACAGCCACGCAGAGTGGACGTGGCGCTGCCCTCCGGGGCAACCCCGACGGCCGGGCCGCGGGTTTGGGGGAGGGGGTGGTGTTCTGTGGGTTTGGGAGTGATGGACCACAGCTAACTTGTCATAACGTACATTCCCGGCGTTTGCTGAGCGCTTCCTAGGGCTCCGGGTCGGGCCGGAACCGAGCCCGCAGGCCCCAGAGCGTGACCAGCCACAGTGCCTCGACCACGATGCGGCGGCTGATCTTGGACTGGCCGTGCTCGCGCTCTCGGAACGAGATGGGCGCCTCGCCGACCGACAGCCCGAGGTTCCAGGCCCGGTCGACGAGCTCGATCTGGAACCCGTAGCCGTCCGAGGTGATCGGGGTCGCCGTGATCTCCTGGAGCGCCTCCCGCCGGAACACGCGGAAGCCGCTCGTGGCGTCGTGGACGTCGAAGCCCAGACACCACCGCGCGTACAGGTTCCCCGCCCTGGACAGCGCGACCCGGGCCCGGCTCCAGTTCGTGACCGACCCGCCCGGGATGTACCGGCTCCCGATGACCAGGTGATGCCGTTCGGCGGCCTCCAGGAGCCTCGGGAGCTCCTCGGGCCGGTGCGACAGGTCCGAGTCCATCTCGACCGCCAGGTCGTACCCCTCCGCGATCGCCCGTTCGAACCCGACCGCGTACGCGCTCGCGAGACCCGACTTGCGCGGGCGCTCCACCAACCGGATGTGGGGATCGGCGTCCGAACGCTCCCGGACGAGCTCGCCCGTCCCGTCGGGTGAGCCGTCGTCGACGACCAGGATGTCGAGCTCGGCTCCCCGTCGCCGTCAGGCCGTCGAGCACCGCCCCGATCGTCGCCCGTTCGTTGATAGGTGGGCAGGATCACGAGCGTCCTCGGCTGCGCCGGCAGCGGTCCCGGTTCGCGGCGCGGGCGTCTCCGGCTCCTCGGGAGTGCGATCAGCCCGAGGACGAGGACCATCGACCCCAACGGCACCCAGTCCCCCAAACGCGTGAAGAGGGTTCGGCGGTCGGAAGCCCGCACCATGGCCCGCATCGTCGCGGGTTCGAACAGGCCGCGCGAGTCCACCACGTCGCCCCGTTCGTCGATGAACGCGCTGATCCCCGAGACGGCCGCGTGCACGACCCATCGCCCGTTCTCGACCGCGCGGAGGCGGCTCATCTGCAGGTGCTGCTCGGAGGCGGCGGTCCGGTCGTAGGAGGCGTTGTTGATCACCACGACGAGGAAGCCCGCGCCCTGCGCGGTCATCTCGCGGTCGATCGACGGGAAGCTGTTCTCGTAGCAGATCGGCGTCCCGATCGCCGGGAGACCGGGGATCGAGATCAGCGTGACGTCGCTCGCCCGGCGTCCGATCGACCGGGACCTGCTCGGTCGCCGAGATCCAACCGAGCTCCCTGCGGAACGGCACGTACTCGCCGAACGGCACCAGCTTCACCTTCACGTACCGGTCGACGATCCTGCCCGTCCCGTCGAACGCGAGCGTCACGGTGCGCTCGGTGCCGTCGGGATCGTCGGTCACGGCGCCGACGATCGTGGGCGCACCGACGGTCGCGATCGCCTGGCTCACCGCGGTCATCATCAGCGGGTCCGACGTGACCCCGGGATCGAGCGCTCCCTCTCCCCACACGACGAGGTCGGGCGGATCGTCCTCCAGCGCGAGATGGCGGTCGATGTTCAGCCGCGCGACCGCGACGTCCTCGTCCGCGCCGACGAGATCTTGGACCGACGCGACGTCGACCTGGATCGCGGCGACGTCGAGGGTCCGGCCGTCCGGAGCCGGGATCGGGATCGCCACGGGCGCCACCGCGAGGACCACCGCCCCGACGGCCAGGGCGAGCGCCGCCGCCCGGCGACCACTCCCCCACCGCTCCCACGCGAGCAGGAGCAGACCGGCGACGACCATCACCAGGAAGGACAGCGCCCACACCCCGCCGATGGACGCGAGGGGCAGCGCGGGGGCGTCGACCTGGGTGACACCGACCTGCCCCCAGCCGAACCCACCGAGCGGGATCATCCCCCGGATCCACTCGATGACGGTCCACAGGCCCGCCAGCCCGAGCGTGCCGAGGAAGGGGTGCTCGCGTCGCCACACCGCCGGCGCCAGGACCCCGAACGCAGCCGTGAACGCCGCCGACATGATCACGAGCGCCGCCCACCCGAGCTCGCCGAACAGGAGGATCCAATACAGGAGTGCCCCGAAGTAGGCGAACCCGAACGCGAAGCCGCACAGCGCGGCCCGGCCCGGGCGCGAGCCCCGCACCAGCCACAGGAACGGGATCGGCGCTACGAACACGACGGGCCAGAACCCGACGGGTGGCAGGGAGATCGAAAGCAGCGCTCCGGCGACCGCGGCGATCAGGAGGGCGACCGGGAGCCGGAGCCCGCTCGGGCTCAGGCGCAGTCCCGGCAGAGCATCTTCGCCTTGTCCTTCAGCTGGCTCCGGTGCTTGACCAGGTAGCAGTTCGAGCAGATGAACTCGGTCGGCTGCGGCGGTACCACCTTGACCGCCAGGGGCTCGAGGCGCTCCTCGCGGGTCAGGGTGAGGACGGAGTCATCCTCCTCCTCCGCCTCCTCGGCCCGGGCCTCCTGCTTGACGAGGATGTCCTGGATCGACTCGACGTCCTCCTCGCGCCCGGCGGTCCCGGTCGACGGCGCGGGGGTGGCCGGGGCGTCCTCGTCGGGGGTGCCGGGCTCGGCACCTTCCTCGTCGACCTCTTCGTCTTCGAGCGTGTCTTCGAGGTCTTCCACGTGCGATCCCTCTTTTCGGCCGGGGGATTGTACTCCCGAGCATCTCGCTGGCAAGTGTTCCGGCCGAACAACGCCGGACCGGACGTGTTTCATTCCCCGATCCGCTCCGGCCAAGCACGCACGGGCCAAGCACGCACGGGCGGTCGCGGGGCAGGCACGGGACCGATGCGTTCCACCGAAAGAGAGAGATGAGGACCCAAGAGACCTTTGGGGCCGCAGCGCCGGGGCGCCACGTTCTCTACTCAGCCTCTTGGGTCCTCCGTGCACCTGCCGCCGAAGCGGCCGGCGCAGCGCCGAAGTCTACGCCGGGCCGCCGCGCTGTCAAATGCGCTGGTGTCAGGCCGCGAACACGTCGCGGCCCAGGCTCACGGTGAGGACCGGACGCACGCCCTCGAGCGAGGTCACCTCGAGCGGGTCCACGTCGTACACCGCGAAGTCGGCGTGCTTGCCGGGCTCGAGGCTCCCCTTCTTGTCCTCCTGATGCGCGAGCCGAGCACTGCCGAGGGTGAACACGCGAACGGCCTCCTCCCGGCCGAGCCGCTGCGTCGGATCGTGGTGGCCTTCGAACGCCGCGAGGCCGACCATCGGGTCGATCGTCGTGATCGGCGAGTCCGAACCCGCCCCGAGCTCCATCCCCCGGCTCAGCAGGTCGCGGAACCGGTTCATCGAGACCGCGCGCTCTTCGCCGAGGCCCTGCTCGTACAGGCCGCCGGGGAAACCCCACGTCGCGTCGAACGTCGGCTGCACGCTGATCGCGAGACCGAGCATCGCCGCGCGCTCGATCACGTCGAGGCTCGCCATCTCGAAGTGCTCGATGCGGTGACGCCGGGCCCGGAAGTGGCGGCGCTGCCGCGAGTCGAGGGACTGGTACACGCGCTCCCAGGTCCGCACCACCTGCTCGACGGCGGCGTCTCCGATCGCGTGCACCCCCACCTGCAGGCCCGCGAGGTGGCCGTCGTGGAAGTACTGCGCGAGCTCGTCGTCACCGAAGTACCCGCTCGGGTCGGCGTCGCGATCGACGAAGCCGCCCGAGACGAACGCCGTCCGCGCGCCGATCGACCCGTCGACGGGGAGGTCACCACCGATCCTGGGCAGGCCGAGGTCCATGGCGGTCGAGATGTCGGTCGTCGCGACGTAGTTCACGACGTCGAGCGGCAGCCGAGACCGATGGCCGAGGAGGATCTCGAGGTCGCGCATCCCGCGTTCGGCCGGCATCGACATCTCGTGGATCGTCGTGACGCCGTACGCGACGGCCAGGCTCGCGGCCTCGAGCTGCAGCTCCTCCACGTCGTGCTCGGACAGGTGGGTGGCGAACCATCGCTTCGCGAGCACCGCGGCCTTCGCGGCGACCCGGCCGGTACTCGCGCCGGTGTCGTCGGTCTCGACCCCGGGCTCGCTCGCCGCGTCGGACGCCTCGATCGCCGCCGAGTTGGCCAGCAGCAGATGCCCGTCCACGCGCGCGAGCCCCAACGGTCGATCGGTGACGCCGTCGAGCTCGGCCAGCGTCGGCGGCGTGCGGTCACGCCAGCCGGATTCGTCCCACCCGTGCAGGTACACGGGGCCCTGCCGGGTCGCCGCGATCGTCCGGACGACGTCGAGGAGCTCGGACGCGGAGGCCACCGATCCCAGCTCGGGCGCCTGATGGTGGACCCCCGTGCCGGTCAGGTGCACGTGCGTGTCGACGAACCCCGGGAGGATCGTGGTCCCCGGCAGGTCGACCGTGCGGTCGGCCTCGGGGGCCTCGCCGACCCCGACGCGTTCGACGTGGCGACCGTCGACCAGCACCCACTCCCCCACCGCCGGGTACGACAGCGTGTGGACGCGCGAGGATCGGTACAGGGTCTTCATCGCCGGGCGAGCTTAGCCCCGAACGACCGGGCGAGCCGCAGGCCGGCCGCTCGAACGCGGCCACCGATCACCGGAGACGGCGTTGGCGGGCCCGAGACCTCCGGCGTCGGGCACGATCCTGGTCTTGGTCTCGTTCGCCCGCAGGCCGATCGAGGCGAGGGCGGCCCGGAAGACCGACAGGGCAGCCTCGGCGTCGACGCCGGACAGGACGACGTCGTCGACCCACCGCAGGTGCTCGACGCCCGCCTCCCGCAGGGTTCGGTCGACCTGTGCGAGGACCGCGTTGGCCAGGACCGCCGAGGCGTCGGGACCGACCGGGAGGCCTTCCACGCCGACGCGCTCGAGGCCGGCCAGGAACCCCTGGACCTCGCACGCCGTGGGGATGCCCGCCCGGCGGAGGGCGTCGCCGACGATCGCGGGCGACATCGACGCGTAGCAGCGGCGGACGTCGGCGAACGCGACCGGCGCCCGCCGGCCCGCGAGGCCCGCGAGGCGCGCGGCGAACAGCCGGCGTTCGAGCCGCCAGGGGCGGAGCGCGAGCCGGGGCGGGCGGATGCTCCACGACGAGATCCGGTTCGCCATCACGGCCGGCGACAGCAGCTCCTCGATCGCCGCCGCCGAGCGGGCGACCAGCTCCACGTAGCGCTCGCGCGTGCTGGACGTCGAGCAGGACGAGGCGTCGTTCCGTCCCCGCGTGCCGGACGCGGACGAACCGCGCCGCGGGGACGGGAGATGTCGGGACCACGTCACCTCCCCGGCTCCGAGGAGGTCGAGCCGCGCTCGGGATCCGCGTGTTGTACCGCGAACGAGCGGTCCGCGGGAATCGGCCGTCGCGGGGGTTCGGAACATGGGCCGTCGTGGGCCTGGACACACTCGGCCGAGCGGCGGGCCGTACGATACGCGGGTGGTGGACGAGCGCGATCTCGAGATCATCGCGGCGTTGCAGGAGGACGCCCGGGCGACCTATGCGGACATCGGTCGCCGGGCCGGGCTGTCGCCGTCGTCGGTCCACGAGCGCGTCCGCAAGCTCGAACGCAGCGGCGCGATCCGCGGGTACCGGGCGATCGTCGACCCCGACGCGCTCGGCCTGTTCGTCACGGCGCTGATCGCGGTGACCCCGTTCGATCCGACGCAACCCGACGACCTGCCCGAGCGCATCCAGGACTTCGACGAGGTCGTCGACTGCCTGAGCGTGGCGGGCGAGGCGAACTACATCCTGAAGGTGCGGGCGCGCACCACCTCGGATCTCGAGGATCTGATCCAGCGGCTCCGCGAGAAGGCGGAGGTGAACACCACGACGACCGTGGTGCTCTCGGTGCCCTTCGAGGGCAGGCCGCTGCGTCCCCCGATCGTCCCGCCGACCTAGGCATCGAACGCGGCGAGCGTCGTCAGGCGTTCGTACGCGGCGCGGTACCGCTTCCATCGCTGTCCGATCGCACCGCTCGGATCGAGCTGCGGCAAGGTCCGTGCCGCGACCCCGAAGCTCCCCCCTCCGAGCCGTCGCCGTTCCGGCCGGAAGCCGAACTCCTCCAGGACCGGGTCGAGCGGCTTCGCCGCCGCCGAGATCGCGACCCAGATCCGGTTGGTCATGTCGTCCAGCCGGCCGAGCGACGAGCCTTCCCGGTCCGAGCGCCCGAGCCGCGCCACCCACTCCGGCAGCCCGAGCGGCCGGGCGGGGTCGATGCGCGGCGGGAGCTCGGGTGCCGTGAGCGGCGAGAGCCAGATCTCGGGCGAGCGGAGCCGCTCGACGGTCTCGGCCACCCCCAGCTCGATCGCCCGGTCCGCCGCGACTCCCAGGGCGGCCAGCGTGGGCTCGTCGAGCCTGCCGACATGGCCGGGCTGCGCCAACCGGAGCCGCTCGAGCCCGGCACGCAGGCTCGGCCCGAGGACCGGTTCGAGCTCCTCGACGAAGCGTTTCGCCTCCTGCAGGACGGTCGCCCGGGCGGTCTCGAGCTCGGCGAACGGATCCCTCGGCATCCCGGCAAGCCTAGGAGGCTTCGAGCCCGCGTGGCCCCGCTCCACGGTGCCTCGGGCGTAGACTCGGGCGACGACCCGGGGCCCCAGGGTCGAGCTGGGAGGTCGATCGCCATGGATCAGTACCGCCGTTACGGCCGTTGGTTGAAGCGGGCGGCGTGGGTGCTCGTGATCTACATGTTCGCCGCCTGGCTGTTCATGGGGTTGTCTCCTTCGCAGTCGTTGAGCGATCCGTCGATCGTCATGACCCAGCTGCGTCCGGTCATGCTCCAGGCGCTGATCCTGGTCTTCTTCATCCTCCTGCAGTTCGTGGCGCTGTTCTGGTTCCTGTCGCGGGGGAACGACTACGTCATCTACCCGAACGAGTACGACACGTCCTTCGACGACGTGCGGGGCCAGCCGGCCGCCGTGGAAGCCACGCAGGAGGTCCTCCGGGTCTTCGAGGGCTTCAAGGACTTCAAGCAGATGGGCGGCTACCCGCCGCACGGCATCCTGTTCGAAGGTCCGCCGGGCACCGGCAAGACCCTGATGGCCAAGGCGATCGCGGGCGCCTCCGGCGTGCCGTTCCTGTTCGCCACGGGGTCGGGCTTCGCGAACATGTTCATGGGCATCGGGAACATGAAGGTGCGCAAGCTGTTCAAGAAGGGCCGCGTGATGTCGGACAAGTACGGCGGGTCCGTGATCTTCATCGACGAGATCGACGCGGTGGGCTCTCGGGGCGCGGTGACCACGGATCGCTCCGGCGATCGCGCGACCGACCGCATCTTCATGGGCGCCGGGATGGGCGGCGGCGGCGGCATGGGCGTCATCAACGAGCTGCTCGTGCAGATGGACGGGTTCACCGTTCCGAGGGGTCTGTGGCGCCACATCCGCAGGATCGCGTTCCGCGCGAAGCCGAAGGTGCCCTTCTACAACATCCTCGTGATCGGGGCGACGAACCGGGCCTCGACGCTCGACCCCGCGCTCGTGCGCCCCGGACGGTTCGACCGCAAGATCCACGTCGGACTGCCCGATGCCGAGGGGCGACAGGACATCCTCGAGTACTACCTCGCCAAGGTCCGCCACGAGCCGATCGACTACCCCAAGCTCTCGCGGATGACGGTCGGGTACTCGCCGGCGTCGCTCAAGAACATCGTGAACGAGGCGCTGCTGTTCGCGCTCCAGGACGGGCGCGACGCGCTGCGGTGGGACGACCTGTGGCAGGCCAAGCTGAGCGAGGAGATCGGGCTCAAGCAGCCCGTCAAGTACTCGCCCCGCGAGAAGGCGATGGTCGCGGTCCACGAGGGCGCCCACGCGGTCGCCTCGTACGCGCTCGAACGCGAGGAGCTGCAGATCCAGGTCATCACGATCCAGAAGCGCGAGTCGGCGCTCGGGCTGGTCTCGACCCAGGAGATCGAGGAGATGTTCCTGCGGACCCAGAAGCAGCTCCTCGCGCGGATCCAAGTGTCGCTCGCAGGCCTAGTCGCCGAGGAGATCTGGTACGGCCAGACGACCTCCGGCCCCTCCTCGGACCTCGTGAACGCGACCCGCAACGCCGCGGCCTACGTGGGCGTCTACGGGATGGGGCGCAGCCTGATCTCGGCGGCGGCCTCCGGGCCCGGGCTGTACGGGGAGATGGATCCGGTCGGCGTGGTGCTCTCGGACGGCGAACGCCGCAAGGAGATCGACGCGATCCTGAACGACTGCCGGGACAACGTCCGGAACCTCCTGCTCAAGAAGCGCCACGTCGTCGAGGGCGTCCGCGACGCGCTGCTCGAGCGCGAGGAGCTCGTCGGCGACGAGATCGAGGTGCTCATGGCCGAGCTCGGCGAACGCGAGCCGATCGAGGTGCCGGCCGCCGGCGACGGCGACGGAGCCGGGGGTTCGGGCCCGAAGGCAACGGGCGGCCGGGCGACGGCAACGGCCACCGGCCGGCGCCACCGCCTCCGGACACCCCGCCGCAGGCGTAGAGCCGTCGTCGCCGACCCCGGCGATATGCTGGGCTGACCGTGCGTCTGTACGACTCCCTCACGCGTGAGCTCCACGACGTCGCGCCCGTCGACGGCGAGACGGTGAAGATCTACTCGTGCGGCCCGACCGTCTACCGGTACATCCACATCGGGAACATGCGCTCGTTCATGCTCGGCGACCTGATCCGCCGGGCGCTCCGGTTCGAGGGGCTCGAGGTCCGGTGGATCATGAACATCACCGACGTCGGGCACATGACGGACGAGGTCTCGGACACCGGTCGCGACAAGATGGAGCTCGCCGAGGCCGACGAGGGGCTCTCGGCCGTCGAGATCGCGCAGAAGTACACGGACGCGTTCCTGGAGGACTCGGACCTGGTGGGGATCGAGCGTGCCGACCTGTACCCGCGGGCCACCGAACACATCGACGACATGATCAAGCTGATCCAGACGCTGCTCGAGAAGGACCACGCGTACGAGGTCGACGGGAGCGTCTACTACGACGTCACCTCGTTCCCGGGCTACGGCAAGCTCTCGGGCAACACGCTCGACCGGCTCCGCGCGGGACACCGGCAGGAGGTGACGGTCGACCCGAACAAGCGTCACCCCGAGGACTTCGCGCTGTGGAAGAAGGCCGGCCCCAACCGCGCCCTGAAGTGGCCGAGCCCGTGGGGCGACGGCTACCCCGGATGGCACATCGAGTGCTCGGCGATGTCGATGAAGCACCTCGGCGACCGCTTCGATGTCCACACGGGCGGCAACGACAACAAGTTCCCCCACCACGAGGACGAGATCGCGCAGTCGGAGGCGGCCGTGGGTCACCAGGTCGTCTCGACCTGGGTGCACGGGGGGTTCCTCCAGATGAGCGGGCAGAAGATGGCGAAGTCCGCGAAGAACATCTACCGCGTGACCGACCTCGCTGAGCAGCAGGTCGATCCGCTCGCGTACCGGCTGCTGTGCTTCGGCACCCGCTACCGGAGCGAGATGGACTTCAGCTGGGAGGCGCTGGAGGGCCAGAACAAGCGGCTCGGCGACCTCCGTCGGCGGATGGCCGCCTGGGCGCCCGGGACCGACGAACGGTCCGACGACGCGAAGGCACTCGACGATCGCTTCCGGGCGGCGGTCGCCGACGACCTCGACCTGCCCCGGGCGCTCGTGGTGCTCAACGAGACCGCCGGCTCAGCGATCCCCGACGCCCAGAAGTACGGGCTCCTCGCGTCGTGGGACGCGATCCTGGGGCTCGATCTCGAGCGTGACGCCCGCGAGGGGTTCGAGCCGACCGAGGAGATGCTCGCGCTCGTGGCCGAACGCGACGCGGCGCGCGCCGCCAAGGACTTCGAGACCAGCGACCGGATCCGCGAGCGCCTGCAGGACCTCGGGCTCGAGGTCATGGACTCCGCCGACGGGACGCAGATCCGCCGCCGGACCTAGCGGGTCTCGCCGCGACCCCGACCGTTCGGTGGACGGTCCGAACCCGGTCCGCGCCACCGCACCTCCCTCGCGGCGAGTCCAGGCCCGCCCGCCCGTCAGGCGGGAACCGCGCTCCACATCCCGGGCGCCCGTTCGGGAACCGCGGATGCCCTGCCCTGTGCCTCCTCGCGCGCGTGCCGGAAGATCGCGCATCCCCCCATGCCGGGGAGCTCCGCCATCGTGCGATCCATCTCGAGCGCGGCGGCGCGGCCGTCCTCGTCGCCGAACAGCTGCAGGACGACGAAGTCGGTCTCGGTCTGCGGGCGAACGCCCGTGCCCACGATCGCCCAGAGGTGCTCCATCGCCCACCGGGTCAGCCGGCGCGCCCAGGCGCTGCGGGCGAGCCGCAGCCGGGCCTGGGCTCGGTAGAACGCGAAGTGCCGGCGCTCGTCCTTGATGATCGCGTTCAGGAGGTTGACGAGCTCCGGGTGCTCGGTGTTCGCGATCAGGCGGTGGTACGACGTCAGGGTCGAGAGCTCGTTGGCCGCCCCCCAGGTCATGTGGAGCGCGACGAAGTCGTCCATCACGGCCGAGCCCAGCATCGTGCCGACGTGGCTGAGTTGCCCGCCGCCGCCCAGCCGCCGCCGGATCCACTGGTTCCTCGCCAACCGGGACGGGTAGGCGGTGTCGGCCGCCACGCGTTCGAGATCGGGCGCGAGCTCCCAGCCCGCCTCGCCGAGGAAGCGGCTGAACGCCTCCCCGTGCCACAGCTCCTCGTAGACCCAGCACGACAGGAACGCCGTGACGTCGGGTTCGTAGGCCGCCGGCGTCGCGAGCAGGTCCCGAAGGTAGATCGAGGTGTGCGTCTCGATGTCCATCATGTACGCGAGGCACCGCGCCTCCGCCTCGCCGAGCGGATGGCTCCGGACGCGGTCCCAGGCCACCCCGGACAGGTCGACGCGTTTGGACGCGCGCAGGTACCGGTCGAGGTCGAACTCTTCCATCTCGAGGGGATTCGCAGTCATCGACCACAAGGATGACCGAACCTCGCCGTGCCGGGCAATCCGGACCGAGCGTCCTCAGGCGACGATCGTGAGCTCCCGGGTGGCGTCGTTCAGCCGCTCGGCGCCCTCGGCCGTCACCGCGACCTGGTCCTCGATCCGGACGCCGAACCGCCCCTCCAGGTAGATCCCCGGCTCGTCCGAGAAGGTCATCCCGGGCTCGAGCGGCGTCGCGTTGCCCTCCACGATGTAGGGGGGTTCGTGGACCTCGAGCCCGATCCCGTGACCCGTCCGGTGGACGAACCGCTCGCCGTACCCCGCGTCGGTGATGACCGCCCGCGCGGCCCGGTCGACGTCCTGAGCCGCGACACCCGGGCGCACCGCGTCGAACGCCGCCTGCTGGGCCGCCCGGACGATCGCGTACACCTCGCGTTCCTCGTCCGTGGGCTCGCCCACGAACACGGTCCTGGTGATGTCCGAGCAGTAGTCGTCGCGCATCCCGCCGAAGTCCATCACGACGGCGTCGCCCGGTTCGATCCTTCGCTCCCCCGGCTCGTGGTGGCTCGAGGCCGCGTTCGGACCCGAACCCACGATCGTGAAGTCGACGCGCTCGTGACCGTGCTCGCGGAGCAGCCGGTCGAGCTCGGCGGCCACCTCGGCCTCGGCACGTCCGGCGAACGGCAGGGAGATCACATCGGCGAACGCCCCGTCCGCCGCGTGCGCCACGACACGCAGCCGCTCGATCTCGTCCGGGTCCTTGACCGCGCGCAGCAGCGGCAGCGCCTCGCCCGCCGCGACGAAGGACCGTTCGGGTCCCGCCCGTTCGAGCGCGAGCAGGTGCGACGCCCAGGTGCGGTCGGTCACCGCGTACCGCCCCGACCCGAGCATCCCCGCGACGACCGCGTACGGGTCGTCGCGTCCGTCGCGCCAGTCGCGCAGGGTGAGGCCAGGCGCCCCGGCCGCCCGTTCGGCCAGCGGGCGCTCGAGGGTCGGGACCACGAGCGTCGGGTCGGTGCCCGTGGAGAGCACGAGCAGGGTCAGGCGCTCCAGCGGCAGCGGCGCGTAGGCCATGAGGTACGCCAGATCGGGCCCGGGCGAGACGAGGATCCCGGCGAGGCCCGCGGCCTCCGCACCCTCGAGGGCGCGTCGGCGGCGCTCGGCGAAGCGGCCGCCGCTCACAGCTTCATGTGGATCGGTTGGGCGAGGATCTCGACAGTGGCCGGGGTCGTGCCGAGCAGCTCGCCGTCGGATTCGATCGGGAGCGGACGGTCGGCCTCGATCACGAGCTCGCGCTTGACGCGGTACTCCTCGACGTGGTCGTGCGGGATGTGCTCGCCCCGGTAGATCTTCGGGATCATCGTGAACGAGTCCGACTTCGGCCCCTTGAACACCAAGACGTCGAGCACCGCGTCCCCCGGGTACGAACGGGGCGAGATCTTCATCCCACCCCCGTAGTACTGCCCGTTGCCGATCACAACGAGGAACGCCGGTCCCTCGTACGTCTTCCGATCCGCCTGGATGCGCACCTTCGCGAGCTTGAACCTCGGCAGCACGAGCCAGAAGCCGAGGAAGTACTTCGACTGGCCGAGCCGGGGCGACATCCGGCCGGCGCGCGCGGCGACGGCCGCGCCGAGACCGGCTTCGGCGACGTTCACGAAATAGCGGCTCGCGCGCCCACCCTCCGGCGTCGTGTACGTCACCTTGCCGACGTCGAGCGGGTAGGTGTTGTCGCCCGCGAGGTGGTAGCCGGCGCGCGTGGCATCGCCCGGCAGGCCGAACGTCCGGACGAAGTCACAGCCGCTACCGGCCGCCACGACCCCGAGGACGGGGTCGGTCACGAGCGGTTTGCCCTCGTCGTCGATCATCCCGTTCACGACCTCGTTCACCGTGCCGTCCCCGCCCACCGCGACCACGAACCGCCCACCGGCCTCGAGGGCTTCCCTGGCGAGTCGGGTCGCGTCGCCGGGACCCTCCGTCCGGTGCAAGCGGTACGGGAGGCCTCGCGAGCGGAGCGTGCGCTCGAGCTCGGGGATCTCCTCCCCCACACGTCGGCGACCCGCGTGCGGGTTCACGATCACGTTGAGCTCGCCGTAGGGACTCGACATCGCGCGCATCCTACTTCGAGGTCGCGGTTCGTCGAGGCCGGGATCAGACACCGGTGTAGGCCACGACCCCACGGTTGACCGCCTCGCGCGCCCGACGGACCAGGTCCGCCACCCCCTCGGGGGCGACCTCCTCGATCTGTCGGAGCAGGTCGAGGAGCTGCTTGCAGGTGCGCACGAAATCACCCGGCGACATGTCGGTCTCGCGCAGGACGTCCTCGAGCGACTCCCCCTGGGCCCAGCGGTGGATCGGCGCCGCGAACCCGTCCTCGAGCTCACGGCAGAGCTCGACCTGATGGCGATCCTCGGCCTCGCGCACCCGCCGCCAGATCCCCTGGAACGCCCGGTACCGCTCGACCGAGGCGGACGTGGGCATCTCACTGGTGCGCGGCGTGCGCTCGCGCGACTCGTAGACGATCGTCGAGACCACGGCGGCCACCTCCGAGGGTTGCAGTCCGTCGAGCAGCCCGTCCGCGAGCGCCTCGGCCATCAGGATGTCTCCCTCGCCGTAGATCCGCGCCAGCGTCCTGCCCTTCGGCTCGATCGCGAACCCGTGGACGTACCCGAGCTCCTCGAGCACCGCGAGGACGCGGTCGAACTGCCGGGCGAGCGTCTCGGTTCGCGTTCGGATCCGCCGATCGAGCCCACGGATCTGCTGGTCGACCTGCGAGGCGCGGGTGGCCCAGCGCTCGTGCTCGGGCCGGTCCGGGCACCCGTGGCACGGGTGGGCCTCCGCCAGGCGCTCGTACCTCGCCGCTTCGCGCTCGACCTTCGCGTCGACCCCGCCGCGGGGCTTCCGCGGGGGGCGAACGTCCAGCGCGACGAGCTTGGCCGCCAGATCGCGGCGGTACCTCGCGCTCCGAACGCTCCCGGACCGCGGCAGCGGGATCTTGGTCAAGGCGGTGGGCGGCTCCGGGAAGTCCCGCATACCCAGCCGGAAGTACTTGCGATCCTGCGCGAGGACCGTGGGCCTCCCCTCCCGGACGGACAGCACCACGGCGAGCCCGCGCCGGCGGGCGCGCGGGACGAAGATCACGTCGCCGGGACGCAGCGCCGCGAGCCCCTCCCGGATCGCGTCGGTGCGCGCGCGTTCTCGGCCCTTGCGGAACTCGTCGCGGACGCCCATCGCCTTCTCGCGGAGGGACCAGTACTCGGCGAAGTCGCCGAGGTGACACCGCATCTGCTCGCGGAACGTCGCGAGCTGCGCCCGGTCGCGTTCGAGCTCGCGCTCGAGGGTCACGACGCCCCGGTCGGCGAGGAACTGGGCGAACGACGAGTTGAGCAGGTGGTGCGCCTCGTCGCGCGTGTAGTTGCGCACGAGGTTCACCGCCATGTTGTACGAGGGCCGGAACGACGAGGTGAGCTCGTAGGTCCGCGTGGACGCGAGCGACGCCACCCGTTCGAACGCGACGTTGCGTTGGACCAGGACCACCGCGTGGCCGAGCTCGTCGATCCCGCGACGACCCGCGCGCCCTGTCAGCTGCGTGTACTCGCCGGGGGTGAGCAGCTCATGCCGCTCGCCCTGGAACTTCCACAGGTCCTCGATCACCACCGACCTGGCCGGCATGTTGATCCCGAGCGACAAGGTCTCGGTGGCGAACACGATCTTCACGAGCCCCGCCTCGAACAGCTCCTCGACCGTCTCCTTGAACACCGGCAGCATCCCCGCGTGGTGCGCCGCGATCCCGGCTGCCAGGGCGTCTTGGAAGTCGAAGAAGCCGAGGGTCTTCAGATCCTCCTCGTCCATCCACGCGACGCGCATCTCGGCGAACGTGCGGATCCGGGCCGCTTCCTCGCTCGTGGTGAGCCGGATCCCGGCACCCATGAGCCACTCGACGCTGCGGGCGCAGCCGGCCCGGCTGAACACGAAGTAGATCGCCGGGAGCAGGCCCTGGTCGGCGAGGACCTCCGCGACCTCCTCCCGCCGCGGCACGTACACGCGACGATGTCCTTCGCGCGGCCGTGGGATCCGCTGGTGCTGCGCCGTGCCCGAACCCCGGCGGTAGTACGTCTTGTACCGGACCTCCTCCCGGTCGAGCGAGACGACGTAGGGGTTCGGCGCGGCATGTCCGTTCTGTTCCACGTGCATCGGATGGAGATCGCGACCGACGAGGTAGTGGTGTTCGAGCGGGACCGGGCGCCTCTCCTCGATCACGACGCGCGTCACGCCGCGGAGCGTCCCGATCCACTCGCCGAACTCCTCCGCGTTGGAGATCGTGGCCGACAGGCACACGACCGAGATCGACAGCGGCAGGTGGATCAACACCTCCTCCCACACCCCGCCCCGGTACGGGTCCTGGAGGTAGTGCACCTCGTCCATCACGACCGTCGCGAGCCCGTCGAGCGCCTCGCTGCGCTCGTAGAGCATGTTGCGCAGCACCTCCGTCGTCATCACTACGACCGGAGCGTCGCCGTTGATCGCGTTGTCCCCGGTGAGCAACCCGACCTTCGCCGCGCCGAGCCGAGCGACCAGGTCCCCGAACTTCTGGTTCGAGAGCGCCTTGAGCGGCGTCGTGTAGAAGCACTTCTTGTCGGCGTCGAGCGCCCGGTCCACCGCGAACTCGGCCACCACGGTCTTGCCCGAGCCGGTCGGCGCGGCCACCAGCACGGACTCGCCGACGTGGAGCGCCTCGATCGCCCGCATCTGGAACGTATCCAGCGCGAACGGGTAGCGGGCGGCGAAGCGGGCGGGGTCGATCACGGGACCGAGTCTACGGTCGGCCTCGCCCCACCCATGGGCGAACCGGCGGGGTCAGCCGAGTCCGCAGGCCGCCAGGTGGTCCACCAGCGCCGCGTCGAACGCCTCGGCACCCTCGAGGTTCGACAGGTGCCCCACACCCTCGATCGTCTCGAGGCGTCCCTGCGGGATCAGCCCCGCCATCTCGGCCGAGATCTCGGGCGCGATCATCCGGTCCTCGGTCGAGGTCAGCACGAGGGTCGGCACGTCGATCGTCGCGAGGTCGGGGGTCGAGTCGGGGCGCTCGGCCATCCCGAGCAGGGCCGCGGCGATCGCCTCGGGCGGCTGTTCCGCGATCCAGCCATGGACCCGCGTCCGAAGCTCCTCCGGCGCGTGCTCCGAGAGCAACGCCGGTGGCTCCGCCATCAGGACGTTGCCCTCCGAACGCAGCCGCTCCGCGAGCGCGCGGCGGCCGGCGGCGGCCTCGGGGCTGTCGGCGACCGCCCGGGTGTTCGCCAGGACGAGCCCCAACACACGGTCACGAGCGCGGCGCCACACCTCGAAGGCGACGTAGCCGCCCATCGACAGAGCGCACACGACCGCGCGGTCGATGCCTCGCTCCCCCAGCGCTTCGAGCGCCCGGTCGGCGGCCCGACCCATCGTCAGGACGTCGCCGGCCGGCTCCGAACCCCCGAAGCCGGGGAGGTTCGGCGCCGCAACCGGGAGCCCTTCCGGGAGGGCGGCCATCTGTGGTTCCCACATCCGAGCGTCGATGGGCCAGGCATGGAGGAACAGCAGACCGTCGGTCATGGGGTTCCGGTCGGTGCGGGGAGCCCTGGCGGCGGCGGCGGCGCGAACACGCCCGCCTTGGTCTGCGCCTGGACGTAGTCGGCGTAGCCACGATCGAAGGTCTCGGTCGCGGTATTCGCGATCGCCTGGGTCCGGGCGGCCAGCTCGGCGCGCTCGGGACCCTGTGCGTCGGCCGCGAGCTCCAGCAGCTTGGCGGCCTCGCCGTACAGGGTCATCGCCTGGACGAAGTTCGCCTTCGCGTTGATGACGTACAGGACGAACTCCTCGGAGAACCCCTTGCCCCGGATCAACGCCGTCTCATCGATCTGCTGCAGGGCCTCCGATGCCGTCTTGGCGGAGGTCGCGGCGTCGGTCGCCGTCTGCTTGAGCGCCTCCGAGTCGGCGGGCGCGTCGGGCTTCTCCGCCACCAGGGTTCCGACGGCCGTCTGGAGGTCGGTGAACACCGTGTAGCCGGCCGGCGGGTTCGCCTGGCCGATCGTCGTGAGCACGGGCTCGATCTGCCCCTGGAACGAGCTCGTCGTGGCCCGCATCCGCTGCTCGAGGTCGTCCTGGGCGCTCGCGTTGCGTTCGGCGATGAACCCGACGACGAGCCCGACGACCAGGGCGACGCCCAGGATGCTGAGGATCACCAGCCAGAACTCGCGCTTGGCGAGCAAGCGTTTCTTGACAGGCTGGTAGACGGGCTTGGGCCCGCGGGTGACGGCCTTGGGGCTCCGCCCTTTGCTCTTGCCTTTGATCGCCATGCTGGATCCACCTAGCGCTTCAGGAGACGGCCCACGATGATAGCGGCTTCGTAGAACAGCACCATGGGGAGCGTCATCGCCAGCATCGTGTAGGGGTCCGAGCTCGGCGTGATGATCGCAGCGAACACCGCGATGCCGAGGATCGCCCCTCGCCGCCAGTCCCGCAGCTGCCGCGTGGTCACCGCTCCCGCCAGGAGCAGGAAGATCAGTACGATCGGGAACTCGAACGCGAGCCCGAACGACAGCGCGACCAGCATCACGAACGTCAGGTACCGGTCTCCCGTGAGCAGGGGCGCGAACCCCTGGCCGGCGAAGCCGAGGAGGAAGTTCAGGGCCTTCGGGAGCGTCCAGTACGCGACCAGCGCCCCGAGCGCGAACAGCAGCACCGAGGACACGACGAACGGGATCGCCATCTTCCGTTCGCGCCGGGTCAGGCCGGGCACGATGAACGCCCACAGCTGATACAGGACCACCGGCAGCGCCAGGAACAGCCCCAAGAACGCGACCAGCTTGAACTTGATCAGCAACGGCTCGAGCGCCCCGGAGAAGAACAGGGCGCAGTCGGGCGTCGCCCGGAGGCGAAGGGGCACCGTCCGCCAGTAGTCGCAGTAGGGGTTGAGCAGCAGGTCGATCACGCGGTCGAACAGGAACCACCCGAAGATCCCGCCCACCGCGATCGCCGAGATCGTGACGATCAACCGGTACCGGAGCTCCGACAGGTGGTCGACGAGCGTCATCGTGCCGTCGGGCTCCGGCTCGGAGCTCCGCCGGAGGCGTTCCGGGATGAGCTTCATCGCCCCGGGTCAGTCGGTCGCCCGGTCGGACGTCGCAGGCTGTCCGTCCGGCGAGGGTTCGGGGGTCGGCGCGGGGTCGTGTTCTACCGGCGCCTCCGTCGGCTCTGCGGCGTCGGCGGGCGTCGTCGTGGGTGTCGACGTCGCGGGTTGCGGTCGCTTCGAGGTGGACGGCTTCGTCGTCGGCGCGACGTCGATCCGGAACGAGCGCTGGACCTCCTCCTTCGCGCGCCGGAGCTCGGCCAGGCTCCGTCCGAGCGAACGCGAGATGTCCCGGATCTCATCCGCGGGCAGCGGTTCGGAGGCGGTGGGCGTCGCGTCGGGAGGCGCCGGCCCGCTCGCGGCCGACGTCGGATCCGACGCGCGCCCGTCGGCGGAGCCCGTGCCCGCCCCGCGACCCGGGGCGGGGGTGCTCGAGCTTCCGTTGGGGGGCTCGTCGTCGAGGTTGACCTGGATCGTCCGCTTCACCTCGTCCTGAGCCTTGCGGAGCTCGCGCAGACCCCTGCCGATCGACCGCCCGAGGGAGGGGAGTCGCTGTGGCCCGACGACGATCAGGGCGATGACGAGGATGATCAAGAGCTCCTGCGGACCGATGTTCAGCATCTCGCTCTGCGCTCCCGATGGGGCTCCAGATGACGCTCCAGGTCGGCGATCCGGGGGCGGGAGGCCCTCGTGAGGGCCATCGTACTGCCGCCTCGGTTCAGGGACCGGACCTCGGGTCCCGGGGCGAGCGACGCGACCGGCCGGAGGCGCTGTCCGCCAGCTCGCCGATCTCCCGCGTCAGGGGCCCGACCTCGTCCTGGAAGCGGCCCGCCGCCCGGCCGAGCACGAACAGGTGCCGGATCAGCGCGATCAGCACGGCGAGCACCGCGACGAGCGACAGGAGCCCGACGACGAGCCAGACGAGCGCGGTCGTGGTCATCGGGTGTCGATGCTAGCGGAGGCGCGGGCCGGCGGGTTACTGCGCGGCCAGGAACTGCTCGATGTAGCGCTCGTCCTCGAGCTTGAAGTGGAAGTCGATCACGTCGTCGATCGAGAAGGCGGGTCCCGGGGGAAGCGGTCCCCTCGGGTCCTCGGGGAGGTCCATGTCGGGCTCGAACATCTCCGAGGTCCCGCCGGAGGAACGTCCCGAGACGTCGACGCCGGCCGAGACGAGCAGCGCCACGATCTTGCGGTCCGCACGCTTCTCGACGGACTCCATGCAGGTGGGACACTCGAAGCGGTACGTGCCCTCGCGTCCGCCCCGCATGACCTGCAGCAGGATCGACTCGGGGCCCATGTCGACCTCTCCGCAGCGGGGGCATGTCGTTCGGATCGTCGTCATAACACCCGCAATATCGGACAACGGCGCTCCGCGCTTGAGCCCTCGGATCGAGACCGTGACGACCCTAGCCGTACCGCTGCCGGGTCCTGCCGGCAAGCTCGCGGACCCGTTCGCCCAGGTCGGGAGGGTCGACGACCTCGGCGTCGGGCCACAGGCGCAGCAGGAGGCGCTCGAGCCATTCCAGCCTTCCGGCGGGGAGCTCCACCTCCAAACGGCCGTCCCCCAACTCCTGCTCGCGCGAGGTCTCGTAGTACTCGGCCACCCACCGGGCCTCGGGCCGCAGGCGGACGGTCACGCGGACGTCGTCCTCCTTCGGCGTGTACAGGGGCCTCCCGGCGCCCCGGAGCCCCCGCGGCTCGAACCGCTCCCCCGTCGCCGCCGCGGCGTGGATCCGGTCCGCCCGGAACAGGCGCTCGGACCCCGAACGGTGGTCCCACGCGGCCACGTACCAGTTCCCGATCGCGAAGAAGACCTCCTCGGGGTCGATCTCGCGGTCGGTGGTCTCCGCACCCGAGGCCGCGTAGTACTCGATCCGGAGACGCTCGTGGTCAGCGGCCGCGCGACGGAGCTCGCCCAGCGTGTCCGGGGTGCGACCGTCCCCGGCCGAGTCCACCCGCTCGGGGAGCTCGCCGAGCGTCTCCGGGCCGAGCGCCTCGGCCAGCTTGCCGATCGCCGAGGACAGGGCCGGCGCCTCCTCCAGGCCCGGGGCCCCGGCCAGCACGGTGGCCCGCAGGTAGATCGCGAGCGCCTCGCTCCGCGTGAGTCGCAGGGGCCGGGCGAAGTAGTCGGCCATGCCGATCCAGATGCGACCGTCCTGGATGTCCACGTCGATCAGGTCGCCGGGCCCGTACGGCGGAAGCCCCGAGACGAACAGCAGGTCGAGGTCGGCCAGCAGTTCGGGCTCGGACATCCCGAACAGGTCCGCGGCTTCGGCGACCCTCGTCCCCTGGTTCCGCACCAGGTACGGGACCACGGTGAGCAGTCGACGGAGGCGTTCGGACGCCTTCTCGGGCGCCCTGCGGGCCGCGCCGGAGCGGCCACCGTCCTCAGGAGCCAACGATCTCGCCTCCAGCCTGCCCAGGATCTCCGATCGGAGCTCGGGGGGCTCCACGACCTCCGCGTCGGGTCCGAACGACAGGATCCACGGGACCAGGCCTTCCCCCGGCGACCAGGGCACGCGCACCTCGATCCACCCGTCCTCCCGGGTCCGGACCGTCTCCGCGCTCGCGACTCCCTTGGTCGCCCACCACGCCACGTCGGGCGAGAACGCGATCGTGGCGGTGGTCTCGGCGTCGCCGGGGCCCCAGGGACCCGCCTGGACGTGCTCGGCGGCGCGGAAGCCGTCGGGAGGCTCGGTCCCCTCCCCCACGATCTCGAGGTCGTCCGAGATCCGCGAGAGCCGGAACGATCGGATCTCCTCGCGGTCGAGGTCCAGGCCGACGAGGTACCAGTGGCCGCCGCGCACGGCCAGCCCGAACGCGTCCACCGAGCGGTCCGAGCGTTCGCCGCGCGAGGTCCGGTAGGCGAACCGCACGCGGCGTCCCTCGGCGACGGCTTCGGCGGCACGGGACAGGTTCGGGTCGGTCTCGCCGCCGAGCGCCGGCGGCCCCAGGCCCGCCAGGATCCCGCGGTCGGCGCCCGAGAGCAGCTTGCGGACGGCCTCCTCGGCCGAGACGTCGCCTGCCGAACGGACGGCGACGAACAACGCCGACAGCTCCTCCGGCGTGAACGCGATGTCGGGGAGGTAGTAGCGGTCCTTGTCGATCGTGTAGCCGTGCTCGACGTCCCAGGCATCCGTGGAGACCACCTCGATCGGAACTCCGATGTCGCGCAGGACGTCCTTGTCGCGCTCGAACATCCGCTTGGCGGAGGAGGCGTCCTGGTGGCCGTACCCCTCGGACAGCTTGCTCCGTATCTGGTCGAACGTGAGCGGCGTCCGGGACTCGAGCAGCAGGGCGACGAGGTTCACCAGCCGTTCGAGCGGGTGCATGGCCGCGGCATCATACTTCCCGCATGTCGCCAGACCTCGTGGGGGTGCGTCTACGTCACGCGACCGTCCGGAGCGTCCGGAGCGAGCGTCCGGGCGTGCTCGAGCTCGACGTGGACGTGGAGGAGCCGGACGCTCCGATCGATCCGGCGACCCAGGCCGGGCCCGAGCGCGCGGTGGCGTTCACCGAGCTCGTGGGGCCGGTGGAACCGGGGGATCGCGTCCTCGTGAACACCACGGCGGTCGCGCTCGCGCTCGGCACGGGAGGGTTCCACCTCGTGGTGGCGGTGTCCGACCAGGCCCCGACCGAGCTCGGTCATCCCGGGCGGATCGTGAAGGCGCGCTACACGCCGTTGCAGGCGGCGGTGCTGAGCGTGGAGGAGACCGATCGCGATGCCCTCGAGCGTTCGGCGGGCCTGGGCGGACGGCCGGTCGTGTGCGCGCCCCTGCACTCGATGATCGGCCCGATCGCCGCCGGGGCACGCGCCGCCGGCGCCGGACGGATCGCCTACGTGATGTCCGACGGGGCGGCGCTGCCCGGGCGGCTCTCCGAGCTCGTCCCTCGCCTGCGGGCGGCCGGCCTGCTAGACGGGTTCGTGACGTGCGGTCAGGCCTTCGGGGGCGAGCTCGAGGCCGTGACGATCTGGACGGGGCTGCTCGCCGCGATCGAGTTCGTGGGCGCGGAGGTGGTGATCGTGGCGGACGGACCGGGGAACCTCGGCACCGACACGACGTGGGGCGTGAGCGCGCTCGCGAGCGGCCACGCCCTGAACGCGGCGGAGACGCTCGGCGGGCGACCCGTGGCGCCGCTCCGGATCTCCTTCGCCGACGGCCGCGAACGCCACCGCGGCGTCTCGCACCACTCGATCACGATCCTGGACAGCGTGTGCCGGGTGGCGACCGACGTCGCCGTCCCGGTCCTGGAGGGACCCGAACGCGACGTCGTGTGGAACACCCTGCGCGAGCGACATCTGGAGGAGCGACACCAGCTGGTCGAGGTGGACGGACGGCCGGCGCTCGATTTGCTCGACCGTTCGGGGGTCGAGGTCGACTCGATGGGCCGCACCGCGTCGGACGACCCGGCGTTCTTCCTCGGGGCCGGTGCCGCGGGCATCCTCGCGGGCCGGATGGCGGTCCGGTCGAGGGGATGGCGCGAGACCGCAGGGTGAACCGTTACCGCGCGGGGCCGGCGACGAACGGGGAGAGCTTGGCGAGGTAGGACCGCTGCGCGGCCTCGACCGCGTCCTGGTCCTCGCACGCCTTCGCGCACAGCATCGCGCCGTGACCGATGACGGTGACGTAGCGGGCCCCGCCCATCCGGTAGACCAGCGCGAACGCGGGGACGGAGCCCGCCCCCTTCAGCCCGACCACGATCTGGAACCCGTCGACGTCACTGGTCCCGGGCGGGATCGGGAAGTCCTCGAGCGGTTCGAGGACGCCCACCTTCGGCGGGAAGCCCTTCGCGGTCGGGAGCGGCGCGGACCCGAGCGGGACCACGGCGGCCCGAACCATCTCGACCCCGTCCGCCCCGAGGGGCACGAGCGCCTCGAGCTCGACGATGCCGGCGCCGGCGTTCCACGGCACCGGCAGTCCGAAGGTGATCGGATGGCCCTTGGTCTTGGGGACGACCGAGAGCGTCGCGGCGCTCTCGAGCCGGCTCGCCTGGAGCGGCCCACCCAACGAACTCCCGCGCGGGACGAAGACCATCACCGCGAGCACCAGGATCGCGACCACGACGACGGTCAGCGTGATCTTCCCCGCCCGGACCAGATCCAGGGAGGCGTTCGCGGACGCGGCGGCCTTGCGCGCGTTCTCGCGATCGGCGCGTGTCAGCTTCTTCGGTTTCCTGGCGGTCGTGGTGGCCATGGGTCGTCCATGGTCCACGCCGCGCTCCGTGTCCGCAATCGGACGCACGACCTAGCCCGCCGACGCGGTCGTGTCGGTCCATCGGCGCTCGGCCGATGGACCACGCTACATGTGGGCGATCAGCTGTTCGACGCGCTCGTCCACGCTGCGGAACGGGTCCTTGCAGAGCACCGTCCGTTGAGCCTGATCGTTGAGCTTGAGGTGCACCCAATCGACCGTGTAGTCGCGACGCTTCTGCTTGGCATGGCGGATGAAGTCCCCGCGGAGCTTGGCCCGCGTGGTCTGCGGGGGCTCGCGCATCGCCCGCTGGATCTCCTTCTCCGCGACGGCGCGCTCCATCTTGCCCGCGCGTTCGAGCACGTAGTACAGGCCGCGCGTGCGATTGACGTCGTGGTACGCGAGATCGAGCAGCGCGACGCGCGGGTGCGAGAGAGGCAGCTGGTGGCGCTCGCGGTAGCTCTCGATCAGGCTCTGCTTGGCGACCCAGTCGACCTTGCGGACCAGCCGCTCCGGCTCCTGCAGGATCAACGCGTCCAGCGCCTCGCGCCACTCCTGCAACAGCTGCTTGGACTGCGGATCCGGGCCACGTCGCTCCAGGAAGCGTTCGGTGCGCTCGTAGTACTCCTCCTGCACCTCGATCGCCGAGAGCTCGCGCCCGTTGGCCAGCCGAACCTTCTTGCGGCAGGTCACGTCGTGGCTGATCTCGCGGATCGCTCGGATCGGGTTCTCGAGCGACAGGTCGCGCATCACCGTGTTCGCCTCGACCATCCGAAGGACCAGGTCGGTGATGCCCACCTTCATCCACGAGCTGAACTCCGACATGTTCGAGTCGCCGACGATGACGTGCAGCCTCCGGAACCGTTCGGCGTCCGCATGCGGTTCGTCGCGCGTGTTGATGATCGGCCTCGAGCGCGTGGTCGCCGATGAGACCCCTTCCCAGATGTGCTCGGCGCGCTGGGCGATGCAGAACACGGCACCACGCGGCCCGTGCAGGACCTTCCCCGCGCCGCACCAGATCTGCCGCGTCACGAAGAACGGGATCAGCAGGTCGGCCATGCGCGCGAACTCGCCCTGACGGGCTACGAGGTAGTTCTCGTGGCACCCGTACGAGTTGCCCGCCGAGTCGGTGTTGTTCTTGAACAGGTAGACCTGTCCGCTGATGCCCTCCTCGTGCAACCGGACCTCGGCCGCGGCGAGCAGCGCCTCGAGGATCCGCTCCCCCGCCTTGTCATGGGCGACGAGGTCCGAGATCTGGTCACACTCGGGCGTCGCGTACTCGGGGTGCGAGCCGACATCCAGGTACAGGCGGGCGCCGTTCTCGAGGAACACGTTCGAGGAGCGTCCCCAGTGCACGACGCGCCGGAACAGGTAGCGGGCGACCTCGTCGGGCGAGAGGCGTCGCTGACCCCGGAACGTGCAGGTGACGCCGTATTCGTTCTCGAGCCCGAAGATGCGTCGCTCCACGGGTCGAGTGTAGGCCCCGCCCGAACGAAGGCGGGGAGCCGCCGGCTCAGCCGGCCAGGATCGTCGCGACCTCGTCCTCGCCCAGGCGGCGGAACTTCCGTCGCTGCTGCCGCGTGCGGTCGAGCACGCCCGCCTCGACCTGCTCGGCCTCGATCTCGCGCCCCTCGGCCGTCGAGAGCGCCTTGACGGCCTCGCGAACGGCCGTGCCGAGGTCCCAGCCGGACTGGTAGGCCTCCTGCACCGCGTTGGACAGCTCCTCGGCGTGCCCGCCGATCGCCACGTGGCCGTGCTCGTCGGTGACGGTGCCGTCGAACAGCACGTGGTAGATCTCGTTGCCGCCGGGGTCCTCGCCGGCCTCGCCGACCAGGATCTCGACCTCGTAGGGCTTCATCTGCTGCGTGAAGATCGTCGACAGCGCCTGCGAGTACGCGTTGGCGAGGTCGCGCGCACGCACGTCGTCACGGCCGTAGGAGTAGCCGCGCAGGTCCGCGTGCCGAACCCCGCTGATCCGAAGATCCTCGAACTCGCTGTACTTGCCGACGCCCGCGAACGCGATCCGGTCGTAGATCTCGCTGATCTTGTGCAGCGTCGCGCTCGGGTTCTCGGCGATGAACAGGACGCCGTCCGCGTACTCGAGCCCGACCACCGACTTGCCGCGCGCGATCCCCTTGTGCGCGAAGTCCGAGAGGTCCTTGATCCGCTGCTCGGGCGGCACGTACGGCATGAAGCTCACGAGCCGCCCCCGCTCCGACCGACGACGCGCTCGTACGCGCCGCGGAGCTCGTCCCCGCCGACGCTCTCCGCTCCCTCGGCGGTCACGACGATCACCGTCGGGAAGATGCCGCGGTTGGGATCGGGTCCACCGGTCGCCGCGTCCTCCTGGGATGCGTCGACCAGGGCCTCCACGGCGACCTCCAGGGCGGCGTCCCGATCGAGCCCGGGGCGCCACCGCTTCTTGAGCGAGCTCTTCGCCGGCCGGCCGCCCGAACCCGTGGAGTGGTAGTCGTCCTCCTCCCACCGGCCGCCGGTGGCGTCGTAGTAGAAGATCCGGCCCTCCTCGCGGCGCTCGTCGAACCCACCGAAGAGCGGCACCACGACGAGCCCCTGGATCGCCATCGGCAGGTTGCCGCGGATCATCTGCGCGAGCCGGTTCGCCTTGCCTTCGAGCGAGAGCCGGTCGCCGGTGATCTTCTCGTAGTGCTCGAGCTCGAGCTGGAACAGCTTGACGATCTCGATCGCCTGCCCGGCGGCCCCGGCGATCGCGATCACCGAGAGGTCGTCCGCGGCGAAGACCTTCTCCATCTTCTCGTCGGCGATCGCGAAGCCCTCGGTCGCCCGCCGGTCCCCGCCGAACACGACGCCGCCCGCGAACTTCAGCGCCACGACCGTCGTCCCGTGCGGTCCCGCGACGTCGGGGGTGAGGCCGGTTGCGGCCGGGAGGGTCTCGGGGCGGCTCCGTCGCACGAGATCGACGAAGCTCGGGTTCGCGCCGATCGGCCCGCCCGAGGGATCGGGCGGGAACCGCGGACCCTCGGTCATTCGCCGCCCTTCTGGACGTACGACTTGACGAACTCCTCCGCGTTCTCCTCCAGGACCGAGTCGATCTCGTCCAGGATGTCGTCCATCTCCTCCTTGAGCTTCTCGCCCTTGGAGGCGGAGGTCACCTGGCCGGCCTCGTCGTCCGAGCCGCCGCCGGAACGCTTCTGGGTCTTCTTCTGCTCCTGCTCTTGAGGCACCGCCGAGCTCCTTCCCGTGAACGACCGATTCTATCCGGACTCCGCGACAGCACCATCACCGCGCGGGCCGGAGAGTTTCGAGCTCCCCCGACGCCCGGTCGAGCAGGGAGCAGCTCGGATCGGCCCTCCGCGCCAGGTCGATCCATCGCGCGGCCTGACCGAACCGCCAGTCGCGCGCGTACCCGATCGCGAGGACGCACGCCTGCAGCGCCTTCGTGGGCGGCTCCTTGGTCTTCGCGTACGCCGCGAGGCCGAGATCGATCCCCTCGCCGGGCCGCCCACCGAGGATCAGTGCGAACGCGCGCGTCCCACGGATGGCCGGATGCTCAGGCAGCAGGTCGATCGCCGCGGCCGAGGTCGAAAGCGCCTCCTCGACGAGAGCCGGATCGTCGAGCATCAGATCGCACCAGGCCAGGTTGTTCAGGTGGATCCCCCGGCTCACGTCGTCGCGCTGCCCGAGCCCGGCCGCCGGCACCTGTCGATCCTCGTCCACGAGCTCCCGGAAGATCGTTCGACCCGAAGCGTAGCCCTCGTCCTTGATCGCACGGTAGCCCAGCCACGTGCGCAGGACGACGCTTCGAGGGTTCATCGCCGCCGCTTCGTCGGTGATGCGCCGCGCCTCCTCCCGATCCCCGCGCTGGTCGGCCAGCTGCGCGCCCGCGACCGCGAAACCCGACCGCTCCTCCGCGAGCTGCCAGTCGCTGTCGGACACCGTGCGCACCAGTCCGAGCCCATCCGTCCTCTGCGGGCCGTACGGGGTTCGGACGCTGTACGGGAACAGGTTGAAGATGAGGACGCAGGCGTTGACGATCGCGAAGTCCCGCAGCGTGCTCGAGGACGCATCGATCAGCGGGGCGAATGCGAACATCAACGCGTTCATCGCCGGACCGGCGGCCGTGATCGCGAGCCGTTTCCCGCGGTAGCCCGAAGGATCGGATGAACCCGCCATCACATGACCGCCGAGTGGGAACAACCCGAGCACCAGACGCCACCGACCGTGCCACGCGGTCACCTTCGGACCCGCGCCGACCTTGACCTCGAGCACCCGATGCCCCACCAGCAGCGCGGCGACGGCGTGCCCCGCCTCGTGCACGAGGACGATCAGCGGGAAGAAGACGAGGAGCAGCCATGGGTCGAACGACCGGGACGGCTGGAGGTGGAACCTGGTCGCGATCACCACGAACGCGACCGCGACCACCAGGTCCATCCAGCCGAACGGCGCCTTGTGGAGCTGCGCATGGCGCGGTGGAGGGTTCACCGAAGGAGCATCGGTCGGGGCTCCGGGCCGATTGAGGACCCGACCTGCAGGCGCTCGTGGTGCGATCGCGGTTGGCTAGGAGCGGAGCATCTGGACGAGCGCGGCGGCGTCGGCGGCCCGCTCGAACAGCTCGTCGACGTGCTCCTTCGTGCCGCGCAGCGGCTCGCGCATCGGCACCCGCTGGAGCGCCTCGGCCCCGGTGTCGAAGATGATCGAGTCCCACGACGCCGCGGCGATCGCGTCCGGGTAGCGCGCGATGCAGCGGCCCCGGAAGTAGGCCCGCGTGTCCTCGGGCGGCTCCATGATCGCCCGCTCGACGTCCTCGTCCGAGACGAGCCGCTCGACCTGTCCCGTGGCGACCAGCCGGTGATACAGCCCCTTGTCCCGACGCACGTCGTGGTACTGCAGGTCGATCAGCCGCAGCTTGGCGTCGGACCACTCGAGCTCGTCCCGCTCCCGGTAGCCCTCGAGCAGCCGGTACTTGGCGACCCAGTCGAGCTCACGCGAGAGCTGCATCGGGTCGTCCTCCAGCCCGGTGAGCACCGCCTCCCAGCGTTCGAGCACCTCGAGGTTGTCCGCCGTGGTGTCCTCCTGCTCGACGTACTTCCGAGCCCGCTCGAGGTACTCCCACTGCATCTGCACCGCCGTGAGCCTGCGGCCGTCCGCCAGGCGGATCGGCGCCGTGCACGTGAGGTCGCGGGACACGTCGTGGAGCGACGGCACCGGCGTCGCCAGCGTGAGGTCGGGCGCGTCGCCGTCCTCGATCAGCTTGAGGACGAGCGACGTCGTGCCGAGCTTCAGCAGGGTCGCGACCTCGCACAGGTTCGCGTCGCCGACGATCACGTGCAGCCGGCGGTACTTCTCGGGGTCGGCGTGCGGCTCGTCGCGGGTGTTGATGATCGGACGCTTCAGGGTGGTCTCCAGACCGACCTCGGCCTCGAAGAAGTCCGCACGTTGCGTCACCTGGTAGCGGTCCCGCGACCGCTCGTCCCACGATGCCTCCCCGCCCAGCTTCCCGGCACCGCAGAAGATCTGACGGCTCACGAAGAACGGTGTGAGCCCCGCGACCAGGTTGCCGAACGGCACCTGCCGGTCGACCAGGTAGTTCTCGTGGGTCCCGTACGAGTTGCCCTTCCCGTCGCTGTTGTTCTTGTAGACCGCGAGCCGCTGGGCGCCGGGCATCGTGCGCTGGATCTCCTCGAGGGACCGTTCGAGCACCCGCTCCCCCGCCTTGTCGTGGATCACGAGGTCGCGCGGCGTCACGCACTCGGGCGTGGAGTACTCGGGGTGCGCGTGGTCGACGTAGTAGCGGGCCCCGTTGGGCAGGATCACGTTCGCGAGACCCAGGTCCTCCTCGGAAGGTTCGCGCAGCTGGACGGGTTCGAACCCGCGGGCATCGCGGAGCGGTGACTCCTGCTCGTAGTCCCAACGGATCCGTCGGAGCGCGCCCGCGTAGGTACTGATCAGCAGGGAGGAGGAGATGACCGGGTTGAACTCGGGCGACCCGACCGCGGAGATCCCGTACTCGGTCTCGGTCCCGATGACCTTGGGGATGGCCATCCGGGGACCTTACAGGTACTGGCCGGCGCTGACCCGCTCGACCTGCCTGCCCTCGCTGTCGCCATCGCCGAGCAGCGTGCGCACGTAGACGATGCGCTCGCCCTTCTTGCCCGAGATCCGCGCCCAGTCGTCCGGGTTGGTCGTGTTCGGCAGGTCCTCGTTCTCCTTGAACTCGTCGCGGATCGCGCGCGACAGGTCCTCGGCCTTGATGCCCTTTTCCCCCATCGACAGGAAGCGCTTGATCGCCTCCTTCTTCGCGCGGCGCACGATGTTCTCGATCATCGCGCCCGAGTTGAAGTCCTTGAAGTACAGGATCTCCTTGTCGCCGCTCGCGTACGTGACCTCGAGGAACCGGTTGTCCTCGGCCTCCGAGTACATCCGGTCGATCGTCGACTGGATCATCCGCGAGGTCGTGGCCTTGACGTCGCCGCTGGCTCGGGCGATGTCCTCGGGGTGGATCGGGACGGTCGGGTTCAGGTACTTGGCCATGATGTCGGCAGCCTGCGCGGCGTCGGGGCGCTCGATCTTGATCTTCACGTCGAGCCGCCCGGGTCGCAGGATCGCCGGGTCGATCAGGTCCTCGCGGTTCGACGCCCCGATCACGATCACGTTCTTCAGGGTCTCGACGCCGTCGAGCTCGGACAGCAGCTGCGGCACGATCGTCGACTCGACGTCGCTCGAGATCCCCGTCCCGCGGGTGCGGAAGATCGAGTCCATCTCGTCGAAGAACACGATGACCGGCAGCCCCTCCTCGCTCCGCTCCTTCGCGCGCTGGAAGATCTGCCGGATCTGCCGCTCGGTCTCGCCGACGTACTTGTTCAGCAGCTCCGGGCCCTTGATGTTCAGGAAGTACGAGTGCGCGTCCTGGCGTCCGGTGCGCTCGCGAACCTTGTCCGCGAGCGACTTGGCCACGGCCTTGGCGATCAGGGTCTTCCCGCAGCCCGGGGGCCCGTAGAGCAGGACGCCCTTCGGCGCCTCGAGCTGGTGCTCGTGGAACAGCTCCGCGTACAGGAACGGCAGCTCGACCGCGTCGCGGATCGCCTCGATCTGCCCCTCGAGCCCGCCGATGTCCTCGTAGGACACGTCGGGGATCTCCTCGAGCACGAGCTCCTCGACCTCTTCCTTCGGCAGCTTCTCGAGCGCGACGTTGGACCGCGGGTCGATCAGCAACGGGTCGCCGGCGCGGATCTGCACGTCGAGCAGCGCGGTGCCGAGCGTGGCCACGAGCTCCTCGTCGCCCCGTCCGATCACGATCACGCGGTCGTCGCCGAGCCGGTCCTTGACCTTGACGACCTCGCCCGCCCGGTCGGGCAGGAGCACCTCGACGACGTTCAGCGCCTCGTTGAGGATCACCTCGGCGCCCTTGCGCAGGCGGTCGGTCTCGACGTCCGGGGAGACGTTCACGCGCATCTTGCGACCCGCGGTGAACACGTCGACCGAGCCGTCGTCGTTGGTGCCGAGGTAGACGCCGAACGATGCGGGAGGCTGGCTGAGCTTCTCGACCTCCTCGCGGAGCCCCTCGATCCGCTCCTTCTCGGCATGGAGCGTCCCGGCGAGCTTCTCGTTCTGGGAGAGCGCGCGGGCGAGATCCGAACGTGCCTCGAGGAGCTTGTCCTCGAGCAGCTTGACCTGGCGAGGGGCGTTCGTGAGCCGGCGTCGGAGGAGGGAGACCTCGTCCTCGAGGAAGCGGACCTGCGTCTGGAGCTCGTGGACCTTCTTCTCGAACAGTTCCTGCTGTTCGCGTGGATCGGGCTCCGGCATCTCCTTCACCTCCCGCCGGTGCGGAAGCATACCCCTGGTCCTCCCCCTTACCGATGAAGGCGGGGGAGGTCTCTTGGCCTATCCATACGCTTTTCGGCAGCGGATACGCCTTACTGAACGCCTCCTCGGGTCAAAGGTTGTCGCTCGGACGTCCGCGGGCTGATCGCTCAGACGCGACGCGCGAGCGTGATGAACCCGGTGTGCGCCACCATCCGCTGGTCCGGCCGGACGCTCCGCGCGGTCACGTGCCACGAGCGGTGGAGCACCTCGAACGTCTCGAGGTGCTCGTATCCGCTCCGCTCCATGGCGAGCACCAGTTGCTGCACCTGGTTCGTCGTCGGCAGGTACCCGCAGAAGATCGCGCCCGGTGGCAGCACGGTCGCGAGCGGCTCGAGCGCCTCCCACGGCTCCGGGAGATCCAAGATCGCGCGGTCGAAGATCTCGCCGCTCCCCGCGACGTCGCGGACGTCGCCATCGCGGAGCTCGAGCCAGTCCGGCGCCTTCCCGAAGAACGACTCGATGTTCCGGGCCGCCCCCTCCTGGAACTCGGGCCGCAGGTCGTAGGAGACCACCCGGCCTTCGGGACCGGTGGCCCGGCACAGGGCCAGCGTGAGCGAGCCCGAACCCGTCCCGGCCTCCAGGACGCGGGCACCCGGGAAGACGTCCGCCCCGACCAGGATCGCGCCGACGTCCTTGGGGTAGACGACCTGGGCGCCCCTCGGCATCTTGAGCACGAAGTCGGCCAGCCGCGGTCGGAACGCTCGGAACGCCATCCCCGTCGCCGAGTGCACCAGGGTCCCCTCGGGCGATCCGATCAGCAGGTCGTGCGAGAGTCCGCCGCCGTGGGAGTGCCAGGTCTCGCCCGTCTGGAGCGTGAGCAGGTACCGGCGGTCGCGCTGGTCCACCAGCAGGATCCTCTCCCCCGCCTCGAACGGCCCGATCATCGCGGCACGCTCCCGTAGATCTCCACCGGCATGACCTCGTCGGACAGGGCCTCGGCCGTCTCGCGATCGCTCGATTCGCCTGGTTCAACCCGCCCGGCCCGCGGCTCTCCGAGCCGCTCGCCCAGGATCTGCGCCTGCGCGCGGCAGAACGCGCAGAACCTGCCGGTCGTGGGCTGGCCGCATCGCTCGCACCCGACGAGCTCGACCTCGTCCTGCGTCGCGAACAGCGGGGCGGCCCGGTCCAGGTAGCCGAAGAGGAACTGCGCCTTGGTGCCGGGCGAGGTCGATTCGAGGTGGTTCATCGCGTCCTTGTACCGGAGCTGCGTGTTCCCGCCCACGAGCGGGCACTCCTCCACCACGTAGTCGATCCCGCGCAGGAACGCGAACGCGGCGGTCTCGAGCTCCGAGAGCCGGTACAGCGGCTTCACCTTGCGCGCGAACCCCTCCTCCGCCGGCAGCACCGGGGACTGGCGCGCGATGTAGTCCGTCTGCCACCGAAGCGTGTTGCCGAGCAACGTCGCGGCCTCGTCGTCCAGGTTGTGGCCGGTCGCGATCACGTCGTACCCGCCCTCGCGCGCGGCGCGATTGAAGACGTAGCGCTTGGACAGGCCACACACCGCGCAGGTCGACCGCGAGCCCTTCTTGCCGGCGGTCGGCACGTCGAAACCGTAGTCGCGCGCAAGGTCGACCTCGACGAGGCGCGCGTCGCGTTCGTCGGCGAACCCGCGCGCGATCCGATGCGAGCGTTCCGAGTACTCGCCGATCCCGAGCCCGAGGTACAGCCCGTCCGCGTGGTAGCCGGCCTCGAGCAGGACGTCCCACAGCGCGAGGGAGTCCTTGCCGCCCGAGACCGCGACCAGGATCCGGTCCGAGGGTTCGAACATGTCGTGCCCCTCGATCGCCCGCCTGACCTGTTCGCGCACGTGGCGCAGGAAGCAGTCGGCGCAGAACGCCGCGTTGTGCCGGCGGATCTCGACGACCGCGGGCGCCTTGCATCGGCGGCACTTCATCCGATTCCCGCCGGAGCCGCCGCTGATCACCGGGCGGATCTCGATCACGTCGGCCTCGCCGACCCGATCCTCGCGCGTGAGCAGCTCGCGCTCACGGATCACGAGCACGGTGTCGGGGTTGATGCCGAGTTCGCCCAGGACGTCGTGGATCTTGCGACCGCCGGCGAGCTCGACCTCCCGGTCGGGGTTGCGGAGCCTCACCTTCACGCGGGTCAGGCTAGCGCACCACCGGTGCTCGAAGCCCGCCCGTGCCTTGCGAGCTAGGTCGTCGCGACCGGGTTCACGCCCAGCGTGACGCTGAGCGTGTCCCGCGACCCGTCCGAGTGGACGACGCCGACCTCGACCTGGTCGCCGGGCCGGTGCTCGCGGATCAGCTCGCCGAGCCGTTCGGCCGAGTCCACCGCTTGGCCGTCGAACTGCACGACCACGTCGCCGACCTGGATCCCGGCCTGCTCGGCCGGTCCGCCGCTCACGAGATCCACGATCACGGCACCGCTGTTCACCTGCGGGTTGAACTCGAACTGGACCGACGGGTCCGAGGCGTCCGCGGAGGAGATCCCCATGAACGCGACCGGCTGCGACGGGTTCTCAGCGGCCTGGAAGATCGTCGGCTTGACCGAGTCGACCTGGATCGCGAACCCGATGTTCTCGGCTTGGTTCGCCCCCGCGGTGTTGATCCCGACGACCTGCCCCGCCATGTTCAGGAGGGGTCCTCCGGAGTTCCCGGGGTTGATCGCGGCATCGGTCTGGATCACGTCCGTGTAGACCCGCTCGCCGTTGGTGCATTCGGTGCACCGGGGGTCCTGCACCGTGATCCTGCGCGTGAGCGACGAGACGACGCCGGTCGTGACGGACGGCCCGCCCGCCAACCCGAGCGCGTAGCCGAGCGCGACCACCTGCTGGCCGAGCTGCAGATCGGAGGAGTTCCCCATCGCGACCGTCGGCAGATCGGTCGCGTCCACCTGGAGGACGGCGAGATCTGCCTCTTCGTCGCCGCCGATCACGCGGGCGTCGTAGTGGACCGGCTCATCGGCCGAGCTGAGCACGGTGACCTTCGATGCGCCCTCCACCACGTGGAAGTTCGTCACGACGATGCCGTCCGAGCGCACGACGAACCCGGTCCCCTCGCCCTGTCCCTCGGAGCTGTCCGCCACGACGTTCACGACCGCCGGGAGCACCTTGCGCACGACCTGGATGACGGCGCCCTGGCCCGTGGCGACGGTCGGCTGGCTGGACGGGAAGACCGCCTTGGGCTCGGCGGTGTTGTTGGTGGTGGTTCCGGTGGTGCACGCGGAGAACGCCAGCGCCGCAACGACGCCGAGCGCGAGGAGGGCTCGCCTCATGGTCATGGCTCCAGTCTGTCGGGTTCAGGCTCCATTCGACACCCGGCGTCCGCGCGTTCACCCGAGGCCGGGAGACGCGTTCGGCACGTACCCGATCGCTACGCGATCGCCACATCCGCCGCGGGGGGACGCGGCAGCAGCCCCGCGCCCTCGACGACGCGAGGGATCGCCTCCTCGTGGTTGATCGTCATCAGGTGGATGCCCGAGACCCCGGGGATCTGCCGGACCGCCTCGACGATCTCGAGCGCGAGCCGGATCCCCTCCTCCCGCTGCGCCTCGCGGGGCACCGCGTCCATCCGCTCGATCACCTGCTCGGGCACGTCGAGCCCCGGTACCTGATCGCGCAGGTAGCGTGCGCCCGCCGCCGAGCTCGGCACGAACACCCCGGCCAGCACCTTCACGTGCTCCAGCAGCCCGAGCTCGCCACACCGAGCCATGAAGACCCGAAGCTTGTCGAGGTTGAAGCAGATCTGCGTCTGGACGAACTCGGCCCCCGCCTCGATCTTCGTCCCGAGCCGCATCGGCCGGAACTCGAGCGGCGGCGCGAACGGGTTCTCGACGGCGCCGATCAGCAGGCTCGGCGGGTCGGACAGGGCCCGGCCCGAGAGGTACGTGCCCTCGTCCCGCATGATCTTCGCCGTCCGGATCAACTGGACGGAGTCGAGGTCGTAGATCGGCTTGGTCTCGGGATGGTCGCCGGCGCTGACGTCGTCGCCCGTCATGCAGACGATGTTGCGAACCCCCAGCGCGGCCGCACCCAGGAGGTCGGCCTGCAGGGCGAGCCGGTTACGGTCGCGGCAGACCAGCTGCATCACGGGTTCGACGCCCTGATCCAGGAGCAGGCGAGCGGCCGCCATCGCCGCGATGTGCGCATGGGCGGCGCTGTTGTCCGTGCAGTTCACCGCGTCGACCTTGCCCCGGAGGGTCCCGGCCAGCTCGGCGATGCGCGCCGGGTCGGCCGAGTCGCTCGTCTGGAGCTCGGCCGTGACGACGAACTCGCCCGCCCGCAACAGGCGGTGCAGGTGGCTGCGCGGAGCCTCCTCCGTCATCGGGCGGGTCTCACGACCCGGACCCGTGCGCGGATCCCGACCATCCCTCCGGCACCTGCCGGTCGCGACCCGTCACGAGGTTCTCCCACGACGAGGTTCCCTGGAGCCGCCAGTCGACCGGCGGCTCGACGTGCTGGATGTGGTCCCGCCACAGCGGCAGGCGCCGCGAGCCCTCCCACGCCGCGACCCAGACGCACTTCATCTCGGGCACCACCTCGCAGCTGCCGTCCTGCAGCGTGCCGCCGCAGGGACCGTTCCGCAGGTTCTTCGGGCAACGCATCGGGCACGAGAGCCCCGTCGAGTGCAGGATGCACTGCCCGCACATGCGGCAGTCCCACACGGTCTCCTTCGTGACGCGTTCGACGAGCAGGAGCGCGCGCCGGAAGCCCTTGGCGGGGGGCGCGGTCTCCGGCGGCCTGCGGTCGACCCTGGTGCCCTGCATCTCGACGCCCCCTCGGTCGGACCGGCGGCGGACCTAGCCGCGCAGGGAGGCCGCCGGGACCTCCTTGCGGGCGTCGATGAACGGGATCGCGGCCGTCGAGACCGTGATCGGCCCGTGCTCGGACTCCACGTCGACGCTCGTCCCGGGCTCGGCCAGATCGATCGGCACCCAGGCATACCCGATGTTCTTCTCGAGCTTCGGGGACCACACGGCGTCGGTGACCCGGCCCACCTGCTCACCGTCCCGAACGACCGGCCAGAACCACGAGAGCTCGGCCTTGAGCTCGTCGCCGGACCACTCGATGCCGACGAGCTTGCGATCGACGCCCTTGGCCTTGAGGGCCTCGAGCGCCGCCTTGCCCACGTACTCCTGCGGCTGGTCCTCCACGAGATGCTCGAGCCCCATGATGTGCAGGGGGGTGTCCTGGTGGGTCATGTCCGAGTTGTAGTTCATGATCCCGGCCTCGATCCGCCTCGCCTCGACCGGCGCGACCGGCCGGATCCCGAACTCCTCCCCCGCCGTGAACACCGCGTTCCACAGATCGTCACCGCGGGAAGGGTCGAGCAGGTTGATCTCGAACCCCTGGACCGCGGTCCAGCCCGTGCGGCTGATCAGCACCGGGATGTCGCCGACGTCGAACCAGTCGCACCAGTAGTACTTGAGGTCGAGCACGGCGGGGCCCACGAGCTTCTCCAGCGTCTTCGCCGCCTTCGCGCCCTGGACCTGCATCGGGTACGCGTGCGGGTACGACACCTCGACGTCGAGGTTCGACTGGGACGCGGCGCCGAGCGCGTAGAGGCCGGCGTCCGAGTCCGCGAGCTGCATCCACCACCGGTTCTCACCGACGTGCAGCAAGACCGGATCGTTGAGGATCCCGCCGTCCGGCGCGGTGACGATCATGTACTTGCCCTGCTTCACCGCGCAGGTCGTGAGGTCGCGACACGTGAGCGAATCGACGAAGCGATCCGCGTCCGGCCCCGAGATCTCGACCGTGCGCTCGACCGCGACGTCCCACACCGTGACGTCGTTGAGCAGCGCCCAGTACTCGACCACGGGGTCGTCGAAGTACGCGGGCAGGAGCATGTGGTTGTAGACGTCGTAGGCGGTGCAGCCGGCCCGCCGCGTCGCGTCGAAGAACGGGGATCGCCGGTACCAGGGTCCGAAGTAGAGCGTCGCGCTCTGCTCGAGCATCTCCTGCCGTTCGTTCACCATCCGGGCACGACCCCCTTCGATCCCGCGGCCGGGCGCCGGCGGGACTTTGAATCATCGTTCAAACCACGCCCCGCCGCAAGCCGCCAGGGCGGCCCGAGCGCGCCCGACCGGCTGAACGGCGCTTCAGGTTCGCGCCGGTGGTCCTAGGAGACCGGGATCTGCTTGCTCGGATCGACGAACGGCATCTCGACCACGGTCCCCGTCCTGGCACCCCACTCGGTCTCGACCGTGACGCGCTCTCCGAGCGTCGAGCGCTCGACCGGGAGCCACGCGAACCCGATGTTGCGCTCGAGCCTGGGCGAGTAGATCGCCGAGGTCACCTTGCCGATCTCCTGTCCCCCGTCGACGATCGGCCACTTGAGGTTGTTGAGCTCCGGGAACGGATCCCCGTCCATCTCCACGCCGTTGATCCGGCGGCGCACGCCGTGCTCCTGGATCGAGCGGAGGGCCGCCATCGAGATGACTCGCATCGTCCGCGAGGTCCCAGTCGATCAGGCGGTCGAGACCCATCTCGATCGGGTTGTTCTCGTAGGTCATGTCCGCGCCCCAGTTGAAGATCGCGCCCTCGATCCGCCTGATGTCGCTCGGGCCGGTCGGGACGGATCGCCGAACTCGTCCCCCGCCTCCATGATCGCCTCGTAGACCTCGACGCCCTTGGTCGTGTCGGTGAGGTACACCTCGTAGCCGACCTCGGAGGTCCAGCCGGTACGCGTGATCACCACCGGCGCGCCGGCGATCTTCGACTCGGTCCAGAAGTAGTAGCGCAGGTCGAGGATCTCGGGGCCGATCGAGCTTGGCCATCAGGTCCTTCGACTTCGGCCCCTGGACCTGGAGCGGTGCGACGTCCGCCTCCCGGATCGTCACGTCCAGGTCCCGGGTATGCGTTCCTCAGGCCGCGCGCGAACAGCAGCGCGTCCGAGGAGGCGAGCGCGAACCAGAAGGTGTTCTCGTCCATCCGCGTCATGACCGGGTCGTTGATGATGCCGCCGTCGCTGTCGCAGATCAGGACGTACTTGGCCTGGCCGACGGCGCACGTCGACAGGTCGCGCGGCGTGAGCAGCTGGGCGAACCGGAACCCGTCGGGGCCGCCGATCTCGAGGCAGCGTTCGACCGCGACGTCCCACAGCGTCACCCCGTTGAGGAGGGTGTCGAACTCGGCCTCGAACGAGTCGAACCGGATCGGGAAGTACATGTGGTTGTAGACGGTGTAGCCCTTCGGGTCGTGCTTCTGTGCCGCCTCGTGGTACGGCGTGCGGCGGTTGCGCGCCCCGCGCTGTACCTGGCTCATGTCGAACGCCATGACGGAAACCTCCTCGGCTCGGATGGGTGCGTTCGGCCCGGTCGGGGCCGCGGCTATCGTGCGTCCGGCCTTCCGGCCTGGCAACGAGCCCCCATGACCGCTGGTCAGCGCGCGGCCCGTCGAACACGCGCTCGCCGTCGACGAACGTGAGCACGACGGAGGCGTCGGCGATCTCCTCGACGGGGTTCGCGAACACGTCCCGGTCCAGGACCGCGAGGTCAGCCCGTTTCCCGACCTCGATCGAGCCGGTGAGGTGGTCCAGGTGGTTCACGTACGCGCTGTTGATCGTGAACCCGGCGAGCGCGGTCGGCAGGTCGATGCGTTCGTGGGGCAGGAACGGCTCGCCGGTCCCGCCGCCGTACTCGTACGCGTCCGGGGCGGTGCGATTCACGGCGACGTGCATCTCCCACAGCGGGTTCGCGCTCGAGACCGACCAGTCGCTCCCCATCGCGAGCACCGCCCCCGAACGCACGAGGCTCGCGAACGGGTACTGCCAGGACGAGCGTTCCGGGCCCAGGAACGGGACCGTGAGGTGGAGCATCTGCCCCTCGTTCACCGCCCACAACGGTTGGGCGTTCGCGACCACGCCGAGCTCGCGGAAGCGTGGGACGTCGTCCGGGTGCACGACCTGGATGTGTGCGATGTGGTGGCGATGGTCGTTCGAGCCGTTCGCCGCGCGAGCCGACTCGAACGCATCGAGCGCCTCCCGGACCGCGCGCTCCCCGATCGCGTGGATGTGCACCTGGAACCCCTCGGCGTCCAGTCGGGTGACGGCCGTCTTCAGCTCCTCGGCCTCGACGAACGACTTCCCCCGGTTGTCGGTGAGCCGGCCCTCGGCGTCCAGGTAGGGCTCGAGGACGGCGGCGGTGAAGTTCTCGATCACGCCGTCCTGCATGATCTTGACCGTCGTGGCCGCGAACCGCCCGACCCGGCCCCGCTCCCGCGCGGCGACCAGGTCCTGGACCTGCTCGATCCCCCGGTACCGGTCCCACCACAGCGCGCCCACGACCCGCGCGGTGAGCTCCCCGGACGCGGCGACCTGCCGGTACGCCTCGAGGGTCGGGTAGCTGCCGCCGACGATCGCGTCCTGCCACGCCGTGATCCCGAGCGCATGCAGGTGGCGCTGCGCGGCGAGGAGCCCGTCGACCCAATCCGACGGCGTCGCCTCGGGGACGTGCCGCTCGACGCAGGACGAACGCGCCCTCGTGCACGGCGCCCGCGGGTTCGCCCGCGGCGTCCCGGACGATCCACCCGTCCGCCGGGTCGGGCGTGTCGCGCGTCACGCCTGCGATCTCGAGTGCTCGGGAGTTCACCCATGCGCTGTGACCGTCCCGGCTCATCAGGAACACCGGCCGATCCGGCACCACACGATCGAGGACGTCCTTCGGCGGGTTGCCGCCCGGGAAGATGTCCATCGACCACCCGCCGCCGACGACCCACGGTTCCTCCGGGTTCGCCGACGCGTACTCGGAGACGATCCGCTCGTACTCGCGCGCGTCGTAGGCCTCGGAGAGGTTGCAGCGCAGCATCTCGAGGCCACTCGACGGCGGGTGGACGTGCGCATCCTGGAACCCCGGCACGAGCAGCCTCCCGGCGAGATCCACCACCTCGGTCTCCGAGCCGATCAGCTCGCCCACATCGCCGTCGGTCCCGACCGCGACGATCTGCCCCTGCGAGACCGCGACCGCGCCGGCCCAGCGCCGCGCGGCGTCCATCGTGGCGACGCGCCCGTTGACGAACGCGAGGTCGACGGTGCCGTTCGGAGCCATGCCTCGTTCCTCTCCCGATCGGTGCTGTCGGACGCCGGAGCGCGCAGAGCATAGCGACCTACCCCAGGACTATGCTGCGCCGACCATGGTGGGCAGACGAAGGCTGTGCGCGGGCGCGGTGGGCCTCGCCCTGGCGATGGGGCCGGTCGTGGCCGTCCTCGGGAGCGTCGGGGCAGACCGCGCTCCAACCGGTCGATCTCACCGTGATGACCTTCAACATCTGGTACGGCGCCACCGTCACCCACGGGCTCGACGAGGTCGTCCGGGCGATCCGCGAGGCGGGCGCCGACGTCGTCGGGCTCCAGGAGCCGTACGCGCGCACCCGAAGGATCGCGAAGGCGCTCGGGTTCCACGCCTCGCCGCGGATGCACCTGGTCTCGAGGTTCCCGATCCTGGAGCCCTCGGGCTCGAACGGCGATTGGGCCTACCTGCTGCTCGCGCCGGGCGAGGTGGCGGCGATCGCGAACACGCACCTCACCTGCTGCCCGTACACGCCCTACCGGATCGTGAACCGCGGGTTCGGCCGCGCCGAGGCCATGGCGCAGGAACGGCGCACGCGCCTTGACCAGATCCGCGACCACCTCTCGGCGCTCGAGCCGTTGCTCTCGGCCGGCGTGCCGACGTTCTTCACCGGCGACTTCAACGCCCCCTCCCACCGCGACTGGACCTCCGCCGCGGTTCGCGCGCGCGGGCTTCCGTACACGATGCGTTGGCCGGTCTCGCTCGCGATGGAGGAGGCCGGCTTCCGGGATTCGTACCGCGAGGTGTATCCCGATCCGGTCACGGACCCCGGGTTCACGTGGACCGCGGGCTACCCGGCTCCGTACGTGTACCCGTGGGAGGTGTTCGACCGGATCGACTTCGTCTGGGCCGCGGGTCCGGTCGAGACGAACGCGACCCGGGTCATCGGCGAGTCGCGCGCGAACGCGGACCTCGCGATCCGCCCCTGGCCCTCCGACCACCGCGCCGTCGCCTCGTCGTTCACCGTCACGCCGGCGCCGATGCCGGTCTCGGTCGTGGCCGAAGGCGAGAGCGCCCGGCTCGGACTGCCGCTCCGCGCCCGGTTCCGCGCCGAAGGATCCGGGCGACCACGTGATCCTGACCGCCTCGGGTTCGACGACGCCGCTCGCGGATCTCCCGACCGGCTCGGCCCCGGACGGGACCGTGGCGTTCGACACGACGCCAGCTGGAGCAGGGCGCCTACGACGTCGTCCTGCTGGACGCGACGGACACCGAGCTGTCGCGGGACACCGTGGTGCTGATCGCCGATGATCAGCTCCCCGAGCTCACCGTCGCCGACCCCACGCTCGAAGGCGACCAGCGGCTCGAGGTGAGCTGGGCGTTCGCGCCGGGCAACCAGTTCGACTGGCTGGCCGTCTTCCGCGCCGGCCACTCGGCGAAAGGGGACCCCTACCTGACGTGGCGATACACCGAGGCTCGCATCGACGGGAGCCTGCCGATCGGGCCCGGCGCGCGCGGCTCCGCGCCGTGGCCGCTGCGAGCCGGTCGCTACGAGGTTCGGCTGTGCCTCGACGACTCGTACCGGTGCCGGGGGTCCGCGCCCTTCCGGGTGCTCGGCTAGGCGAGCGCGACGAGCTCGAGCAGCTCGTCGTCCCAGAGCGCGAGCTCGCCCTCGGGCATCATCAGGACCTTGTGCGGCGCGAGCGCCTGCACGAAGCCGACGTCGTGGCTCACCAGCACCATGGAACCCGACCAGCCCGCGAGCGCCTCGGCCACCGCCGTCCGCGAGGGCGGGTCGAGGTTGTTGGTCGGCTCGTCGAGCAGGAGGAGGTTCCGCCTGCCCGCCACCAGCTGCGCGAGCGCGAGCTTCGTCTTCTCCCCGCCCGAGAGCGTGCCGGCGTCCTGGAACGACACCCGCCCGGTGAGGCCGAACATCCCGAGCAGCCCGCGCAGGTCCTGATCCGAGGCGTCGACGGACTCGGCGCGGACGTGCGCGAGCACCGACTCGCCGTCGCGGATCCCCTCGTGCTCCTGCGCGTAGTACCCGAGCGAGACGCCGTGGCCCAGGCGGAACGACCCCGCGTCCGCGGCGGTGACGTCCGCGAGGATCTTGAGCAGGCTCGTCTTGCCGGCCCCGTTCAGCCCCATGATCAGCAACCGCTCGCCCCTGGCGACGTGGAACCCGATGTCCTCGAACACCGGCGGGCCGCCGTACCCCTTCGCGAGCTCCTCGGCCTCCAGCACGATCGCACCCGCCCTCGGGGGTTCGGGGAACCGGTACCGAACGACGCGTTCGTGGGTCGGCGCCTTCACGACGCGCTCCTGGAGCTTGCGGACGCGGCTGTCGAGCGCCTTCGCCTTCTTGGCGCGCTTGACCGTCTGCCCGCGCATCGAGTCCGCGAGCGTCTTCAGCCGCTTCACCTCGGCCTGCTGCCGCCCGGCGAGCGCACCCAACCGCGCCTCGTCGGCGCGGCGCGCGGCCCGGTACTCCGAGTAGGTCCCCCGGTACTGGACGACCCCGTCGCGGTCCAGGTGCAGGATCCGGGTGATCGCCCCGTCGAGCAGTCCGAGATCGTGACTGACCACGACGAGCGCCCCGCGGTACCCCCCGAGGAACCTCATCAGCCAGTGCTTGGCGTCGCTGTCGAGGTGGTTCGTCGGCTCGTCCAGGAGCAGGAGGTCGGAGCCCGAGAACAGGATCCGGGTGAGCTCGAGTCGCCGCCGTTCGCCACCGGAGAGCGCTCGGACCGGCAGGTCGAGCCGGTCGTCGGGCAGGCCGAGCCCCGCCGCGATGCGACGCGCCTCGGCCTCGCCCGAATACCCACCGGTCGCCCGGTACCGCTCCTCGAGGCGCGTGAAGCGCGCGACGTTGGTCTCGGTCGGGCGCTCCTCCATCGCGAGCCGGAACTTCTCGAGGCGCTCGGCCATCTCCTGGAGCCCGCGGGCCTCGAGGACGTGCGCGAGGGCCGCGTGCGTCTCGGTCTCGCGTCCCCGCGGCTCCTGCCGCAGGTAGCCGAGCCGACCCCGGACGACGGCTCGCCCGGCGAGCGGCGGCTCGTCGCCGGCGATCACGTTGAGCAGGCTCGTCTTGCCGGCTCCGTTGCGACCGACGACGCCGGTCTTGTCGCCGGCGCGCAGGGAAAGCGTCAGGCCTTCGAGGATCGGGGACCCGGCGACCTCGACGGAAAGGTCGGTGACCTCGAGCACGCTCATCGAGGGCTCCGGGGTTGCTGGTGGGTCGATCGATCGAACATGCGGTCGTCTCCTGGCGTGAGAGGTGCGTCAACGAGCGCCGATCGGCGCAGGTCGTGCCCGGGAGATCGACCTCAACTCACGCCGCGAGTGTAGCAACGAGCCCGGCCCGAGGGAACGACCGGCGCGGTGCTCCTCCTCGCCCGTAGCATGGCCGCGTGGATCGGGCCCAGGGGTTCCTCTTCGACCTCGACGGGACGCTCGTCGACAGCGTGTACCAGCACGTCCTGGCGTGGCGGATCGCGCTCGACCGAGCGGGGATCGACCTGTCCGTCTGGCGGATCCACCGCAAGGTGGGGATGAGCGGCGGCCTGTTCGCGAACGCCCTCCTGCGCGAGACCGGCCGCGAGGTGACCGACCAGCAGGCGGGCGAGCTCCGCCGCCTGCACGCCGAGGCGTACGCCGAGCGTTCGACCGAGGTCCGTCCCCTGCCGGGCGCGCGCGAGCTCCTCACGCATCTCACCTCGATCGGTGTGCCGTGGGCGATCGCGACGAGCGGCTACCGCGAGTCGGCGGGCCCGACGCTCGAGCTCCTCGGGCTCCCGGAGGACGTGCCCGTCATCACGCGCGATCTCGTCGAACGCGCCAAGCCCGACCCCGACCTGTTCCTCGCCGCGGCCGACGCGCTGGGCATGGCGGCCGAGAACTGCGTGGTCGTGGGCGACAGCGTCTGGGACCTGCTCGCCGCTCGCCGGGCACGATCCCTCGGGATCGGGGTGCTCTCCGGCGGGTACGGCCTCGAGGAGCTCGAACGCGCCGGCGCCTACCGCGTCTACGACGACCCGGCCGACCTCCTCCGCCACCTCGACGAGATCGGCGTCCGCTAGCCCTTTCGGGCCGGCACGCACGATCCGTGCGTCGGGGCCCTAAAGGAACGTGCGCCCGGGGGCGATATCGGCACAGAGATGTCCCGAGCGCCGCAACGCAGCCGTCAGGCGCCGGTCCGTCGACCGACGCCCTCGAAACGCCCTTCGCGGGGTGCTCCCGCTCGCTCGGGTGGCGGGTCGAACCCGGCGCTTCGAACCTGGCTCATCGTCGGTGCCGCGGTGCTCGGCGTGATCGTCCTGTGGAAGGTCCTCGGCGCCGTGCTCGGCGGCGAGGCACCGCAGAGCCAGATCCGGCCACCGCTGACCGTCACGGGTCCGTCCGGATCGCTGGGGACGGGCGACGCGCCACCCGCACCGGCCGGCACCGTGGCCGCGACGTTCCCCTCGAGCGTCGACGGGACGCGGCTGGAGCTCAAGGTGATCGCGCTCGGCGCGCATCCGCCCGAGTGCGTGGCCCAGGGCCTGCGGGCGGGGGGCAAGACCCTCACGGTCTTCCATCACCGCTGCGTGGAGGAGCCCGGCCTCGACCGCTACTTCTTCCTCGTCCGTCTCACGAACCACTCCAAGGGACGGGTCTACGTGAACCTCGATGGCTTCACGGTCGAGCCCGCCAACGGCAAGCCGAGGCCCGCGTTCCCGACGCCGCCGGTCGGCAGCCCGTCGACGAGGTTCATCGCCGACACCCGAGCCGTCGCCGCCCACCAGAGCATCAAGGGCTGGATCACGATCGACGGAACCGACGGGTTCCTGCCCGTCGCGCTCGTCTACGCGGACGGCGACGAGGTTCTCCGCGTCCGCTTCCAAGGCGACTGGCTCTAGCCTCCCGCCTCCGAGCCGTCCCCTTCGCCGCAGATCACGCCTCGGCTCGCTGCACGAAGGTGACGTTCGTCACCGTCGCCGTGGGAACCCTCGGTCGCGTGGGTACGAATCGCAAGACAAGGCGCATCCGCGCGAAGGACGAGCCGGAGGAGGTCCGAGATGGACAGCTCGAGCGGGATGAAGCGGCGCGGGGGTTGGAGCCGGAGGACGTGGCTCGCGATCGCCGTCGGGATCGTGGTCGTGGTGGCGGTGATCCTGATCGCCGCGAACGCCGGAGGCGGTTCCGGCGGCATCTACTGACCCGAACGAGAGCCTGCGGGCCTGCTGATCGGGATGTTGCGAAGTCCACGTTGGCTCTCGGCGACTCATTCACGCCGAGATCGAGGTCAGGCGCTACCGAAGTCCCAGCGGGTCGGTCGGGGTAGTTCTGCCGGATCGAACTGGTCCATCCCGTACATGCCCGGAAGGCCGAACACCTTCGACGTGACGATCCGGAAGATCGTGTACGGCGGCGGGCCGGCCGTTGGAGCGTTCGGACCGTAGACCTTGTCGCCTTTGGCCTCGAGCGGCCAGCCGTTCGCGCGGAGGGTCCCCGCAAGGCGTCGGACCGCGTCTTCCTCGATGACCGGATCGGCTCGACCCTCGACGACGATGTCGAGAGATGGGAGCGTCGTGCTCGTCGTGGCGACGACACAGCGACTGTCCGCAGAGAGGTTGCGTGCCTTTCGAGTTCCCTCCCCCACGACGATGTGCAACGCACCGTCGATCCAGAAGGCGATCAGGGGCATGAGGTGTGGCCGACCGTCCGGTCGCGTCGTCGCAAGCCAGCTCGTTCTCTCGTGCTCAGGATCGGCAAGACGTTCTTGTGCCATCTCCCAAGGGGTCGTCTCCGACTCCTCGCCCACCAGCGACTGTACGCGCTCGGGTGCTCGCTCCTGTGCCATCGGATCCCTCCTTCGGATCGAGGCTCTGGCCACTCGATGAGGCTACGGTCATCCACCGTGCCGGCGCCTGACCGCCACCGACCGCTGCGGGCCGGTGCTGGTCGGGATGCTGCGTCAGGCGGAATGAGCTCTCCCGGTCACTTGGCGGGCGTTAGGCTCGGAAGCGCGATGACGGTCGGGACGACGGAACGCAAGGAGGACCCGCCGATCCCGAGGCGGCGAGGGGTGCTCGTTGTCGCGGTCGTCGTTGGGGTCGCGCTCGGTGTCCTCTCATTGCTCGCGGACGGGACCCTGCCCGGTCGGCTGTTCACGCTCCTGGGGAGCATCGCGGCGCCGTGGGCGCTCGCGGCTTTCGTCGTCGGGTACCGGGCGACGTCGCCGAGGCAAGGCGCGCTCGCCGGCGCGGTCGCGCTCGTCGTGGGCGTCGCGACGTACTACGCCGGCGCCGGAGTCCGCGCCTACGCCGTCGGCGAGCTGAAGGTCGTGTGGACGGTGGTGGCGCTCGTCGCCGGACCCGTCGTGGGCGCGTGCGGTGCGGCGATCTCGACGCGCCGGGAGCACCCGCCGCTCGTCGCAGTCATCCTGCCCGGGGCGATGCTCGTGGCGGAGGGGCTGTTCCTGCTGTACACCCGCAGGGTCTGGAGGACGAACTTCGGGGCCGAGCCCTATCGCCTGATCGACGTTGGCGTGGCCGCAGCGCTCGTCGTCGGCGGCGTCGTGCTGGCGTGGGTGTTCGTGAAGGAGCGTGGCCGGCGACTGAACGCGCTCCTCGGCGTGGCCGCCGTCGGCGTGGTCGGGGCGTTCGGGTTCGTCCTGCTGGAGCGGATCATCGTGGCGTTGGTGTAAGGACCGAACTCTGCACACCCTCGGGGCTGTCCTCGTCGGGGTGCTGCGTGAGGCGCGCCGAGAGCCCGCACCGCACGGCGAGCCGGGCGGTGGAGAGCCGACCTCGAGCGGGCCGACCGGATCGGCGAATTCTGGAGCTAACGTCTGTGCGCGCGCGTTGCGAAGCGGAGTCGGCGCCATCCTTCTCGCAGGCCGGCCGGTCGATCATCCGAGGCCCCAGTTCGGGGCTTAATGCCGTGCCCCTCCTGGGTCGTTCACCTCAAGGTCCGTCCACACCACGTCGCGGAAGTGGACGCTGGTCGACTTCACGCCGTTGAGCCACACGACGAGAAGATCGCACGGGAGCCACTTGATGAACGGAGCCACGACATCGTCGCCGGGTTGGGGACCCTGGCACCATGGCCGGACGGCGTATTGGCCCGAAGCCAGCTTGATGCCTGCCGCGACCGATGAGCCGATGATGACCTCTTTCCCACACGTCGATCCGGAGGTGCACTGCACTGGCCGCCTCGCCTTCGGGTTGGCCAGCGTCCCCCACGTGCAGTTCGGCCACGTGCCCGCGCAATCGGCGGGAGAGAGGTCGTAGCCGTCGATCCTCTCGACCTTGTAGTACACGTGGGCGCAGGGCTTCGTCGGCGTCCAGCCGATGCCGTCCGGGCAGATGTTCGTCTTGATGGGACTCGGACCAAAAACGCTCGGGAAGTTCGGACTCTTGCAGATCGGGTCGCCGTTCGTCGCGACCTTGGGGGTCCCGTTCGCGTTGGTCACCAGCTGCAAGCAGGGCGCTCCGAACGCCATCGTCGTCACGGTTGCGTCGTCCTGCTCGAAGGCGAAGTGCGGTCTCGCCAGGGTCGTCACATTGGTCGGGTAGATCGACAGGAGGGCCTTGCCCGCGACGGGCTCGCAGTCAGGCGATGCAGCGACCCTGTTGATCGCGAACATGAACTCTAGGCACGCGATCGGACCGCCGGGCGTCTGTTCATTGGGGACCGAGGCGAGGCCGATCACCGCTCCGACGTTCTTCCGATCGACAAGGGAGTATCGGGCCACGATGTTCTTGCAGTTGGGCGACGACGGATCCGTACAACTGGGGCCGCTCGAGTTCGCGCCGCCGGCGAAGCCCGTGTCGACCGTGCCCCTCCCATTGGCCCCGATGGTGTCGGTGTCCGCCGAGGCCGTCGGGGTTGCGGAGAGCTCGTTCGAGGGAGGACCCTCGGCCTCGCCGTTCGAGGCCGTCACGGTGAACGTGTACGTCACCCCGTTGGTGAGTCCTCCGATGACGTAGTTGAACGTGCTCCCCGAGTTCGGGTTCGGCGACACGTTGTCGAGCACGATGCATGGCCCTTCGCCGTTCGCCGGCGGGCAGGGGTCGGCGTACACCGTGTACTTCGTGATCGGACCATCGCCCTCTGGCGCTGACCAGCGGAGTCCGACCTCGTGGTTGCCGGCGAGCGCCTGCTCGAGTGTGGGCGCGCCCGGCCCACTGCCCTCGACGTGGATCGTGTTCGTCTCCACGAAGTCCGCGTCGGACCCACCGTTCACGAGGAAGGTGACCTCGCAGGTGAGGGTGGCTCCGGGCGTGGCGCCGGGAGAGACGGCGATCGTCTCGTCGAACAGCGCTGTGCTGCCGGACTCGACCGTGGCCTGCGGCGGGGCCCACGAGATCGTGAGCGCGGGGTCACAGGTATCGACGCTGGTGGTCGGTGTGACGGTCGCGTCGATGCTCTGGAGCCCGTCGAGGATCGCATCGGAGACATCGCCGCTCGCCGGCAGGACCAGTCCACCGGTCTCGTTGGCGAGCGCGGTCGCCTGACCCGTCGAGTCCAAGGCAGCGACGTCGATCCCGAGGTAGCGGACGTCGAGCGAGCCCGTGAACAGTCCGATCACCTGCGCCAGGGTGCGCGTCTCGCTGGGGTCGTGGCCGGGCGCGTCCCCGAACTGAACGATGATGTGGCTGGCGCCATCGCGCCAGCCGACGTTCGAGTCGGTCGCGAGGTGGTAAAGCGCAGAGATCTGACCTTCGGGTGTATCGCCACCGCCTGATGCCGCCCACGAATTCACGCCGCTGGTCACCGCGGCATCGCTGCTCCCGAGCGCTGCGTCGAGCTGGTAGACGAAGACGTCACCCTCGTCCTTGTACTGCGCCGCGCCGAACTGCGCCTCCGGCTGCGACGTCCGGACCTGACTGATGATGTTGCCGATCTGGCTCTTGACGTTGGCGATCGCGGCTCCCATCGAGCCCGTCGTGTCGGCGAGGAAGATGATGTCGGGACGCGGCGAGATGGTGGGCGTCTCGACCGACTTCGGGACGACCGTCGATCCGCCGGCCGCGAGCGTCGTCTCCACGGAGGACGGTGTGACGCCCGGAGCCGCGATCGCAGCGGTGGCCGCAAGTATGACGAGGGCGGCCGCCGTAGCGACGACACGGATCTTGGTGCTGAGCGATCGGCGGCGGTCCCAGGAGCTTCTCATCGGCGATTCCTCCTCGAGGGGGCGCCGCGACGACCTCCGCGACCCGTTGAACGGAACCGAAACCTCCCCCAGATGACCTACATTGTCAACTCCGTCGGCCTTAGGTCCTTCTAACCTGCGAAGACGACAGCAATGTGAAGCCCCGGAGGCCGAAGTGGCTTCCGGGGCTCGTTGCGTTTCTGCTGGTAGTTGAGTGTCGGAGGGGGGATTTGAACCCCCACGACCCGTGAAGGTCACTAGGCCCTCAACCTAGCGCGTCTACCAAGTTCCGCCACTCCGACGGGAGCCCGGCGATTCTAGCAACCGGGCCGGTGCGGACCGGTCAGCCGCCCCACTTCCAGGAGAGCCAGAACGTCGACAGCCCGAACACGATGGCCGTGACCACCGTGATCTTGTCGAGGCGTCGCTCGAGGGCGGTCCCCCCGGACAGGCTGGAGGTGCCGCCGAACATGTCCGACAGGCCGCTCCCCTTGCCCGAGTGCAACAGGATGAACACGATCAGGAACAGGCTCGAGAGCACGCAGAGCACGAGTGCGATGACGTTGAACATGGCCCGTCAGTCTACCGGCTCGACGCCGTCCGCCGAGGTATCGATGATCGCGCGGTCCTCGAGCGGGAAGTGGCACGCCGCGACCTGGCCGGGGTGGTGCGGCAGGAGCTCCGGCTCGTCCTCGCTGCACTTGGGGAACTGTGCGTTCGGGCACCGGGGGTGGAACCGGCAGCCCGAAGGCGGGTCGATCGGGCTCGGGACGTCGCCTTCCAGGATGATGCGCTTCTTCGCGGCCGCGAGGTCCGGGTCCGCGATCGGAACCGCCGAGAGCAGCGCGCCCGAGTACGGGTGCTTGGGGTTCCGGTAGAGCGTCTGCCCGACGGCCATCTCGACGATCTTGCCGAGGTACATCACGGCGACGCGGTCCGAGACGTGCTTCACGACCGACAGGTCGTGCGCGATGAACAGGTACGTGAGGTTGAACTCCTCCTGCAGGTCCTCGAGCAGGTTGAGCACCTGGGCCTGGATCGAGACGTCGAGCGCCGAGACCGGCTCGTCGCACACGATCAGCTTGGGTCGCAGGGCGAGCGCGCGCGCGACTCCGATCCGCTGGCGTTGGCCGCCCGAGAACTCGTGGGGGTACCGGTTGAAGTGCTCGGGGTTCAGACCCACGAGCTCCATCAGCTGCTGGACCTCGGTCTTGATCTTGTTGCGGGGCACGACCTTGTGGAGCCGGTACGGGGCCCCGATGATCGAGCCCACGGTCTTGCGCGGGTTCAGCGAGGCGAACGGGTCCTGGAAGATCATCTGCATCTCGCGGCGGAGGTCCCGGAGATCGCCGCCCTTGGCGTCCGTGATGTCCTGCCCCTCGAACTCGATCGTCCCTTCGGTCGCCTCGTACAGGCGCATCACGACGCGGGCGAGCGTCGACTTCCCGCACCCCGTCTCCCCGACCAGCCCCATCGTCTCGCCCTTGAAGATCTCCAGATCCACGCCGTCGACCGCGTGCACGTCGCCGATCCGCTTCTGGAACAGGATCCCGCGGGTGATCGGGAAGAGTTTGCGCAGGCCGCGGATGCGCACGAGCGGGGTCTGCTCGGTCGCCGGTTGGGGCTCCGATCGTTCGGTGACCTCGACGCTCACGAGCGGGCCATGACCTCCTCCTGGAAGATGCGCTCCTTGTCGGCGAGCGACAGGTGGCACCGGGACGCGTGATGGCCGTCCGCGGGGAGCAGCTCGGGGACCTCCGTTCGGCACCGGTCGAACACGTGGGGGCAGCGCGGATGGAAGGCGCAGCCGGGTGGGACGAAGATCAGGGAGGGCGGGAGCCCACGGATCGGGACCAGCCGCTCCTTGACGTCGCTGTCGTTCAGCCGAGGGATCGACGCCAGGAGGCCCCAGGTGTAGGGGTGGTGCGCCCCGTAGTAGATGTCGCGACGGTCGCCTGCCTCGACGATCTTGCCCGCGTACATCACCTGGATGTGGTCGCAGTGTTCGGCCACCACGCCGAGGTCGTGCGTGACGATCACGATCGCCGCGTTGAACTCCTGCTTCAGCCGGTCGAGCAGGTCGAGGATCTGAGCCTGGACCGTCACGTCGAGCGCCGTCGTGGGCTCGTCGGCGATCAGCAGGTCCGGGTTCAGCGAGAGCGCCATCGCGATCATCGCTCGCTGCCGCATGCCGCCGGAGAACTCGTGCGGGTACTGGTCGGCGCGTTCGTCGGGGCGAGGGATCCCGACCCGGCGGAGCATCTCGACGGCCTGCTCGTGCGCCTCCTGCTTCGAGACCTGCTGGTGGACGCGGACGGCCTCGGCGATCTGATCGCCGACCTTGTAGTAGGGATGCAGCGACGTCATCGGGTCCTGGAAGATCATCGAGATCTTCTCGCCGCGCACCGTGCGCATCTCGTCGGGGGGGAGCGTCAGCAGGTCCTGGCCCTGGAAGATGATCTCGCCCTCGATGATGGCCCGCTTGGTGTCGATGAGCCCCATCACCGTGAGGAACGAGACGCTCTTGCCGGAGCCCGACTCCCCGACGACCCCGAGCGTCTCGCCGGGGAGCAGCGAGAACGAGACGCCGTCGACGGCTTTCACCAGTCCGTCGTCGGTCGGGAAGTGGACGCTGAGGTTCTTGACCTCGAGGAGCGGTTCCGCCACTACGTGTACCTCACCCGAGGGTCGAGGAACGCGTACGCGATGTCCACGCACAGGTTCGCGAGCGCGATGAAGAACGCCCCGAACAGGGTGACCCCCATCACGGAGGGGAAGTCGTTGGTGAAGATGCTCCGCACCGCGTACTGGCCGATGCCCGGCAGGTTGAACACGGTCTCGGTGATGAACGCGCCCCCGAGCAGCGTCGCGAGGTCCAGACCGAACATCGTGACGACCGGCGTCAGCGCGGCGCGCAGTCCGTGCTTGTAGATCACGCGCTTCTCGGACAGGCCCTTGGCGCGCGCGGTCCGGATGTAGTCCTCACCCATCGTCTCGATCAGGTTCCCGCGGACCATCCGCGCGTAGAACGCCGCGAACGTCAGCGACAGGACCAGCCACGGGAGGATGAAGACGCCCGAGAACACCGCCTGGATCACCGATTCGCCGATCGGGATCCCCGACGGCGGCGCCCACCCTAACTTGAACCAGAAGACGTACAGGAACAGGTAGGCGAGCCAGAACACCGGCGCCGACACCCCGATGAGCGCGAACACCATCGACGTCCGGTCCCAGACGCTCCCGCGTTTGACCGCCGAGATGATCCCGATCGGGATCCCGATCAGGACCCACGTGACGGCCGCCCCGACGGCGAGCGTGATCGTGACCGGCAGGCGGCTGAAGATCTCCTCCTTCACCGGGACGAAGTTCGAGTACGAGTAGTAGACGTCCTCGTTGAGGAACAGCCCCGGCCAGGGGATCAGTCCCTTGGCGAACCGTCCGTACTGGACGTAGAGGGGGCGGTCGAGCCCGAACGCGTGCCGGGCCGCCGCGACGTTCTCCGGGGTCGTCTGCCGGCCCGCCGCCCGGCGAGCCGGGTCGCTGGCGGGGAGCTTCACGAAGATGATGAACGTGATCAGGGACACGACGAACAGCACCAGGATCATGAACAGCACCCGCCGGATCAGATACCTGCCCATCGCGCCCCCGGAGTCTACTCCACCTGGTGGGAGGGGCCGCTCCTGCGGAGCGGCCCCTCCCCCTTCGTCATCCTGCCTCGTTCTTGCGGTTCCCTGCCCTTGCTCCGTGCTCTCCCTCGGCCCTTGTCTATGACTGGGCGTCGGGCGAGATCGCGTACTGGTCGTACGCGGCCAGGCCGGCGAACTGGTCGAACGAGTAGTTGATGATCCGCGCCGACGTGATGTCGACGTTGTTGTCGAACAGGTACGGCGCCCATGGAACCACGTCTTCCATCAGCGTCGTGTCGAGGTCCGCCCATCCCTGGAACCGGGCGTCACCCGTCTGCTGGTTCGCGGTCTTGATCTGGTCGTCGACCGACGGGACATCCGTGATGGTGTAGCCGGCCTTCGACAGCAGGTCCGCGCTCGCCCCGAGGAGCTGGTAGTTGCAGCAGCTCGGGAAGATGGCGGCCGAACCGAACAGCGGGTCCGCGAACGTGTACCCGTCCGGGAAGTCCTTGCCCCACGCGGGAGCCAGGCAGATCGCGACGTGCGCCTCGGGCTCGTTGCACTTGGCGTACATCGTGGTCCGCTCGAAGGACTTCACGTCGAACGTCAGACCGAGCGGCTCCATGTTCTGCTGGATCAGCGCAGCCTGGTCCGGGTAGGGATCGGCCTCGTCGGTCGCAGCCAGGATGTTCGAACACTCCGGCGCGTCACACACGCCATCGCCGTCGGTGTCGTACTTCGACTGGGCGATCTCCGCCTGAGCAGCCGTGACGTCACCCGCCGAGTTCGGCGTGGCGTAGGGGTCGTAGTCGGCGAGGAGGTTGTCCTCGAGCGAGTTCACCATGATGTGACCCGCGATCTCACCGACGGACTCACCGCCTCGGAACGTCCGCATCCCAGCCTTGTCCAACGCGAGGTTGACCGCCTTCCGGATGTGGATGTCGTCGAACGGTGGTTCCGCGAGGTTGAACGAGATGTACCGAACCGCGTCCGACGGGTTGATGTGCAGCAGCGGCTGCAGCGTCGGGTCGGTCGAGTACGAACGCAGCACATTCGGCGGCACGATGCCGTCGACCACGCCGTCGAGCTCGCCGGCCTGCACCTTGTTGTACAGGTCGTTGTTGTCGCCGCCGATCGAGATGTTGAACCCGTCCGGGTAGGCGGGACGGAGCCCGTCCGTGGCCGGGTCGTAGTTCGGGTTGCGCACGAGCTGGATCGACTTGCCGGGCTCGTACCCGGCGACCGGCGTCTGCTCGTCGGCCGGCACCGAGAAGTCCATGTTCTCCGAACCGAGGAACTGGTACGGCCCCGTGGCCACCAGGAAGCGGCCGTAGTCCCGCGTGTGCCCCTCCGCCGCTCCGAGCGGCGCGTCGCCGTTCGGCGGGATCGGAGCGGATGCGGCCATCGCGAACAGGTACGGCAGGTAGCCGGCCGGCTCGCTCAGCGTGACCACGAGGGTGCTGTCGTCCGGCGTCTCGAGGCCCTTGATCGAATCGGCCTTGCCCGGCGCCGAAGTCGGCGAACCCGTCGATGACGTTGTAGTAGAAGTTGTAGCCGCCCACCGACGCGTCGGGGTCGGACTCGCGCTCGAGCGCGCGAACGATGTCCCCGGACGTGACGCTGACGTCCCCGAACGGATCCCCATACGCCACGCCGCTCTTCAGCGTGAACGTGTAGGTCAGGCCGTCCGACGAGATCTCCGGCAACGCGCTCGCGATGTCGGGCTGCAGGTCGGCGCCGCCCTCGGCAGTGGTCCTACCGTTGTACGACAGGAGCGTCCGGAGCAAGCAGCACCGGTACCACTCCCAGGTCACCGAGTAGTACTCCTTCTGCGGGTCGAACGCGGCACTCACGTCGCCGAGCATCGCGAGCTCGACGGTGCCGCCAGGCTGGAGCTCGCCGCTCGCGCCGGTCGCCGACGTGGCACCGGAAGCCCCGGTTCCACCACCGTCGTCGCCGCCGCATGCCGCGGCGACCAGACCGAGTACCGCGACGAGCGCCAGTACGCTGAGATATCGCCTCACGTAACCCCCCTCTCCTTGTCCTGAGTTTCCCTAACCGTTTCCCGGGCCGAGCCCGGTCCATCTACCCCTCTTCAGGCACGCCGGGCCTTCCCCCTCCTTTCAGGAAAGCTGCCTCCCGACTAGATACGGTCAGCCGCCCGTCCTGGGATCGAGGGCGTCTCGGAGCCCGTCCCCGACCAGGTTGAAGGCGAGCGTGGTGAAGAACAGGAACAGCCCGGGGAACAGCATCATCCACCAGGCCACCGTGAAGATCGAGCCCGCGTCGGACAGCTGCCGCCCCCAGGAGGGCGTCTCCTGCGGGACGCCGATCCCCAGGAACGACAGGGCCGCCTCGAACAGGATGTTGTTCGGGATGATCAGCGTCGTGTAGACGATGATCGGCGCGGCCACGTTCGGGAGCACCTCGCGGAACATGATCCGGCGGTTGGTCGAGCCCAGCGAACGGGCCGACTCGATGAACTCCTTCTCGCGCAGGGACAGCACCTGCCCGCGCACGATACGGGCGATGTAGGGCCAGCTGAACAGGCCGATCACGTAGCTGACGAGCAACAGTCCCGGCTTGATGATCCCGCCGAGACAGCCGTTGGGCGAGAGCCCGCACGCCGAGACGAGCCCGAGCGCCAGCAGCAGCACCGGCAGGGACAGGACGATGTCGATCGTCCTGGAGATCACGGTGTCGATCTTGCCGCGGTAGAAGCCGGCGAGCATCCCCAGGGTCACGCCGATCACGGTGGCGATCCCGGTCGCGAAGAACGCGATGAACAGGGACGTGCGGGCGCCGTAGGCGACGCGGACCATCAGGTCGCGACCGGCCGTGTCGACGCCGAACGGGAACCCGGTCTGCGGACCCGTCGGGATCCCGAACGAGTCGAGCGGGTCCAGGTGCACCTCGTTCGGGTCCGTGCGTGAGGCTCGCGAGCACGGGCGACAGGAGCGCGATCGCGAACATGATGATCACGATGAACGCGCCGCCGAGCGCGAACTTGTCCCTGCGGAAGCGGCGCCAGAACAGCTCCCATGGAGAGCGTCCGACGACCTGCTGGGAGACCTCGACGCTGGTCGCTTCCGGATCGATGGGCCCGTCGGGACCCCCAGTCGGTGAGCGCGTGCTCCACGTGGGCTCGTGCCATCTGGTGCGCCTGTACCCCTTCCCGGATCGGGAACGGCGCATCTTAGCCCTCGGGCCCGTGACCAGGCAATGCGCCGGAAACCCAATATACGCCGCTCCGAAATCTCGGGGGTTGCGGGATCGTGCGGTCGGCCGAGCGAACGTCGAGGCGCGGTGTCAGCCCCGGAGCAGCGCCGAGATCCGCGGGAGGATCTCGATGCCTTTCAGCGCACCGAGCTTCCCGACGGCGCACGCACGCTCGCCGAACGCCTCGGTTCCGTCCGAACGAACCGGCCCGCCCGGTCACCAGCAGGGGACGGGCTCCGCCGTGTGGGCCTTGCGGACGCACGAGGTGGCGTGGTCCGCGGTCACGGCCACGATCGTCCGGGCCGGGTCGATCCCCGGGAGGAGCTCGCCGAAGAACGCGCGGTCGATCAGCGAGATGATGTCCCGCTTGTCCTCCGCGCGGCCGTCGTGGGCCGGCACGTCCGGACCCTTGATGTGGATGTACAGCGCGTCGAAGCCCTCGAGCGCCTCGATCGCCAGGCGGGCCCAGGTCGCGTAGTCCTCCTCGGCCAGCAGCCGCGGGGCGTCCACGGGCTCCATGCCCAGGATCAAGGCGATCCCCCGCTCCACGGGCATCTCGACGAAGCACCCCCACGACGGCCCGAACCGCTCGGCGATCGGCTGCAGCGACGGCCGGCGGTCGCCGCCGTCCCGCGTCAGGATCAGGTTCCCCGGCAGCTTGCCCGCCCGACGCCGCGCCGCGTTGACCTCGGAGGCGTCGAGGATCTTCGCGGCGCCCTCGACGAACGCGTTGGTGAGCTCGGCGGCGCGTCGGGCCTCGGGCGTGTCCTCGAGCGGTTCGCACCGGACCACCTCGGGCTCGAACGTCTCGAGCGCCACGCCGAGGTGCCCGTCCTTGCGGTACGCGGGGTCGGTGTTCGACACCTCGGCCGAGAGCGCTCCCTCGTCCGCGCGGATCACCAGGACGCCCCGATGCTCCACCGTGGAGCGCAGCTCGAACGTGGCGTCCGGGAGCGAGAGCTCGCTCGTTCACCTCGTCGGCGAGCGCTCGCGCCTCGTCGGAGGTGAGATCGCGCCCGACGCGGCGGTCGACGATCCTCGGCCACTCCGCCGTCGCGAAGTTCACGCGGTAGGCGAGATCGCCGTCGCGGAAGTCCATCCCGACGCCGAGCGCCTCCACGACCCCTCGCCCGGGGTGCTCCTCGCGCGGGTCGTAGCCCAAGATCGCGAACACCGCGATGTCCGACTCGGGCGCGATGCCCTCGCCCACGGTCGTCACCGTCCCCGTGCTTCCTTGCCGTGCAAGCGCGTCGAGGAACGGCGTCTCGGCCGCCTCCAGCGGCGTGCGGCCGTCGAGCTCCGGGATCGGGTCGTCGGCCAGGCCGTCGAGGCAGACGTACAGGAGCCGGTTCACCGCGTCACCGGTACTTGACGATCAGGGCGAGCTCCTCGGGATCCAGGCTCGCGCCGCCCACGAGCGCCCCGTCGATCTCGGGGTGCGCCATGAAGTCGCGGATGTTCCCGGCCTTCACGCTCCCCCCGTACTGGATCCGGACCGCCTGCGCGAGCTCGCCGTCGTACAGCTCCGCGAGCGTCTGCCGGATCAACCCGATCACCTGCCCGGCGTCGGAGGGCTCGGCGTTGCGGCCGGTGCCGATCGCCCAGATCGGCTCGTAGGCGACGACCAGCTTCCCGGCGTCGGACGCCGGGACGCCCGCGAGGTCGGCTCGGACCTGCGCGGTCACGCGATCCTCGGTGGCGCCGACGTCGCGCTCCTTCAGCGTCTCGCCGACGCACAGGATCGGCGTCATGCCGTGCGCGAACACCGCACGGACCTTCCGGTTCACGGTCTCGTCGGTCTCGCCGAACATCGCCCGGCGCTCCGAATGCCCGACGATCACGTAGCCGACCTTGAGCGCCACGAGCATCGGGGGCGAGACCTCGCCGGTGAACGCCCCCTCGTCCTCCCAGTGCACGTCCTGCGCGCCGAGGCCGTACGGGAGCCGGTCGCTGTCGATCAGCGTCTGCACCGAGCGCAGCGACGTGGCGGCCGGGCAGATCACGACCTCCACGCGCTCGGCGTCGTCCTTGTCCAGCAGGTAGGAGAGCTTCTGCACGGCCTGGATCGCCTCGAGGTGCGTCTTGTGCATCTTCCAGTTGGCCGCGATGAGCGGCTTGCGTCCGCTCACGAGGCGTCACCTCCAGGACCTCGATGCCCGGCAGCTCGCGGCCCTCGAGGAACTCGAGCGAGGCGCCCCCGCCGGTCGAGAGGTGGTCGAACCCGCTCCTCCAGCCCGTACCTCTTCACGGCCGCGAGGCTGTCGCCGCCGCCGACGACGGAGTAGGCGCTCGCGCCGGCGATCGCCGTGGCGACCCCGCGGGTCCCGGCGCTGAACGGCTCGAGCTCGAACACCCCCATCGGGCCGTTCCACACGATGCGTCTTGGCGTCGGCGATCGTCCTCGCGAACTCCTCCACCGCCCGCGGACCGATGTCGAGACCGAGCTCGCCCGCCGGCACCCGCGCGCTCGGCACCGTGTGGCGGGGGGCGTCCAGGCTCTTGGACGGCGCGGCGACCACGTCCTCGGGCAGTTGCAGCACGACGCCGCGCTCGTCCGCGCGGGCGCGAGCGGCGCGGACCTCGTCGAACCGATCGGGCTCGACCAGGCTGTTCCCGATCGAGCCGCCGTCGGCGGCGAGGAACGTGAACGCCATCGCCCCACCGATCAGGAGCGCGTCGACGCGTTCGACGAGCGCGCCGATCGTGCCGAGCTTGTCCGAGACCTTGGCCCCGCCGAGCACGGCGACGTAGGGACGCGCCGGATCGCCGACCAACCGGGACAGCGCCTCGACCTCCCGCTTGGAGCAGACGTCCGGCGACGGTGTCCCTGCCCTGCTTCCGGTGGACCTCCGGCAGCGCGACCACCGACGCATGCGCGCGGTGCACCGCGCCGAACGCGTCGTCGACGTACAGGTCGGCCAGGCCGGCGAGCCGCTGCGCGAACGCCCGTTCGTTGGCCTCCTCGCCGGGATCGAACCGCAGGTTCTCGAGCAGGACGATCCGGCCGGGCTCGAACGCGAGGGCCTGGCACGACTGCTCGACCTCGGGGCTGAGGACGCCGTCGGTCGGGACGTACTCGACCACGCGATCCAGCGAGCTCGCGGAGCAGCTCGGCGACCGGGCCGAGCCGGAGCGTCTCGATCGACACGGCCGTTCGGCCGCCCGAGGTGCGAGGCGGCGACGATCGAGGCGCCGCGCTCGAGCAGCTCGGTCAGCGTCGGCAGGCTGGCTCGGATGCGCGCGTCGTCCGTGACGACCCCGTCCTCGAGCGGGACGTTGAGGTCGAGCCGGACGAAGACGCGCCGGCCGGCGAGGTCACCGAGGTCGTCGAGCGTTCGCAGGGGCACCGGCGGCTACAGCGACCGGGCGACGAGGTCGACGACGTCCACGAGGCGGTTCGAGTAGCCCCACTCGTTGTCGTACCAGCCGATGACCTTGGCGACGTTGCCCATCGCCATCGTCGAATCCGCGTCGAACGTGCACGAGGCCGGGCTCCCGACGATGTCGGAGGACACGATCGGGTCCTCCGTGTAGACGAGGAGCCCGCCCGAGAGCGGGCCACTCTCCGACGCGGAACGATACGCGGCGTTGATCTCCTCGACGCTCGCCTCGCGCTTCAGCGTGGCGACGAGGTCGGTGACCGAGCCGTCCGGCACCGGGACCCGCATCGCGATGCCGTCCAGCTTCCCCTGCAGGTGCGGCAGCACGAGGCCGGTGGCCTTCGCGGCGCCGGTCGACGTCGGGATGATGTTGATCGCCGCCGCTCGCGCCCGCCGCAGGTCCTTGTGCGGGAGGTCCAGGATCGACTGGTCGTTCGTGTAGGCGTGGATCGTCGTCATGAACGCCATCTCGAGGCCGAACGCGTCGTCGAGCACCTTGGCCATCGGCGCGACGCAGTTGGTGGTGCAGGAGGCGTTCGAGATCACGTTGTGCTGCGAGGGGTCGTACTGGTCGTCGTTCACGCCGAGGACGACCGTGAGGTCCTCGCCCTTGGCCGGGGCGCTGATCACGACCTTCTCGGCGCCCGCCTCGATGTGCTTGTTCGCCTTCTCGCGGTCGGTGAACAGCCCGGTGGACTCGATCACGATCTGCGCGCCGAGCTCCTTCCACGGCAGCTCGGCGGGGTCGCGCACCGCCAGGACGCGCAGCTCGTCGCCGTCGACCGTGACGCCGCCGTCGAACGTCCCGACCTCGCCGTCGAACCGCCCGAGCACCGAGTCGTACTTCAGCAGGTGCGCGAGCGTCGGGGCGTCGGTGATGTCGTTGACCGCGACGAAGTCCCAGTCCACGCCGAGCTTCCTCGCCGCGCGGAAGAAGTTCCTCCCGATCCTGCCGAACCCGTTGATGCCGATCTTCACGCTCATAGCGTCCTCCAAGGGGTAGGCAACCCATCCTAGCCAATCGCCTGCTCGGCCAGCCGGGAGGCGCCGGCGGAGGCGGCCGTCAGCGATCGAGGTCGCGGTGATCGACCGAGGCCGGGAGGCCCTTGTCGCGGAAGAAGCTCGCGAGGTCCTCGACCACGACCACCGAACGGTGCCGTCCGCCGGTGCAGCCGATCGCGACGGTGAGGTAGGACTTCCCCTCGGCCACGAAGCCCGGGACCATGTATCCGAGCAGCGCCCGGAGCCGGCGCAGGAACTCGCGATAGGTCGCCTGGCCCCGCACGAACGTCCGGACGCGGTCGTCGGTGCCGGGGAGCGGCCGGAGCTCCTCCACCCAGTGCGGGTTCGGCAGGAAGCGGCAGTCGATCACGAGGTCGGCGTCGCGCGGGGCGCCGTACTTGTAGCCGAACGACACCAGGCTGACCTGGAGGCTCTCCTCGGGCGGCGCGTCCGAGAACGCGTCCCGGATGCGGTCGCGGAGCTCGTGCGGCGTGAGCCCCGAGGTGTCGATGATCAGGTCGGCGTCGCCGCGCAGGGCCTCCATCATCGTCCGTTCCTTGCGGATGCCCTCGACCACCCGGTCCGCCGGGGCGAGCGGGTGGCGGCGCCGCGTCGACTCGTACCGGTTCACGAGATCGCCGTCCGACGCCTCGAGGAACAGGATCCGCGACGGGACGCTCAGCTCTTCGAGCTCCTGGAGCGCCTTCGAGAGCTCGCCGAAGAACACGCCGCCGCGGACGTCGAGCACGATCGCCACGCGACCCGGTCCTCCCGGACGCGAACCCAGCTCCGCCATCTTCGGCAGCAGCGCGGGTGGGAGGTTGTCCACCACGAAGTAGCCGAGATCCTCGAGGCACCTCGCGGCCTCCGAACGGCCGGCGCCGGAGAGCCCGGTGATGATCGTGAACCCCTCCCGAGCCGGGTCGGCGGCGGCGCCCGGGCGCTTCGCCGGCCGCTTCCTGCGGTCCGAGAGCTTGCTCGGTGCCTCGCTCGCCGGTTTGCTCGGCTCTGCGGCGGCGCCGGCAGGCTCAGGCTGCGCGGTCACGCGCTGCGCCTCCCCCCGGCCGGTTCGGACGAGGTCAGACGATCGTGGATCGCCCGCGCGAGGTCGGCCCCGACACCCGGCGTCGAGGCGATCTCGTCCTCGCTCGCCCGCGCGAGACGGGCCACCGAGCCGAACCGCTTCAGCAACGCCTTCTTCCTGGACGGCCCCACCCCGGCGACGTCGTCGAGCGGCGAGGCCAGCGCGCGCTTCCCGCGCTTCTCTCGGTGGTACGTGATCGCGAACCGGTGGGCCTCGTCCCGCAGGTGTTGGAGCACGAACAGGGCCTCGGAGCCCCGGGGGATCACGAGCGGGTCGGGCCGGTCGGGGAAGTAGACCTCCTCGAGCCGCTTGGCGAGCCCGATCGCCGGGATGTGGACGTCCGCATCGGCGAGCGCCTTCGTCGCGCTCGAGAGCTGTCCGCGACCGCCGTCGACCACGATCAGCGCCGGCGGGTAGGCGAACCGGCGGCGCTCGCCGGGCTCCCGGTCCTTGGCCAGGCGCGCCAGCCTGCGGCGGAGCATCTCCTCCATGCTTGCGAAATCGTCCTGTCCGGGCACGCCCTTGATCTCGAACCGGCGGTAGTCGCTCCGCTTGGGCAGGCCGTCCTCGAACACGACCATCGAGCCCACGGTGTCCGTCGGGCCGAGGTTCGAGATGTCGTAGCACTCGATCCGCAGCGGAGGCTGCTCGAGCTCGAGACGCCGGCCGAGCTCGGCCAGGGCCCGGGACCGGGCGCCGAAGTCCGAGGCCCGCCGCAGCTTGTGCCGGCGGAACTGCTCGGTCGCGTTCTGGGTCACGGTCTCCATCAGCTTGCGCTTGGTCCCGCGTTCGGGCACGGCGAACCGGACCGGCCCGTCCCGCCGGGTCGCGAGCCACGCCCCGAGCACCTCGGCGTCGGCCGGGAGCTCGGGCACCAGGATCCTCGGCGGCACGTCCTGTCGCTGCATGTACAGCTCGCGCAGGAACGACCCGACGAGGCCGGCCCGGTCGAGGTCCTCGACCCGGTCGACGACCCACCCCTTGCGGCCCATGACCCGGCCTCGGCGGACGAAGAAGACCTGGAACCCCGCCTCGAGGTCGTCCTCGGCGAGCCCGACCACGTCGAGGTCGTCGGGCTGCGAGAGCACCATCTCCTGGCTCTCGAGCGCCCGCCTGGCGGCGGTGAGCTGGTCACGGTGCTTGGCCGCGAGCTCGTACTCCTGGCGGCGGGCGGCCTCCTCCATCTCGCGTTCGAGCCGCTCCATGATCGGGCGCTCGTGGCCGGACAGGAACTCGCCGAGCGCATCGACGTCGGCCCGGTACGACTCCTCGGTGACCCCCGTCTGCTCCGGGCACGCACGGCCCCGAGCAGCGGCCGATGTCGTAGTACAGGCACGGGCGGCGGGCCCGGGCGCGCTGGTCGAAGAAGGAGTTCGAGCAGGTCCGGACCGGGAACACGCGGGTCAGGGCGTCGAGGGTCTCGCGGATCGCGTAGGCGTGCCCGAACGGCCCGAAGTACCGGACGTTCTTGCGCTTGGCGCCCCGCAGGACCTGGGCCCGCGGCCAGCGCTCCCCCACCGTCAGCGCGAGGTAGGGGTAGGACTTGTCGTCGCGGTACCGGACGTTGAACCGGGGCCGGTGCTCCTGGATCAGGTTGTACTCGAGCAGGAGGGCGTCGACCTCGGTGGAGGCCATGATCCATTCGACCGAGGCGGCGGCGGCCACCATCGCCTCGGTCCGGGGGTGGAGGTCGCGTCCCCAGTAGTTGGCCAGCCGCTTGCGCAGGGACCTGGCCTTGCCGACGTAGACGACCCGGCCGTCGCCGTCCCGGAACAGGTACGCGCCCGGGCTGTCGGGGATCGACGAGGCATCGGGTCGCAGGAAACTCACGCGACCCATCGTAGCGCGGCAACCTGCGGGAACCCGGTTGGATGCCCTACGGCGTCTTAGGAGACGTTCACCGTTCCGTTCATGGTCGGGTGGACGTCACAATGGAAGTAGTACTCGCCGGCCTCCAGGGGGTCGATGGCGTAGTCGGCCTCACCCGGCCCGGTCACCAGGTCGCCGCGGAACAGGGCGTTCGCGAGGTCGTCGGCGCTCGGGAAGATCGCGATGTTGTGCTGGACCCCGCTGTCCTCGTTCACGAAGTGGATCGTGCTCGCCTCGTCCGCCGGCAGGTCGATCGTCGACGTATCGAACGCGATCCCGGAGGCCGTCACGGTCGTGGTCGCTGCTCCACCGCCGCCCTGGCCGCCCCCACCGCCACCGGCTTGGCCGCCGCCTCCGGCGCCGCCCCCACCCCCCTCGGAGACCTCGACGCTGCCGACCATCGTCGGGTGCACCACGCAGTTGAACGCGTGGGTGCCCGCGTCGAGGGCCGGGACATCGAAGATCACCTGGTTCGGGCCGGTGACGAGGTCCCCCTGGAACACGGTGTCCCCCGTCGGCTCCTCACCGCTGAAGATCTCGATGTTGTGCTGCGTGCCCTCGTCGCGGTTGTCGAACTCGATCGAGAACGACTCGCCGGCGGCGGCCTCGATGCAGTCGCCCTCGGTGAACGCGATGCCTTGCGCAACCACCTTGACCGTCCCGTTCAGGAGCGGGGTGCATTCCGTGGTCGGAGACGACGGTTGGGCGATCGGGCCGGTCGGCGTGGGGCTGGGCTCGGCGAACGGCACATCCTGGAAGTCGCCGTATCCGCCGACGAGCAGATCGGCCTCGGTGGTCGCGTACCACGCGAGGTAGGTCACCGAGCCGTCCTCGGTCACGGTGATCGTCGGGAACGCGCCGTCCACCGTCGAGGTTCCCGTTTCGACGGCCTTCAGCGACCCCGGGTCGCCGGTCGCGAACCGGACCCCCTCGTCCGCGTCCCACCACGTGACGTCGACCGAACCCTCGGAGCCGAGCGCGATCCCGGTCCTGGCGCCGGGTCCCTCCGCGCTGCCCTCCGGGACCTCGGCGGCGGCGACCGTGTCGACCGACCCGTCGCCGGTGCGGGTGGCGATCGTGACCTGGCCGTTCGCGGCGTCGTAGTACGACAGCGCGAGACCCCCGTCCATCGCGACCCCCGACAGCCCCTGGCCTCCGGTGGCCGAGACCTCGAAGCTCACGAACCCGTTCTCCCCGTCGTTGGACGCCACCTCGACGCCGGCGCCGCCGTCGGAGTAGGCCACCGTCGGCGGGTCCGCCCCGATCACCGCGGTCCGGCACGTGTCGCACCCCGCGCCCTCGGCGATCGTGTCGTTCGACCACGTGTCGCCGTCGGGCATGGCGAGCTGCACCGTGGCGTCGGACGAGGTCGAGGTGTAGAAGGCGATCGCCGGGTCACCACCGGCGAGACCGATCGAGAGGCCGTAGCCGGGGGTCTTCGTCACCTGCGTGACCACGGCCTGCGTCGTGGTCGCCGGATCGAGGGAGCCGGTCCCGTAGTAGATGCCCGGCGTCCGAGCCCCAGACCGCGTGGTAGGTATCGCCGTCGGCGACCATCGCGAGACCGGTCACGTTCTCGGGGGTCAGGTCGGCGACCGACGGCTCGAACGCCGGGTTGAACGCGATCGAGACGTTGGGGATCTCCGCCTGCATCGCGATGGCGCCACGCGTCCAGAACCCTTGCTCGCTCACGGTGGCGAGCAGGACCCCCGGGATCGACGGGGAGCCCACCGGTCGGGTCACCGGCACCTCGCCGGCCTCGAGCTTCTCCTCGAACGCGAAGTACGCGACGACGGGCAGGCCGTCGGGGTTCGTCACGACCGAGGGGTACCGGCCCGCGTCGTTCAGCGAGTCGCCGACCTCGGGGAGGAACCGGACCCCGGATCCGAGGTTGACCGTTGCCGTCGGAGGTTCGGCGCAGGCCGCCGCGCCCAGAGCGAGCACGAAGGCCAGCGGCAGCAGCTTCCATCGGAGGGCCTGGGGCATGAGCGGGCGCAATCCTAGCAAGGTGACGGGCACGGAGCGGCGCACCCGGCCGTGGGCTTCACGCCCGGCGCGACGCGCCCACGGGCTCGAGGGGCAGGGTGCCCAGCACCTCCGCGAGGAACCGGCCCGTGTACGAGGTCGGGTGCGCCGCAACCGTCTCCGGGGTGCCGGTGACGACCACCTCGCCCCCCGCGTCCCCACCTTCGGGGCCGAGATCGACGATCCAGTCGGCGGTCTTCACGACGTCCAGGTTGTGCTCGATCACGATCACCGTGTTGCCCTGCGCGACCAGCCGCTGCAACACGGACAGCAGCTTGCGGATGTCCTCGAAGTGCAGGCCGGTCGTCGGTTCGTCCAGGATGTAGAGCGTGCTCCCGGTCGCGCGCTTCTGGAGCTCGGAGGACAGCTTGATCCGCTGGGCCTCGCCGCCCGAGAGGGTGGGCGCCGGCTGGCCGAGCTTCACGTAGCCGAGCCCGACGTCCGACAGCGTCTGGAGGTGGCGCTTGATCACCGGGATGTTCTGGAAGAACTCGAGCGCCTCGTCCACGCTCATCTCGAGGACGTCGGCGATCGAGCGATGCTTGTACTTCACCTCGAGCGTCTCGCGGTTGTACCGGTGCCCCTTGCAGACCTCGCAGGTGACGTACACATCCGGCAGGAAGTGCATCTCGATCTTGATCTGACCGTCACCCGCGCAGTTCTCGCAGCGCCCGCCGCGAACGTTGAACGAGAAACGGCCGGGTTGGTAGCCGCGGACGCGAGCCTCCGGCACCTGGCTGAACAGCTTGCGGATGTGGTCGAACATCCCGGTGTACGTCGCGGGGTTCGAGCGCGGCGTGCGCCCGATCGGCGACTGGTCGATGTCGATCACCTTGTCGACCTGCTCCCACCCCACGAGCCGGCGATGCTTCCCCGGCAGGGCTCGCGAGCGGTAGACCTTCTGCATCAGCGCCCGCAGCAGGACCTCCTGCACGAGCGTGGACTTGCCCGAGCCGCTCACCCCCGTCACGCACACGAGGAGCCCGAGCGGGATCTCGAGATCGAGGGACTTGAGGTTGTGCTGACGGGCGCCGAGCACCTTGAGCCAACGCGAGCCCGGGGCGCGCCGGACCTCCGGCGTCGGGATCACCCGCCGGCCCGACAGGAACGCGCCCGTCAGCGACGCGTCGCACTCGAGCAGTCCCTTGAGGTCGCCGGTGTAGACGATCTCGCCCCCGGCGGCGCCGGCGCCCGGCCCGATGTCGACCACGTGGTCCGAGGCGGCGATCGTCGCCTCGTCGTGTTCGACCACCACGAGCGTGTTCCCCAGGTCGCGCAGCCGGACGAGCGTGTCGATCAGCCGCCGGTTGTCGCGCTGGTGCAGGCCGATCGAGGGCTCGTCCAGGATGTAGAGGACGCCGACCAGCCCGCTCCCGATCTGGGTGGCCAGGCGGATCCGCTGCGCCTCGCCCCCGGCGAGCGTCGCCGACGCGCGTGACAGCGTCAGGTAGTCGAGCCCCACGTCGACGAGGAACTGCAGCCGCTCGCGGATCTCCTTCAGGAGACGTTCGGCGATCATCTGCTCCCGCTCGCTGAGCCGGACCTCGCGGGTGAACGTCAGCGTCTCGCGGATCGACAGGCCGGTGAGCTGCGAGATGTTGAGGTCGCCGACGGTGACGGCCAGGGTCTCCGGGCGCAGCCGGTCGCCGCCGCACGCGCGGCACGGGACCTCGCGCATGAACTCCTCGAGCCGCTCGCGCTGGCTCTCCGAGTCGGTCTCGACGTGCCGGCGTTCGACCACCGGCACCACGCCCTCGTAGGTGGTCCAGTACGAGCGGGTCCGCCCGTACCGGTTCTTGTACTTGACGTAGATCTCCTCGTCCGAGCCGTACAGGACGGTGTCGCGGACCTTCTTCGGGAGCTTCTTCCACGGGGTCGTGGTCGAGAAGCCGTGCGAGTCCGCGACGGCATCCAGGACCCGGTCCCAGTACTCGATCCTGCCGCTCGACCACGGCGCGAGCGCACCCTCGGCGATCGACAGGTCGGGGTCGGGGACGACGAGCGCCGCGTCGACCTCGAGGCGGACGCCGAGACCGTCGCAGGTCTGGCACGCGCCGTACGGAGAGTTGAACGAGAAGTTCCTCGGCTGCAGCTCGTCGAACGAGAGCCCGTCGAACGTGCACGCGAGGGCCTGGCTGTAGGTCTGGACGTCCTCGCCGTCGTGGGTCTGCACGGCGATCGCCACGAGACCCTCCGTCAGCTGCAGCGCCGACTCGACCGAGTCCGCCACGCGGCGCCGGATGTCCGGCTTGGCGACGAGCCGGTCGACGACGACCTCGATCGTGTGCTTGTAGTTGCGGGGCAGCCGGATCGGTTCGGCGAGCTCGCGGACCTCCCCGTCGATCCGGGCGCGGACGAACCCCTGGCCGGCGAGGTCCTTCAGGAGCTTCTCGTACTCGCCCTTGCGGCCTCGGACGACCGGCGCGAGCACCTGGAACCTCGTCCCCTCGGGCAGCTGCATCACCTGGTCGACGATCTGCTCCGGCGTCTGGCGACCGATGGGCCGGCCGCACTTCGGGCAGTGCGGGTGTCCGATCCGCGCGTACAGCACCCGGAGGTAGTCGTAGATCTCGGTGATCGTCCCGACCGTCGACCGGGGGTTCCGCGAGGTCGACTTCTGGTCGATCGAGATCGCGGGCGAGAGCCCCTCGATGAAGTCGACGTCCGGCTTCTCCATCTGTCCGAGGAACTGCCGGGCATAGGAGGACAGCGACTCGACGTAGCGGCGCTGACCCTCGGCGTAGATCGTGTCGAACGCGAGCGAGCTCTTCCCCGAACCCGAGAGCCCGGTGAAGACGATCAGCGCGTTGCGCGGGAGCTCGAGGGTGATGTTCTTGAGGTTGTGCTCGCGAGCGCCGTGAATGACAAGCGTGTCGGTTCCCACGGAGGCATCGTACCGAAGGCGCCGACAAGGCTTCGAGGCGGCCCCCGGCCGGGGATATGGTGCGCGGGTGACCCAGCCGGACCCCGCGCGCCGCGACCCGCCCGGGTCCCCCGCGGTGCCGTTCGCCGAGGCGTTCCGGTTCTGGGTGTGGCTGGGGTTCGTGAACTTCGGGGGGCCCACGGGCCAGATCGCGCTCATGCACACCGAGCTGGTCGAACGGCGCCGCTGGATCGACGAGGGGAGCTTCCTCCACGCGCTGAACTTCGCGATGCTGCTCCCCGGCCCGGAGGCCCACCAGCTGGCGATCTACGTGGGCTGGCTGCTCAACGGCACGCCCGGGGCCCTCGCCGCCGGGGTGTTCTTCCTGCTCCCCGCCTTCGCGCTGATGGTGGCGCTCTCGTGGATCTACGCCGTCCACGGCGACGTCACCTGGATCGCGGGCGTCTTCGACGGCCTCGCGTGGGCCGTGGTCGGGATCGTCGCCGCCGCCCTGCTCCGGATCGCGGGCCGGGCGCTCGGCCACGCGATCCTGGTGACCCTCGCGGTGGTCGCGTTCCTGGCGTTGTTCGTCTTCGGCGTCCCGTTCCCGCTCGTGGTGCTCGGCGCCGGGGCGGTCGGCCTGATCGCCGGGACCCGCCTCCCCGGCTCGAAGCCGGGCGCCACCGACCTCCGCCAGGCCGAGCGCGTGCCACCCTCGTGGGGCCGGACGGCCCGGGTGCTGGCGATCGGGCTCGCCGTCTGGCTCGTGCCGCTCGCCGCGGTGGCGTTGGCGGCGGGGTCGGGCAGCGTGCTCGCGCAGGAGGCGGTCTTCTTCACGGTCGCGTCGCTGGTCACGTTCGGCGGGGCCTACGCGGTGCTCGCGTACGTGAACCAGGCGGCGGTGGTCCGGTTCGGCTGGCTCAGCGCCTCCGAGATGGCGGTCGGCCTCAGCCTGGCCGAGAGCACGCCGGGTCCCCTGATCATGGTGGTGGTGTTCGTCGGGTTCCTCGCCGCCTATCGCGAGCCGGCGTCCCTGGCACCGGTGGCGGCGGGCGTTTCCGGGGCCCTGGTCGTCGCCTGGGCCACGTTCGTCCCGAGCTTCCTGTGGATCTTCCTCGGCGCCCCGTCCGTCGAGCGCCTCCGCGGCAACGAGCGGCTCTCGGGCGCCCTGACCGCGATCACGGCGTCCGTCGTCGGCGTGATCGCGAACCTCGCCCTGGTGTTCGCGACCAGCGTGCTGTTCGACGAGGTCCACGTTCGGACGCCCTTCGGCCATGACGTCGCGGTCCCCGTCCTGGGTTCGGCCGACCTGCTGGCGATCGGCGTGGCCGTCGGGTCGTTCGTCGCGATCCGCCGCTTCCGCGTCAACGTCGTGTGGGTGATCGTGGCCGCCGGGCTCGTCGGGCTCGTCGACGCGTTGATCGCGTGACGATCTCGGGCGGCACCCGGTGGGGTACGCTCGGCCCGTGACCGAACGCGAGACGCTCGAAGGCCTGTCCGCGCAGGAGCTGCACGACCGCGCGACGCGGCTCGCGTGGCGGCGGTTGGACGTCGGGTTCCTGTGGCACCTGCTCAGCACGATCCCGGAGGCCCGGGCCGCCGTCGGCGACGAGGATCGGAGCGAGATCGATATCCTGCGGCCGCTCGCGCTGCTGAACGACCTCGTGGACGCGGACCGCGGTGACCTCGCCGAGGGCCTGCGGCCGCTGTTCATCGACTACCTCGTCGAGCACGAGAAGCCCGAGGACGTGGACGCGACGGATGCTCCCGATCTCGGAGCTCGCGGCGGGTCCGAGGAGGATCCCGACGACTGACCGCGACCTCGGGTCCTACCGTTCCGAGTTCCCGGTGCTCGAACGCAAGGCGTACCTGATCAGCGCGTCCCTCGGACCGGTGTCCGATCGCTCGCGGCGGTACCTCGACGGGTACCTCGACGCGTGGGCGACCAAGGGCGCCCCCGACCACGTGTGGTTCGAGGACATCTTCCCTCGGATGCGGGCGCTGAAGGCGTCGTTCGCGCGCCTCGCCGGGTGCGACACGGACGAGCTCGCGATCACGACCAACATCTCGATCGCGATGTCGACGATCGCCTCGGCGCTGGACTTCGGCGAACGCAACAAGATCGTGATGTCCGAGCTCGACTTCCCGACCGACGGGCACGTCTGGCTCGCGCACGCCAAGCGCGGCGTCGAGATCGAGTGGCTGCGCTCCCCCGACGGTCTGACGATCCCGCTCGAGGAGTACGACCGGGCGATCGACGAACGCACCGCCGTCGTGATGGTGAACCGGGTGCTCTACCGCTCGAGCGCGATCGTCGACGCCAAGGAGATCTGCCGGATCGCTCGTGAGCGCGGCGCGCTCTCCTTCCTCGACGACTACCACGGGATCGGGATCGTGCCGCTCGACCTGCACGACGTGGGCTGCGACGCGTACGCGGCGGGGGTCCTGAAGTGGCTGTGCGGCGGACCCGGGCTCGCGTTCCTGTACGTGCGGCGGGGGTTGATCCCCTCGCTCGAGCCGACGGTGACCGGGTGGTTCGGGACGGCCGACCCCTTCTCGTTCGACACCCAGCACCTCGAGTACCACCCGACCGCCCGGCGCTTCGAGCACGGCACCCCGCCGGCCCCGGTGTTCTTCATCGCGCAGGGCGGCCTCGACGTGATCGCCGAGGTGACGCCCGAACGGATCCGGGCGCGCCAGGGCGAGCTCGGCGACCACGTGATCGCGCGCGCGGACGAGCAGGGCCTGCCGGTGCGGACGCCGCGGGACCGGACCGCGCGCGGCGGCGTCGTGAACGTCGGCGTCGGCCCCGAGGCGGACAAGATCTGCCACGCGCTGCTCGAACGCGACGTGTGCACCGACTACCGGGGCGACGGCCTGCGGATCAGCCCGCACTTCTTCAACACCGAGGAGGACATCGACCGCTGCTTCGAGGAGCTGCGTTCGCTGCTCTGACGTTACGCGGGCGCGCGAACCTCGACCGGCACGCGCTGGACGGAGTTGTTCGAGAACCCGCCGAGGTTCCACGACGGCTCGAGCGGCTGCTCGTTGCCCGCCGCGTCCGCCGCCCGGCAGCAGAGCTCGGCGTTGCCGGGCCGGGCATCCCAGTCGAACGACCAGGAACGCCACGCGTGCGGCGAGACCGCATCGCCGAGCTCCGCGGTCGTCCAGGTCGAGCCCCCGTCCGCGCTCACCTCGACCCGCTCGATCGGGCCCCATCCGGACCATGCACGGCCGCGCAGGACGTGGTGTCCTGCATCGACGATGCGGCTCCGCGTCAGGAAGTCCGGGATGCCGGGCGGGATCATGAGCGAGCGGGGATCCATCCGCGTGACGGGTGTCCCGTCGTCCTCGGGCTCCTGGCGGTACCGATAGGCCAACTGCTGGAAGCCCTCGAACGGTTCGGGCACGGCGGTGATGCGTGTCAGCCATTTGACGCTCGTCATCCCGTACCAGCCGGGAACGACCAGGCGGAGCGGGAACCCGTGCTGCGGAGGGAGCGGGGCGCCGTTCATCTCGTACGCGAGCAGGACCTCGTCGCGCATCGCGTCGGCGATCGGGAGGCTGCGCTCGTAGTCGTGCTCGATCTCCCTCTGGATCCCCGCGATCGGCACCGGCGAACACGAGCTCCACCGCCTCGTCGAGCGGCCCGGCCTCCTCGAGCAGCGGCCGGAGGGGGGTCCCGGTCCACGTCGGCGGTGCCGACCGCCTCGCCCAGCCACGGCTGCGAGATCGGCCGCGGTGAGAGCCGGGCCCGACCGTTGCCCGCGCATTCCATCGTCACCGTCGTCGTCACGCTGGCCCCGGGCCTCGCCTTGAGGTCGGCGATCGACAGTTCGAGCGGGTCGCGCACCGATCCCTCGATCGAGAGCGTCCACGACCATTCATCCGCCTCCGGGACGTCGAAGTGGATCAACAGGTAGTGCATCCCGGCGGGCGTGACGTCGTAGCGGAGCCCCTCGAGATGCATCCCGTGGTTCCGTTGCGAGAGCTGAAGCTCCTCGACGCTGATCTCCGGTGAGTCCGAGACGCCGTCGGGGAGCGGTTCGGGGGCGGTCGCCGGTGCTCACGGCGGCTCCGGCCGCCATGATGGCTCGACGCCGACGCCGATGACGAACACCTGCTCCCGTCCGCCGGCATGAGGTACAGGGTATCCCCGACGCCCGAAGGCGACGACAGCACGATCCAGCGTCCATCCGGCGACCAATCCATGACCAGCCGGCCGTTCTCCGGGGGATCGGCGACGAACGTGCGCTCGGCCGTGCCGTCCGGCTTGCACCGAGACGAACGCAATCAGGCGGTCGAGATCAGGATCCGTCGACCGTCCGGGGTCCAGCGAGAGCGCGAAACCGGGCTGCTCCAGGAGTCGGACGATGTTGCCGCCGTCGGCGTCCATGACGTACGGCTGCGGCACCCCGCCGACGAAGATGGTGAACGCGATCCGTTCTCCATCCGGCGACCAGGTCGGAGACTCGACGCGCTCGTTCTGTGCGGGCCACCAACTCCGTCCAACCCGAGCCGTCGGGTTCGACGGATGCCAGACCCGACCGCCAGCCCGTCTCCGCCCCGTCGTCGAAGCCGAACACCACCCGATCCCCGGCGGGCGACCACGCAGGTCGTGAACTCGTCGCCTGGCTGATCGGTGATCTGCTCGACGTCGGTGCCGTCCGCGTTCATCACATAGAGGTCGAAACCCTCTTTGCCGACGCCCGCGTAGACGATCCTGGAACCGTCCGGGCGACCAGTCGGGCCAGCTGTTCGGGACTGGTGAGCGGTTGCGTGGTGGACCCGACGAGATCCCCCGCAAGGTCTACGAACTCGATCGACCCGCCCTGCTCCACGGCGATCACGCCATCCGGGACGAGCGTCCACGCGTCGTCGGGCCGCGACATCTTCCGCGGTCCGGCGCAGGGGCCGCCCCCCGTGCGATCGAACGTCACATCGTGCCCGGTCCCCTTCCACGTGTACTCGGCGGGCTCGGTGCTGCCCGTATCGGTGAGGGTGAAGCAGAACCCGGTCTTCGGCGACGAAGATGACCGTGTTCGGCTTCTGCATGAGCAGGTCGCCGGTCTCGCTCGAGCTCGCCGTCGATCGCGTCGTGATACGACGTCCCTTCGATGTGCAGTGCACATGTCGACCCGCTGAACCCGGCGCATCCTCTCCGTGGGTTCGTGAGGTACGTCCCATCCTCCAGCCGTGCGATGGCTCCGCGCGACGAGGAGTCCTTCACCGGCACGGTGCCATCGACCGGGACACGGGGACCGGACGACGTCAGCCACCACTCGTACAGGCTGAGGTCGCCCAGGTCGTTCCGGATCGCGTGCGCGTAGATCGACGCGTTCTCGTCCGTCCATTCGATGTGCGATTGCGGCGGCAACAACTTGGCGGTGAACGGCCCTCGCTGCACCGTGTAACAGAGGACGCTGCCGGCCTGCTGCGCCGTCGATCGTGTACGGGCCCACGGCGAGGTGATCGGTGGCACAGTCGCCTTCCGGGGCCGTCGTGTTGTTCACGTTGACCTGGAACGCCTGGTTCATCTCGTCCCTGGTCTGGAACAGCTCGTAGAGCACCTCGAGGTCGGCCGTCCGACATACGAGTGACGCGCGTTCGCCGTGGATCGGCGCGTCCCGGTCGAGCGGCAGGCATCCGGTGCTCACGTCCTCCGGCACGTACGCGAGCAGTTGCTCCTCGGTGTCGGACAAGGCGCGCTCGACGGTCCGGAACGTCGGCGGAACCGTGGGACTCGCGCTCGCCTGCGGTGTCGCCTGAGGGGGGGTGCTCGTCTCCCCCGAGGTGTCGTTGCGCAGCAGCGATGAGACCACGATGCCGAGCGACCAGTGCCACCGCAACCGCGAGGACGGGAACGAGCGTCCGCCGGCGGGATCGTCTTGGATCCTTCTGCGTTCGCTCGAGCCTCCGACGTTCGAGCGCTCGTGCGGCTTCGTCGACGAGTGCCACCAGCGCTGACCTGCCGATCCTCCGGTGCCTTGGCCATCGCCCTCGCGACGACAGCGTCGATCCCCGTCGGCAGCTCCGGGCGGTCCGCCGTGACCGCCGGCGGGGTTCCTGCAGGTGCGCGTACATCAGGCCGGCGTCGTTCTCGGACGTGAAGGGCGGCTGGCCCGTCAGGCACTCGAACAGCACGCATCCGAGCGAGTAGACGTCGGTGCGCGCGTCCGGCGTGCCGCCCCTGAACTGCTCGGGGGCCGCGTAGTCGAGCGTCCCGACGAACTGCCCGGTCCCGGTGATGCCCGAATCGCTCGCCGAGCGCTTGGTCAGCCCGAAGTCCGAGAGGTACACGTGCTCCCCCGCCTCCGAGCCCCGCTGCCGCGCCAGGAGCACGTTGCCCGGCTTGACGTCCCGGTGCACGAGCCCCTGCTCGTGCGCGGCGTCGAGCGCCGCGGCGACCTGCCGGACGATCGCGACGGCCCGCTCGGGTTCGAGCGCGCCGCCCTCGTGCAGGAGGGTGCGGAGATCGGTCCCCTCCACGTAGCGCATCGCGATGAACAGGTCGGCTCCCGAAGCACCCGCTTCGTAGATCGGGATCACGTTCGGGTGGTCGAGCGAGGCCGCGAGCCGGGACTCGCGGACGAACCGCTCGCGGAAGCGTTCGTCCTCGGCGAGCTGCGGCGCGAGCACCTTGAGCGCGACCTTGCGCTGCAGCCAGTCGTGCTCGGCGAGGTACACGACGCTCATGCCGCCGCGCCCCAGCGTGCGTTCGATGCGGTAGCCGGCGACCTCGGTGCCCGGTTGCAGGTCGACACGGCTCGAGCGGACGGCGGGCCGTGGTCGCGCGGCGGGCGGGGAAGCCCCGAGCTCGGGTGCACCCCGCAGGATCTGCTCGTGCAGTCGCTGCAGCTCGGGCGAAGGATCGGCGCCGAGCTCGTCGGCCAGCACCTGGCGGGCTCGCTCGAACGTCGACAACGCCTCGGCCTGGCGGCCCGAGCGGTACAGCGCGAGCATCAGGTTCGCCCACATCCGCTCCCGGAGCGGGTAGCGCGCGGTCAGCGACTCGAGCTCGGGGACGACGGTGGAGTGACCGCCCATCGCGATCTCGGCCGAGACCCGGTGCTCGGTCGCCGACAGCCGCAGCTCCTCGAGCCGCGCGGCCTCGCCCCGGAGCGATGGTTCCTCGGTCACGTCGGCGAGCGCGTCCGCGCGCCACAGCGAGAGCGCGTCGGACAGGGTCGCGGCGGCCGCCCCCGGGTCGGACTCCGCCTGAGCCTTGCCCTGCTTCACGAGTGCCTGGAACCGCTCGGCGTCGATCTCCCCCTCGGCCGCGGCGAGCACGTACCCGCCGTCGCGTCCCTCGATCCGATCCTCGCCGAGCACCTTGCGGAGGCGATAGACGTAGGTCTGCAGGGTGTTGCGGGCGCTCTCGGGCGGCTCCTCGCCCCAGAGGCCGTCGATCAGCAGGTCGGCCGGGACGACGTGGTTCGCGCGCAGGATCAGGTGCGCGAGCACGGCCCGCTGTTTCGGCCCGCCGAGGGCGAGCTTGCGCCCGTCGTCGGAGACCTCGAGCGGACCCAGGATCAGGAACTCCATCGCCGCGAACCGTACGACGGCATCCCCGCGAACGGAAGCCACGCAGGGGCTCGGGTGATGCACGTCACGTTCCAGCGATCTGCGACCGGGTTGCGGCCGGGCTGCGAAGGCACGGGACGACGGTGCGGTCATGGACACCGCCACCCGCACCCACAGCAGCCGGATCGCCCTCTTCCTCTGCCTGCTCGCCGCAGCCGCGACGCCTCGGCGAGCCAGCGGCCCGCCCCCGCCGCCAGCAGCCCCTGATCGATCCACGGCGCCACCGCCGCCGAGGAGCGTGCGATCGACTGGGCGCTCCGCCGCTACCACGACCGGCGGGCCTGGACGGGATGCCCGACCTGGAGGTCTTCCTCCACCGCTCGGACGAGGCGTGCAGCGGTCGGCATCGGCTACTACCACGCGGGCCGGATCGACCTGTGCACCAAGGACGTCGAGCGAGCCGTACCAGAGGAAGCACGCGCTCCACGAGATGGCCCACGCGTGGACCGAGGCCAACATCGACAGCGCCATCCTGGAGCGGTTCATGGACATCCGCGGGATCGCCGCCTGGAACGACCGGAGCTTCGACTGGAAGGAGCGGGGAACCGAGCAGTCGGCCGAGATCATCGCCTGGGGGCTCGGCGAGGGCGTCTCACCCTGGCTCCCCGACCAACCCGACGACCGCGAGCTCGCCGACCTCTTCGAACTCCTCACCGGCCGCCAGCCGATCAATGGGATCGTCGTGACCGGAAGCGAGGACCTCGGACACTACGCAGGGTTGGGACAGAGTGCGGCGAGGTCGACTCCGTAGCGAACGGAAGGAACACACGGCACCCGAGGCTCGGCGAGAGGAGCATCGGGACGGCCCCAGAACAGATCGCCGCGATCGGAACCTCATCGGTCGCGAGCCGGTCGGCAAGCGACGCAGCCGTCGATCGGCGCTCCGCCCCGGTCAGCCTGGAGAGCGCCTCGAGCTGCTCAGCCACCCCTTCCGGAAGCCACGAAGGCGGCGCCACGGACAGGACCTGGATCAGGAAGGTCGCCGGATCCCGGTCGCCACCACGCCAGCCGAGAGCCGAGGAGATCGATCTCGTCCCCTCGTTGCCATGCGGCCTCATACACGTCACGGACCTCCTCGATCTCCACGGTGATCCCGATCGATGCGAGGTTCGAGCGCACGCGCTTCCGCCTCCTGCCGGTCCGGTCGCTGCCCCGCCTGGACGGCCATCACCGCAGTGACCGTTCTGCCACGCATCAGCCTCGTGCCTCCTCGAGGCCGGATCCGTCCAGCGCGTACAGGTCGCGGTCCACGTACCCGGGCAGTATCGGCGGGAGGAACTGGTCCGTCGGCGTCGTGACCCCACAGCTCGGCCATACCGCTCTCGGTCGATCGCGAGCGCTGCGGCCCGGCGGACGTCCGGATCGGAGAACGCCGGCCGGCCGCGTTGAATGCGAGGAAGCCGATGAGCGGAGAGGGGATGGCGACGTAGGACGAGGACGTCTCGGACCGCGCGTCTCGCCCCCGTACTCGTCGGCGACCGGCTCCGGTCGGGTGAGGAGCGGATCGAAGACGTGACACGATCCCGTCCCACGACCCGCTCTCCACCTGCCCCACCGCGACGGTCGGATCGATCCCTTCCCGAAGCGCGATCGCGTCGAACGCGTGTGGGCGTGGGCCCGGTGTAGTTCGGGTTCGCGCTTCAGGATCGTGTACTCGCCGTCGAGGTGGTCGGCGACGTAGTACGGACCGGCGGACGGAACCGGCCAGTCCGCGTCCGATGGGGATATCCGGCGTAGCACCGCGCCTCCCGGCGCGAGCGGCGTGCTCGGTCGGAACCGGACAGAAGATCGGGACGGAGAGAGCGCTCCAGGAAATCGCGGCGACGGCTCCGTCAGCTCGATCGTGAGCGTGTCGCCGTCGGCCCGAAGGCCGGAGATGTGATCGGCTTCGCCCCAGCAAGGAAGCCTCGCTCAGCCCCTCGATGTCGCCGAGGACGTTTGGCCGAGGCGTACCCGTCCACCGTCGGGAGACAGGGCGCGTTCGATCGAGTAGCGGAAGGTCTCCGCCGTCACCGGTTCGTTCGACGGCGGGGAGAACCGGTACCCGGCTCGGACCGTGAACGTGTACGTTCGGCCGTCGGGCGAGACCTCGGGCATGGCCGCGGCGACCTCGGGTTGAAGGTTCCAGCCCACCGGGCGCGGACGCATCCGGGTAGTTCAGGAGCTTGGCGCAGGTCGCGGACTCCACCCAGAACCCCAGCTCGCTCCAGGATCGCCGGGTCGGGGATCGCGAGCCTCGCCGAACTGGGCGAACAAGCCTCGCCACCTTCCCGTCGAGCCCGTCGATCACGTCCTCGTAGGTCGGCCCCGGCCCCAGCGTGACGAGCAGGACGCCGGAGCCGGCCGCGACGCCCTTGGACCGGATGCTCGAACGGGAACGTCCGACGAGCACCGGTGATCGCGTCGATCCCGACGACCGTGCCGACATCGGAGTTCCCGACCCAGACGACCCCGTCGCTGAATGACCCGATCGAACGCGCCCTGGCCCAGTCGTTCGGTCTCCGAGATCTGGCCGACTCTGGTCGATCTTGTAGACGACGCCTTTCGTCGGGTCCGCCGTCCACCCGAACCCGCCGCCCGCCGCAACGGGGCAACACTCCAAGCGGCAGGACGAGCGGGGTTCTTCGTGACCCGTGTTGGTATCGGGGTCGATCCGATTCACCCCGCCGCTCGCCGTGAAACCGCCGCCGACGGCCGTCCACCCCGCCGTCCAGATGGACCCGTCCCCGTAGGCGATCGCCACCGATCCCGGGAGGCGGGAAGCGCTGCTCGACCTCTCCGGTCGCGGGGTCGACCCGCAGCGTCGATCCGCGAAGCGGGATCGTGACCCAAAGCGATCCCTCGGCGACCACGACGCCGTGGGCCCGGTTCTCAGGGTGAAGTCGATAGTCGACCTCCTGCTCGAGCCCGATGTCGATCTTCGCCACGCTCTCACCGGTGACCCAGAGCGTCTCGCCCTCGACCGCGAAGCTCCCAACGTCTGTGAAACGGCGCGGGGATCTGGTTCAGGACCTGGCCGTCTTCGGGGTCGATCTCGGCGAACGAGTTGGGTTCGAGGTTGTGGACCCAGAAACTCCCCTCGCCGTAGATGACCTCTGCGGGTTGACTGATCCTCGACGTCGGGATCGACGCCAGCTGTTCGCCGGTCATCTGGTCGACGATCGCGATCCCCGGCCTGAAGCTCGCCTGTGCCGGTCCTCCTCCCACGACCTGGAGGAGAGCTGCAACAAGGACCATGATCCCGACCGCTGCGACGGCCCCGATCGTAACGCGCCGTCGCCGGCGCGATCTCGACCGAGGCGACGGGCGTCGGCGGGCGAGACGGCCGGCCGAGGGTTCGTCGATCGGGTGGCCGAGAGCTGCCGAGGCTCGGATCGCGAACGCGCCTGCGCTCGGGTACCGCGCTTCCGGTTCCTTCGCCATCGAAGTCGCGACCACCTCGTCGATGCCCTCCGGCAGGTCGGGCCGCGCCTCGGTCAGCGATGGAGGGGCCTCCATCAGGTGCGCGAACATCAGGGCGGCATCGTTCTCGGCGCGGAACGGGGGATGTCCGGCGAGGCACTCGAAGAACAAGCAGCCGAGCGAGTAGACGTCGGTCCGTGGGTCCACGTCCTCGCCACGGAATTGCTCCGGTGCCGCGTAGTCGAGCGTTCCCACGAACTGACCGGTCCCGGTGACCCCCGAATCGCTCGCGGAGCGTTTGGTGAGCCCGAAATCGGTGAGGTACCCGTGCGTGCCGGCCTCCGTACCTCGCTGTCGCGCGATCAGGACGTTGGCGGGCTTGACGTCGCGGTGCACGAGTCCCTGGTCGTGTGCGGCGTCGAGGGCCGCGGCGACCTGGCTGACGATCCGAGCCGTCTGGACCGTGTCGAGCGTCCCCTGCTCACGCAAGAGGGTCCGTAGGTCCGTCCCTTCCACGTACCGCATCGCGATGAAGAGCCGGCCCTCGGCCTCGCCGGCCTCGTAGATGGGGATCACGTTCGGGTGATCGATCGAGGCGGCCAGTTGCGACTCGCGAACGAATCGTTCTCGGAATCGCCGGTCTTCGGCCAGCGGCGGGGCGAGGAGCTTGAGTGCGACCTTCCGCTTCAGACCCGCGTGCTCCGCGAGGTAGACGACGCCCATGCCGCCGCGGCCGATGATCCTGTCGATCCGGTAGCCCGCGAACTCCGTCCCCGGAGCGAGGTCGGATCCGAGAGCACGGGGCGTCGGGGCAGGGACGGGTTCGATCTGCGCCAGCAGCTCGGGGTCGTGGTTCAGGATCTGCTCGTGCAGGCGCTGCAGCTCGGTCGATGGATCTGAGCCGAGCTCCGAAGCAAGCACCTGGCGAGCTCGCTCGTAGGTCGACAGCGCCTCTGCTTGGCGGCCGGACCGATACAGGGCAAGCATCAGGTTCGCCCACAGCCGTTCGCGGAGCGGATAACGGGCCGTGAGTGCCTCCAGCTCGGAGACCACGGTGGAATGGCGACCCGTCGCGAGCTGTGCCGCGATCCGATGCTCCACGGCAGCGAGCCGCAGCTCGTCCAGGCGAGCGATCTCTCCACGCAGAGACGGCTCGTCGCCGAGATCCGCCAGCGCTTCTCCTCGCCAGAGCGCCAACCCCTCCTCCAGCTCCGCGGCCGCGGCTATCGGGTCCGTGCCGATCGAGGCCTTCGCGTGCTTGAGGAGAGCCTCGAATCGCCCGGCATCGATCTCATCCGGCTCGGCGTGGAGGAGGTAGCCGCCGGGACCCTGCCTCGATCCTTGCATCGCCGAGCACCTTCCGGAGCCGGTAGACGTATGTCTGGAGCGTGTTCCGCGCCGTCTCCGGCGGCTCATCGCCCCACAGCTCATCGATCAACAGGCTGGCAGGCACGACCCGGTTCGCGCGGAGGATCAGATGAGCCAGGACCGCGCGCTGCTTCGGCCCACCGAGCTTGAGCGGCCCATCATCACCGAGCACCTCGAGCGGGCCGAGGATCCGGAACTCCATGGGCGCCACCGTACGCCCCGCCTCCGAGCCGTGAAAGGCCGTCGACGGGATGGCGCCTCGCGTCAACCAGGCACGATCCGTCCCGCCCGAACCACCACGCGGAGGTCGCCCAGCGCCTCGAGCCGTACCAGCGGGTCCGAACCGAGCACGATCAGGTCCGCCGGGCCGCCGACCGCGAGCGGCCCCGCCGTCATCGCGATGAGCACCTCCTCCGGCGACATCCGCACCGCCTCGTGCAGCAGCAGCGCCTCGCGGACGTGGATCCCGGCCGGGATCGCGCCGTTGCCGAGATCGGTCCCGTAGACGACCGTCCCCCCCGCCTCCCGGAACCGGACGAGGTTGTCGCACGCCGTCCGGAGGTCGGGCGTCACGTCGCCGAACGAGAGGATGTCGAGGGTCGACACGATCCGCATCCTCCGCGCCGCCGACGCGAGCACGACGTCCGAGAGCCGCTCGCGTCCACGGCGTGTGCGCGAACTCGTCGATCCCGGCCCCGACGGCGCGTTCGGCCTGGCCCTGCCCCTGGACGTGCGCCGTCACCGGCAGCGCGCGCTCGTGCGCCGCCTCGACGATCGCCGCGAGCTCGGCGTCCGAGGGCGTCGGGCCGGCCTCCGAGTTCAGCGAGACCTTGATCGCCGCGGCGCCGTGGTCGGCGAGCTCCGCGACGACCGCGGCCGCGTCCTCGGGACCCGCGAGCTCACGCCCGGTACCGGGCGGCGCCCAGGACGATGCGGTCGGGTACCCGCCGGGAGCCGTGAGCATCGGACCCGCGGCCCGGATCACCGGTCCGGTGAACGTCGGGAGCTCGGACGCGTTCGCGAGCTCGAAGATCTCGTCCGGCACCCACGCGAGATCGCGGACGGCCGTCACGCCGCCGAGCAGCACCGCGCCCGGGTCCGCGAGACGGATGTGGACGTGCCGGTCCGCGACGCCCGGCATCAGGAACCCGTCGATCTCGAGGAGGTCGTCGGCGGGCGGCGCGGCCGCGCTCGGGCCCGCGTAGGTGACGCGCCCGCCCTCGCAGACGACGGCCGCATGGTGGACGAGCGACCCCGGCCCGAACCACGCGATCGGGACCTTGACCTTCAGCGACATCGGCGGTGTCAGCTCGACGCCGGCGCCGCGCAGGCCCTTGAGCTCCTTGCGGAGGTCGACGACCTCGTCGCGCAGGCGCGCCGCGTACTCGAACCGCAGGTCCTTCGCGGCCTCGTGCATCTCCTCCTCGAGCTGCTGGATCAGTCGCTCGAGCTCCTCGGTCGGCATCTCGGGGTGTTCGCGCTTGCGGCGGCGTTTCGCCGGCGTGGGCGCCCTCGTGTCGACCGCCATCGTGAGCAGGATGTCCGAGACCTTCTTGCGGATCGACTGGGGATCGATCCCGTGCTCGCGGTTGAAGTCGATCTGGATCTTGCGACGCCGCTGCGTCTCGCCGATCGCCTGCTTCATCGAGTCGGTGACCTGGTCGGCGTACATGATCACCGTCCCATCCACGTTGCGTGCCGCGCGGCCGATCGTCTGGATCAGCGACGTGTCCGAACGCAGGAACCCCTCCTTGTCGGCGTCGAGGATCGCGACCAGCGACACCTCGGGCAGGTCGAGGCCCTCGCGGAGCAGGTTGATCCCGACCAGCACGTCGAACTCGCCCAGGCGCAGGTCCCGGATGATCTCGATCCGCTGGATCGTGTCGACCTCCGAGTGCAGGTACCGGACCCGGATCCCCATCTCGAGCAGGTAGTCCGTCAGGTCCTCGGCCATCTTCTTGGTCAACGTGGTGACGAGCACCCGCTGACCGGCTTCGGCGCGCTTGCGGATCTCCTCGATCAGGTCGTCCACCTGGCCGCGGGTCGGCCTGACCTGCACCTCGGGGTCCACGAGGCCCGTCGGGCGGACGATCTGCTCCGCGATGCGGCTGGACGTCCGGAGCTCGTACGGGCCGGGCGTCGCGGACATGTAGACGGTCTGGTTGACCTTCTTCACGAACTCCTCGAACCGCAACGGCCGGTTGTCCAGCGCGCTCGGCAGGCGGAACCCGAACTCGACCAGGGTCTCCTTCCGCGTCTTGTCCCCCTCGTACATGCCGTGGATCTGCGGGACCGTCACGTGGGACTCGTCGATCACGCACAGCCAGTCGTCGGGGAAGTAGTCGAGCAGCGTGTACGGCGCCTCACCCGGCGCCCGGCCGTCGATATGGCGCGAGTAGTTCTCGATCCCGGAGCAGAACCCGACCTCGCGGAGCATCTCGAGGTCGTAGGTCGTCCGCATCCGCAGGCGTTCGGCCTCCAGGAGCTTGCTCTGGCTCTCGAGCAGCGCGAGGCGCTGATGCAGCTCCTCCTCGATCGAGACGACGGCGTGCTTCATCCGTTCGTCCGAGGCGACGTAGTGGGAGGCGGGGAACACCGTGATCTCGGTGAGGTCCCCGAGCACCTCGCCGGTGATCGGGTCGAACCGCGTGATCCGCTCGATCGTGTCGCCCCACCACTCGATCCGGATCGCGGTCTCCTCGTACGAGGGGTGGATCTCGAGGACGTCGCCCTGGACGCGGAACTTCCCGCGGGCCAGGTTCGCCTGGTTGCGCAGGTACTGGATGTCGACGAGGCGCTGCTTGGACCATTCCATGTCGGTCGCCACGCCCTTGTGGACCCGCAGGATCTGGCCCTCGTACTCCTCGGGCGAGCCCAGCCCGTAGATGCAGGACACGCTCGCAACGATCAGGACGTCGCGGCGCGTCAGCAGCGCGGCGGTCGCCGAGTGCCGCAGGCGCTCGATCTCGTCGTTGATCGAGGAGTCCTTCTCGATGTACGTGTCGGTGGACGGGACGTACGCCTCGGGCTGGTAGTAGTCGTAATAGGAGACGAAGTACTCCACCGCGTTCTCGGGGAAGGCCTCGCGGAACTCGTTGGCGAGCTGGGCGGCCAGCGACTTGTTCGGCGCCATGACGATCGTGGGTCGCTGGACGCGTTCGACCACATTGGCGATCGTGAAGGTCTTGCCCGTCCCGGTCGCCCCGAGCAGGGTGATGTGGGGCTCGCCGGCCCGGATGCCCTCGACCAGGTGGTCGATGGCGGTGGGCTGGTCACCGGTCGGAACGTGGTCGGCGTGGATCTTGAACGGGGGCACGGGGACCAGTGTAGGCGCAGCTGCCGACGTGCCTACATGCGGCCCGCGTCGATGATGCTCTGGAGGAACCGCTGGGTCCGCTCCTCCCGCGGCGTCGTGAAGATCTCCTCGGGTGAGCCCTCCTCGAGGATCACACCCGCGTCCAGGAACCCGATCCGGTTCGCGATGTCGCGCGCGAACCCCATCTCGTGGGTCGCGATCACCATCGTCATCCCGCCGGCAGCGAGCTCCCGGATCACGTTCAGCACCTCGGCGACGAGCTCGGGGTCGAGCGCGCTCGTGACCTCGTCGAGCAGCATCACGTCGGGCTTCATCGCGAGCGCCCGCACGATCGCCACCCGCTGCTGCTGCCCGCCCGAGAGCCGGTCCGGGTAGTCGTCGCGCTTGTCCGCGAGCCCGAACCGTTCGAGCAGCTCGGTCGCGGCCGCCTCGGCCTCGGTCTTCGACGTACCGAGCGCCTCGATCGGCCCGAGGGTCACGTTGCGGAGCACCGTCATGTGCGGGAACAGGTTGAACGCCTGGAACACGATCCCAACCCGCTGCCGGATCCGGTTCACGTCCACCCCCCGGGCGGTGATCTCCTCGCCTTCGATGAACACGCGGCCGCCGTTCACGGGCTCGAGCAGGTTGATGCAGCGGAGCAGGGTCGACTTGCCCGAGCCCGAGGCTCCGATCAGCCCGACCACCTCATGCTCGTCAACCTCGAGGTCGATGCCCTTGAGGACCTCGAGCCCGTCGAACGACTTGTGGAGGTCCTCGATCCGCAGCGCCGCGGCTCGCGCCACCTCACACCCCTCCCACGGCCTGGCGCCGGCGCTGGTCCCGCGCGACGAGCCAGTCCACGAAGCGCGCCTCGGGGATCGTGATCACGATGTAGATGAGCGCGAGCGCCACGTACGGCGTGAAGTCGAAGTTGGCCGCCGAGATGATCTGCGCCTCCTTGAGCGCCTCCGTGTACCCGATGACCGCGATCAAGGCCGAGTCCTTCTGCAGGCCGATGAAGTCGTTCAGGAGCGGAGGGATCACGCGTCGCACCGCCTGCGGGACGACGACGAACCGCATGGTCTTGCCTCGACTCAGCCCGAGCGCACGTGCCGAGGCGACCTGCGAGGGGTGGACCGACTGGATACCCGCGCGGTAGACCTCGGCGACGTAGGCCGAGTACACGAGGACGAGCGCCACGATCGCCCAGAAGACGTCCGAGTGCGGCACCCCCTTGATCTGGAGCGCCGGCGCCCCGAACCCCAAGAGCAGGATCACGAGGATCGTCGGGACCGCGCGGAACAGGTCCGTGTACGCGGCGGCCATGATGCGAAGCGGCGTGAAGACGGGTCCGCGCAGGCTGCGCATCACCGCGAGGATCATCGCGAGGATCAGCACGAGGACCTCGGCCACCAGGAAGATGAAGATGTTCCGGGTGAACCGCGCCATGATCTTCGACAACGAGTCCCAGAACACCTCCGGGTCGAAGAACGCCTCCTTGATCTGGGGCCACCCGGAGGAGTTGAGGATCGCGAACGCGAGGAGCCCGAACACGACCACGGTGCTCACGACCGCGATCGTCACGCCGCGAGCTCCCTCGGACTTCAGCGGGGCGAGGATCTTCGAGCCACGATCGCCGGAGGGCGGCGTGTAGCTGCCCCCGGGCAGGCTCTGGTACTTCTCCGGCGACCCCCCGCCGCCGATCACGGAGCGGCTAGTCCAGGACCGGTGCGTTCGTCTTGTCGGCCAGCCACTGCTGCTCGATGTCGTCGAGGGTACCGTCCGCCTTCATCTCGTCGAGCGCGAGGTTCACGCACTCGACCAGCGGGCTCCCGGTCTCGAACGCCATCGCGAAGTACTCGTCGGACTCGGCCCCGAACTGCCCCACCACGACGCCGTGCTTGATCTGGACCGCCGCCATGAAGAACCCGGTCGGCAGGTCCACGACGATGCCGTCGATGTCGCCGTTCTGCAGGTCGGTCACCGCCTGCGCGAGGTCGTCGTAGACGGCCGGCTCCTGCGTCGGCTGGATCTGCTCGGTGATCACGTCGAGACTCGTCGTCCCGATCGGCGCGCCGAGCTTGGCGTCCTTGAGGTCGGCGATCGACGTTGCTCCGGCGACCGCGCTCCCCTCGGCCGAGACCAGCGCCTGGTTCACGTCGTAGTAGGACTCGCTGAAGTCGACCGCGTCGTCACGCTCCGGCTTGTACGAGATCTGCTGGAGCACGAAGTCGAAGTCCTTCGGGCCGGGCGCGAACGACTTGTTGAACGACACCGGTACGAACGCCACCTGGTCCGGGAAGGTGAACCCCATCCGCGTCGCGACCTCGGCCGCGACCGCACCCTCGTACCCCTCGCCCTTGGCCGGGTCGTTGAACTCGAACTCGGAGCCGTCGCTGGTCCCACCCTCCCACCAGGGCGGGAAGGCCGGGTTGCCCGTGCCGATCGTGAGCGTCCCCTGGTTCTTGAAGGCGTCGGCGTTCGCGGCCGCGCAGTCGGCCGCCGTGGCGGGGGTCGTCGCGCCGGTGCCGCCGGTGGCCGTCGCCCCGGTGCCGCCGATCGTCGGGTTGTCCTCCGCGCAGGCGGCGAACAGCAAGGAACCGACAACCAGGAAGGCGAACACCTTGCGCATCTGCGGAACCCCCTGCCGAGTGAAGTGCGCGAGCCTAGCACACGCCTGTTCTACGGCGTTGCGGTACCTGCGGCTTCACGTGCGGGGCTCCCACGAGAAGTAGCGAGTCGCGAGGAACAGGCCGACGAGACCCCATGCCGCGACGACCCCTACATCCGCCCACGAGAAAACGAAGAGCGGCGGCCCGTAGAACGAGCCCAGGAAGGCATCCACCAGATGCCGGACCGGGAAGATATCGCTCAGGGTCTGGATCCACTGCGGTGCGTCCGGTCCGACGGGGAAGAAGATGCCCGAGATGAACAACAGGGGCAGGATCGTCGCGTTCACGATCGGTGGCGCCGCATCCGCGTTCGGGATCGCCGGCGTCAGCGCCAGCCCGAGCGCCGCGAAGCTCGCGGACCCCACGAGGACGACGACGATCGATCGGACCAGGCTCATGCCGGTCGGGAGGTCCGCGTTGTAGAAGATCCATCCGAAGGCCGCGCAGATCACGACGAGCAGGATCGACATGATCATGACGTGGATCACCCGCGCCCCCAGGTAGGCGCTCCCCGGGAGCGGCGTGCCTCGCGTCCGCTTGAGGATGCCGGCATCGCGCTGGAAGGTCACGCTGATCGCCAGGTTCGTGTAGCAGGCGGTGATGACCGAGAACACCGCCATGCTCGCGACGTAGTAGGTCGACTGATCGAGCTCGCCACCGCTCTCGAGGGGGACCGTCCCGCTCCCGAGCAGCGTGGCGAAGATCACCAGGAACATCAGGGGGAACACGAACGTGAAGAAGGCGGCCGCCGGGTTCCGCCAGAACGCCTTGTTCGTGTAGCGGATCTGCCGTGCCGTCAGCGCGAGCTCGCTCACGCGGTCACGTCCTCGGAGGCCGTGAGCTCGAGGTAGACGTCCTCCAAGGTCGGAGGCGTGACCTCGAGCCCGTCCAGGACGAAGCCCGACTCGAGGGCCCACGCGGTCAGATCGTGGACGAGCTTGGTCGTCTCCTCCGGATCGGCGAGGATCTCGTACGACCCGTCGGGCGATCGGCGGGGAGCGCGATCGGGTTCGGGGGCTCCGGGTGGCAGGCGGAAGCGGATCCTCGTCTTCATCCGTTCGCGCCCGGCCAGACTCCCCGGCGGACCCTCGGCGACGATCGTGCCGTGCGCGATGACCGCGACACGGTTCGCGAGGTTCTGTGCCTCGTCCATGTAGTGGGTCGTGAGGAACACCGTCTTGCCGATCGACGAGAGGTTCCTGACGATCTCCCAGGCGTTGTGGCGGGCCCCGGGATCGAAGCCCGTGGTGGGCTCGTCCAGGAACAGGAGCTCGGGGTCGCCGGCCATGGCGATCGCGACGTCCAGGCGTCGTTGCTGCCCGCCGGAGAGCTTGTTCACCCGCACGTCCCGCTTCTCGACCAGCCCGACGACCTCGATGACCTCGTCGGTCGATCGAGGTCTCGGGTAGTAGCCGGCGTACATCTCGATCGTCTCGCGCACCGTGAGGAACGGATCGACCCCCGTGGACTGGAGGACGATGCCGATCCGACGCCTCAGCTCGGGCGCACCGTTCGCCGGGTCGTGCCCCAGGACCGACACGTCCCCGGACGTGCGATCCCGATACCCCTCGAGGATCTCGACGGTGGTCGTCTTGCCGGCGCCGTTCGGCCCGAGGAGCGCGAAGACCTCTCCCGCGTCGACGGTCAGGTCGATCCCGGCGACGGCCTCGACGTCCCCGTACGACTTGCGGAGGTCCGCGACGATGATCGCTGGATCGCCCATGTCGGCCAGGCTACCCGCTCATGACGGAACGTAGCCGCGCGTCTTGTCGACGACGTTCAGCAAGGGGCGGCCGGTCAGGTAGCGCTCGAGGTTCCGGATGAAGAGCTCGACCACGCCCTCGCGCCAACCGGCGGCATCCCCGGCCATGTGGGGCGACACGATCACGTTCGGCATCGCCCACAACGGGTCGTCCTCCGGGAGCGGCTCCTCCTCGAAGACGTCGAGCGCGGCGCCCGCGATCGCGCCGGTCTCGAGCGCCCGGAGCAGCGCCTGCTGGTCGACCGTGCTCCCCCGGCCCACGTTCACGAACCGCGCCCACGGCTCCATCGCCTCGAAGACCGCGTGGTCGAACAGGTGATGGGTCTCGTCCGTCGCTGGCAGGGCGTCGATCACGTAGTCCGCCGATCCGACGGCATCGACGAGCCGCTCGGCGCCGACGATCTCGACGAAGACATCGTCGCCCAGGCGGGACGTGCGAGCGACGCCACGGACCGACATCCGGAGCGCGGCACAGTTCCGGGCGATCGCGCGCCCGATCGGGCCGATCCCCACGACGAGCACCCGCTTGCGCTCGAGCCGTTCGGTCTCGTGGTGCTGCCACTCGCGGCGGCCCTGCCGCTCGAACACGCCGCCCAGACCCTTCGCGAACGCGAGCATCAACCCGAGGACGTACTCGGCGATCGCGTCCTCGTAGACGCCGCGGGCGTTCGTGAGCACGACGTGGCTCGCCACCAGCTCGGGGAACAGCAGCTTGTCGACGCCGGCCGACGCAGACTGGATCCACCGCAGGTCCGTGGCGCTGCCCCATGCCCCGGCGAGCAGGGCGCTCCTCGGTTGCCAGGCGAACAGCACGTCCGTGCCTTCGAGCGCGCTCGCGAGCGTCGGCACGTCGTCCCCGAACGCGAGCTCGACCGTGTCCGCGATCGCCCCGACGCCGGGTGGCGGATCTTCGGCGGTCGCGCCCATGATCGCCACGCGGGCGCGGGCGCTCACAGCGGGCGCCGGCTCGAGAAGCCGGTGTCGAGCGGGTGCCAGTTGGCGACGGCCTCCTCGCCGACCAACCAGCACAGGTAGATGCGCTCGCCGTCGCGTTCGGAGGGGAAGTCCACGAGCCCGGTCTCCGGGTCGCGCAGGAGGATGTTGTCCGCGGCGAGTCGCTCGAGCTCGGTCCGAAGCGTCGTGCCCGCGTCCCAGTACGCGCGTCCGCCGTGGGTCCCGCCCCCGTCCGCGACGACCTGCTCCTTCACGACCTCCGCCTCTCGGAGGATCACCTGCCGGGCGTCGCGGATCCGTGCGAGGCGCTCGCGGAGCTCGGGCAGCATCGCGTTGGCTTCGTCGACCTCGTACAGACGCTCCTCGGCCATCACGCGACCCCGAGCAGCGCCGGCAGCTGGCCCATCGCGGTGATGCGCGCGCCGGGCGCATCGGAGAACCGTTCGCGCCGGTCGATCAGCACGGGGAACATGCCGACCGCGAGGGCAGGGTCGACGTCGAACTCCGGGTTGTCGCCCACGTAGACCGAACGCTCCGGGGTCACGCCCGCCCGCGTCATCGCGAGCCGGAAGATCTGAGGATCGGGTTTCTCGAACCCCTCGACCCCCGAGACCACGCTCACCTGGAAGTAGCCGCGGACGCCGAGCTCCTCGAGGAGGCGTTCGAGCCACTCCTCGAAGTTCGACACCACGCCGAGCACCAGCCCGGCGTCGCGCAACCGGTCCAGGACCGGTGTGACGTCTTCGAACAGCCGGTAGTTCGCGAGATCGGTGAACTCTCCGTAGACGACGTCGATCAGCCCGTTGGCGTCCGGGATCCCGAGCTCGCGCAGGAAGATGCCGTACACGTCGTGCCAGAACCGACGGGAGCGTTCGGGCGAGGTGGTCCACAGCTCGTTGGCCTCGGCCGCTTCGCGGAACCGATCGAACACGACGTGCCCCCGCTCGCGGACCGTCTCGGCCGAGACGTCATGCCCCTCGCGGCGCAGGATCTCGGCGAACAGGTCGGGGAAGGTGGGGTGCGGATGCACGAGCGTCTCGCCTGCGTCGAAGAACACCGCCGCGTACCTGGAGGAGGTCACGGCATCAGGATAGCGACGGAGGTAACCGCGTTCCGCCCGCCCGTCGTTCAGGCGACCACGCGGGCGGAGAGGTCGTGCCAGAGCCGCTCCACCTGGCTCTCGAGCTCGGCGAGCGTGCCCCCGTTGTCGACGAGGAAGTCCGCCACCGCTGCCTTGTCCTCGAGCGGAGCCTGGGCGTCGATGCGCGCACGGATCGCCGCCTCGGACATGCCGCGCTGGCGCATCAGACGTTCGATCTGCGTGGCGACGGTGGCCGAGACGACCACCAGGATCTCGAACGCCGTGTGCATCCCGGACTCGACCAGCAGCGGCGCGCTGAAGACCACGATCCGGTCGGTGTCGCGGTACGCCTCCGACCCCTCGGCGAAGAGCCGCCGGACCTCCGGGTGCACGATCTGCTCGAGGTCGCGCCGGGCCGAGGGATCGGCGAACACGATGCTCGCGAGCGCCTCGCGGTCGAGCTCGCCCCCGGGCGCGAGGACGTCGGCGCCGAACCGTTCGAGCACGGCCGTGTGACCGGGGGTCCCCGGTTCGACGGCCTCCCGGGCAAGCAGGTCCGCGTCGAACACGACGGCGCCCCGCTCCTCCAGCATGCGGGCCACGGTCGACTTCCCCGAACCGATCCCGCCCGTCAGTCCGACGAGCAGCACGACCTAGCCCGAGCGCCCTTCGCGCCGCTTCAGGTCCTCCAGGATCGCCTCGAGCGAGATGTCCTCCTCGCTCTGCTCCCCCTCGCCCTCCCCGGCCTCGTCCGTGGCAGGCTCGGCCGTGGCTCCGGCGGCAGGCTCCGCCGGCTCTTCGTCGACGGCATCGTCCGTGCTCGGCGCGGCTTCGGGCGTCGACGGGTCGCCGATCGGACCCTCCGCCTGCGCCACGTCCGCGGACTCGACCGCTTCCGTGGGGGCTGCAACCTCGGCCGCTACGGCGGGGGTGGGCTCGGGGGCGCCCGACCCGGCGCCACCGTCGGATGTGACTTCGGCCGGAGCGATCTCGTCGGTCTGCGAAGCGAGCGGCGCCGAAGAGGGCGAAGCCGAGTCCGCCGCCGCCTCCACGGCGTCGGCGGCCTCGGCGGCCTCTCCTCGATCTCGGTGGCCGGGCGTGGCATCGCGCCGCCGACCTGGCGCATCGACAGGCTGATGCGCCGTCGCGGCACGTCGACCTCGATCACCTTGACGCGCACCTCGTCGCCGACCGACAGGACGCTCTCGGGGGTCTCGATGTGCTGCTCGGAGATCTCGGAGATGTGGACCAGACCCTCGATCCCCGCGGCCACGCGGACGAACGCCCCGAACGGCACGAGCTTGGTGACCTGGCCGTCGATGATCTCGCCGGCCGAGTACTTGCGCTCGAACTCCTTCCAGGGATCCTCCTGGGTCGCCTTGAGCGAGAGCGAGACGCGCTCGCGCTCGAGATCGACGTCGAGCACCTCGACCTCGACCTCCTGGCCGACCTGGACGACCTCGCTCGGGTGGTCGACGTGCTTCCACGAGAGCTCGGACACATGCACGAGCCCGTCGACGCCGCCGAGATCGACGAACGCGCCGAAGTTCACGATCGAGGAGACCGTGCCCTTGCGGCGCTCGCCCTTCTGGAGCGACTCGAGGAACTTCTTCCGGCCCTCGCTCTGCGACTCCTCGAGGAAGGCGCGACGCGAGAGCACCACGTTGTTGCGGTTGCGGTCGAGCTCGATGATCTTGGCCTCGAGCTCGGTCCCGACGAACGGATGCAGGTCCCGGACCCGCCGGAGGTCCACGAGCGAGGCGGGCAGGAACCCGCGGAGCCCGATGTCCAAGATCAGGCCGCCCTTGACGACCTCGATGACCGGACCCTTGATCGTGCCGCCCGACTGCATGACCTCTTCGATCCGACCCCAGGCGCGCTCGTACTGCGCGCGCTTCTTCGACAGGATCAGGCGGCCCTCCTTGTCCTCCTTCTGGAGCACGAGGGCCTCGACCTCGTCGCCGACCTTCACGACCTGACTGGGGTCGACGTCGTGGCGGATCGACAGTTCCTTGGTGGGGATGACGCCTTCGGACTTGTAGCCGATGTCCAGCAGGACCTCGTCGCGGTCGATCTTCACGACCGTCCCCTCGAGGATGTCCCCCTCCTTGAAGTCCCGCAGCGAGGCCTCGATGGCCTCACGCAGCTCTTCGGGGGTGAAGTCCCGCATCTCGCTCGCCGTCTCGATCTGAACCAACTCCTCCCGCACACGAAGCGCGCACCGACCGACCCTTGGGATTCGCCGGGGTGCGGGTGCGCCTCGCGGCTCAGGGATGGTAGGTGAGCAGCGGAAACAGCGTCAATGCCGGGTTCGGTTCAGTGCCCGGCGGGCACGGCCTCGGCCCAGTTCGAGCCCCAGCCGATGTCGGCACGCAGCGGCACGTCGAGCTCGTGCGCGGCCTCCATCTCGATCTTGACGAGGTCCGCGGCCTCCTCCACCCGCCCCTTCGAGACCTCGAAGACCAGCTCGTCGTGCACGGTGAGGAGCATCCGGGTCTCCAGATCGGAGCCTCGAAGCGCCGCGTCCACCCGGATCATCCCGAGCTTGAACACGTCGGCCGCGCTCCCTTGGATCGGCGCGTTCAGCGCCATGCGCCGGCCCATGTCGCGGACGCGGGGATTGGCGGCCTGCAGCTCGGGGATGTACCGGCGGCGCCCGAGCAACGTCTCGGTGAACCCCTCGGCGGCCGCCCGGGCCACCTGCCGGTCGAGGTAGTCGCGGATCTGGGGGAAGCTCGCGAAGTACGCGTCGATGAACTCCTGCGCCTCGTCCGGGGTGATCTCGAGCCGCGAGGCGAGCCCCCAGGCGTTCATCCCGTACGCGAGGCCGTAGTTGATCGCCTTGGCCCGGCTCCGCGTCGCGGGGTCGACCTGGTCCTCGGGCAGGCCGAACACGCGGGCGGACGTCGCCGTGTGGATGTCGGTGCCGGACTCGAACGCGGCCTTGAGCCCCTCGTCGCCGGACAGATGCGCCAGGATCCGGAGCTCGATCTGCGAGTAGTCGGCGACGAGCAGGACGTCGCCCTTCGAACCCGGGACGAACGCCCGCCGGATCTGGCGGCCGAGCTCGCCGCGGACCGGGATGTTCTGCAGGTTGGGGTTGGTCGAGGACAACCGGCCGGTCGCCGCCCCCGTCTGGTTGAACGTCGTGTGGACGCGCCCGTCCCGGGGATCGACCTGTTTGGGCAGCGCGTCGAGGTACGTCGAGTTCAGCTTGTCGAGCTCGCGCCAGGACAGGATCGCGTCGACGATCGGGTGGACGTCGCGGAGCTTCTCGAGGACGCTCGCGTCGGTGGAGAGCTGGCCCTTCGGGGTCTTCTTCCCCGGCGACAACTTCAGCTTGTCGTACAGGATCGCCCGCAGTTGGGGTGGCGAGTTGAGGTTGAACTCCTCGCCGGCGAGCTCGTAGATCCGCGCCTGCAACGTCGCCATGGTGTCCCGGACGCCCTCGGCCATCTCGTCGAGGTACGCGACGTCCAGGGCGACCCCGTTCGCCTGCATCCGCGCGAGGACCGAGGACAGCGGGAGCTCGACCTCGTCCAGGAGGCGACGGAGCCCTGCCTTGTCGATGCGTTCGTCGAGCACCGGCGCGAGCAGCGCCACCGCGGCGGCCTCCGCCGCCGTCCGCCGCCACGCGTCGCCGAACAGCTGTCCCTCGGCCTCGTCCGAGACCGAGCCGAGGACGTCGGTCCCGAGGTACTGCTCGCTCAGCGGCTGGAGCTCGAAGCTCGAGCCGGCCGGGTCGAGCAGGTAGGCCGACAGCATCGTGTCGGTCCGGACGCCCGCGAGCGATCGTCCCTCCGCCACCACGGCCGTCTCGAAGTCCTTGGCGTCGTGCAGCCACGTGGCCGCCGCCTCGTCCCCCAGCGCCTCCGCGAACGCCCCCAGATCCGCCACCTCCGCGTACGCCGCCTGCCCCCCGCCCATCGAGACCGCGATGCCGCGGACCTCGCGGCCCTCCAGGTCGAGGCGGAGCGCCTTCGGTCCTTCCGCCGCGACGAGCTCGACCGCCTCGGCCACGTCGACCCTGCGCAGGTCGAGCTCGGCCACCTCGACGGCGGGCTTCGCGCTCCGCCCCACCTCCTCCAGGCGCTCGAACAGCGTCCGGAACTCGAGCGAGGTGAACAGCCGCCGGACGGCCTCGAGGTCCCACTCCCCCATCACCGCGTCGTCGGGCTCGAGATCCACGTCGACGTCGGTGTTCAGCTCGGCAAGCTCCTTGTTGAGCGCCAGCTGCTCGCCGGCCGCCGAGATCGACTCCTTCAGCTTCCCCTTCAGCTCGTCGGTGCGGGTCATCAGCTCCTCGACCGAGCCGAAGTCCTGGACGAGCTTGGTCGCGGTCTTCTCGCCCACGCCGGGCACCCCCGGGATGTTGTCCGAGGCGTCCCCCTTGAGCGCGACGTAGTCGAGGTACTTCTCCGGCGGGAGCCCGAACCGCTCCGTCACGGCCTCGACGTCGTAGCGCCGGATGTCGGAGATGCCCTTGACGTTGAACATCACGGTGAGGCCCGGCCGCACCAGTTGGAAGAAGTCCCGGTCCGCGGTCACGATCACGACCTCGATGCCCTGCGCGAGCGCCCGCAGGGCCAGCGTGGCGATCGCGTCGTCGGCCTCGTGACCTTCGATACCGATCACCGGGATGCGCAGGGTCTCGAGCACCTCGACGATCAGGCCCAGCTGCTGACGGAACTCGTCGGGCGTCTCGGGCCGCCCGGCCTTGTACTCCGCGTACTTGTCCAGCCGTACCGTGGGCCTGCCGACGTCGAACGCGACCGCGATCAGGTCCGGGCGTTCCTCCGCGAGCAGCTTGATCAGCATCGAGGTGAAGCCGTAGACCGCGTTCGTCACCTGGCCCGAGGTCGTCGCCAGCGATGGCGGGAGCGCGAAGAACGCGCGGTAGGAGAGGCTGTGGCCGTCGAGGAGGAACAGCCGGCGCGGTGGATCGTCGGTATCGGTCGCCACCGCGCCGATTGTAGTCGTCGGTCGTGACCGAACCCGAGCGTCGCTCGCCTCACGCGGAGTGGCCCTCCCGTCGTCCTCACCCGTCCTCACCGCCGACGACGTCGGCGTCGAGATCCCTCGTTGAGCCGGGACGGATGCGGTCGGATCTCTCGTCAAGTCGTTCGTCACCGAACGACCTTGACGAGAATCCCATCTCGTGGCTAGGATTCCACCGTTAGGAACACCGAAAGGCTGCCTTAGGGAGCCCTAACAGCCGCGCCGAGCGTTCGGCTGGATCGCCGGGAAAGGGCGGAGAGGGAAGGATGATACCCACCTTCGTCATCGGCCTCCGAGAGGGTCTCGAGGCGTCGCTGATCGTCGGGATCATCGCCGCGTTCCTGATCCAGCGGGGCGAGCGGCGAGCACTCCGCCCCATGTGGGTGGGCGTGGGCGTCGCCATCGGCCTGTGCGTCGCCATCGCGATCATCCTCGAGGTCGTGGGCGGATCCCTCCCGCTCCGTCAGCGCGAGACGATGGAGGGGATCCTCGCTCTGGTTGCGGTCGCCGGCGTCACCTACATGGTGGTCTGGATGCGGCGCCACTCGCGCGAGCTCAAGCGGACGCTCGAGTCGAGCGCCGAGGACGCCCTGCTCCGGGGCTCGATGTGGGCGCTGGTGGGGATCGCCTTCTTCGCGGTCATCCGCGAGGGGCTCGAGACCGCCATCTTCATGCTCGCCGCCTTCGACAGCGTCACGGACCCCCTTGCGGCGGGGATCGGCGCGGTGCTCGGTGTCGCACTCGCCCTCGCTCTCGGCTACGCGATCTACCGAGGCGGCGTGCGCATCAACCTGTCGCGGTTCTTCAAGGTGACCGGCTTCGTCCTGGTGCTGGTCGCCGGCGGGCTCCTCGCCACCGCCGTGCACGAGTTCGCCGAAGCCGGCGTCGTGACCGCGATGCAGCAGTCCGTCGCCGACCTGAGCTGGCTCGTCGAGCCCGGCACCGTCCACGCGTCCCTGCTCACCGGGATGCTCGGCGTGCAACCTGTGCCGACGGTCGCCGAGGTCCTCGTCTGGCTCGCGTACGTCGTGCCCATGTCGCTCTACGTCCTTTGGCCCCATCGACCACGGCAGGTCGCGGCCCGCGCTCCCGCGTGACGGCTCCCGACCACGACCGATAGGAGGTTCTCCCTGCGCATCTCCCGAAACCATGCGCGGCTCTGGGTGTTCGCAGCTGTCGTATCGCTCCTCGCCGTTGCGTGCAACGGCGGTGGAGAGGAAGCGGACATCGACGTCACGCTCAACGATTCCTCGATCGAGCTCGCCCCCGCGACCGCCACGGCAGGCGACGTCACCCTGGTCGCCACCAACCAGGGTTCCACGACCCACGAGTTCGAGATCTTCACGGTCGAAGGAGACGTCGATCCCTCGTCGTTGCCCGTCGAAGACAACGTCGCCGCGACCGATGGGCTGACACTCCTCGACGAGGTGGAGGACGTCACCCCGGGCTCCCAGGCCGAGCTCACCGTAGGTCTCGCAGCCGGGACGTACGCCGTCATCTGCAACCTTCCCGGTCACTACGCGCAGGGGATGCACGCGACCCTCACGGTGGAGTGAACGACGCGGTGCTTTGACCAGCGGTCGCTCGTCACCTCACCGTTTGTCACTCTTTCTTCGACGCGAACGCGCGCGCCGCTACCAGCAACATCGCTCGGAATACCTTGCAGGCCAACGGCTCCCATCGCGTTGACACGCAGCAGGCGCGTCGCTACATTTCGCTCCGGTCCCGAGCGGCCGCTGGGATCGGGAGGCGGGAAGCGCCTCCGTTAGAGTGGATCGGACGAGGGGGCGCGAGTCCCCGAGAGCGTTCCACCGAGACGGAGGAGGCGCCGGTTCCCGGGAGTCCGGGTCGCTTGGGGCCACCTTTTGACGGGTCGAGGAACCGAGTAGACAACGCTCGCGTATGGGGAAGGCGTGAGCGGATCCAAAGGTTCCTCGGCCCGTCGATCTGTGTCCGCGGTCCATCCGCCGACATACGATCCACGACCGAGCGTCCCGACTCACTCCGACGAGATGACGATCACGCCCTTCATCCCGAACGCCGCCAAGTGGATCTGGCAGAAGAGCTCGTAGCGACCCGGTTCGAGCCGGTCCCCGATCGAGCCGATCACGACCTCCCCGCCGGGCCGGACGTCCCGCGAGAGCCCCAACGCCGGGATCGTGACGTTGTGCACGTTCCGGCCCTGGTTCCGGACGACCAGGTCGCGCCCCGGACCGATCGGTAGCGTGGGATGGGCGTCGTGGAAGTGGTAGTCGATCGCCGTCACGACATAGGGCCGAGCCTCGCTCCCCGACGTGGCCGCGACCAGGACCAGGGTCGCGACGGCGGCAACGAGCACCAGCAAGCGAGCCGAGGACGAGCGCAACGGGCGACCTCAGAGCACCTTGTCGAGGAACAGCCGCAGGCGGTCGCTCTTGGGGTTGTAGAACATGTCCTTGGGCTCGCCTTCCTCGACGACCTTCCCGTCGTCCAGGAAGAGCATCCGGGTGCCCACCTCGCGCGCGAACCCCATCTCGTGGGTGACCACCATCATCGTCATCCCCTCGCCCGCGAGGCGGATCATCACCTCCAGGACCTCCCCCACCAACTCGGGGTCGAGTGCCGAGGTCACCTCGTCGAACAGCATGACCTTGGGCCTCATGGCGAGGGCGCGTGCGATCGCGACCCGTTGCTGCTGCCCACCCGACAGCTGGCCGGGATAGACGTTGGCCTTGTGCCCCATCCCGACCCTGGCGAGCTGATCCATCGCTCGATCGTGGGCCTCGTCGGACGAGAGGTTCAGGACCTTCTCCAGCGCCAGGGTGACGTTGCGTAGGGCCGTCATGTGCGGGAACAGGTTGTAGGCCTGGAACACCATGCCGATGTGCGTTCGCACCTCGTTGAGATCTGCGCGGATGTCGGTGATGTCCCGGTCCTCGAACCACACCCGGCCCAGCGTCGGCTCCTCGAGCATGCTCACGCAGCGCAGCAACGTCGACTTCCCACCTCCCGAGGGCCCGATCACGACCACGACGTCCCGTTGGAGCATCGCGAGGTCCACGCCCTTCAGGACGTGGAGGTTCCCGAACCACTTGTGCACCCCTTCGAGCCGGATCAGCGGCGCTCTCGAGTGGGCGGGCGCGGTCGGCCGGGCGGTCTGCGAGGACTCCATCACCCGCCGGCCCCGGCGATGCCGACCAGACCGCTGCGGAGGCGCTTCTCGGCCGCGTTGACCAGCCCGATCAGCGGCAACGTGACCACCAGGTACGCGATCGCGGCCACCGTGAAGAACGTCGCGTTGAATGTGGCGGACTGACCTTCACGCGCCAGGGTGAAGATGTCCGAGTTGTTGAGCGTCAGCCCGAGGACCGACACCAGCGCGGTGTCCTTGATCAGGATCACGAACTCGTTCATGAGTGGTGGGATCACCCGGCGCACCGCCTGGGGCACGATCGCGTACCGCATCGCCTGAAGGTAGCTCATGCCCACCGAACGAGCGGCCTCCATCTGACCGCGCTCGATCGACTGGATGCCGGCGCGGAACACCTCGGCCGCATACGCGCCCGTATTGAGGGCGAAGATGAGGACCGCGACGACGAACGCGTCGAGGTGGATCCCGAATCCGAACAGGAGCACGAAGTACCCTGTGATCAGCTGCCAGATCAACGGCGTCCCTCGGAAGAAGTTGATATAGATCCGCGCCGGTGCGCGCACCACTCGTCTCGACGAGAGCGTAAGGACGCCCAGAACGAGCCCGATCACGATGCCGCCGAGTTCTCCTCCGAATGCCAGTTTCAGCGTGTTGATGGCCGCCCGGACGAAGGCACCCCCGTAGCCCTCGAGGTCGGCGAAATTGAGGAAGTGCTTCGAGAACAACCCTGGGCTCGCCGACCGGAACCACAGCACCAGGAGCGCGAGCACGATCCCCTGCGCGCCGAGGACTGCCCCGGTGATCGCGTCGTCCCTGCGGCGCTTGGAGTCCATGCGTCGGTAGGTACCGACCCCCAGCACGACCGCCACGGCCCCCATGCCGATCCCGAGGTAGAGCGCGCCCGAGGTGACCGGATCCTGGAGCGCCTCCACGATGTTGCACACGCCCGTCGCGCCGTTGTCTTCGGGAGAGATCTCCAGGTCGATGCAGTTCTGCGTGAGGACGCGATCCGAGAGGGCGTAGTTCACCTGCGAGAAGACGATCCCAGCCACGACGATGACGAGCGCAGCAACCCCCAGCGCGAGGATCGCAGCCGGCAGCGGAGCCGTCGGCCCACGGACGTCCGGTGGCGCGTCGGGGTTGACCGGGGGAGCCTCGGTGATCGCCATCCCACACCTCCGTAGAAGGCGAAGGGGTCCGCGCCAGGAGCGCGGACCCCTCCTACCTGTGCAGTCGGGTCAGGCCGTCGGCTCGAACTCCGCCGGCAGCGCGTCCGGCGGGAAGTACGTGCCGAAGATCGTGGCGTACGTGCCATCGGCAACGACCTGTGCGAACGCGGCATTCACGGCCTCGCGGAGTTCGGGGTTCGACGGCGAGAACGCGAACCCGTAGTGCTCGTCGGTGTCGATGTCCTGGACGACCGCCAGGGACGGCAGGTCCTTGACGATCTCGATCGATGCCGGCTTGTCGTTCACGACCCCCACGACGTTCCCGGCCTCCAGGTCGCGGAACATGTCCGTGGCGGACTGGAACGTCTTCAGCTCGACCCCGTTCGGGACCAGGTTCTCCTGGGACCAGATCTTCCCGGTCGTGCCCTTCTGCACGGCGATCACGTCGCCGGCACCCAGTTGGTCCGTGGACGTGATGTCGGGGGTCTCCTGCGTGTTCACGGCCAGCGACTGCAACGAGTTGAAATAGGGGACGGAGAAGTCCACGACCTGCTCGCGCTCCTCCGTGATCGTCGAGGCCGCGGCCACCATGTCGAACTGGTCCCCGGCCACCGCGGTGAAGATCGTGTCGAAGTCCGCCTTGATCCACTCCACGGTGAGCCCGAGACGTGAGGCGACCTCTTCCACGATGTCGATGTCGAATCCGACCTCGTCGCCGTCCACCACCGACTCGAACGGCGGGTAGTCGAGGCAGTTCCCGACCTGGAGCACACCCTCCTCGAGCGTGGTGAACGCCGGGAACCCGGTCTCCCCGGTGGCGCCGGTCGTCCCCGTCTCTGCCGTCGTGCCCGACCCGCCGGTCGGGCCCTCGTCATCGTTGCTCGCACAGGCAGCCACGATCAGCGCGAACACCGCGATCAGCGCTGCCAACCAAACCCTCGTCCGCTTCACCGCGTCCCCCTCCTCAAACTCGATCCGTGCGTACAGATCCGAAGCACCTATCCTCCCCCGAATCGGGTCACTCGCTCAACCTCCTGCCGCGCACCGGTTCCCATCAGATCTCGTCCCAGCCGGCCCGGACCCACCGACCCCCCTCGACCCGATACAACCGGAGCAGGGCCCGTGGTTCGAGCGGCTCGCCGTCCGCGCGGAACCGGTGCGTCCCCTCCAGGCCGTCCACCGTCGTGAGCCCGCCGAGCGAGCGGGCCACCAACGCGCGCGTGATGCCGTCGGCGCCCGCCGCGCGCAGGATCAGATGCGCCGCGTCCCAGCCCTCGACCGCGTAGGCCCCGGGGGCGATGCCGTGCTCGGACTGGTAGTTCTGGATGAAGCGCCGGGCCGCGAGGTCGGTCGACGTCGAGACGTTCGCGCAGGCGCAGAGCGCGAACGCGCCGTCGGCCGCCGTCCCCGCCGTCGACAGGAAGTCGGGATCGAGCAGCCGGTCCCCGCCGACGAACGCGACCTCGAGCTGCTCCAGCGCTCGTGCCGCCTGCGCGCCCGCGTCCGGACCCCCGGCCCAGATCACCACGTCGCATCCGGTCTCACCCGCGACGTCCGCCGCAGCCGAGGGGTCGATCGTGCGAGCCGTCGCGCCCGGGAGGGCCTCGGACAGCAAGCCGAACAGCGGGTCGGGCGGGGGATCCTCAGACAGGACGCAGGCGCTCGAACGCCTGAGCCTCCCGGCCAACGTGTCGGCGACCGTCGCCAGCGGCGCCACCATCCTGACGAACGCCTGTCGCCCGTCGCCGGCCCCCAGACCCGACAGGCTGAGGACCGGCAGGTCGGTGTCGAGCTCAGCGTCGTCGCCGTTCACGCCGGGGGCCACGATCACGCCCACGTAGCTCGGATCGGCGTCGATCGTCCCGAGCTCGGCCGAGTCCTGCGTGAGGTCGAACTCCTCGAGCTCGACCGGCGCCGCGGTGGGGTCCTGCAGCGTCGCCGTCTCGAACGCGAGACGGATCGCCTGCAGCGCGGGCAGCGCATGCTCGTCGGCGTCGGGAACGCTCAGGTCACGCACGAACGCGACCTTGACCACCGGCGCGGGCGACGCCGGTCCGGCGGATGGATCCGGCGCCCCCGGATCGCAGGCGGCGAGCAGCGTCACGGCCGCAAGAGCGATCGACCAACGAGCGAGTGTCAGCGCGTCCCCTTCCACGGTGCGGCGTGCGTACCTCGATATACGTCGCCTCCACCGAACGGAGCGCGACGGTTGCACAGAGGCTACGCGGGCGGCGGCGGCATCCACGGCTCGGTCGAGCGGGGGCCGTAGACTTGCCCGGCCGCCGGGGTGATGGAACTGGCAGACATGATGGCCTCAAAAGCCATTGCGCGAAAGCGCGTGCGGGTTCGAATCCCGCCCCCGGCACTCAGACGACGTGGCCTTCACGGACGAGGTCGCCGCGTTCGAACCGTTCGAGGCCCAGGCTCGCGATGTCGACGGTCGTCGCCGCTCCCCCCACGATCAGCTCGGCCAGGAGCTTGCCGACCACCGGCGCGTGCTGGAAGCCGTGGCCGCTGAAGCCGTTCGCGAGGTAGAACCCCCCGACCCCCGGCGCCTCGCCGATGATCGGGTGTCGGTCCGGGGTCATCTCGTACAGCCCGACCCACGAATGTTCGATCGAGGCCTCCTCGAGCGGCGGGAAGATCCGGATCGCGGTCGGCAGGAGCTCGTCCGCGATGAAGGACTCGTCCGTCGTGGTCTCGAACGACGGACGCTCCGACACACCGCCCATGCCCATCAGCACGCCGGCGCCCTCGCGGTGGAAATAGAAGCTCGTCAGGGCGTCGATCACCAGCGTGCGCCGTTCGGGTGCGCCGCGGAACGGGCCGGTGACCAGGACGTGCCGCGGGATCGGCTCGAGCGGCAGGTCCACACCCGCCGTCGCGGCCAGGAGCCCGGCCCACGGTCCCGCGGCGTTGACGACGACGCCGGCGTCGACCGGACCGTCGCCCGTGCCCACCCCCAGCACCCGGCCCCCGTCGGTCCGAACGCCCTGGACCGCGACGCCGAGCTCGATCTCGGCGCCGGCGCGCCGCGCGAGGGTGGCGTACCCCTGGGTGAGCCCCGATGGGTCGGCGATCCCGTCCCTCGGGCCGTACGTCGCCCCCACCAGGCCCTCGCCCGCGATCCCGGGTGCCAGCGCGGCCGCCTCCTCCGGGGTGAGGATCTCGGCCTCGACCCCGAGGGACGCGTGCAGCTCGTTCGCCGCCAGGAAGTCACGCCACAGGGCCTCGTCCCGAACGAGGAACAGGTAGCCGTCCTGCGCGACGTCCAGCGGCAGCCCGTGCTCCTCGGTGAACCCGACGATCATCGGGACGCTCGCCTGGGACAGCCGCACGTTGATCGCGCTCGAGAACTGGAAGCGGAAGCCTCCGGCGCACGCGCCGGTCGAGCCCGCCGCGACGTGATCCGCGCGCTCGAGGAGGAGGACGCGCCCGGCGCCGGCGGCGGCGAGGTGGTACGCGGCGCTCGCGCCGACGACCCCCGCCCCCACCACGACGACGTCGGCCGTCCGGTTCAGCAGGACCCCCCGGTCGGGCGCGGAGACTCGGTCGCGTCCGAGGGAACGATCACTCAGAGCTCCCCGAGGTACGCCTCTCGCATCAAGGGGTTGTCGAGCAGGTTCTGGGCCGTGTCGGCGAGCACGACCTGCCCCGTCTGGATCACGTAGCCGCGGTCGGCGATCGACAGCGCCATGTTCGCGTTCTGCTCCACCACGAAGACGGTGCGACCCAGCGCCCGGATCTGCTTGATGATCTCGAAGACCTGCTCGACCAGGATCGGTGCGAGCCCCATCGACGGCTCGTCCATCAGGAGGACCTTCGGATCGGCCATGAGCGCCCGTCCCATCGCGACCATCTGTTGCTCGCCGCCGGACAGCGTCCCGGCCTTCTGCTTGAGGCGCTCGCGGATCCGCGGGAACGTCTCGAGCACCCGCTCCCGATCCTCCGCGATCTTCGGCTTGTCCTTGCGCTGGTACGCGCCGAGATCCAGGTTCTCCGAGACCGTCATGTTCGCGAAGAGCCGGCGGTTCTCCGGGACCATCGAGATCCCCTTCGAGACGACCTCGGACGTCGGGAGCCCCGTCACCACCTCACCGTCGAGCACCACGTCGCCCTCGGTCGGCTTGACGTACCCGAGGATCGTCTTGAGGGTCGTGGTCTTCCCGCTGGCGTTCCCGCCGAGCAGGCAGACCATCTCGCCGGGGTAGATCTCGACGTTCACGTTGCGGAGCACCGCGACCAGACCGTAGTGGGTGCTCACGTCGCGGAGCTCCAGGACGGGACGACGCTCCCCGTCCACCTCGGGGGTGGGTTCGGCGTGGGTCGGCAGCGCGGCGGTGTCGACCGGCTGGACGTCGACCCCGGTCTCGGCGGGATCGACGCCCGGGGTCTCGGTCGTCGGGGCGTCGTCGCTCATCCGACCGCCTTGGTCCCGAGGTACGCCTCGATCACCTGCGGGTCGTTCGCGACCTCGTCGTAGGTCCCCTCCGCGATCTTGCGTCCGTAGTCCAAGGCCACGACCCGGTCGGAGACGCCCTTGACCACCCGCATGTCGTGCTCGATCACCAGGACCGTGAGTCCGAGCTCGTCGCGCATCCGCACGATGTGGTCGCGGAGCTCGAGCGTCTCGCGCGGGTTCATGCCCGCCGTCGGCTCGTCCAGCATCACGAGTGCCGGGTCCGTCGCGAGCGCCCGCGCCATCTCGAGCCGCCGCCGGTTCGCGTACGAGAGCGCGGAGGCGGGCTGCTCTTCCCGGTAGCCGGCCAGACGCGTGCCGAAGAACCCCAGGCTCGCACGCGCCCGCGTCGCGGATCCGCTCCTCCTCGCGCCGGGTGCCGGGCAGGCGGAGCACGGAGCCGACGACACCGGACTTGGTCCGGCAGTGCTGGCCGACCATCGCGTTCTCCAGGATCGTCATGTTGGGGAACAGGTGCACCGTCTGGAACGTGCGGGCGATGCCGAGCTTGGTGATCTGGTTCGGGGCCAGCCCGACGACGTTGGCGCCCCGGAACCGGATGCCGCCGTCGTCGGGTTCGTACAGGCCGGTGACGACGTTGAACATCGTGCTCTTGCCGGCGCCGTTGGGGCCGATGACCGAGACGATCTCGCCCGGGTCGACGTGGAAGGTGAGCCCCGACAGCGCGTACAGGCCGCCGAAGTGCTTCGCGACGTCCGTGAGCTCGAGCAGGTGCTCGGGGTCGCTCACTCGAGATCCTCCCGCTCCACTCCGAGGCCTCCGCCCGGCAGCACCGCCGCCACGGCCTCGGACTCCGCGCCCGCCTTCGTCGCCCAGGCGTCCTGGGTGACCTCCTCGTCCGCCAGCTCCCGGCTGCGCCGGACGTTCGGGATCAGGCCCTGCGGCCGCAGGATCATGATCGCGACCAGGGCGCCCCCGTAGATCAGAGCCCGATACTCCTCGAACTCACGCAGGAGCCCCGGCAGCCCGAGCAGCACCAGGGCTCCAACCAGCACGCCGGGGATGCTCCCGAGCCCACCGATGATCACGACGGCGAGGGCCGTGATCGACACGGTGATCTCGAAGCTCGCCGGCGTGAGCGACCCGATGCTGACCGCGAACAGCGCGCCGCCCAGCGATCCGATCGCGCCGCCGAGCGCGAACGCGAGTAGCTTGAACTTCGTCGTGCTGATCCCCATCGCGTCGGCGACCTGTTCGTCCTCCCGCATCGCGTTCCAGGCCCGTCCGATCCGTGACGTCGACAATCGCCACGAGACGAACGCGGCGAGTAGGACGAAGGCCAGTGCGAGATAGTAGAAGTGCTGCGGATTGTCCTGGAAGTTCAGGCCGAAGACCTCGGCCTTGGTGACGCCCCGCATCCCCTGCGGCCCACCGATCAGCGGCTGGGCCCACTTCGACGCCGTGATCACGCTCACGATCTCGCCGAGCCCGAGCGTCACGATCGCGAGGTAGTCCCCGCGCAGGCGGAGCACCGGAGCACCGATCAGCAGACCGACGCCCGCGGCCAACAGCGCGACGATCCACACCGCCACGAAGAAGTTCAGGTCGGCGGACAACGCCGGCGTCGCCGCGCCGGTCGTCGTGTTGAGGAAGGCGCCGGTGAGCACGCCGGTCGTGTAGGCGCCGAACGCGAAGAAGGCCACGTAGCCGAGGTCGAGCAGGCCGGCGTACCCGACCACGATGTTCAGACCGAGACCGAGCAGCACGTAGATCATCACCTGACCGAGCACCTCGGAGATCACGGTGCCCAGCAGGAGCGGCAGGATCGCTAGGATCGCCAGGATCGTCACCAGCAGCCCGAGCCTTGCGGCCGGAGCCTGCCGCATGCTCTTGCGGATCCGTTCGCGCGAGCGGCCCTCGTCGCGGTTCCAGGCAGCGTTCGCCCCGGCGGCGATCACGAACACGACGATGCCGCCGAGGAGCGTCAGCCCGCTCCCGCGCCCGTACAGCCAGTCGGCCTCGAAGCCGAGCTCGACGAACACGATCGGGACGATCCGCTGGAGGAGACCGAACAGGATCACGGCGAGCACGCCCGCCGTCACGGGCCGGCGGATCGCCACGGGTGCGGTGCGGGCGAAGCCGCCCACCACGCCGCCCACGACGCACAGGCCGATGAGGATGGGCAGGCCGGCCGGCACGCCCTTGTCGAAGGTCAGGAACTCGATCAGCTGCTCGGTGACGGCGACGAAGACCTCGCGGATCCGATCCACGCCGAACCAGTCGGCGAACCAGATCGCCACGGAGAAGACCGCCCCGCCCACGAGCGCGGACACCGCCCCCACGGCGAGCCCGCCCCGCAGCTCGACCGCCCGGCGCTCCCCGGCGACGACCCTCGGGCGGGTCACGGCGAACGCGGCGACGAACGCCGGGGCCACGATCAGCACCCGGCCGAGCGTGATCTGCTCCCCCACCAGCTCGAGGTCGGCGAACTTCGTGTACAGGCCGACCAGCGCGACGAAGATCGCGCCCGCGCCGCCGAGCAGACCGGCTCGGACGATCGAGCGCGTCGGGACCTCGCCCATCACACCTTCTCCGCCTCGCTCGATCCGAGCAGACCGCCCGGCCGGAAGATCAGGACGAGTACAAGGACGAGGAACGTGAACGCGTCCTTCAGCTGGAACGAGGAGGGGATCCCGTAGCCGGTGAGGATCAGCGCCGGACCGACCGACTGGAGGAGCCCGAGCATGAGGCCGCCGAGCGCCGCGCCCGAGATGCTGCCGATCCCACCGAGCACGGCCGCGGTGAACGCCGCGATCCCAACCCGGAACCCCATCGTGAAGCTCACCGACTCGAAGGTGATCGAGAACAGCACCGCGGCGACCCCCGCCAGGAGGCCGCCGATCGCGAACGTCGTCACGATCACGCGGTCGACGCGGATCCCCATCAGGCTCGCGATCTCGCTGTCCGCCGCCACCGCGCGCATCGACTTCCCGGTCTTGGTCTTGGCGACGAACAGCGACAGCGCCGTGACCGCCACGATCACGGTGACGAGCACGACGACCTGGATCCGGTCGACCTCGACGCCGAGGATCGTCCACGTGCCGTCCAGCACCTCCGGCACGCCGAACCCACGGCTCTGGGCCCCGAAGAAGCCCCGAGCGGTGTTCGCCAGGAACAGCGACGCGCCGATCGCCGTGATGAGCGGGACCAGGCGGGGGGCGTTCCGGAGCGGGCGGTAGGCGATCCGTTCGAGCAGGATCGCCGACGCTCATCGAGACCAGCATCGCGATCACCAGCAGGAGCGCTATCGACAGCACCGGGTTGGTGTCCAGGAAACCGCTCTCCTCCCAGGCGTGGGAGAAGAAGTAGGCACCGAAGGCGCCGAACATGAAGACCTCACCGTGCGCGAAGTTGATCATCCGCAGGATCCCGTACACGAGCGTGTACCCCAGCGCGATCAGCCCGATGATGGCCCCCTGCGCCAGGCCGATGAGGATGAAGTTCTTCCACGTGGTCGTGGAGTACCGCTCCTCCGCCGGGAGGGTGAGCGTCTTGTACGCGCCGATCGCGACCACGGCCAAGATCACGATCGAGAGCACCACCAAGATGATCCGCCGCCAAGGAAGGCGTTCGAGCAGTCCGAGTTCCGCGCCGCGGACCTGCTCGTCGGTGGCCATGGCCATCGCGGGAGCCTAGCCCATCCCTCCAGGCACCGCTGCGGGTGGGCCCGGAGGCCCACCCGCGGCGTTTGGTGCCGTTCGAACTAGATGACGTCGGCCAGCGTCTTCGTCTCCGAGAAGACCGGGTCGGTCGGGTCGACTCCACCCTCGACCGGCCAGTGGTCGTACTCGAACACGCCGATCGTCACGTCGGTCGCGCAGTCCCCGAGTGGGGTGCACGTGATCGTGCCCGTGACGCCCTCGTAGCCGCTCGTCGCGAACAGCGCGTCCTTCAGAGCGGTACGGGAGATCGTCAGGTTCCCGCTGCCGTCGTCGACGGCCGTGGCCTCGATCGCGTCGAACAGGATGTTCGTCGCGTCGAAGGCGTGGGCGTTGAACACCGACGTCGGCTCGCCGAACTGGTCCTCGTAGGCGGGGAGGTACTCGTCCTTGTAGAACGCCCCACCCTGGAACGCCGTCACGTCCGGCGACGACGCGTAGTACGCGAAGTCCTTGACCGGAGCGCCGACCGTGTCCACGAACGAGCTCTCCAGACAACCGTCCGAGCCGATCTGGACCGTCCCCTTCGCCAGGATGTCCGAGCCCTGCGTGTAGCTCAGAGCGCAGACGGGGTTGAAGTTCGGCCCGTAGACGACGCCGGGGTTGGTTGCGGCGATGTTCGTGAACACCGCATTGAGGTCCGTGTCTGCTGCCAACGACCTGCTCGGTGTCGGTGATCGTGCCGCCGAGCGCCTCGAAGTTGGCGCGGAAGGCCGCAGCGAGTCCGTCGGCGTAGGGGCTCTCGTCGTTGATCGTCGCGGCGGTGTCGATGCCGAGCTCCGTGAAGACGAAGTCGGCCACGATCGCGCCCTGGATCTTGTCGTTGTGCGCCGTGCGCAGGTAGAAGGGCTGGTGCGCCTCCTCCGACGTCAGGCCCGGGTTCGTGTTCGAGGGCGAGATCAAGATCATGCCCTTGTCACCCAGGATCGTGTCCGCGACGCCAAGCGCGGCGCCCGAGCACGAGGTCCCGATCACGGCGACGATGTCCGGGTTGGCGGCGAGCGCGGTCGCACCGGCCTGCCCACCCTCCGCCGAGCACCCGTCGTCCTCCTGCTGGAGCTCGACGTCGTGCCCGAGGAGTTGACCCGGCGTGGCGTCGAACGAGTCGTCCAGGTAGTCGAGCGCGAGCGCGATACCGTTGTTGCTGTCCGTCCCCAGGAACGCGGTGTCCCCGGTGATCGAGAGCAACGACGCCAGCTGGATCGGATCGCCGGCGGCGATCTCCACGCACCCGAACTCATCGGATGCGCAGTCGACCGCCCCGCCCGTGGCGGACGTGCCTCCCGTGCCTCCGGTCTCATCACCCCCGTCGTCGCTGCAGGCAGCGGCGACGAGCGTCAGCGCCCCGAGGAGCGCCAGGATCGCGAGATACTTGCGGTTCTTCATCCAACCCCCTTCCGAAGGTGTCCTACGATCATGGTCGTACGCGAACGCGTGTGAGGAACGGCGGTTCGCCCCCTTTCTCCCCTTCCGTCGGGGTGGTACCTATCACATTCCGCAGGTCGCGGGCCACCCGGGCCGTTCCGCCGGGTTCCTGAAGATGTACGGAACCGGGAGCACGCGCGGACTGCGCGGAGCGACGCTATCGGGCCCCTGCCGCCGATCGGAACGCGCGGGCGAGCCCCAGGGCGGTCGCCGCATCGCCGTCGAGCAGCGGACGGACGAGCGCGCTCCCCACCACCACGCCGTCCGCGAACGAACAGGCCTCGGCGGCGTGGGAGGGCTCGGCGATCCCCACCCCCACCAGGAGCGGGCGCGACGTGAGCGGGCGCAGGCGCCCCACGAGCTCGGCCGCCGTCTCGGCCAGCCGGTCCCGAGCGCCCGTCACCCCGTACGTCGCCACGCAATAGACGAACCCTCGCGAGGTCTCGCCGATCGACCTCAGCCGATCCTCCGGGCTGCCGGGGGCCGCGAGGAACACGGGCGCGACCGAGGCTCGCGAGCAGGCGTCGGTCCAGTCGCCGGCCTCGTCCACGGGGAGGTCGGGCACGATCACGCCCGTCACGCCGGCATCCACGCACGCACCCAGGAACGCCTCGTGGCCGGCGTGCCAGACCGGGTTCGCGTACGTCATGACCGCGACCGGCACCTCGAGCCCCGCCTCCTTGATCGTGCCGAGCACGCTCGACGGCGTGGCCCCGTCCTCGAGCGCTCGCCGCGACGCCTCCTGGATCACCGGCCCGTCCATCACGGGATCGGAGAACGGGATCCCCACCTCGATCGCATCGGCCCCGGCCTCCTCGAGCCCACGCAGCAGCTCCGCATCGACGCCGGCCAGCCCGCCGGTCACGTACGGGACGAAGGCTCGACCGCCCGCGTCCAACCGCGATCGCAGGGCCGTCTCGAGATCAGGCACGCGAGGCCCCCGGGACCGAGCCGAACGCGGCCCGCACCGTCTCGAGGTCCTTGTCGCCGCGGCCGGACAGGTTGACGAGCACGAGCGAGCCCTCGGCGAGCGGGCGACGCAGGAGCCAGCCGATCGCGTGAGCGGGTTCGAGGGCGGGCAGGATCCCCTCGAGCGTCGCCAGCGCGCGGAAGCCCTCGAGCGCCTCGGCGTCGGTGACCGAGACGTACGTCGCACGGCCGCTGTCCTTCAGGAACGCGTGCTCGGGACCGACGCCCGGGTAGTCCAGCCCGGCCGAGATCGAATGCGTCGGCACGACCTGTCCCTGCTCGTCCTGCAGGAGGTAGGAGTACGAGCCGTGGAGCACCCCCGGCTCGCCGAACGTCAGCGACCGGCAGTGCTCGCCGAGCCCGTCTCCCCGGCCCCCCGCCTCCACGCCGACCAGCCCCACGCTCGGGTCCGGCACGAACGCCTCGAAGATCCCGATCGCGTTGCTCCCGCCGCCGACGCAGGCGACCACGACGTCGGGATCGCGGCCCTCGCGTTCGCGGATCTGGCACCTTCGCCTCGTCGCCGATCACGCGCTGGAGGTCGCGCACGAGCCCCGGGAACGGATGGGGTCCCGCGACCGAGCCGAGGACGTAGTGCGTGTCGACCACGCTCGCCGCCCAGTCCCGCAGGGCCTCGTTCAGCGCGTCCTTGAGCGTTCGGCTGCCGGAGGTGACCGTGACGATCTCGGCGCCGAGCAGCTGCATCCGGGCGACGTTCGGAGCCTGCCGCACGGTGTCCTCCTCGCCCATGTACACCACGCACGGCAGACCGAACAGCGCGCAGGCCGTCGCCGTCGCCACCCCGTGCATCCCCGCCCCGGTCTCGGCGATGATCCGGCCCTTGCCCAGGCGACGGGCGAGCAGCACCTGGCCGAGCGTGTTGTTGATCTTGTGCGCGCCCGTGTGGTTCAGGTCCTCGCGCTTGAGGTAGACCCGGTAGCCGGTCGCCTCCGACAGCCGCGGCGCGAACGTCATCGCGGACGGGCGGCCGACGAAGTCCCGCAGCAGCGCATCGAGCTCACCGCGGAAGCCGGGCTCGTCCCGGAGGCTCGACCAGGCCGCGGCGAGCTCGTCCAGCGCCGGGATCAGGACCTCGGGTACGTAGCGCCCGCCGTACGCGCCGAACCGTCCTCGCTCGTCCGGGAGCGTCTCGAGCGCGCTCACGTCGCGCCCCGGAGCGACCGGATCGCGGCCGCGGGGTCGGCGGACCGCATCAGCGTCTCGCCCACCAGCACGGCCCGGGCGCCGGCGTCGATCGCTCGCTCGACGTGCTCGCGGGTCGAGACCCCGCTCTCGAGCACCGCCACGCGTTCCGACGGCACCTTCGGCAGCAGCGACAGGGCGCGTTCGACGTCGACCTCGAGGGTCTCGAGATCGCGGGCGTTCACGCCCACGACCGGCGCGTCCGTCGCGAGCGCCTTGGCGAGGTCCTCCTCGGAATGGGTCTCGACCAGCGTGCCGAGCCCGAGGTCCTCGGCCGCGGCCAGCATCCCCTTGAGCTCGAGCTCCGACAGCGCCGACGCGATCAGCAGGACGGCGTCGGCGGCCGCGGCCCGGGACTCGATGAGCTGGGCGGGGTGGACCAGGAAGTCCTTGCGAAGCACCGGGAGGTCCACCGCGAGCCGAGCCGCGCGCACGTCCGCGAGCGACCCGTCGAACCGCGTCGGCTCGGTCAGCACCGAGATCGCGGCCGCGCCACCGTCCTCGTAGGCCCGCACCTGGTCCGCGAGGTCCGGTTCGGCGATCGCCCCGGCCGACGGGGACGACCGCTTGTACTCGGCGATCACGGCCGGCGCCGCGGTGCCCCGCAACGTCTCCTCGAACGGCCGGGGCGGCGGGAGGTGCATCGCGAGCGCCATCAGCCTCGACTCATCGAGCGGCTCGCGTTCGAGGCGGCGCCGGAGCTCGTCGACCAGGTCGGTGAGGAAGCCCATGGGGCCGCAAGTCTACGCAGGCGACGCGCCGCGCCCGCGACGTCAGGCGACCGCGGCGATCGCGGCCGCGAGGTCCAGCCCCTCGTACAGCGCCCGCCCGATCACCGCGCCCTCGATCCGGCCGCCGAGCGCCGCGACGGCCCGCAGGTCCTCGACGCCGCGGATCCCGCCCGCCACCACGACCGGTACCGGCGAGTACTCCGCGAACGCCCAGATCCCGTCGAGGTCCGGACCCTGCATCGCGCCGACACGCCCGACCTCGGTGAACAGGTAGCGCCGGACCTCGAGGCCGGCCAACCAGACGAGCAGATCCCACAGGGGGAGCTCGAGGTCGGTGCCCCGCGGACGCACGGTGTGCTCGTCCGCCTCGATCCCCACGACGAGCCGGTCGCCGTACCGCCGGACCAGCTCCTCGGCCCCGCCGCGATCGTGCAGGGCGGCCGAACCGAGCACGACCCGCTCGGCGCCCCGGGCGAGCAGCGCGTCGACCTGCTCCGCGGTGCGGACGCCGCCGCTCGCCTGCACGGGTACCCCCAGGTCGCTCAACGCGCGCAGGACGTCGGCGTTCCCCAGGTCGCCCGAACGTGCCAGATCGACATCGACCACGTGGAGGTGCGTGGCGCCCGCGTCGACGAAGGCCTTCGCGGCGGCCAACGGATCGGCGCCGAACGCCTCCGCCGCGACCTGACCGGACCCCGTGACGTGCACGAGCCTGCCGCCGGCGATGTCGAGCGCCGGGATCACCTCGAGGGGCATGGGTCCGAACGCTACCCGGCGGGCGTGGGCACGCCGGCGGGGTTCGCGATCACGACCACGTCGTCGGGTTCGAGCGGCGCCAGACGCACGGCCTCGGTGCCGAGCAGCACCCGCAGCTCGGAGAGCAGGCCGGCGCCGGGTTCGACCCGGAAGGTGCCGACGTCGAACGGCCGGACGCCCTGCGACGAATGGAACCGCACCTGCACCGGCGACGACCCCTTGTGCGCCGCGAGCAGCTCCTTCAGGGTGGCGATCACCGTGCCGGTGCAGCTCTGCGCGGTGAGGTCGACCACCAGCCGGCCGGCCGGAGGGATCGGACGGCCCCCGTCGCCCAGGTCGGGCTCGGTGATCTCGACGGCCCGGAGCTGGAGCTCCTCGCCGCGACCCCGGCGGTCGGCGCGACCCTTCACGAGCAGGATCGAGTCGTGCTCGAGCAGGTGCTGCAGGCTCTCGTACTGGCCCGGGAACACGACCACCATCACGCCGCCGGCCAGGTCCTCGAGCCGGAACTGCGCGTACGGCTCGCCCTTCTTCGTGTAACGGCGCGAGACCGAGGCGACGATCCCCGCGACCGTGACGAGGTCGCCGTCGCCCAGGCCCTCGGTCTCGGCGATCTCCATGTCGGCGAGCGCCGCCAGCCGCTCCTTCACCCCGAGCAGCGGGTGGTCGGTCACGAACTGGCCGAGCACCTCCTTCTCCAGGCGCAGGAGCGTCCGCTGGTCGAACTCGTCGGAGGTGATCACGCCCTCGTCGATCTCGTTCGCGGCCTGCTCGCCACCCCCGAACAGCGAGAACTGCCCGGCGGCCTCGGCCTTGCGCTCGGCCGAGATCGGGACCGAGATCTTGTCCTGGTTCTCGACGAGCCCACGCCGCCGGTACCCGAACGAGTCGAACGCCCCGGCGTAGATCAGGCTCTCGAGCACCTTCTTGGTCAGGACCGTGGGATCCACCTTGCGGCAGTAGTCGGCGTATCCCGTGAACGAGCCCTTCGCGCGCCGGGCCTCGATGATCTGCTGCACGGCGCCCGAACCCACGTTCCGCACGGCGGACAGGCCGTAGCGGATCTTCGGCTCGCCGCTCGTCACCGGCGCGAAGTCCTGCTCGGACTCGTTGACGTCGGGCGGCAGGACCTCGAGCCCCATGAGCCGGCACGCGTTCAGGTAGAACGGCTTGCGGTCCTTGTCGTCGCGGACGCTCGTCAGGATCGCCGACATGTACTCGACCGGATGGTTGGCCTTCAGGTACGCCGTCTGGTAGGCGATGTACCCGTACGCGCACGCGTGCGAGGCGTTGAACCCGTAGTCGGCGAACGGCTCCATCAGCTCGAACAGGTCCTGGCCCAACCGCTCCGGGTATCCGTTGTCGACGCAGCCCTGGATGAACTTCTCTCGGTGCACCATCAGCTTGGCGCGGATCTTCTTGCCCATCGCCTGGCGGAGCATGTCGGCCTCGGCCATCGAGTAGCCGGCCATCCGCACCGCGATCTGCATGACCTGCTCCTGGTAGACCATGATCCCGTACGTGGGAGCCAGGATCTCCTCGAGATCCGCATGCGGGTACGACACCGGCCGACGCTGGTGCTTGCGTTCGGCGTACTCGACGTGCATGCCCGCGCTGAGCGGCCCCGGCCGGTAGAGCGCCACGAGCGCCATCAGGTCCTCGAACCGGTCGGGCGCGAGCTGCTTGATCAGCGAGCGCATCCCGCCGCCCTCGAGTTGGAACACGCCGGTGGTGTCGGCGCGGCAGAGCATCGCGTACGTGTCGGCGTCGTCGAGCGCCACGTGGTCGATGTCGAGCTCGACGTCCCTGCGCCGCAGGTGCGAGAGCGTGTCCTCGATCACCGAGAGCGTCCGGAGGCCGAGGAAGTCCATCTTGAGCAGGCCGAGGTCCTCGACGCCGTGCATGTCGAACTGGGTGACGATCCGGCGCGAGTCGTCGCGCGAGTCCTTCGACAGCTTGAGCGGCAGGTACGTCACGAGCGGCGCGTCGCCGATCACGACGCCGGCCGCGTGCACCGAGTCCTCCCGGCGGAGCCCCTCGAGCGCGCGGGCGGTGTCGACGATCTCGCGAGCTTCGGGCTCGCGCTCGTACGCGTCGCGCAGCTCGTGCGACAGCTGCAGCGCCTTCTCGATCGGCTCGTCGCGCCCCATGATCGCCGCGGGGTACATCTTGCAGAGCCGGTCCCCCACGCTCGCCGGGAACCCGAGCACGCGCGCGGCGTCGCGGATGCCCTGCTTCCCCTTGATCGTCTGGAACGTGATGATCTGGGCCACGCGGTCGCTGCCGTACTTCGAGGCCACGTATCGGATCACCTCGTCGCGCCGGCGCTCGTCGAAGTCCATGTCGATGTCGGGCATCTGGATCCGACCCGGGTTCAGGAACCGTTCGAAGATCAGGTCGTACCGCAGCGGGTCGAGGTCGGTGATCCGCAGGGAGTACGACACGACCGAACCCGCGGCCGAGCCCCGGCCCGGTCCGACGCGGATGCCGTTCTCGCGGGCGAACCGGATCAGATCCCACACGATCAGGAAGTAGCCGGAGAAGCCCATCGAGGTGATCACGCCGAGCTCCTGCTCGATCCGTTCGAGGATCGGCGGCGTGAGCGTGCCGTACCGCTCCTGCGCCCCCTGCGTCACGAGCTCGTGCAGGTAGGCGTCGCGGTCCTTGCCCTCCGGCGGTTCGAACCGCGGGACGTGGAACCGCTCCTCCGGCGGCGCCGAGCTCCCGTACACGAGCTCGAGCTCGCACATCTCGGCGATCTGCAGCGTCGCGTCGCAGGCCTCGGGGAACTCTCGGAAGACCTCGCGCATCTCCTCGGCGGTCTTCAGATAGAACTCGTCCGAGTCGAACCGCAGCCGGTTCGTGTCCGACTGCAGCTTCTGCTGCTGGATGCAGAGGAGGACGTCGTGCGGTTTCGCGTCCTCGCGGTGCGTGTAGTGGAGGTCGTTCGTCGCCACGAGCGGCAGGCCGGTCCGGCCGGCGAGCTCGACCAGCTTGGGCAGGATCTCCCGCTGCTCGGACAGTCCGTGGTCCTGGAGCTCGATGAAGAAGTTCCCCGCGCCGAAGATGTCGCCGTACGTCGCGGCCACGTCGTCCGCCTTGGAGGGCTGACCGCCCAGCAGCAGCTGCGAGACCTCGGACGCGAGGCATCCCGAGAGCCCGATCAGCCCCTCGCCGTGCTCGGCCAGGAGCTCCTTGTCGACCCGGGGGCGGTGGTAGAAGCCCTCGAGGTGCGCATCCGTCACCAGCTTCAGGAGATTGCGGTACCCGGTCTCGTTGCGGGCCAGGATCGTGAGGTGGCGGTACTTCTCCTCGCTCTCGCCGGGGGCGCGCTCGAACCGGGAGCTGGGCGCCACGTAGGTCTCGACGCCGATGATCGGCTTGACCCCCGCCGCGATCCCCGCCTCGTAGAACCGGAGCGCCCCGAACATCGCGCCGTGGTCGGTGATCGCGAGCGCCGGCATCTGGTACTCGGCGGCCCGCCCGAACAGCGCCTCGATCCTCGCGGCCCCATCCAGCAGGGAGAACTCGGAGTGCACATGGAGGTGGACGAAGTTCTTCACCGCCGAACGAACGCCTCCTCCGCCGCCTCCCCGTCGTGGCTCGACCGCGCTGCCGGCCGGCCCGTCGACGTGGGGGAAAACCTGTGGATTACTTACACGCTTGTGATTCCCGGGCCTCGAAGGATAGACTCCTGCGACCGAGCAAGCAACCGGCCTGTTCGCGCGAAGAGGTCGGGTGAGCTCCACCCCGGGGTGCCGGCCAGGGAGACAGGATGCGGCTCTCGTACTCGAGCATCAACACCTACGAAACCTGCCCCGCGAAGTTCAAGTTCCAGTACGAGGACCGCGTGCCGCAGGCGCGTTCCGCGGCGCTCTCGTTCGGCGACTCGCTCCACCGGGCCCTGTACCTGTTCCACAACCGGCCGGTCCCGGTCCCGCCCTCGATCGGCGAGCTCCACGACATGCTCGAGGCGTCCTGGGTCTCCGAGGGGTTCGGCGACGCGTCGGAGGAGCAGACCTACCACGACCACGGCCGCCAGGTCCTGTCGCTGTACCACCGCGAGAACGTCGACACGTATCGGATCCCGGCAGCGCTCGAGTTCCGCTTCACGATCGAGGTCGAGGGCGTCGCGCTCTCGGGTGTGATCGATCGGATGGACCGGATCCCCGGCGGCGGGTACGAGATCGTCGACTACAAGACCAACCGCCGGCTCCCGCCGCAGTCGCGGATCGACCAGGACCTCCAGCTCTCGATCTATCACATGGCCGCGCGGGAGATCTGGGGCATCGAGCCCGAACGCCTCACGCTGTACTACCTGCTCCCCGGCCAGCGGATGACGACGGTGCGAACGCCCGCCGACGTCGACGAGCTCCGTCGCCGGATCGCGGTCGTGGCCGAGCGGATCGAGGCCGGGAAATTCGAGGCGCGCCAGAACCCGCTCTGCGACTGGTGCGAGTACCAGGCGCTGTGCCCGCTCTTCCGTCACCGCTACGAGAAGGAGCAGGGCGACCCCACGCCGCGCGTGACCGAGATGGTGGACGAATGGATCAGGCTCAAGCGCGAGACCCGCGCGGCGTACCGTCGGTTCGACGAGCTCGTGCCCCTGATCAACGCGTTCGCGGACGAACACGGGTACCGGCGCCTGTTCGGCTCGGACGGCGCGGCGATCGACCGTCGCGCGCAGCACGTGACCGCGCCGATCGAGGAGAGGGTGCGCGAGATCCTCGAGCCGCTCGGCCTGTGGGAGCAGGTGCTCTCGGTCGACCCCGGCAAGCTCAACGCCCTGATCGAGTCGCGGTCGCTCTCCCCCGACGTCGAGGACGCGCTGCTCGCCTCGCGCGAAGAGGTCCGGACCCAGCACGCGCTCTACCTCCGCGAGGCCGAGCGCGCGCGCCGCTGATCAGGCCACGCCGCTCCTCGCCCGCTCGAGCGCACGCACCAGGTCGACCGGCAACGGGTCCTCCAGGTCGATGCGCTCCCCCGTGACCGGGTGCTCGAACCCGATCCGCCACGCGTGCAGGAACGGGCGCTCCAGCCCGAGGTCGCGGGCGTCGTCCCCTCCACCGCCGTAGCTCCGGTCCCCGAGGATCGGGTGGCCGACCGAAGAGAGGTGGACCCGGATCTGGTGCGTCCGGCCGGTCCGGGGCTCGGCCTCCAGGAGCGTCGCCCGCTCGAACCGCTCGCGTACCTCGAACGCCGTCGACGCCTCGCGTCCGCCGGTCGCGTCCACCCGGATCTTCGCCCCCGCTCGGCCGAGCGGCGCGTCGACCTCGAACCGGTCGTGATCAACGGCGCCGCGCACCAGGGCCAGGTAGGCGCGCCCGGCCTCGTGGCGCTTGAACGTCCTCAGGAGCGCCTCGAACGTCTCGTCGTCGCTCGCCACGACGAGCAGGCCGCTGGTCCCCGCGTCGAGCCGGTGGACGATCCCCGGACGCAACGGCCCGCCGCGGGGCGCGAGCGGGATCCCCATCCCCAGCAGCCGGTTGACGACGGTCCCGCCCCGCCGGTTCTCGGTCGGGTGGGTCGGCAGGCCGGCCGGCTTGCGGACGACGATCAGGTGCTCGTCCCGCCAGGCCAGCTCGAGGGGCGGGCCCTCGGCCGGGAGCTCCGCCACCGGCGCCAGATCGACCTGGATCCGCTCGCCCCCCGCGAGGCGGTGCGACTTGGCCCGGGCCGTCCCGTCGACCAGCACCCCCCCGGCGACGATCGCGCGCTGCACCTCGGCCCGGGTCACGCCGAGATGGGCCGACACCACGGCGTCCAGGCGGCCGGGTTCGGCATCGAACGCCTCGGTCACGGCTCGGCGCCGCCCGAGCCGGCGGCCGCCGGGCCGGAGGCTTCCGATCGTTCGGCGTGATCGTCGGCTCCGTCGAAGCTCGCGACGGCCAGGATCACCGCCCCGATCACGATCGCGGTGTCGGCGAGGTTGAAGATCGGCCAGATCTGCAGGTCGATGAAGTCGGTCACCCGTCCGCTCACCCCCGGTCCGTTCGCGACGCGGTCCGCGAGGTTGCCCAGGGCACCACCGAGGATCAGGCCGAGCGACACGGCGATCCACGGGCGCATCGGCCGCGTCGAGACCACGACGATCACCGCCGAGACCACGATCGTCGCGCCGGCGAACAACCACGGCGCGCTCTCGCCGAACCCGAAGGCACCCCCCGAGTTCGTGGTGTACGTGAGGGAAAGGACGCCGGGGATCACCTTGATCGCGGGCCTGCCCGACAGGGTGTGCTCGACCCACGCCTTGCTGAGCTGGTCCAGGAGCAGCGCCCCCGCCGCGACCGCGTACAGCAGGGCCGCCGAACGCCGCGCGGCGCTCACCCTCCTACCGCCGGGACTGGGCTTGCGCGTCCTTGATGCAGAGATCCGCGTACGGCAGCGCCTTCAGCCGGGCCTTCTCGATCGGCTTGCCGCAACGCGAACAGATCCCGTAGGTGCCGTCCTCCATCCGGGCGAGCGCACGGTCGATCTTGCCCATCAGGTCCCGGACGTTGTTCTCGATCGAGAGGTCCCGCTCGCGCTCGAACGTGAAGGTCCCCGCGTCCGCGTTCTCCTCGTCGAACGACACCTCGCCCGAGATGTCGGACTGGGAGGTGGCGAACGAGGTCTCCTCGATCGTCGTCAGTTGCACCTGCAGCTCGGCGCGCTCGGCCTCCAGGCGCTGGCGCAGCTCGTCCAGTTCCTTCTTGCTGTGGGTGATCTTCCCGGCCATGGTCGGAGGAACCTAGCATCGGCGGCTCAGGGCGGCAATGAGTCCGTTCCCGTTGCGCGAAGGCGCATCTCTGCCTGCTCCTGCCCGAACCCGGCGACCTCGAACACCTTGGTCCGCGAGCGCGTTCCTCGGCGCAGTTCGACCGCCGATCCAGGCACGCCGAGGGCCTCGGCGAGCGCCCGCCGAGCCTCCTCGGTCGCCCGGCCGCCCTCGGGCGCGGGACGGACCCGGACGATGATCCCGCGCTCGTCGACCCCGACGGAGGTGCGGCCGGCCTTCGGGACCACGCGCACGGTGACCAGGCCCATCCCGCCGTGTAGCATCGCTGCTCGAAGGCGATGACGGGAACGAGTCGGAGGGATCCCGAGCCCGAGCGAGCCGGAGACGGTGTGAGCCCGGCGGCGAGGCCCCTGCGAACATCCTCCTCGAGCCGCCGCCCGAACCGGACGCGCGCCACGCGCCCGCAGTAGACGCGGCCGGGTCCGCCCGTGACAGCGGGGGCTGCGGATGCAGCCGATGAGCGGCCGGGCTCGCCCGGCAACGCGGGGTGGTACCGCGGGGCTCGCGCCTCGTCCCTGCACCGAGGGGACGGGGCGTTCGGCGTTTCGGAGGTGGCGATGTTCGAGCCGGTCGATCAGAAGGCGAACTTCCCCGAGCTCGAGCGTTCGGTGCTCGCGTTCTGGCGCGAAGCAGACGTGTTCCACCGCCAGCTCGAGCAGCGCCGCGGGGGGCCGCTGTGGATCTTCTACGAGGGCCCGCCGACGGCGAACGGGCAGCCCGGGATCCACCACACGGAGTCGCGCACGTTCAAGGACGTCTACCCCCGCTTCCGCGCGATGACGGGGCACTTCGTCCCGCGCAAGGCGGGCTGGGACTGTCACGGTCTCCCGGTCGAGGTCGAGGTCGAGAAAGAGATCGGGACCAAGAGCAAGCGAGACATCGAGGCGTTCGGGATCGCCGAGTTCAACCGGTTGTGCCGCGCCTCGGTTCAGCGGTACGTGGACGAGTTCGAACGGCAAACCGAGCGCCTGGGCTTCTGGATCGACACCGACGACGCGTACTGGACGATGGAAACCGACTACATCGAGAGCGTCTGGTGGTCACTCAAGCAGCTGCACGGCCGCGGCCTGCTCTTCCAGGCCGACCGCATCACGACCTACTGCCCGCGGTGCGGCACACCGTTGTCCGACGCCGAGGTTGCCACGGGGTACACGGAGGTCGAGGACCCGAGCGTCTTCGTCCTGTTCCGCGTCGCCGAGGCGTCGGATCCGGCGCTCGAGGATGCGGCCTTCCTCGGATGGACGACCACGCCGTGGACGCTGATCTCGAACACGGGCCTGGCCGTGGCCGCCGACGCGCCGTATGTCGTGGTCGAGCACCAGGGCGAGCACCTGGTGTTGGCGGAGGCCATGAAGGATGTCGTGCTCCAGGACGCGCGCGTCGTGGCCGGACCGCTCCCCGGGTCAGCCCTGGTCGGCAGCCGGTACGAGCCGCTGTACGCGAACGTCGAGGGGGCGCACCGGGTCGTCGCGGCGGACTTCGTCTCGCTGGATGACGGCACCGGCCTCGTCCACATGGCGCCGGCGTTCGGAGGCGAGGACCTGGAGATCGGCATGCGCGAGGGTTGGCCGACGTTCAAACCGATCGACGGCGAGGGCCGGTTCACCGACGAGGCCCCCGCGTTCGTTCGCGGCCTGTTCTTCAAGGACGCCGACGAGCCGATCACCGAGGACCTGCGTTCGCGCGGGCTCCTGATGCGATCGGGGACGATCCTCCACGTCGTACCCGCTCTGCTGGCGGTGCGCCACACCGCTCATGTACATCGCGAGGACATCGTGGTACGTGAAGACGACGGCCATCAAGGACCGGCTGCTCGAGGTCAACGAGTCGGTCGACTGGCACCCCGAGCACATCAAGCACGGCCGCTACGGCAACTGGCTCGAGAACAACGTGGACTGGGCCCTGTCGCGGGAGCGCTACTGGGGCACGCCGCTGCCGATCTGGCGGTGCGCGAACGCGCACGACACGGCGATCGCCTCGCTGGCCGAGCTGTCCGAACGCGCCGGTCGCGACGTCACGGGGATCGACCCACATCGACCGTCGATCGACGAGGTCTCCTTACCGTGTCCGGAGTGCAACGAGGAGGCCAGCCGGGTTCCCGAGGTGATCGACACCTGGTACGACTCGGGCGCGATGCCGTACGCGCAGTGGGGCTATCACCCCGATCTCGGCCGCGGTGTCGAGCGGTTCGAGGAGCGGTTCCCTGCGGACTTCATCGCCGAGGCCATCGACCAGACGCGCGGGTGGTTCTACACGCTGATGGCCGAGGGCGTCCTGTTGTTCGACTCGACGGCCTACAGCACCGTCGTGTGCCTTGGGCACCTGGTGGACGCGCAGGGCCGCAAGATGTCCAAGTCGCTCGGCAACACCGTGGACGCGTTCGAGGTCATGGACCGCCAGGGCGCCGACGCGCTGCGCTGGTACATGCTGACCGGCGGGTCGCCCTGGGCCGCCCGGCGCGTCGGGATGGAGGTGTTCGACGACGTCGTCCGGCAGTTCCTGTTGCCGTTGTGGAACGTGTACGCGTTCTTCGTCACGTACGCGAACGCGAGCGGGTTCGACCCGTCCGACGGCGATGTCCCCGTCGCGCGGCGACCGCTGCTCGACCGATGGGTGCTCTCGCAGCTCTCGCGCACCGAGGCGGTCGCTCGCGACGGCCTCCAGACGTACGACGCCACCGGCGCGGGCCGGCGGATCGCCGCGTTCGTCGAGGACCTGTCGAACTGGTACGTGCGCCGAGCCCGCCGTCGGTTCTGGGACCCGGCCGGCGAGGGGGGCGACGACGTTCGCGCGGCGTTCCTCACGCTGCACGCGTGCCTGGTCAGCCTGTCCCAGCTGCTCGCCCCGTTCACCCCGTTCGTCGCGGAGACCCTGTGGCGCAACCTGGCCGCCGGTCGCGACGGCGCGCCGGACTCCGTGCACCTGTCGGACTACCCGACGTCGGACGAGCGCCTGGTCGACCCGACGCTCGACGACGCGATGGCCGCCGTCCGCCAGATCGTCGAGCTCGGCCGCCGGGTCCGCACCGAGACCAAGATGCGCGTCCGTCAGCCGTTGCTGGAGGCCGTCGTCCACTACGCCGGGGACCACGCGGCCCTCGAGCCGCTGCTCGACCTGGTCGCCGAGGAGCTGAACGTGAAGCAGGTGCTGTTCGCCGAGTCGGCCGAGCAGCTCGGGCGCTGGCGCGCCAAACCGAACTTCAAGGTCCTCGGCCCCCGGCTCGGACCCAGGGTCAAGGACGCGGCGTCGGCGCTCGAACGCGACGACGGGTCCCTCGCCGCTGCGCTCGCCCGTGGCGAGACCGTTCGCCTCGACGTCGGGGGCGACGAGATCGAGCTCGCGCCCGGCGACGTCGATCTCGTCCAGGAGACGGTCGAGGGTTGGGGGGTCGCGAGCGACGCCGGCATCACCGTCGCGCTCGAACTCGAGCTCACGCCCGAGCTCCGGGCCGAAGGTCTCGCCCGTGAGCTGGTGCGCGCCGTGCAGGATGCACGGAAGGCCGCCGGACTCGACGTCGGCGATCGCATCGTGCTCGGTCTCCGCCTCGGTGGCCCTGTTGCCGAGGCGCTCGGGACGCACCGCGGATGGATCGCCGCCGAGACGTTGGCCGTGGACGTCGTCGACGGGGCGGCACCCGGCGCGACGTTCGAGCGAACCTTCGAGATCGACGGTGCCGCGGTCGGGGTCAGCCTCCGGGAGGCGTGAGCCGGAACCGGCGGGATCGGCTCCGACGACCGGTTCGCCTCAGTCCTCGCCCCAGAAGAGCTCGCGCAGGGAGCGTTCGCGGCGTTCGCTCGCGGGTGCCCCCTCGGTCGAGAAGACCGGCTCGGTCCCGGACTCGACCACGATCGGCGGGGACGCCTCGCGCGCGATGTTCTGATCCTCCTCCGCCGCTCCGATCTCGATCGGCGGCTCGCTCGCCTGCAGCCGCTCACGGATCTCGGCGGCCGAGGCCGGCTCGAGGTCCGCCGGCTGCGCTACGGGCACCGCGGCCGCGCCGGCGGCGGTCGCCGGCGTCTCGGGTGAGACCGATGCTTCGGCGCGCTCCCGGATCGCCATGACCATCTGCTTGATCTCCTCGGCGTGGCTCTGCACGAGGCCGCCGAGGCTCTGCAGGAACTCACGCTCCCTGTTCAGGAACGGGGCCACGGCGCCACGGGCGTCGCCTGAGCCGGCGCCGGCGGCGGCTCGGATCCCCGCGGCCTGCTCCTGAGCCCGCCGGACGATCTCGTCGGCCTCCGCGCGGGCGCGGGCCACGATGGCCTCCGGGTCACCGGTCGAGCCCGCGACGGCCGCCAAAGGCAGACCGGAGCCCGACCTCAGGCCCTCGAGCTCCTCGCGGTACGAGGACATCCCCTCGGTGATCCGGTCCAGGAACGCGTCGACGTCGCGCTCGTTGTACCCCCGGAACGCCAGGCGGAACTCCACCTGCTGCACCTCTTCGGGCGTGATCCGGGCGTCGCCGGTCGTCGGCGCGTCCTCCATTCCCTTCTTCCTCCGCATGCAGCCTTCCCCCTCCGTCAGCAGTTCAACGCGACCCGCAGGACCGAAAGGATAACGAACGCGATGATGATGGAAAGGTCGAGCCCGACGCCACCCGCCCGGATCGGCGGGATCAGCGCCCGGAGTGGGCGCAGGACGGGCTCGGTGACGTCGTCGAGAAGATCGAGGATCGTCCGGAGCGGCCCCGAGTACGGCGGGCGGAACCCGAACATGAACGCCCACGAGACGATCACGCGGACGAACAACAGGATCGTGTAGACCGTCAGGACGACGCATAGGAGACTGAGCAGCGCGTTCTCGGCGGCGGTCATCGTGGACGGGTCGAACGATCGAGCGGCGTCAGAACTGGTTGTAGAGGTCGCCGCCGGCGATCCGCTCGCGGTCCTCGGCGGAGACGTCCACGTTCGCGGGCGTCAACAGGTAGACGCGGTTGGCCACCATCTCGATCTTCCCGTCGAGCCCGTAGACGAGCCCGGACGCGAAGTCGACGAGCCGCCGAGCGATCGTGTCGTCGGTGCTCTGCAGGTTCATGATGACCGGGATCCCGTCCTTGAACCGATCGGCGATGTCCCGCGCCTCGTTGAACCGGCGCGGCTCCGACTTGTGGATCGACCCCGCGGTCGCGGGGCGGCTCGACGGGATGGTGCGCACGATCCCCTCGTGCTCGGGCTCGAGCTCCACCTCGCGAACGGCCTGCGGTCGCTGGAAGCGACGGACCTCGGCGGTCTCGGGGGCGGCGCCGACCTCGTCGAGCTCTTCGAACTCGTCATCCTCGACGAGGCCGAGATAGGTGAGCGTCTTCTTCCACACGCCTGGCATCACGTCCTCCCTGCATCTTCCGGGCGCCGTGCCCCGAACAAGGCCGTGCCGATCCGGACCATGGTAGCGCCTTCCTCCACCGCAACCGGGTAATCGAGCGACATTCCCATCGAGAGCTCCGTCGCCTCGGGATGGTGCGCGGCGACCCGGTCGCGCAGCTCTCGGAGCCGCCGGAAGAACGGGCGTGAGTCCTCCGCGACGGACGGCATCGGAGGCAGGGTCATCAGGCCGACGAGATCGACGCCCTCGGTCTGCGCGACCTCGTCGGCGGCGGCCTCGAGCGCATCGGGCGCGACGCCCGTCCGCTCACCCGTAAAGTCCACCTCGATCAACACCGGGATCGAACGGCCCATCCCGGCCGCGCGGCGTCCGAGACGACCCATCGCGCGTCCGGGCGTGACGGTCTCGACGACGTCGGCGAGCTCGGCGACATGGTGCGCCGAATGGCTCTGCAGCGTCCCGATGAAGTGCCACACGATCCCGTCCACGCGACCTCGCTTGGCACGGAGCTCCTGCACGTAGTTCTCCCCCACCTCACGGACGCCGGCATCGCGCACCCGTTCGATCGCGGCCGGTTCGACGGTCTTGGCCGCGGCGACGATGCGGACGTCGCCGGCATCTCGGCCCGAGCGCTCGCACGCACCGGCGATCTGCTCGTGGATCGACGCCAGGTTGGCGGCGAGGACGTCCGGGGTCGGGGAAGCGGCCACGTCACGCAAGGTAACAGAAGCCCACACTGAAGGACAGGAGGCACATCAAGAACATCAGCACCAGCAGGAAGGCAGACCGAGCGTCTCGAGACAGGGAAAGGGGCGGGACCCGGGCCCCAGAGGCGGGGGAAGGGCGCCTCTGACCGCTCGAAACGATCCCGCCCCCCGCCGTGCGGGGCGAACGTTCCGCCCTCTAGCTCTTCAAGAAGTCCGGGATGTCGAGATCCTCCTCCGCGTCGAAGCCGACCCCTTCCTGCGCGGGCTTGAAGATCTCGTCCTCCTCCTCGACCAGGATCGACGGCATCGGCATGGCGTCGTCCTCGTCCTCGAGGGGTGCGGGGGCCGCATGCACCGTTTCGAGCGGCGCCGCCACGGGCTCCGGGTCCTCGAGCAGGCTCGACAGCCGGCTCTCGGAGAACCGGGAGGTCGCCGGCGCGGACAGGACCTTGTCGAACCCGGCCGCGATCACCGTCACGCGGACCTCCTCGCCGAGGACGTCGTCGATCACGGCGCCGAAGATGATGTTCGCGTCCGGGTGCGCGACCCGGGTGATCGTGTCCGCCGCCTTGTTCACCTCGTGCAGCGTGAGGTCCATCGGACCCGCGACCGAAAGCAGCAACCCGCGCGCGCCCTCGATCGAGGACTCGAGCAGCGGCGACGAGATCGCCGACCGTGCGGCCTCCTCGGCGCGGTCCTCTCCCGAGCCGTGTCCGATCCCCATCAACGCGGATCCCGCGCCCGTCATGACGGAGCGGACGTCGGCGAAGTCGAGGTTGATCAGCCCCGGCGTCGTGATGAGCGACGTGATGCCGTCGACGCCCTGATACAGGACCTGGTCCGCGGTGCGGAACGCGTCGATCATCGGGGTGCTCGGGTCGGAGACCTGGAGCAGACGATCGTTCGGCACGACGATCAACGTGTCGACGGCCTTCTTCAGCTCGGTGATCCCGAGGTCCGCCTGCGTCGCGCGCAGACGACCCTCGAACCCGAACGGCCGCGTCACGACACCGATCGTCAGCGCGTCGAGACCGCGAGCGATCTCGGCCACGAGGGGTGCGCCGCCGGTCCCGGTGCCGCCGCCCTCGCCCGCCGTGACGAACACCATGTCGGCGCCCTTGAGGATCTCCTCGATCTCGTCGCGGTGCTCCTCGACCGCGCGGCGACCGACCTCGGGGTCCGAACCCGCACCGAGCCCACGTGTGGTCTCGCGGCCGATGTCGAGCTTGACCTCCGCGTCAGACATCAGCAGCGTCTGCGCGTCCGTGTTGACGGCGATGAACTCGACCCCCCGCAGACCACCTTCGATCATGCGGTTGACCGCGTTCACACCACCCCCGCCGATCCCAACCACCTTGATGACGGCGAGGTAGTTCTGAGGAGAATCCATCACCGAGACCTCCGCTCCCCGGGTGAAGCCCCCCGGTCTACCTGGGGAAACGCCGTTGTGTCTCCCGTATGACTGAACCTCAACTGAACGTTGATTGTTATATCTACTTGACGTTGACTGCGCAACGCTACTATCTAAGCCCTGGTCCGTCAATATCCACACTGGTCGCGTTAGTCGTGCGTGTAACAACCGGTGGATCAGACCGCGTCGACGAACGTCGCGGCCGGGGCGAAGGCGGAGACCACCGACAGCGTTCGCAACGGTGTCCCTTGCGTTCGCGCCCACACGAGCATCTTGCCGATCGTCACGGCCTTGCGCCGGGCGTCCTCGGGCGTGCCGAAGCTGACCTTCGGACCGGCGCGCAGCTGAAGCTCGAGCGTCCCGTCCAGCAGGACCCGAACGCGAGCGACCTGCGCCCGCAGGGTCGGCGTCATCGCGCCGAGCACCCGGGCGGCGCCCACCGGGCTGGGCCGAACGCCCTCCACCGGCCCGACGCCACCGAGCTCGATCACCGGCAGCCCCCGCGCGACCGTCCCCGATCCGAGCGCGGTCCCGTCGGCCGCCATCAGCGACGTCACGGCGCCCTCGGCCAGCGCGACCGGGGTGCGTTCGCGGACGGCGATCTCGACGTTCAGCGGGAGTGTCACGCGGACGTCCGCATCCGCGATCCACGGCTCGGCCTCGAGGCGGCGTTCGACCTCGGACTCGTCGAGCCAGAGCGCGTTGGTCGCGTCCGTGATGCCGGCGATCCGGACGACCTGCGGTCGATGCAGGTGGTCGTTCCCGGACACCTCGATCCCTCGGACGTCGAACGCCGACGAGCGCGACGCGATGATCCCACCGATCACGAGCGTGACCGAACCCACGGCGATCAGGGCGATGCGGCGCCGGCCGCCGAGCGATCGGAACCACTCAGCGGGACGCGAGGTCGAGATCACCAAGCAGATGCACCTCCGGTTCGAGACGGACGCCCGATCGCTGGGCGACGAGGTCCTGGACCTCACGGATCAGCGACAGCACGTCGGCGGCGGTCGCACCGTCCGACGCGACGATGAAGTTCGCGTGCTTCGTCGAGACCGAGGCCGGGCCGTAGCGGCGCCCCTTGGCGCCCGCCTCCTCGATCAGGCGCGCGGCGTGGTCCCCGGGGGGGTTCTTGAACACGCTCCCGCAGTTGGGCTCCGCGAGCGGCTGCGTGCGACGCCGCCATTCGCGGGCCTCGTCCATCCGTGCCCGGATCGCGCCCGGGTCGCCGGCGGCCAGGCGGACCGTGGCGCCCACGATCACGGCGCCGGCCGGCAGATCGGTGCGGCGGTACGAGAAGCCGGCGTCGTCCGCGCCCAGGCGCTGCGCGACGCCGTCCGCCACCCCGAACACGTCGACGGACTCGACCACGTCCGCGAGCGATCCGCCATGGGCGCCCGCGTTCATCCGCACGGCGCCGCCCAGCGAGGCCGGGATCGCCACCCCGAACTCCAGCCCCGAGAGCCCGTGGGCCAGCGCCACCCCGGCGAACGCGGGCAGCGGCATCGCGCCGCCCGCGGTGAGTCGTTCGCCGTCGCGCGCCGACCACCGGTACCCGCGGCCGAGCCGGAGCACCAAGCCGGGGAACCCCTCGTCCGCGACGAGGACGTTCGAGCCCTTCCCCAGGACGGCGACCCGGATCCCCGTCTGCCTCACGGCCTCGGAGACCGCGACCAGGTCGGAGTCGGTCTCGGGTTCGAGGAACAGCGCGGCCGGCCCGCCGATGCGGAAGGTGGTGAGCGCCGCGAGCTCGAACCGCGTGCGGACACGGTCGCCGCACGCGGCGCGCAGGATCGCCTCCGCCCTCCCGATCACGTCCCCCGGCGTCGTCACGAGGCTTCCTCGATCCGTTCGAGCGCGGCGTCGCCCAGCATCCAGACGTCGCCGCATCCCATCGTGAGGACCAGGTCACCCGAGCGCACCTCGCGCGCGAGGAACTCGACCACGTCGTTGCGGTGCGGCAGGTAGACGACCCGGCGGTCGCGCCCCGTCCGCGCGATCCCCTCGACGACCAGCTTGCCGGTCACCCCGGGGATCGGATCCTGCGCGGCCCCGTAGACGTCGGTCACCACGATCACGTCGGCGCCGACGAGGCTGGCCCCGAGCTCCCGCCACAGGGCCTGCGTCCTCGAGTAGCGGTGGGGCTGGAAGACGGCGAGCACTCGGCGATGATCGGTTCGACGCGCGACGCCCAGGGTGACCTCGAGCTCGGTGGGGACGTGGCCGTAGTCGTCGTAGAAATCGGCGCCGCGCACGGAACCGCGCAGCTCGAACCGACGGTGAACGCCGGCGAATCCGGCGAGCGCATCGACCGCCACGTCGACGGGGACGCCGACCGTCATGGCGACCGCCACCGTCGCCGCGGCGTTCCGCAGGTTGTGCGCACCGTCCACGGCCAGCCGGAGCTCGTGGGACGTCCCCTCCGCGACCAGCGTCGCGGAGGCCCCACCCGGACCGACCGAGTCGAGGTCCAGCCGGACGTCGGCGTCCGGATGCGTGCCGTACGTCGTGACCGGACGACCCGCCTCCGCGACCGCGCGCATCGCGGACGGGTCGTCGGCGCAGACGACGACGTGCTCGCACCGCTCGGCGAACGCGACGAACGCGCTCTCGATCTCCGCGAGCCCGCCGCCGTAGAAGTCGACGTGATCCAGCTCGACGTTGGTGACGACGCCGACCGCGGGGCGGCCGAGCAGGAACGATCCGTCGCTCTCGTCGGCCTCGGTGACGAACAGTTCGCCCGAACCCGCGTGGGCGCCGCTGCCCGACTCGTTCATGTCCCCGCCGATCACGTAGGTCGGGTCGAGCCCCGCGCGCTCGAGGACCAGGGCGATCATCGCGGTGGTGGTCGTCTTGCCGTGCGTCCCCGCGACGGCGATCTCGCGACGATCGGTCGCCGCGGCGGCGAGCGCCTGCGCTCTCGCCCACGTCGGGATCCCCCGGCGCCGCGCCTCGACGAGCTCGGGGTTGTCGTCGCGGATCGCGCTCGAGACCACGACCGCATCGGCCTCGCCCAGGTTGGTCTCGGCGTGGCCCGTGGCGACCGTGGCGCCGAGCGCGCGCAGCTCCTGGACGCCCTCGGAGTCCTTCAGGTCCGAACCCGTCACGTCGACCCCGCGCGCGAGGAACAGCCGAGCGAGGTTCCGCATGCCGGCGCCGCCGATGCCGATCATGTGCACGCGCCGGACCGCGCCGAGATCGGGGACCTCGAGCGTCGGGATCGACCCCGGCGGCGGACGGTAGCCGCTCATCCGCCGTCCCCCGCCGCGACGACGGTGCGCGCGAGCGCGTTCGCGGCGTCCGGCTTCGACCACGCGCGGGCCCGTTCGCCCATCGAACGCAGTCGCTCCTCGTCCGACAGCAGCCAGCCGATCCGGTCCGCCAGGACGGGCCCGTCGAGCTCGTCGTCGAGCAGCATCGTCGCGGCTCCCGCGCGCTGGAGCGCCCGAGCGTTCGCCTCCTGATGCCGGCCGGTCGCGTACGGGTACGGGATCAGCAGCGACGGGAGCCCGCTCACCCCGATCTCGGCGATCGTCGTCGCGCCCGCTCGAGCGACGACGGCATCGGCGACCGCGTAGGCGAGCTCCATCCGTTCGAGGAACCCCTGCACCCGCACGGTCACGGCTCCGCTGCCCGGGAGCGCCGCTCGAACGCTGTCGACGTGAGCGGGGCCGGTGAGCAGGAGCACCTGCAGGTCCGAGCGGTCCAGGACACGGATCGCCTCGGCGAACGCGCGGTTGACGTGCAGCGCTCCCTGGCTCCCGCCGAACACGACGATCGTCCGTTTCGCGTCGTCGAGCTCGAGCTCGGCGCGCGCTTCCTTGGCCAACCGCTCGCGGTCGGTCGCGACGGCGAGGATGTCGGCCCGGACCGGGTTGCCGGTCAGGACGGTCCGCGCGCGTCGCGGGAGGGCCCGCCGGGCCTCGGCGAACGCCAGCGCCACCGTCCGCGCCGGCCGTGCGAAGGTCCGGTTCGCGAGCCCGGGGACCGCGTTCTGCTCGTGCAGGACCACGGGACGCCGCGAGCGCAACGAGGCCAGGACGACCGGGACGCTCACGTACCCGCCCATCCCGACGACGACGTCGGCGGCCTCGACCAGGGGCCGGACGGCCTTCACGGAGCGGACGGCCGCGATCGGCGCCGTCACCGCCTTGACCGAGACCCGGCGCTCGAGCGGTCGCGCCTCCACCGCCACGAGCTCGAACCCGGCCTCCGCCACCAGACGACCCTCCTGGCCGCCGGACGTGCCGGCGAAGCGCACGTCGTGACCCATCGATGCGAGCTCGTGGGCGAGCGCGATGGCCGGGAACACGTGTCCCGCCGTGCCGCCCCCCGCGACGAGGACCTTCATCGGGGCGAACCTCCCGTGCGGGCCGGCGCACGACGTGCCGGCGCTCGGCGCGTCGGCACGGGCCGGCTCCGACCTTCGGACGATGTCGGAGCACGTCGCGCGGGACCCCGGCGCCGTGGTTCAGGACGACCGGCGGTGGAGCGCGCCGGAGCGCGCGCGATGCTGACCAGCACCCCGACCGCCGCGAGCGAGACGACGAGCGAGGACCCCCCGTACGACAGGAACGGGAGGGGGACGCCGGTGACCGGGAGCAACCCCGTGACCGCGCCGAGGTTGATCAACGTCTGCAGGCCGAACCACGACACGATCCCGGCCGCGAGCAACCGCCCGAACACGTCCTTCGCGTTGGCCGCGATCCGGATGCCCGCGAAGATCAAGGCGCCGAACGCGACGAGCACCACGATCTCTCCGAGCAGCCCGAGCTCCTCGCCCAGGATCGAGAAGATGAAGTCGGTGTGGGCGTTCGGGACGTACTGCCACTTCTGCCGGGAGGCGCCGAGCCCGACGCCGAACCAACCCCCCGAACCGAGCGCGTAGAGCGACTGCGCGAGCTGGTACCCGGTGTTCTTCACATCCGCCCAGGGATGCAGGAACGCGAGGAACCGGACGCGCCGGTAGTCGGCGCTCATGATCAGACCCGCGCCGATCAACGCGCCGACCACGCTCGCGAACGTCAGGTAGCGGAGCCGCACGCCGGCCGCGAAGGCCAGCGCGAACATCGTCACGGCGAGGATCACGGTGGTGCCGAGGTCCGGTTGCATCATCACCAGCCCGCACACGAGCACCGAGATCGGCAGGAGCGGGACGGCGAGCTGCCGGAGATCGTCGCGCTTGGTCCAGTTCCGAGCCAGGGTCGCCGCGGCGAACACGATCAGCGACAGCTTCGCCAGCTCCGACGGCTGCACGGTGACGGGCCCGAGCCGGAACCAGCGCGAGGAACCGTAGGCCTCGATGCCGTGCGCGGGGATCAGCACCAGGATGAGCATCGCCATGGTCACGAGCAGGAACGGGCCGGCGAGCCGCTTCCACGCGTCGTACCGCATCCGCGAGGTCAGGAACAGCGCGAGGACGCCGACGACCGCGTACGCCGCCTGCCGCTGCACGAACAGGAAGCTGTCGCCGTACTCCGCGAACGCGGTGACCGAGCTCGCGGACAGGACCATCACGAGCCCCGACCCGACGAGGAACGCCGTCGAGCCCAGTAGCAACGCGAGGGTCCGACGGGTTCGAAGGTCGGTCCGCGCCCGGCTGCTCGGACGTTCGTCCGGCCGGACGAGCCGCAGGGTCCGCGGCCGGGGGGAAGCGGCGCCGACGCTGCTCACGTGCGGGCATCCTGCTTCTCGAGCGCCCGCGCCGCGGCGGCGAAGCGGTCGCCGCGTTCCGCGTAGTCGCGGAACATGTCCCAGCTCGCGCAGGCGGGCGCGAGCAGCACCGTCCCGCCGGCTGATGCCATCGCGAACGCGAGCCGGGTCGCCTCCTCGATCGATCCGGCGTCCCGAACCGGGACCTGGCCCTCGAACACCGTGCGAACCTCGGCCGCCGAGCTCCCGATCGCGATCACGCCCGCGAGGCGAGGTGCGAGCGACACGAGCGGAGACAGGTCGATGCCCTTGGCGTCGCCCCCCGCGATCAGGACGACCCCGTCGGCGTCGCCGACGGCGGCGATCGTCGCGTGCGGGTTCGTCGCCTTCGAGTTGTCGATGAACCGAACGTCGTCGACGGTAGCGACCGACTCGCCTCGATGGGGTTCGGGCGCGAACGGCCCGATGCCCTCCGCGATCGCGTCGTCGCCGGCCCCGAACGCGTGAGCCGCGGTGGCGGCGGCCGCGGCATCGGCGCGCATCGCCGGCGTGTCGACGGCGAGCGCACCCAGATCGGCGCCGCTCCATCCCGCGGTCAGCCGGCCATCGCGGAACCCCGCGCCCTCGTCCGCCGGCTCGCCGACGGTGAACCATCGCACCTCGCACGTGGCCGAACGCGAGATCGCGGCGGCGGCCTCATCCTCCAGGTTCCCGACGTGGACGTCGCCCGAACCTTGGAGCGCGAACACCCGCGCCTTGGCCGCCGCGTACGCGTCGAACGACCCGTGCCAGTCGAGGTGGTCCGGCGCGAGGTTGAGCAGCACCGAGACCCTCGGGTGGAACGAGGTCTGCGTCGCGAGCTGGAAGGAGGACACCTCGACGACGAGCGCGTCGTGAGGTTCCCGGGCCGCGGTCGGGAACGGCCGCCCGATGTTGCCGCAGGCCACGGCGTCCAGGCCGGTCGCGCGCAGACACGCGGCGAGCATCCCGGTCGTGGTCGTCTTGCCGTTCGTCCCGGTCACCGCCAGGTAGGGCACCCGTGCGAGCCGGGCGCCGAGCTCCATCTCGCCCCACACGGGGATCCCCCGCTCGCGGGCCCACGTCAGGATCTCGGCGCGCGGCGGTATCCCTGGGCTCGGGACCACCAGCGTCGCGCCGTCGAGGTGGTCGGGTGCGTGGCCGCCCTCGAGCACCTCGATCCCCTCGGCGCGGAGCTCCGACAGACCGGGTCTCGCGGCGCCGGACTCGCTCACCCGGACGGTCGCGCCCTCGGCGAGCAGGACCCGCGCCGCCGCCGAGCCGGCCACGCCCGCGCCGACCACCACCGCGCGCTCGCCCTCGAACGCACCCATCACTCGAGCCCCAGTCCGCCGCGGCTGACGAAGTCCGTGTAGAACAGCCCGAGACCCACGGCGACGCACAGACCGGTCACGATCCAGAACCGCACGATCACCGTGAACTCGGGCCACCCGGCGAGCTCGAAGTGGTGGTGGATCGGCGACATGCGGAAGATCCGCCGCTTGAACCCGCGGAACGCGATCACCTGGGCGATCACCGACGCCGTCTCGATCACGAACAATCCGCCGAGCACGACGAGCAGCAGCTGCGTGCTCGTCACGATCGCGAGCGCGCCCATGAGCCCTCCGAGGGCGAGCGAACCCGTGTCCCCCATGAAGATCCGCGCGGGCGCCGCGTTCCACCACAGGAAGCCCGCGGTCGCACCGGCACCGGCACCGGCCACGATCGCCAGATCGAGCGCGGCGTTCACGTCGAGCGGGTAGCACGCCGCGCTCGGGATCAGCTCGCAGGTGTGCCGGAACTCCCAGAACGCGATGAAGACGAAGGCCGAGAGCACCAGGATGGACGCGCCGGAGGCCAGACCATCGAGCCCGTCGGTCAGGTTCACGGCGTTCGAGGACGCCGCGAGGATCACGAACACCCACAGGTAGAACAGGAGCCCGAGCTCGACACCCGTGGCTCGGATGAACGTGAGCTCGGTGGGCACGCCCGCCGCTCGGACGGCCACCATCCCGAAGATCAGGGCGACCACGGCCTGCCCCACGATCTTCGCGGTCTTCGACAGGCCGAGCGAGCGCCGGCGGCGCACCTTGATGAAGTCGTCGATGAACCCCAGCAGGCCGAGCAGCACCGTCGCGAGCAGCACCGAGATCCCCGCCGCGGTCACGGTCGTGAACACGATGCGCGTCGCGACGTAGCCCGCGACGATCCCCGCGATGATCACGGTGCCGCCCATCGTCGGCGTGCCCATCTTCTCCAGGTGGGTGTGCGGTCCGTCCTCCCGGATCCGCTGACCCCACCCCCACAGGCGGAACAGGCGGATCGCGATCGGCGTCCCGAGCAACGTCACCGAGAGCCCCACCGCGGCGGCGATCAGGATCTGCCTCACGGGCGCACCTCACGGTGGTGGTCGCGGGTCATCGAAGGGCCTCCGCCACGCGTTCGAGACCCGCGACCCGGGACCCCTTCGCGAGCACGACGTCGCCGGGCCTCGCCCATGCGCGGACATCGGCCGCGGCCTGCGACGGCTCGTCGTAGGACGCGACGTCCTCGGGCAACTGGCCCTCGCGGATCGCGGCGCGGGCGATCGTCCGAGCCTGCTCCCCGACGGTGATCAGCCGCTCGACGCCGATCCGGACGACGAGCTCGCCCAGCCGCTCGTGCTCCTCGAACGAGACCGGACCGAGCTCGGCCATGTGCCCGAGCACCGCGACCAGGCGCCCGCCCTTGGCCATCCACCGAGCGGACTTCAGCGCGGCCGCCATCGACTCGGGGTTCGCGTTGTACGCGTCGTTCACGATCACGATCCCGGTCGATCCCGTGAAGGTCTCCATCCGCCAGTGCGCGACGCCGGCGCCCTTGAGCGCCGTCGCCGATTCCGCGAGCGTGACCCCCGCCCAGCGCCCGACCGCGGCGGCGGCGAGGGCGTTCGACACCATGTGCTCGCCCGGGACGGCGAGCTCCACGGGCTCGCGCTCGCCGGCCGAGCTGAGGGTGAACGCCGCCCGCGCGTCGGGACCGAGCTCGACGTCCTCGGCCCGCACGTCGGCGCCGGCATCCAGACCGAACGTGATCACGTCTGCCTCGGTGCTTTCCGCGTAGGCGCGCGCGACCGGGTCGTCCGCGTTCACGATCGCCGTGCCGTCGGCGCCGAGCCAGGCGACCGGTTCGGCTCCCGCTCGGACGATCGCGTCCCACGACCCGAAGATCCCCAGGTGCGCGGTCCCGACGTTCGTGACGACGACCGCGTCGGGGCGCGCCACGTCGCAGAGCAACCGGACGTCCCCCTCCCGGCGCGCGCCCATCTCGGCCACCACGACCTCGACACCGGGTTCGGCGCCGAGCAACGTCATCGGGAGCCCGACCTCGTTGTTGAACGACGCCGGGCTGGCGTGGGTCCGAAGGCGCGTGCCCACCACCGCGGCGGCGAGATCCTTGGCCGAGGTCTTGCCGTTCGAGCCCGTGATCGCGACGACGCGGGCGCCGATCATGCGGTCGCGTTCGTCGGCCGCGAGGTCGAGCAGCGCCCGCCCGGTGGCGGGGACCTCGATCACGGTCCCGTCGACCCCCGGTCGATGCACGAGGGCTGCCACCGCTCCGCGCGCGAACGCCTCCGCGACGTACGCGTGACCGTCCGCGCGCTCTCCTTCGATCGCGACGAACAGGCTGCCCGGCGCGACCGCGCGGGAATCCGTCGCCACCGAGGACACGACGGCGTCCGGTCCGCGGAGCTTCCCGCGCACGGCGGACGCGATCTGGGAGAGCGGGCGTTCGATCACGGCGCCGTCCCGAGCGGGCGCGTCGCCTTGCCGATCGATCGCAGCTCGTCCGCGGCGACCGCGCGGTCGTCGAACGGGATCGTGCGGTCGGCGAGCTCCTGGTAGGTCTCGTGCCCCTTGCCGGCGATCACGACGACGTCGCCGGACGACGCCTCCTCCATCGCGAGCCTGATCGCCGCGCGCCGGTCCGGCTCGACGACGAAGCTGCCTCCGCCTTCGTCGGCGCCGCGTTCGGCGCCGGGCGTGATCTCGGCGATGATCGCGACGGGGTCCTCGCTCCGCGGGTTGTCGCTCGTGACGATCGCGAGGTCGGCGTTCGCCGTCGCCGCGCGACCCATGAGCGGCCGCTTGGCCCGGTCGCGGTCGCCGCCGGCTCCGAGCACCACGATCAGCCGGCCCTGCGTGAGCGACCGAGCCGCTCGCAGCACGTTCTCCACGCTGTCGGGCGTGTGGGCGTAGTCGACCATGACGAGGAACCCCTGCCCCACCTCGACCGTCTCGACGCGGCCGGGGACGCCGCGCACCGACGAGATCGCGTCGGCCGCGATGCCGTCGGCGATCCCGAGCGACCGAGCGGTCGCGAACGCGGCCAGGGCGTTCTCGACGTTGAACGACCCGCGCAGCTCCGACCGGATCGGCACGCCGTCGGCGAGGAAGGCGATCCCCTCGGCCGTCGACTCGACCTCGGTGGCGCGCACGTCGGCGTCGGGCGCGACGCCGTACGTGATCGTCGGCAGACCGGAGGCGGCCAGACCTCGCCCGCGTTCGTCGTCGAGGTTCACGACGGCGCGATCGCTCATCGCCGGTGTGAACAGCCGGGCCTTGGCGAGGAAGTACTCCTCCATCGACCGGTGGTAGTCGAGGTGATCCTGCGTGAGGTTGGTGAACACCGCCACCGAGTACCGCATGCCGTCGACGCGGTGTTGATCCAGCCCGTGCGAGGAGACCTCCATCGCGAGGGCGTTCACGCCCTCGCCGGCCATCCCGGCCACGAGCCGCTGCAGATCGGGTGCCTCGGGCGTCGTCCGAGGGAACGGCTCGGGCCGGCCGTCGATCCGGATGCCGGTGGTCCCGATCACCCCCGGGGTCCGCCCGTCCGCCCGGAAGATCGCCTCGAGCAGGAACGTGGTCGTGGTCTTCCCGTTCGTGCCGGTCACGCCGACGACCGTCATCGAGTCCGCCGGCCGCCCGTAGAACGCTGCCGAGATCGGCCCCATCGCCGCGCGGACGTCCGGCACGTTGATCTGGGGCACGTCGAGGTCCAGCCAGTGGTCCACCACGATCGCCGTCGACCCGCGCGAGATCGCGTCGCCCGCGAAGGCATGGCCGTCGGCCATGCTCCCGGGGACGCAGAAGAACAGGGTGCCCGGCTGCGCGTCGTCCGAGCGGTAGCTGAGGCTCGAGACGAGGACGTCGCCGTTGCCTCGGAGCTCGGCCTCCGGGACGTCACGGACGAGGTCGTGGAGCGTTCGGGGGTGGGGAGGGGCCACGGCTCCTGAGCCTATCGCCTGCGTGGCGGCGCCCTCCCGCGTGCGGACCCTCATCCGACCGGCAGCGCATGCGGCGGCAGGGGAACCCGGTCGGCGGGCGCGATCCCGAGACGGGCGATCGCGGCAAGTGCGACGCGCTTGAAGAGCGGGGCGGCGGCGAGGCCACCGTAGACGGCCGCCGGGCGATCCAGGATCGCCGCGACGACGACCTTGGGGTCGCCGGCGGGGAGGTAGCCGATGAACGACGCGATGTACTGGCCCTCGAGGTAACCCGAGCCGTCGCCGGTGGGGATCCGTGCGGTCCCGGTCTTCCCCGCGACCTGGTAGCCGGGGATCTGCGCGTTCGTTCCGGTGCCGTCCTCGACCGCGTACGCCAGCATCCGCGTGACCATCCTCGCGGTCTCGGCCGAGACGACGCGCCGCGTCGGGGCGGTCGTGTGCTCGTCGAGGGCGCCGTCCGGGCCGAGCGTGCCCCGCACCAGCGTGGGCTGGACCCAGCGGCCGTCGTTGGCGATCGTCGAGTACACCGAGACCATCTGGAGTGGGGTCGCCGCGATGCCCTGGCCGTACGCCATCGTCGCGAGGCTCGTGTCGCTCCACTGGTCGAGCGGGAGCATGATCCCGTTCGACTCCCCGGGGAACCCGACGCCGGTCGCGTGTCCGAGCCCGAACCGCTCGAGGTACGTCGCGAGCGCCGACGCGCCGAGACGGTCCGCCACCTTGACCGCGCCGATGTTGCTCGATTCGGCCACGATGTCCCCCAGGGTCATCTGCATGATCCCGTGGGGATGCGAGTCGTGGATCACGTAGTCGCCGACCGGCATCGTCCAGGGGACGGTGAGGCGCATGCCCAGCGGGATCGCCTGTTCCTGGATCGCCGCAGCGGCCGTGATCACCTTGTTCGTCGATCCGGGTTCGTACGCATCCGTCACCGCGCGATTGCGGAACGTGGAGCTCGGCGCGTCCTGGAACGCGTTCGGGTCGAACCACGGATAGCTCACCATCGCCAGGATCTCGGCGTTGCTCGGGTCCATCACGATCACGGTCCCCCCGCGGGCCCCCTGCTCCTGGACCGCCTGCTCGAGCGCCGCCTGCGCCTGGAACTGGAGGTCGCGGTCGATCGTCGTGACGAGGGACGCGCCCGCGATCGGCGCCCGTTCCTCGTCGACCCCTCCCACGATCGCCTGGCCCGACAGACCGAGCTCGTTCGTCCGCTCCCCCGGCATGCCCGCCAGGACGTCCTGGTACCCGAGCTCGAGCCCGGTGAGACCGACGCCATCGGTCCCCACGAACCCGAGCACCTGCGACGCGAGCGGTCCCGCCGGGTAGGAACGCCTCGAGGTGGGCAGCAGGCCGATGCCGGGAAGGTCGAGTCGTTGGATCCGGTCGGAGGCCTCGCGACCAAGTTGCCGGGCGAGGTAGACGAACGTGCCGTCGGAGGTCATCGCGTGCACGAGGTCCGGCACGCCGATCTCGAGCAGCGGCGACAAGCGGGTGGCCGTCCCCCACGGGTCCGCGACGAGCTGGGGATCGGCGTAGACATCGTCGGCCGGCGTCGACAACGCCAACCGCGCGCCGTTGCGGTCCAGGATCTGCCCGCGCTGCGCCGGCAGGTCGATCGTCTGGACGCGCTGGTCGAACGCGCGGCCCTGGAGCTCTTTCGCCTGGCTCACCTGCAGGACCGCCAGTCGCACCGAGATCGCCCCGAAGGCGAGCGCCATCAGCGCGAACAGCGCGACCAGCCGTCCGGCGGGCGGGCGGCTCACGTGGGTGGGTCGCCCTTCGCTCCCGACGGTGTACCCGTCGTCGTCGAGGAAGAAGTGTCCGCTCCGGTCGGCTCCCTCTGGCCCGAACCGGACGCGTGGAGGATCCGGATGTCGTCGGGGAGACGCATGCCGTGCCGGCTGGCCCAGGCGGAGATCCGGCCCGGAGCGGACAGGGTGGCCTGCTCGCGTACCAGCTCGAGGTGGTCGTCGGAGACCTCCTCGAGGTGGCGTTCCGCCTCGCCGATGCGGAACGACGTCTGGGCGAGCAGGACGTTCACGACCACGATGCCGAAGACCATCGACCCCACCACGGTCGAGGCCAACAGCACGAACCCGATCGAGCGTCGGCGGCGAGGTCCCGGGCGGCGAGCCGCCGCGGGCCGCTGCCGCAGGGGCGCGACCGGCTGCGCTCGCCGGCGCTCGGGAGCCGGCCGCGCCGGGCGCGAGGGGGTTCGGCGTTCGGGTTCGAGCCGACGCGCGGGCTGGCTCACGCTGCACGGCTCCGTTCGGCCGCGCGGAGCTTCGCGCTGCGTGACCTCGGGTTGCTCGCGGCCTCGGCCGCCGTCGGCGTGAGCGGCTTCTTGGTCAGGGCCTGCAGGTCCTCGGCGCCGATCACGAACCGCTTGACGATGCGGTCCTCCAGGGAGTGGTACGAGATCACGACCACGCGGCCACCGGGAGCGAGGATCTCGACCGCTCGAGGCAGGGACGCGGTCAGCTCCTCCAGCTCCCGGTTGACCGCGATGCGGAGCGCCTGGAACGTCCGGCGCGCGGGGTGGGGGCCGCCCCGCCGCGCCCCCAGCGCGCTCGCGACCACGCCCGCGAGCTCGTCGGTGGTCTCGATCGGCGACCGGGCCCTTGCCCGCACGATCGCCGCCGCGACCCGGCGCGAGCGACGCTCCTCGCCGTACTCGAACACGATCCGCGCGAGCTCCTCCTCCGGCGCGGTGTTCACGATGTCCATCGCCCGCTCGCCGTCGGGGCCCATCCGCATGTCCAGCGGCCCGTCCGCGCGGTAGGAGAACCCCCGCTCGGGACGGTCGAGCTGCATCGAGCTCACGCCGAGGTCGTACAGGACGCCGTCGACCCGGTTCTCCGCGGGCAGCTGTGAGAACCGGGTCCGCACGGCGGTGAAACGCTCGCCGAACCGTTCAAGACGCGAGCCGGCGAGCGCGATCGCCTCGGGGTCCCGGTCGACGCCGATCAGCCGCTCGACGCCGGCGTCCAGGAGCGCCTCCGCGTGACCGCCGGCGCCGAGGGTGGCGTCGATCACGGTCGTGGCTCCGCCGAGGAAACGGAGCACCTCGTCCACCATGACCGGCTCGTGGCCGCGTTCCGCCTCCACCCCGCCCTCATCCCAGCAGGTGGGCCGTGAGCAGCCCGAGCCCCAGGAACGTGGCCGCCGTCACGGCGGTCATCACGATCAACGACAGGCTCTGGCGAAGCTCGCCTCGCAGCGCTTCCTTGCTCATGGGTCTTCCCTCATCCCTTGGCCTCTCATCCCTTGGCTCCCGGTGTGAGCGTTCCCGCCTGGTAGGCGCCGGCGTGGGCCGCCTCGTACCGCTCGTGCGCGATCCGGTCCCAGATCTCCATCCGGTCCGAGACGCCGAGCACGACGGCCTCCTTGCCGATCCCGGCCTCGTGGCGCAGGCGCTGGGGCACCAGCAGGCGCCCCTGCCCGTCGAGCGTCACCGATTCGGCCTTGCCGAAGAACATCCGTGCGTACGCGCGACCCTCGGTGTCGGAGAGGGGGAGGTCGCGGATCTCGGCCGCCCGAGCCGTCCACTCGGCCCTGGGGAAGCAGAAGAGGCACCCGTCCTGCCCGAGCGTCAGGACGGCCCCGTCGGCGAACGCCTCACGGAACCGACCGGGCAGGCTGATGCGCCCCTTCGGGTCGAGCTGATAGCTGTGCGTGCCGAGCAGTTCGGCCACGCGTCCTCCCCTTCTCCTCCACTACCGACCACCTTTATTCCACTGTCACTCCACCGCGTCAAGGGTTCGGCGTGAAATGAGTCAACGACAGTGGACATGGGTCAACCGTTGAGGCGACGGGAGGCTCGGGACTCGGGGGTGGAGCGCCGCGTTCAGCGAGCTAGAGGAACGGCTCCCACTCGGGTTCCAGGCGCCCGATCGACAGGCGGAACCCGTCCTTGGGTGGGACCGGCCGGCGCGCGAGGCGGAGGCCGACGTCCTCGATCAGCCGGTTCTCCTTGCGCGAGTTGCACCGCCGGCAGGCCGCCACCACGTTGTCCCACGAGTGCGCGCCGCCGCGCGACCTCGGCACCACGTGGTCCAGGTTCTCGGCGGTCGCGCCGCAGTACTGGCAGGTCCACTCGTCGCGCGCGAACACGGCCCGGCGGGTGAGCGGCGCGTGCGAGCGATGCGGGATCTTCACGAAGGCCCGTAGGCGCAGGACCGAGGGCGCGTCGACGTGCAGGTGCTCGGATCGGAAGACCTGTCCGTTGGAGACCAGGACCTCGGCCTTCTCTTTCAGCACCAGGATCACGGCCCGTCTCGCAGCCACGACCGCGAGTGGCTGGTGCGACGCGTTGAGCACGAGTGCTCGTCCCACGGCGCGAAGTATACGGGGCCTCTGGGCGTGCACCGAGCCCGAGATGCTTGCAACGGCCGAATCCCAGGGTTGTAATCCGCGCGGAGGCGGCGGAGGGCCGCGCTCGAAGGACGCCTGGAAGAGCGAACAAGGGGCCGCGCGGGGCGTCCGGCAGCGAGTGCGCCGCTGCCGCCTCCAAACCTTTCCCGACCCGGCGCGCCGTCCGCCTGGGCAAGATGCCGCAGGAACCCGGAGCCGACCCTTGACGTACTCCTGAGTAAGATGGTCCGGCGTCGATCCGCGGAGGTGCAGTTGGAGGCTCGAGAGCCCACGCTCGATTGGCAGCGATTCGCGGAACACTTCCGCGTCGTCGAGCAGAACGTCGAGAAGGTGGTCCAGGGCAAGCAGCCGGAGATCCGGCTGGCGCTCGCCGCGCTCATGGCCGAGGGGCACATCCTGATCGAGGACGTCCCCGGTGTCGGCAAGACGATGCTGGCCAAGGCGATCGCCCGCTCGATCGACTGCTCGTTCCGCCGGATCCAGTTCACGCCCGACCTGCTGCCCACCGACGTCACCGGCGTCAACGTCTTCAACCAGGAGCGCGGGGACTTCGAGTTCAAGCCCGGCGCGATCTTCGCGAACATCGTGCTCGGCGACGAGATCAACCGCGCGAGCCCCAAGACCCAATCCGCGCTCCTCGAGTGCATGGAGGAACGCCAGATCACGGTCGACACGGAGACCTACCAGCTCGGCACGCCGTTCATGGTGATCGCGACGCAGAACCCGATCGAGCACGAGGGGACCTACCCGCTGCCCGAGGCGCAGCTCGACCGCTTCATGATGCGGATCGGGATCGGGTATCCCTCGAGCGAGGTCGAGGCCGAGATCCTCGCCACGCACGGCGTGCGTTCGACGCTCCCGGACATCGGACCGGTCGCCGACGCGCTGTCCGTGCGCGAGATGATCGAGCAGGCGCGGCAGGTGCACGTCTCCCCCGCCGTCCGTCGCTACATCGTCGACCTGGTCGAGGGGACGCGCCGTCACCCGGACGTCTACCTGGGTGCCAGCCCGCGGGCCTCGATCATGCTGCTCCGCGCCTCCCGCGCGCTCGCGGCCGCCGACGAACGCGACTACGTGATCCCCGACGACGTGAAGTCGCTCGTGACGCCGGTGCTCGCGCACCGCGTGATCGTGACGGCGGACGCCGTCATGGGCGGGCGAAGCTCGCAGGCCGTGCTGCAGGACCTCGCCGCCGAAGTGGCGGTACCCGTCACCGGGAACGCCTGACATGCCCTCGGGCCGGGGGGTCCTGGTCTTCGGGGCCGGGATCGCTCTCTGGGTGGCCGCCCGCATGCTCGGATCGCCGACCCTGCACATGATCTCGGTCGGGGTCGTCCTGCTCCCGTTCGCCGCGGCCCTGTTCGCGCGTTGGAGCCGGCAGCGTCTGCGGATCCGCCGACGCCTCTCGGACACGCGGGTGCAGCCCGGCCAGCGGGTGCACGTCGAGCTCGAGATCGAGAACCAGTCCCCCGCCCAGACCTCGTTCCTCCTGGTGGAGGACCGGCTCCCGCCGCAGCTCGGCCGGTCCGCGCGGCTGGTGGTCGCCTCGATGCCCGCCCGCGGGCGTCAACGTGTCCGGTACTCGATCGCGCCGCACCAGCGGGGTCGCTACGTCCTCGGGCCGCTCACCGCGGATCTGTCCGACCCGTTCGCGCTCACGAAGCTGCGGGTCGAGTTCGACGAGCGTGACGAGCTGGTCGTCGCCCCGGAGGTCGAGCTGCTCGGCAGCGGACCGGACTCTCCCGTTCGGGATGACGAGCGGGCTGGCGCTCGCCAAGCACCTGTTCCGCACGGGCGACGAGTTCTACACGATGCGGGCCTACGTCGAGGGCGACGACCTGCGCCGGATCCACTGGCCGAGCGTGGCCCGCAGCGGCGAGCTGATGATCCGCCAGGACGAGTCCACCCGGCGCTCGACCGCGGTCCTGTTCGTCGACACCCGGGACACGGCCGTCGGTCAGACCCACACGCCGTGCTTCGAGAAGGTGATCTCGGCGGCGGCGTCGCTCGGGATCCTGCTGATGCGCTACGGGTTCTCCGTCAAGCTCGCCACGACCCAGATGCCGCCGCAGCGCGTGGCGGAGGAGAGCCTGCTCGACGCGCTCGCGGGGATGACCCACCACTCGTCCCGAGCCCTGTCGACCGGCCTCACGCGCCTGCGGATGGTGGCGGCGAGCGACACGACCCTGGTCGTGGTCGGCGCGCCGCCGGCACCGACCGAGCTGCCGTCGTGGCTCCGCGTGGGTGCGATGTTCGGCCCGAAGGTCGGGGTGTTCGTCCACGCGACCGAACCCGACACCCTTCCCCCCGATCGCCGGGCGCAGGTCGAGGGGCGCGCGTCGCAAGCCCGGATGTCCCTGTCACGGACCGGGTGGGAGGTCGTGGTGCTTCCACCATCGAGGAGATTGCGAGACGCATGGCACGTCGAGCGGACCCAACCCCTGGTCACCAGCGGTTCCTAGGCCTCGCCGCCGTCGCGGGCCTGTCCGTGGCGACGGCGCTCGCGTTCGGCCGCGTGTTCACGGGGCGGCAGGCCACGCTCGAGCTCGTGGCGGCGGCGCTCGCGTCGGTGGCCATCGCGGCCCTGTTCGAACGGCGGGGGTTGCTGCTCGCGACGCTCGCGAGCCTCGTCGGGCTCGCGCTCGCGATCACCTGGATCGTCCTGCCGCAAACGGCGTGGTACGGCCTGCCGTCGATCCGGACGCTCCGTGCGATCGGACGCTCGCTCGAGTTCGTCGGCCAGCAGGCGCGCGTCCGTGTCGCCCCCACGCCACCGCTGCCGCCCCTGATGCTCGCGGCGGTGACGGCGGTGTGGACCGCGGCGTTCTCGTCGCACGCGCTCGCGATCCGCGCGGGGAGCCCGCTGCTCGCGATCTTGCCGCCGATCGCGCTCGTGGGGTTCGCGGATACGGTGCTCGAGGACGGGGCGCGTCCGATCTACGCGATCATCCTGCTGGCGGCCGCGCTGGCCGTCGTGTTCGCGGACGGCCTGCGCCGGGTCCGCCAGTGGGGTCCCGTGTGGTCCGGCTCGAGGTCTCGGCGTCTCGGCCCCTCGGTGCGGGGCTCGAGACCGGTCGCGTTCGCGGTGATCGCCGTCGCGGTCCTGGTCCCGGGTCTGCTCCCGGGGTTCCGTTCGGGGCCGCTCGTCGACTTCTCGACCTCGGGCGACGAGGGCGCCGATCTCGACCCGTTCATCTCGATCCACGCGCAGCTCACCGACGACGAGCCCGTCCGGGACCTGTTCGAGGTCCAGACGCCCGACCCCCAGTACCTGCGGATGTACACCCTGGACGAGTTCGACGGCGAGGGATGGCGCAGCAGCGACCCCGACGGATCCGATGGCCAGACCTTGACGGTCCCGACGGTCCTGCCGCAGCCGTCCAGCTACGCTCCTCCCTCGGACTCCCAGACCGAGCCGTACATCTTCACGGTCCTCACGGACTTCGACGCCTCGCACGCGCTCCCGATGGCGCAGACGCCCGAGCAGATCACCGCGGGCGACCTGGGCGACGTCACCTGGGATCCGGCCCGCGGCCAGGCGTTCGTGGACGGCGGACTGGACGAGGGACTCGAGTACACGGTCCGCTCTCGGGTCGTCGTCCCCACCGCCGAACAACTCGAACGGGTCCGCAACCTGACGTCCCTGCAGTACGGGCAATGGACCCGACTCCCCGGCGAGGACGTCCTCGATCCACGGATCGAGGAGCTCGCGAAGGCGTGGACGGCCGGCGCCGCCTCGGACTACGAGAAGGTGCTCGCGATCCAGCAGCACTTCCACAGCGACGGGTTCCAGTACAGCACGGACGTCGACGTGGCCGACGACCCGGACGCCTTGCTCACGTTCCTCACGCAGACCAAGGCCGGCTTCTGCCAGCAGTACGCGACGGCGATGGCGGTGCTGGTCCGCGAGCTCGGGCTGCCCGCACGGGTCGCCGTCGGCTACCAGGCGGGCACGCTCCAGGACGACGGCAGGTACCTGGTCCAGAGCGACGACGCGCACGCGTGGGTCGAGGTCTTCTTCGAGGGCTACGGCTGGCTCCAGTTCGAGCCCACCCCGGGGCACGGCACCCACCCGAACGCGGACCCGGGCAGCTACCTGAACCCGGTCAAGAGCGGGACGAACCCCGGCGGGCCGGGCACCAACCCCGATGACCCGAGCAACATCGGGGGAGGGGGCGGAGCCGAATGCGTCGCGGCAGCCGACCTCTCTCCCCGTGAGCGCCAGCTCCTGTGCCAGGTCGAGAACCGACCCCAGCGGGGCCCGGGCGACTTCGTCCCCCTGCCATCGGTCGGGACCCAGACCGACGGGTCGGGGTACTCGGTGCCGTATCGACTGATCTTCCTCGGGCTGCTGATCGCGCTCGGGGTGCTGCTCATCGTGGTGCCGATCGCGAAGTCGGCGTGGCGCCGCCGGCTGCTGCGTCGCTCCCGCGAGCCGCGCGAACACGTCCTGGCGGCCTACCGGGTGTTCGACGGCGAGGCCGCCGATCTGGGGCTGGGCCGCCGCGACGGCGAGACGCTCGACGAACACCGGGCGAGGCTCGCCGCGGCGATCGCGTTCACGGACGGACACCTCGGACGGCTGACGACCGGGGCGACGCGCGCGGCGTACGCGGCGGAGGCACCGACCCCCGAGGAGGCCAAGGCATCGGTCGAGGACGCCCACCGGGCGATCCGGGAGCTCCGAAAGGATGCGGGCCTGATCCGTCGGATCGTCGGGACGTACCGGCCGGGCCTGTAGGGGAAGGTCAGCGGCCGGTCTGCGCTCGGGCCGCCGCCTCGCGGAGCGCCCGGACGAAGCGATCGCGGTCCTCGTGGAACTGACCGACCTTGCTCTCCACCCCGGTCGCGATGTCGTCGATCGCGACGAAGAAGGCCAGCTGGCCCTCGCGGAGAGCGTCGATGATCTCGCCGTTGCGGCGCGCGATCTTGAAGATGCTCACCCCGTCGGTGATGAGCTTGACCTCGGACAGGTGCTTGTCGAGCGCGGCCCGGCGGTTCAGGTAGTCCCAGGCCCGGCGAACGCGCTGGAGCGACATCCCGTTGTCGAGCAGGGATTTGACGACCTTCAGCGCGACGAGATCGCGGAACGAGTACAGCCTCGGCACGCCCGGGCCGCCCGCCCGTCCCCTGGATCGACGGGTTGACCAAGTCGATCTGGTCCCAATACCTGAGCTGACGAGCGGAGCATCCGGTGAACTTCGTCGCCTGATGTGCGGTGAATCCCTCCATAGGAACGAACGCCCTCCGACGACGACTCCCTCACGACACCAACGCGTTCCGTCGGCTCGCCGAGGGGAAGTCTCGACGCCGGTTCGACGGTCACGCCCCCGGGGAAGGTGAGGCAGTTGTACTCCAGGCGCGTGTGCCGTGGCAAGCCGAGACGACGCCGTGTCGGCTCCTTCGGAGGTTTCTCACGTTCGGCCGCAACCGTTCGCATGCCGTCGTCGAAGCGAGCAGATGATTCGAAAGGATCGCCCTCCGCGGGCGCTACGAACCGGGGGGCGTCGCGGGCGGCGTTCGGAAACGACCCGCGAGACGTGCCAGCAAACCGGTGAGCGAGAAGCGCCCCGACTGCTGCTGCATCGCGCGCATCTGATCGAGGGTCAGCTGCTTGAGGTACCGGTAGATCAGCAACGCGGCCGCGAGCATCACGCCGAACCCCGTCGCCGCGACCCACAGCAGGTCGGGGACGACCATCAGGAACACCATCAGCATCAGGAACCCGACCAGGAACGCCAGCAGCGACCACTTGATCCGCCGAGCGAGGTGCGTGTACAGGGAGGTCCGGCTGACGGCCTCGACCAGCCGGGGATCCTCTTCGGCCAGACGTTGTTCGATCTCGTCGAGGATGCGCTGCTCGTCGGGCGACAGTGGCATGGGCTCCCGGCCTCGGGTTGCGGTCGAACACGATTATAGGAACGACCTCCGCCAGGGGAAGGGGCTTCCGCGGGAGGCGGGCCGCGCGAGGCCGGGGCGATCAGCGTTCGCGGCCGCGTTCGAGCAGGGCCGCAGGCACGGCCGAGCCCGGTCCGAACCGCCGATCGATCCGATCCACGGCGCGTTCGACATCGCCCCACCGTTCGCTGCGCAGCAGCGCGAGCTGCTCCTCCCCCGCCGGCACCAGGCCGGTCGCGGCCACGCCGAGGAGCCGGACCCGTCGGCGGGCACCGGGGAGGGCGGCGAACAGCTCCCCGACGACCTCGTACAGGTCCGCGGCCACGTCGGTCGGCGCCGGCAGCGTTCGCGAGCGCGTGAGGGTCGTGAAGTTCGCGAGCCGGATCTTCAGGGTGACCGTCCGGGTGCGGAACCCGTCCTCGCGCAGCCGAGCCCCCACCCGCTGCGAGAGCGACAGCACCTCGCGGAGCAGCTCCCGCTGATCGTCCAGGTCGCGGTCGAAGGTCTCCTCGTGACTGACCGATTTCGGCGCCTCGTACGGGACGACCGTCCGGTCGTCCACACCCACGGCCAGGTCGTGGAGGTCGCGCGCGTGCCGTTCGCCCATGAGCCTGCCGAGCACCCCGACCGGCGTCCGGCCGAGATCGCCGACGGTCCGCACCCCGAGCCGCCCCAGGGTCTCGGCCGTCTTCTCGCCCACGCCCCACAGCGCCCGCACGGGCAACGGGTCCAGGTAGGCGTCGACCTCGCCGGCCCGCACGACCACCATGCCGTCGGGCTTGGCGTCGCGCGAGGCGAGCTTGGCGACCAGCTTGGTGGGCGCCACGCCCACCGAGCACCGCACGCCGATGCCGTCCTGGACCTCCCTGCGGACCTTGCGCCCGATCTCCTCGGGCTCGCCGAACAGCAGGTGCGCGCCCGAGACGTCGAGGAACGCCTCGTCGAGCGAGATCGGTTCGACCTCGGGGGTGACCGCCAGGAGGATCTCGCGGAAGCGGTTGGAGTGCACCTTGTAGGACTCGAAGTCGGGCGGGACGAAGATCACGTCCGGACACAGGCGACGAGCGCGCACGGCGGGCATCGCGCTGCGGATCCCGAACGTCCGGGCCTCGTAGGACGCCGACATCACGACCCCACGCGTCCCGGCGCCGCCGACGGCGACGGGCTTGCCCGAGAGGCTCGGGTCCTTGAGCGTCTCGACCGAGGCGTAGAACGCATCGAGATCGACGTGCAGGATCGGCTCGCTCGACCTCGCGATGGTCATCGTCGCGGAGCGTAGCGCCGCGACGGAAGGGACGAGCGGTGTCATCGGCCGGCGGAGCCGCCGCTCGAGTGCCAGAGCTTGCGCGGCACGGCCGCACCCGGCGAGGGACCTTCGTGGGCGAGCGCCTCCGCGAGCCTGTCCTGTCGACGCGCGTGCAACAGCGCCGTCAGATCCCACACGTCCTCGGCGACCACCGAGACGCCCTTGTACCCGGTCCGCCGGACGGTCCCCACCACCGCGAGCACGAACGAGTGGAACACGGTCTTGGCGACCTTGGGCTGCACGCTCTCGAACACGGTCACGTCGACCGGTCCCGTCGCGTCGTCCAGCGTGAGGAAGATGATCCGTTGGCCGCTGCGGATCGCCGGCGTCTGCGACGCCACCTTCACGCCGGCCACCATCACGCGCTCGTCCGAGCGACACCGGTGCAGGTCCCTCGAACGCACCACGCCGAGATCGGCGAGCAACGGCTCGAAGAAGCTCACGAGGTGCCGGCTCGCATCCAACCCCAGCACCTCCAACTCCGCCCGCACCCGCTCCGCATCGTTGTACTCCGGCAACGAGAGCTCATCCTCGGCGCTCCCCGAGGACAGCTCCAACGCCAGCTGATCACCCTCCCGCTGCGGAGCGGTCGTCATCGCCGCATACAACCGATCCCGCCGCGTCCCCTCCCCGATCCCATCGAACCCCCCCGCATGCGCGATCGCCTCCACGACGGGCTTCGAAACGTTCGCCCGCCGTAGGAAGTCCCCCACGTCCTCGAACGCCCGCTCGGCCCGCCCCTCCAGGATCGACCGGATCTCGCCAGTCCGAGATCCCATGCACGTCCTGCAGCGCGAGCCGGATCCCGTACCGCGGGTGCTCGACGTCGGTGGCGCCGCCGGTGCCGGCGCGCGGGGAGGGGTCCGCCCCGGGCGTCGTCGAGCGGAGCCGAAGCCCATCGACGTCCCCGAGCACGGACCCATCGCGTAGGCGAAGACGAGCAGCCCGGGGCGGTGCCCCGACCTCAGCGCGCCCCCCGACGTCCTCACCACCACCCACCACCTCCACCACGTACTCCGGCTCGGAAAGGTTCACGTCCAGCGGCAAGATCGGGATCCCGTGCTCGCGAGCGTCCTCGAGCAGCAACCGCCGCGGGTACATCCCCGGATCGTGCGTGAGGATCCCCGCGAGGAAGTGCGCCGGGTAGTGGGTCTTGAGCCAGGAGGACTGGTACGTCGGGACGGCGAAGGCGGCCGCGTGCGCCTTGCAGAACCCGAAGCTCGCGAACTCGGCGACGGCGGTCCAGGTGCGTTCGGCGACGTCGGCGGGGACGCCTCGCCCGGTCGCCCGCTCGAGGAAGTCCGCCCGGAACCCCGGGAGCAGGTCCTCGCGGTCCAGGTGACGGCGGACGTGATCGGCGTAGGTCAGGTCGTAGCCGGCCATCGCGGCGAGCGTTCGGAGCACCTGCTCGTGGTAGACGATCACGCCGAACGTCTCGCGCAGCGCCGGTCGCAGCGCCGGGTGCGCGTACGTCGGCGCCTCCATCCCGGCACGCCGCCGCAGGTACGGGTTGATCATGTCCGACTTGACCGGTCCGGGCCGGAACAGCGAGATGTCGACGATCAGGTCCTCCCAGCGGGTCGGCTGGAGCTTCTGCAGGAGCTCGCGCTGACCCGGCGACTCGATCTGGAAGCACCCGAGCGTGTCCGAGGCCCGGATCAGCTCGAACGTCGGCTCGTCGTCGAGCGGGATCGCGTCCAGGTCGACCTTCACGTGCTCGGTGCGGGCGATCTCGTCCAGGGCGTGGCGCATCGACGAGAGCATCCGCACGCCGAGCACGTCGAGCTTCAGGTACCCGAGCAGCTCGACGTCGTCCTTGTCGGCCTGGATCACGCGGTAGCCCTGGAACGAGCGTTCGAGCGGGACCCTGGTCGCCAGGTCGTCGTTCGACAGGACGATGCCCGAGGGGTGGAGCGCGATGTGGCGCGGGAAGCCGTCCAGGCGCTCGGCCACGCGGAACAGCTGCTCGAGCTGGCCGGCGTTCAGGTTGCTGCCGACGAGCTCGGGCAGGCGGTCGATCGCGACCCGCAGGTCGTGCGCGCCGATGTGCGGGAAGGACTTCGCGACCACATCGACCTCGGGCTCGGGCAGGCCGAGCGCCTTGCCCACCTCCCGGACGGCGGCGCGGGCGCGGTACGTGTCCACCATCGCGACGCACGCGCATCGGTCGTCGCCGTACCGCGAGAGCACCATGTCGTAGACGTCCTCGCGACGCGCCGACTCGACGTCGACGTCGATGTCCGGGAGCTCGTCGCGCATCGGGTTCAGGAACCGCTCGAACGCGAGGTCGTGCCGGACCGCGTCGACGTCGGAGATGCCGACGAGGTAGCAGACGAGCGAGCCCGCGGCGCTCCCCCGGCACGCGCACCGGATCCCCATCGCCCGCACGTCGGCGACGATGTCGGCGACCGTGAGGAAGTACGCCGAGTACCCGAGGCGGTGGATCATCGCGAGCTCGTGGTGCAGCCGGTCCTTCACGCGGGCGGTCGCCTGCATCCCCCGGCGTCCGAGACCGCGCCAGCTGCGTTCGGCCAGGACGGAGGAGGCGTGGCGGCCCGACGGTGTCGGGAACTCGGGGAAGCGGACCGTTCGCAGGCCGATGTCGAACGCGCACGACTCGGCGATCTGCAGCGTGGCGGCCACGAGGTCGGGGCGTTCGCCGAACAGCGCCCGCATCTCGGTGGCGGGCTTCAGCCAGCCCTCGGCGTTGCGGCGCGAGACGTTGGACCGGTTGATCGGGACGAGCTCGCGCATGCACTCGAGCGCGTCGGCCAGGAACGCGTCCTCCGGGACGAGGTAGCGGACCGGGTTGGTCGCGACCGCCCGGAGCTCGGCGCGTTCGGACAGGCGGAGGAGCGCGCGGATCTCCCGGTCCGAGTCCTGCTCGAGGCGGTGCTGAACCGCGACGAACGCGCGCTCGCCGAACGCCTCCCGGTACGGCATCGCCGCGCGACGGCCGGCGTCCATCCGCCCCGCGAGCGCGAGCGCACCCGGAGGCGACGACGGCCCGAGGAGCGCGACGAGACCGCCGGCGTGCGCGCAGATCTGCTCGGGGGTGAGCGAGGGGTCGCCGCGCTCCCCCGTCATGTGCGCGTCGGTGACCAGCCGGCACAGGTTCGCGTACCCGGCCGCGTCCCGCGCGAGCAGGACGACGCTCGCGTCCGCCGACGGACGCCCGCTTCCTGATCGGGGGGCTACCGCTCGCGCGTCCGCGCTCGCTCCTTGAGCCCCCCGAACCCCCCGGGGCAGCGGCAGGGTCCCGGCCTCGCGAACGGTGAGCGACGCGCCGAGGATCGGGCGGACGCCCTCGCGCTCGCACGCGTCGACGAACCGGGCGGTGCCGTAGAGCCCGTCGCGGTCGGCGAGCGCGACCGCCGGCATGTGCAGCTCGGCCGCCCGGCGCGCGAGCGCCTCGGGCGAGAACGCGCCCTCCTTCAGCGAGAAGAACGAACGGACGTCGAGATGGACGAACCCGCCGGGCATCTCACCGCTCCGGCGGGACGTCCGGAGCCGCTACCCGCGCTCCCAGACCTCCGGGTCGTGCGCGAAGTGCACGCGCGCCGGCTCCAACGACCTCAGGCGTTCCACCGAGTCCGGGTACGCGGGGTGCTTCGCGGCCGAGGCGCCGGATGCGCTCGGCTCGGTCGCGCCCTCCCACTCGAGCCGCGACTGCACCGCCTGACCCGCGAGCACGATCGTCCCCTCGGGCGTGTCCACCACGAGCGACTGGTGCCCGGCCGTGTGGCCCGGCGTGGGGATCACCCGCAGACCCGGCGCCACCTCCGCCTCGCCATCGATCACCTCGTAGGTCAGGCCGGGCGCGTCGATCCACTCGGGGACCGTGTAGTCGGGCTCGTGCACCATCGCCCACTCGGCGCGCTGGACGAAGATCGGGATGCCGGGGAGCCGGACGTTCTGCCCGCTGTGGTCGAAATGCAGGTGACAGTTGGCGGCGCCGGTCACGTCCGCGATCGAGATCCCGTGTTCGCCGAGCGCATCCTCGATCGTCGTCACGCGCGGTGTGAACGTCTCCTCGACCTCGTCGTTGCCGAACCCCACCCCGTTGTCGAACAGGAAGACGCCGTCGCGATGGACCACCGCATGCGCGTAGGACGGCCACCATTCCCTGGCGAGCAGCTCCTGCTCGTCGGGCGGCAGACGCACTTCGGACACCAGGAACGGCACGACGCGGGCGTCGGTCACGGGCTCGATTCAATCCCACAACCGCTCCATGTGCCAACGGTCGTGGTGGCGGTCGTGGTACAGGTCCCAGACCGCGCCGCCACGCGCCTCCACCCGCCAGTACTCGCGGTCACGCCCGTCGGCCCACCACCTGCCCTCGATCCGCCACCGCCCGATCACGTCGGCCACCTCGTACCGGCGTCCGCGCCAGACGAACGCCGAGGGCATCCCCGCGTCGCGCTCGACCCGAACCTCGACCTCCTCGTCGTACCGCTTGGACACCGAGCTCCTCCGAACGCACCTCCCCTGCTCTCAGGGAATCGAACGTATGTTCGAGAGGGGGATGGTGAATGTACGCCCGGTCGCCGACACGAGTCAAGCCGGGGTTCGGGGGCGCAGGGAGCGAGCGTTCGCGCTGGTCAGGCGGGGGTTTCGAGGCGGTCGTACCACTCGCGGTGCAGGACGCACCGGCCGGCCTCGTCGAAGTCGCAGACCAGGATCCCGTCCACCTCCACCACCCCGCCGGCATCGTCCCGGAACGACACGCGCCAGTGCGCCACCCCGCGGTCGCCGGACACGGCGATCGGCTCGACGTCGGTCCGCAGCTCGGTGGGGACCCCTCCCTCCACCCACGCCCGCACGATCGCGTCGCGCCCGCGGGTCTCCTCGCGGAAGGGGCCGTAGGAGTAGACGGCGTCCACGGCGAACAGCGACGACACCTCGACGGGGTCGTTCGAGGCCCACGCGTCGAAGTACCGCCGGAGCCAGTCCCGGAACGCGTCGAGGTCCATGCCCCGCATCGTAGGCTTCTGCCTCGATGGCCGAGACCGGAGCGCTCGTCGTCTGCGTCCCGAACTTCAGCGAGGGGCGCCGGCACGGACGTGATCGATGCGATCTGCGACGCCCTCGCCGGCGGTGGTGCGCGACTCGTGTACCGGCAGGCCGACCCCGAACACCATCGCCTCGACACGACGATCGTGGGCTCGCCGGACGCGGTGCGCGCGAGCGCGCTCGCCGGCGCCGCCAAGGCCGTCGAGCTGATCGACATGACGACGCACACCGGCGGGCACCCCCGGATGGGCGCGGCGGACGTGATCCCGTTCGTGCCGCTGTCCGCGATCTCGATGGACGAGGTGGTCGAACTGGCGCGGGCGTTCGCGGCCGAGCTCGCCGACGCGCTCGGCATCCCGGTCTACCTGTACGACCGCGCCGCGACCTCGCCCGAGCGCACGAGCCTGGCCGAGGTCCGCAAGGGCGAGTTCGAAGGGCTGCGCGATGCGGTGGCCCGCGGCGAACGGCTCCCGGACTTCGGGCCGCATGAGATCGGCCGGGCCGGCGCGACCGCCGTCGGGGCGCGCAAGCCGCTCGTCGCGTTCAACGTCTACCTGACCGGCGACGAGGACGACGCGAAGGAGATCGCGAGATCGGTCCGCGAGTCGAGCGGCGGGCTCCCCTCGGTCCGCGCGATCGGGTTCGCCGTCCCCGAACGCGAGGCCGTCACCGTTTCGATGAACCTGGTCGACATCGACGTCACCTCGCCGCGGGTGGCGTTCGACGCCGTCCGGGAGCTCGCGACCGAACGCGGCATGGAGGTCCGCTCGTCCGAGATCGTGGGACTGGTCCCCCGCGCGGCGCTCGGCGAGGACGACATCGCGTACCTGCGACTGGAGGGGTTCGATGCTGATGAACAGATCCTGGAGCGGCTCGTGAGCACCGAAGGGGAGCGCCGATGAGCGGGCGGATCGCGGAGCAGAAGGTCGAGGCGTACCTGCACGGGCTCGCGTCGGACGACCCCACGCCCGGCGGCGGCGCCGTCGCCGCGATCTCGGGTGCGACGGGCGCCGCACTGATCTCGATGGTGTGCAACCTCACGATCGGCAAGAAGGGCTACGAGGAGGCCGAGGAGCGGATGCGCTGGATGCTCGACCAGGCCGAAGCCGCTCGGACCGAGTTCCTCGACCTCGCCGATCGGGACGCGACCGCGTTCGACGGCGTGATGGCCGCGTTCAAGATGCCGAAGGAGACCGACGCCGAGAAGGCGGTCCGCTCCTCGGCGATCCAGGCGGGCTACGAGTCCGCCGCGACGGTTCCGCTCGAGATCGCCAAGCGCGCGGCCGACCTGATGGAGCTCGCGCGCGAGACCACCGAGATCGGCAACGCGCAGGCCGCGTCCGACGGCGCGTGCGCGGGGCAGGCCCTGTCGGCGGCCGTGTGGTGCGCGACCTACAACGTCGAGATCAACGCGGCGGCGCTGAAGGACCCCGCGAAGGCCCAGGGGCTCGGCGACGAGGTCTCGGCGCTGCGTGCGAGCACGGCGGCGCTCCTGGACGCGACCAACGCGGCGTTCGCCTCGCGCATCGGCTGACACGGTGCGGCGGTTCGAGCCCGGCGAGACCATCGCCCTGCGACAGACCTGGGACGGCAGCGTCTGGGCGGCGCGTCCCGCCACGGTCGTCGAGGACGCCCCGGAACAGACGATGCTGTTCGTCCCGATCGGGGTCCGTTGGATGGCGCCGTTCCACGACGGGAGGCGGCTGAAGATCCCGCAGCCCGAGTTCGAGCTCGTCCCCCAGCGGTACGAGGAGGCCCACGTCCTCTCGTTCTCGTGGCCGGACACGTGGTACGCGGTGCTGTTGTTCCTGCGGCAGGACTGGGAGCCGTGGAGCTGGTACGTGAACCTGGAGGAACCGCTCCGACGCACCGCGATCGGCTTCGACACGCTCGATCACGAGCTCGACGTCATCGTCGAGCTCGACGGCTCGTGGCGATGGAAGGACGAGGACGACCTCGCCGAATCGATCCGCCGGGGCGTGATCGACGCCGAGGAGGAGCCGCGGCTGCGCGCCGACGGCGAACGTGCGGTCCGCAGGATCGTGGACCGCGAGCCGCCGTTCGACCGAGACTGGACCGCATGGCGCCCCGATCCCGCCTGGCCCGTCCCCGGCCTGCCCGAGGGCTGGGACCGGGTCTGACCGGGTCGCCGGGGTTGCCCTCGGAGCGGCGGGTGCGCGACGCTACGCGCTCCATGACCGAACCCGATCTCGCCCACGTCCGGTCCCGCTTCCCCGCGCTCGCCCGGGAGGTGGATGGGCGGCCCGCCGTGTTCGTCGACGCGCCCGGCGGCTCCCAGGCCCCCGAACCCGTGATCGAGGCGATGGCGGCGTACCTGCGCCGCAGCAACGCGAACGCGCACGGCGCGTTCGCCACCAGCCAGGAGACCGACGAGGTGATCGCGGAGGCCCACCGGGCCGCGGCCGACCTGCTGAACGCCGACGCGGACGAAGTGGTCTTCGGTCCGAACGCGACGACGCTGCTGTTCGCGATCTCGCGCTCGGTGGGGCGGACGCTCGGGCCCGGCGACGAGGTGGTGGTGACGCGGCTCGACCACGACGCCAACGTGCGGCCGTGGGTGCTCGCCGCGGAGGACGCCGGCGCCACCGTCCGGTGGGTCGACATCCGGGAGGACGACGCGACGCTGGACCCCGCGTCGTTCGAGGCCGCGCTGTCCGAACGCACGAAGGTCGTCGCGTTCACGCTCGCATCGAACGCCGTCGGCACGATCACCCCCGCCGCCGAGCTCGCCCGCCTCGTGCACGAGCGCACGCCGGCGATCGTCGCGTGCGACGGGGTCCACCTTGCCCAGCACCGCCGGATCGACGTTCGGGCCGTCGGCGCCGACCTGGTGGTTTGCTCGCCCTACAAGATCTTCGGGCCGCATCTGGGGATCCTGTTCGGCCGTCGGGACGTGCTGTCGACGCTCCGCCCTTACAAGGTCCGGCCGGCCGAGGACGCGCTCCCGTTCGCGTTCGAGACCGGGACGCAGAACCACGAGGGGTTCGCCGGCTGGATCGCCGCGGTGGGCTACCTCGCCGAGCTGGGCGAGGGCGGCGGCCGGCGCGCCGCCGTGGCCGATGCGTTCGAGCGGGCGATCGTGCCGTTCGAGGCCGCCCTGTCCGAACGCTTCCTCGAGGGGATCCGGAGGATCGACGCCATCCGCCTCTACGGCATCGCGGAGACGGATCGCGTGCACGAACGCACGCCCACGTTCGCGATCCGCGTCGGGGACCAGCACCCGGCCGAGACCGCGAAGGCGCTCGCCGAGCGCGGGGTCTTCGTGTGGGACGGCAACTACTACGCGCTCGAGATCATGGAGCGGCTCGGGCTCCAGGATTCGGGTGGTGCGGTCCGGATCGGGTTCTGCCACTACAACACGCCGGACGAGGTGGACCGCGTGCTCGAGGAGCTCGCGAGCCTGGCGTAGCGGCGGCATCGCCGATGTCCGCGACCCCTCGTTGCTAGGATGACGCGGCTTCCGACCCCCCCACCGAACCCGGAGCGAGGCAACGGCATGCGGATCTTGATCCTCGGCGGCGACGGCTACCTCGGGTGGCCGACGTCGATGCACTTCGCCCGCACGGGCCACGAGGTGCATGCGATCGACGACTACCTCCGGCGCCGAGCTCACGAGGAGGCCGGGACGGATTCGCTCACCCCGATCGGCGCCTCGTTGCCGGCCCGGGCCGAGGCGTTCCGAGAGGTCACGGGTCTGGAGATCGGCGTCACCGAGGGCGACCTGACCGACTGGAGCGTCGTCGAGCGCCTGTTCCGCGAGTTCCGGCCCGAGGCGATCGTCCACTACGGCGAGATGCCGAGCGCTCCCTACTCGATGATCGACCGGGAGCACGCCGTGTTCACCCAGACGAACAACGTCGTGAACACGCTGAACGTCCTGTACGCGATGGCAGAGATCACCCCCGACGCCCACCTGGTCAAGCTCGGGACGATGGGCGAGTACGGCACGCCGAACATCGACATCGAGGAGGGGTATCTCGAGATCGAGCACAACGGGCGCTCGGACACCCTCCCGTTCCCGAAGCTCCCCGGGTCGATGTACCACCTGTCGAAGGTCCACGACTCGCACAACGTCCACTTCGCGTGCCGGATCTGGGGCCTGCGCGCGACCGACCTCAACCAGGGGGTCGTGTACGGGATCGAGACCGAGGAGACCAGGCTCGACGAGCGACTGCTGACGCGGTTCGACTACGACGAGGTGTTCGGCACGGCCCTGAACCGCTTCTGCCTGCAGGCCGTGATCGGGCAACCGCTGACCCCGTACGGCAAGGGTGGCCAGACGCGCGGCTACCTGAACATCGTCGACACGCTCCGGTGCGTGGAGCTCGCGGTCCTGCATCCGGCCGAGGCGGGCGAGTTCCGCGTGTTCAACCAGTTCACCGAGCAGTTCTCGGTCGTCGAGCTCGCGGAGCTGGTGCGCCACGCCGGCTCCGAGATCGGGCTCGAGGTCCGGGTCGAGCATCTGGACAATCCCCGGGTCGAGCTGGAGGAGCACTACTACAACGCCAAGCACACCAAGCTGGTGGAGCTCGGCCTGGAGCCGCACCTGCTCTCCGAGACGCTGATCGGATCGATGTTCGACGTGATCGAGCGGTACAAGGACCGCGTGATCCCCGATCACATCCTGCCCGCCACACGCTGGCGGGGCGTGCGGGAACGCTCGTCCGGCTGAGCGTCGAGCTCCTCGGCCGACCGTGGTCGGCCCCGCTCCCAAGCCGGGCGTTTCCTCGTAGAGTCGTTGACCCTGCGAACAGGAGGTACCAATGAGAAGGCTGCTTTCCATCGGTCTCGGCGCGCTGGCGATGATCGCCTCGATCGCGACCGCGGTCCCGGCGAGGGCCGGCACGATCGACGTGCTCCCCGGCGAGTCGATCCAGGCCGCCGTCACGGCGGCGCAGCCGGGAGACACGATCCAGCTGCATCCCGGGGTCTACGAGGACGTGGTCGTCATCAAGAAGGACGACATCACGATCCAGGGCGCCGGGTCCGGCGAGGACGGGACGATCCTCCATCCGCCGGCGACCCTGCCCCGTCGGTGTTTCGGAGGGATCGGCGGCATCTGCGTGCTCGGAGACGTCCGCGCCGGGGTGGCGGTCAACGGCGTCACGGTGACCGGCGTCCGCGCCGAGGGGTTCGTGTTCGGCATGGTCGCTGTGGCAGCCCACCTGACCTCGTTCGAGGGGAACGCGGCCGTGGACAACGACGAATACGGGATCGCGGCGTTCGAGTCCAACAGCACCACGATGGCCGACAACGTCGTCTCGGGGAGCGGGGAGGCGGGCCTGTACGTCGGGGACTCCGCCCACGCGAACCTGACCATGACGGGGAACGAGACGTTCGGGAACCGCTACGGCATCTTCCTGCGTGACTCGCAGAACGGCGATGTCGTGGGCAACCTCATCCACGACAACTGCGTGGGGATCTTGAACATCGACTTCCCGGGTTCCGCCGCCGCCGGGCACTACCGCATCGCCGAGAACGACATCCACGACAACAGCGCCTTCTGCCCTCGTGGCGGGCCCGACGACCCGGCGCTGTCGGGTGTCGGCGTCCTCATCGTGAACGCCGACCGCGACCGCGTCGAGGACAACGTGATCTCGACCAACCGCGCGGCCCGACCGGTCCCGTTCCACGGTGGGGTCGTGGTGGTCGATCTGATCGGCAGGGCGCCCTCGAACAACTCGATCACGTCCAACGACCTGATCCGGAACCGTCCGAACGTGCTCTTCGACGGCTCCGGCCACGGCAACGACTTCACCGGGAACCACTGCGTGCCGTCCTGCTAGCGACCGAACGGGCCCGTCCTCGCTGATGCGCGGACGGGTCCGTTCCATCGCGTAGAGTCCAGAGCCATGTCGGCCCTTCGCGTGGTCGGGGGCATCTTCGCCGTCGCGTTCTTCGCGCTCGCCCTGATCCGCTACCAGCGACGCCAGATCAGCCGGCTGAACCTGATCATCTCGTCGCTGATCTCGGGCGCGGTGTTGCTGCTCGCGATCGCACCCGGGCTGTTCAATCCGTTGTTCGAGGTCTTCAACTTCGAGCCGGGGAACGGGCAGCGCCTGACGGCCGTCCTGTTGTTCGCGGTCGCGATCCAGTTCCTGCTCCTGATCCGGATGCAATCCTCTGTCGACACGAACGAGCGCGGGATCCGCCAGCTCGTCGAGTCGTTCGGGCAGTCGGCGTTCGACTGGGACGTGGCGGCCGATCTCCCGGCGGGGAAACGGATCGTGGTCGTCTCCCCCGCCTTCAACGAGGCCGAGAACGTCGGGGCGGTCATCGACGCGATGCCGCGCGAGGTCGAGGGGTATCACGTCATCTCGATCGTGGTCGACGACCACTCGGACGACGGGACCGCGGACGCGGCGCGGGAGGCCGGCGCGCTGGCGGCCAGCCTGCCGATCCGGCGAGGCGGGGGCCTCGCGCTCCGGGTGGGCTACGACATCGCGCTCAAGCTCGGCGCCGACATCGTCGTGACGATGGATGCCGACGGCCAGCACCAGCCCGAGGAGCTCCCCACGGTCGTCGGGCCGATCATCGAGGGCCGCGCCGACCACGTGAACGGGTCGAGGATGCTCGGCGACTTCGAGCGCGAAAGCCTGATCCGCCACCTCGGCGTGCACTTCTTCTCGCGCGTCGTGACGATCCTGACCGGACAGCGCGTCACCGACATCTCGAGCGGCTACCGCGCGACCCGGGCCGACACGCTCCAGGCGCTGATCCTCGAGCAGGACCAGTTCTGGACCTCGGAGGTCACGATCGAGGCCCTCCGTCAGCACGCGCGGGTGGTGGAGGTGCCGGTCACGTTCCTGACCCGCCGCGGCGGCGTCTCGAAGAAGCCGAAATCGCTCCGCTACGCCTGGAACTTCTCCAAGGCGATCGTCAAGACCTGGCTGCGCTAGCCGCTGCAGCGACCTCGCCGGCCAGCCGGGCGTTGGACTCGAGCAGCGCGAGGTTCGCCTCCAGGCTCTCGCCGTCGGTGCGTTCGGACAGGCAGGAGAGCAGGTACGGGGTCACGGCCTTGCCGCGGACGCCCTCGCGTTCGGCGATCCGCTCGCAGGCGCGAACGGCCTCCTCGACGACGCCCGCGTCCATCGCGAACCTCTCCGGGACCGGGTTGCACAGGAGCACCGCGGCCGCGGCGTCGAGCTCGCCGAGCGCCCGGGCGATCCGCGCGGCCTCGGCGGGCTCGTCCACCCGGTCCTCGAGGTCGACGGGCGCCTCGCGCGCCAGGAAGAACGGCAGGCGCCAGCAGGCGTAGCCGACCACCCCGACGCCGAGCTCCTCCAGCCGCTCGGCGGTGGCGACGGGGTCGACGATCGACTTGGGGCCCGAGCACACGAGCAAGACCGGGGTCCGCGCGAGCTCGACGAGGTCCGCCGAGACGTCCCCACCGCCATCTCGGTTCCTGGGGTGCACGCCCCCGATCCCGCCGGTCGCTCCGACGCGGATCCCGGCTCGGTGGGCCGCCCAGATCGTGCTCGAGACCGTGGTGGCGCCCAGCCCCCCCGAGGCGATCGCCACGGGCAGGTCGCGCCTCGTGACCTTGGTCGCGCTCCCGGGCTCGGCGAACGCCTGCAGCTCGTCCGCCGAGAGCCCCACGACCACCTCGCCCCGCATCACGCCGATCCACGCGGGGGTGGCGCCCGACGAACGGATCGCGGCGTTCATGCGCTCGACGCACTCGAGGTTGCGGGGCGCGGGCAGGCCCTGGGACACGACGCTCGTCTCGAGCGCGACCACGCCATCCCCGGCGGCCAGCGCCGCCGCGACCTCGCTCGAGGGCCGGACGGCGCTCAGCGTCGCCGCCTCCCCGACGGCTCCTCGTCCTCGGCCGGCCGCGGGCGTTCGGGCCAGGTCTCGTAGCTCGCCGCGACGCGGGCCCCCGCGCGGCAGGCCGTGGCCAGTGCGTCGCCCGGCGAGCGGCCTGCGGCGAGCGACGCCAGCAGCACGCCGTTGAAGGCGTCCCCCGCGCCGGTGCTGTCCTTCTCGACGACGGCGTCGGTCGCGTTGCGGATCACGAGCCCCTCCCACGACATCAGCGCGCCCTCGTCGCCCTGCTTCACGCAGACGACCGGGAAGCGATGCGACAGCTCGTCGACCGCGTCGACGTCGCGGCGCCCCGTGAGCTCCTCCGCCTCGCGTTCGTTGGCGAGCAAGAGCGTGGCGGGCGCACAGGCGTCGAGGAATCGCTCGACGCCGAACGAACGGATCATCGGCCAGGACGCCGCGTCGACCGCGACGAAGCGGGCGTGGGCGCGTTCGAGCGCGGCGATACCGGCCGCGGAGGTCGGCTCGAACAGCAGCGTGTACCCGGACACCAGGACGGCGCCGGCCTCGAGCCGCTCGGGCAGGTCGTCGGGCGAGAGCCGTCCGCCCGCGCCGCGATCCGCCACCATCGAGCGTTCGCGCGGCTCGTGGACCACGAGCATCGTGCCGGTCTCGGCGGTCTGATCGACCGCCAGGGCGGGTTCGACCCCGCGCGCGATCAGCTCGTCGCGCAGCAGCGCGCCGGCCATGTCCGAACCGATCCGGGCGTGCACGCGGGACGTCGCGCCGGCCTCCGCGGCCCACACCGCCGCGTTGGCCGCGCTCCCCCCGGGCCGAACGAGGACCCGCCCGTGGACGTCGCCGCCCTCCTCGAGCCCGTCGGAGTCGACGCGCACGTCGATCATCACGTCGCCCACCGTCACCACGTCCATCGCGGTGCAGCCTACCGGGTACCGTTTCGGTGATGAGAGGCGGCACGCTCCAGCGCGGCGACCAGGTCTCCCTCCGTCACATGGAGGTGGCCGACGAGGAGGCGTTCCTGCGCGCCGTGCGGTCGAGCCGGAAGCTCCACCGGCCGTGGTCGTACCTGCCCGAGACCGGCGAGGACTTCCGCGACATGCTGGTCCGGCCGCTGGGCGAGTCCTATCTCATCTGCCGCAACGAGGATGGGGCCCTCGCGGGGAGCGCGAGCCTCGGGCACATCGTGTTCGGCAACCTGCGGAGCGCGTACCTGGGGTATTCGGCCCTCGTCCCGCACCAGGGTCAGGGGTACATGACGGAGGGGCTCGAGCTGGTGCTGCGGCACGCGTTCGGGACGTTGGCGCTCCATCGCGTCGAGGTCAACGTCCAGCCCGACAACGCGCGCTCGATCGCGCTCGCCGAACGCCTGGGGTTCCGTCGCGAGGGGTTCTCGCCCCGCTACCTGAAGATCGGCGGCCGCTGGCGCGACCACGTCCGGTTCGCGATGCTCGCCGACGAGTTCGCGCCGGCCGCGCGCCGGGGTCGTTCGCGCGGCTAACCGGCGTTCGCGATCCCGGCCGCGTCGGCCGCCCACCGCCCGAACGCCCCCCAGAACGGGTCGAGCCCCGGGTGTTCGAGCGGCCGCTCGCCGTCCGGTGTAACGAGGACCACGCCGGCCGATGCCTCGGTCACCTCGCCGACGATCGCGCCCTCGATGTCCGCGGCCGCGAGCGCCTCGACGAACGCATCGGCTCGATCCGCGACGACGGTCGCGATCAGCGTGCCCTCGCTGATCGAGGTGTAGGGGTCCATCCCGACGTGCTCGCACACGGCGCGGACCTCGTCGCGAACCGGGATCGCCTCGAGCTCGATCCGCAGACCCACCTCGGACGCCGACGCGACCTCGGTCAGGCCGCCGAGGACGCCGCCCTCGGTCGCATCGTGCATCGACGTCACGCCCTCGTCCCGCAGCCCGAATACCCGGGCGACGGTTGCCTCGGGCACCACCGTCATCCGCTCGAAGAGCGCGTCGGCGCGTTCGACGACGCCGGCGCCGACTCCCTCCGCCAGACGTTCGGGAAACGTGGCCGCGAACAGCGCCGTGGCTTCGATCGCCGCGCCCTTGGTGACGATGACGCGGTCGCCGGGCCGCGCCATCGTCGGGGTCACGAACCGATCTTCCGGGCCCGTGGCGATACAGACCGCCCCGCCGACCATCGGCCAAGCGCAGCCGTCGTAGCGAGCGGTGTGGCCGGTGACGACGGCGAGCCCGATGTCCTCGCACGCCCGATGGAACGCGTCCCAGAGCGAGGTGAGCTCGTCGTCGGTGATCTCGGGGGGCAGGTTGAGGTCGACGGCCATCCACCGGAGCGGGAGGCCGCTCGTGGCGGCGTCGGACGCGAGGATGTGTACGGCGAACCACGCCGCGCGTTCCCAGCCGTAGGCCGGGACGATGAAGACCGGGTCGGCGGTGAGCGCCATCGCGACGCCGTCGGCGACCCGGACGACGCCGACGTCGACGCCGTGCCGCGGCCCGATCAACACGTCGTCGTCCTTCGCGCCGAGTCGCCGCAGGATCACCTGCTCGAACAGCTCGGCCGTCGCCTTCCCCGTGCGCTGCTCGCTCATCCCGCCCCTTCCTCCCAACGGTGGACGGCCTCGACCAGGGTCTCGGTGGCGCGAACGGGGTCCGGCGCGGCTCCGACCGCCGACACGACGCAGACCCCCGCGGCTCCCGCGTCGAGCACCTCGGCCGCGTTGCCGGCGTGGATGCCACCGATCCCCACCACCGGCAGCGAGGTCTCGCGCGCGATCGTCCGCAGCCCTTCGAGCCCCCGCGGTTCGGCCTCGGGCTTGGTCGGGGTCGCCCAGACGGTGACGCCGAGGTAGTCCGCGCCGGCGATCTCGGCCGCGCGAGCCTCCTCGGTCGTCGAGACGCTGACCCCGAGGACCGCGGCCGGGTCGAGGAGCTCGCGCGCCGCCCCCGGGTCGTCGGCCTGACCGACGTGGGCCCCGGCTCCGACGGCCGCGGCGACGGGAACGCGGTCGTTCACGACGAACAACGCGCCGGCCGCGCGGCACCGCTCGGCGAGCTCACCCGCCAGGGGTTCGAGACGGGCGTCGGTGAGCTCGGGCGCGCGCAGCTGCACGGCGGTCGCGCCCCCGGCGAGTGCCGCCTCCGCCACGTCGCGATGGCTCCGGCCGGGGACGAACCCCTTCGAGGTCAGCACGTACACGCGGAGCGAACGTGGATCCACCGTCGACCGCGCCTCCCTTCGCCGGCATTACCCGGATCAGGTCCGTTCGGGTCGCCGCCGCGGTGTGGCGGCCTCTCAGCCCGGTCGCCCGAGCTCCCCGGTCCTCTGCAAAAGGCTTCGTCCGGTCAGGATAGCCGAGGGATGGCCGGTCAGCGGTTCGCGACCTGGACCCGGGCGATCCGCATCTCGCGGCGGTACCGCTTCCAGTCGCTCTTGCGCGTCGAGATGAAGACGTCGGTCCCGACGATCAACAGGCCGTACCCCAGGATCGCCCACGCGGCCCACCCGGGGGCCCCGCTCGCCGGCCAGAACGCCAGCGCCAGGAACGGGCCGATCTTGCTCGCGATCGCCCCCGAGGCGTGCATCCAGGCCCGCGCCTCCGGCGCCACCCGCAGGTACGTGGCGTAGTCGATCTTCAGTCCCGGCACCGGTGGGATCAGATCGCGGACGTAGTAGGCGAGGAACCGCATCCCCACCAGCCGGCCCACCAGCCAGTGAGCCGGGACGTGGAACGACACCGACCAGTCCAGCGCGGCGAACACCAATGCGAGCCCGGCCGTCGTCTCCGAGTCCGTCGTGAGGGCGACGCCGACCGCGGCGGCGCCCAGGAGGATCCCGACCACCAGCACCGCGTTCCCGACCCACACCGGCACCCTGAGCCGCGACCGAGCCTCGAACGTCTTCCGGTCGATCCGGCCCGCCTGCTCCGCCCAGTGGTGCGCCAGGATCGGGTCGGCCTTCACCTTGGCCAGCAGGCGCCAGAACCCGAGGGCCCGAAGGTCGGTCTGGCCTGCGTCGACGGCCGCCTCGATCCGCTCGAACTCGGCCGGGAACCCCGCCGGGTCGCTCATCCTCGCCCCTTGGCCCGCTCCTTCCAGGCTCCACGGTTGACGGCCACCTGCGCGCTAGGATGTTCGTTCGGACGCGCCCCCGGCCCCAGGTAGTCCGCCCGCAACGACCGAGCAGCGACGGGAGGCGACCATCTCGAAGAGCACCATCCCCGAGCGGTCCGCTCGCGCGGATCTCGCGTTCGCGCTGAACACGCTCGACGGCCGGTACCACGTGGTCGATCGTATCGCCGCGGGCGGCATGGGCGAGGTCTACCGCGCCCGCGACGCCGTGCTCGAGCGCCCGGTGGCGATCAAGGTCCTGCACCGGAACCTCGCGGGCGACGCGGGCTTCATCGAGCGCTTCCGGCGCGAGGCGCGCGCCGCCGCCAACCTCAACCACCAGAACATCGTGGCCGTCCACGACTGGGGCAGCGTCGACGGCATCTACTACATGGTGATGGAGTACGTCGCCGGGCTCTCGGTCCGCGAGATCCTGCACGCCGAGGGGCTCCTCGCGCCGGCCCAGGCGGCCGACGTGCTCGACCAGACGCTCGCGGCCCTGCAGCACGCGCACCGGCAGGGCATCGTGCACCGGGACGTGAAACCCGAGAACCTGATGGTGACGCGCGACGGCGTCGTCAAGGTCGCGGACTTCGGGCTCGCGCGGGCGTTCGCCGACGCGCAGATCACCGAGGCCGGCAACGTCACCGGCACGGTGCAGTACCTGGCGCCCGAACAGCTCCAGGGCGAGCCCGCGGACCCCCGCACGGACCTGTACGCGCTCGGGGTCGTCGGGTTCGAGCTCCTCACGGGCCGGTTGCCGTTCACCGGCGAGACGCCGATGGCGATCGCCTATCAGCACATCCACGAGCCGATGCCCAAGCCGTCGTCGATGAACCCTGCCGTGCCGGCCTCGCTCGACGGGTGGGTCGCCTCGGTGACCGAGAAGCAACGCGAGCTCCGTCCCGAGTCCGCGGCCGAGGCGCGTCGCGATCTGGAGGCCGAGGCGCGTTCGCTGCCCGCCGCGCCGCCGCTCGCGTCGCTGGTACCCGAGGTCACGGTGATCCCGGCACCGGCCGACGTCACGTCGGTCCATGAGCCGCACGGCGATCCCGCCGAGACCGTCACGATCCCGGGTCGCGCGCTCGGGCGTTCCAAGCGGAAGCGCAGCAAAGGCCTGATCGCGCTCGGGATCGTCCTCGCGCTCGTCGCGATCGGGGCCGCGGCCTGGGCCGCATGGACCTACCTGATCCCGCATCAGGTCGACGTCCCCAAGGTCGTCGGGCTCACCGTCGAGGACGCCCAGGCGCAGCTCGGCGACGACGGGCTCGTCGTCCGGATGGCCGAGGGGCGGTACTCGACCAAGGTCCCGGCGGGGAGCGTGCTGAAGGTGCAACCCGCCGAGGGCACGACGCTCGAACGGGGTGACCGCGTCACGCTGGTTCCGTCGCTCGGTCCCCCGCCGGTGCCGGTCCCGAACCTCGTGGGGCTGCCGCTCGCCGACGCCAAGGAGGCGCTGCGTGAGGCGCACCTCAAGGTCGGCGAGGTCACGAAGGCGTTCGACGAGCGGTTCGAGGCCGACCAGGTGGTCCGTCAGAGCGTGAAGGCCAAGCAGGATGCGCCGCAGGGCAGCGCGATCGACCTCGTCGTCAGCAAGGGGCCGACCCCGGTCTCGGTCGAGAAGGTCGTCGGGTTGCAGCAGGACGAGGCGGTCGCGGTCCTCGAGTCCCAGGGCTTCGTCGTCGACGTGCAGGAGGAGTTCTCCGACAGGGACGAGAAGGGCACCGTGATCTCGCAGACGCCGGAGAGGGGCACCGACCTGCAGCCCGGCAAGACCGTCACGATCGTCGTCTCGAAGGGCCCGCCCGAGTTCCCCATGCCGAGCGTGGTCGGGATGGAGCGCGACGCGGCCGTCGCGAAGCTCCGGAGCCTCGGCCTGCTCGTGGACGTCGCGATCGTGCCGGGGCACGGCGGTTCTCACGTCGTGTTCCAGGAGCCGGCGAGCGGCACCACGGTGCACGCGGGCGACCTCGTGCACATCTACGTGGCGTGAGGGTCGGCGCCCACCTGCGGAGCGGGCTCCGCACCGCGATCCCGCTCGCGCGCGAGACCGGCGCCGAGGTCGTGCAGCTCTTCATCTCGAGCCCCCGAGCGTGGTCGGGTCCGCGCCTGGAGACCGCGCAGGCCTTCGGCGCCGAGTGGCGCGAGGCCGCGATCGGTCCGCTGTTCGTCCACGCGCCGTACCTGGTGAACATCGCGTCGCCGAACCCCGAGTTCCTCTCCAAGTCCATCGAGCTCTGCCGCCGTTCGGTGGCGGCGTGCGGGGTGCTCGAGGCGGGCGGGTTCGTCGTGCATTCGGGGGCCGGCGGCGAGGGCGAGGTCGCCGACGCGCTCGACCGCTGTGCGACCGTGCTCCAGGCCGTCCTCCTCGAAACGCCGGACGAGACCCAACTGCTCGTCGAGCTGATGGCGGGCACGAGCGGCGCGGTCGCCTCGACGCTGCCCGAGGCGCGGACGCTGTTCGACGCCGTGGACGACGACCGGCTCGGGCTCGTCCTCGACACCTGTCACCTGTTCGCGACCGGCTACGCGCTCGACGAGCCCGAGGGCGTCGACGCCCTGTTCGTGGAGCTGCGGGAGCTCGAGCTCGCCGACCGTCTCCGGCTGATCCACATGAACGACGCGAAGTTCGAACGCGGCTCCAAGCGCGACCGGCACGAGATCGTCGGCGAGGGAGGCATCGGCCTCGAAGGTTTCCGCGCGATCGTCAACCAGCCCGAGGTGCGCGACCTCTCCGTCGTGGTCGAGACGCCGTCCTCGGGCGAACGCCGCCGCCTCGAGCTCGAGACGATCCGCTCCCTCGCCGCCTGAGGCGCCCCGACGTATCGTTGCCGGATGGACCCAGCAACGGCGATCGTCATGATCGAGATCCCCGGGGGCTCGAGGAACAAGTACGAGCTCGACGCCGAGACCGGCCAGATCTTCCTCGATCGGATGCTGTTCACGGCGACCAGGTACCCGGCCGACTACGGGTTCATCGAAGGCACGCTCGGCGGTGACGGCGACCCGCTCGATGCCCTCGTCTTCGTGGGCGAGCCGACGTTCCCGGGGTGCCGGATCCTGGTTCGGCCGGTCGGGGTGTTCGTGATGCGGGACGAGAAGGGCGCGGACGAGAAGGTGCTGTGCGTCCCGCTCCGCGACCCGGCATGGTCACACGTCCAGGAGCTCGCCGACCTGCGCCCGACGCTCCTGGCCGAGATCGAGCACTTCTTCGCCGTCTACAAGGACCTGGAGGACCACGCGACCGAGACCGACGGCTTCCGCGATCGCGAGACCGCGCTCGAGATCATCCAGGAGGCGAGGGAGCGAGCGGCCGCCAACGGCTAGCCCGTTACGGCTCGAGCTCGGCGCGGGCGCCTTCCTGGTACGAGTAGCGCTCCTCGGCCCAGGGCTCGGCGTGGATGTGGTACCCGCGCACCTCCCAGAACCCGCGCTTGTTCTGCGCCGTGAACTCGAGCCCGCGGAGCCACTTCGCGCTCTTCCACGCGTACCGCTTGGGCACGACGAGACGGAGCGGGAACCCGTGTTCGCCGGTGAGCGGCTCGCCGCCGTGGGCCCACGCCACGAGCACGTCGTCGTCCAGCATCGCCTGGAGCGACAGATCCGAGGTGTAGCCGTAGTCGCAGTGGGCGATCACCCACTTCGCGTCGTCCTGCACGCCGGCCTTCTCGGCCAGCACGCGGAACGGCACGCCGGTCCACGTGTTGTCGAGCGTCGACCAGCCGGTGACGCAGTGCATGTCCGCCTCCACGTCGACCGGACCGAGCTCCTTCAGCTCCGCGTACGTCAGCGAGAAGGGGTTGTCCACGAGCCCGTTGACCTCGAGGTTCCAGGTCGACTCGTCGAAATCCGGCACCGGGCCGAAATGCAGCACCGGCCACGTCTTCACGAGCCGCTGGCCGGGCGGGATGCGCTTGGCGATCTCCTCGGGGTACCTCGGGCCGAACAGCTTCACGGTGGACTCCTCCTATCGGCGGCGGCCACGGCCTTCCAAGCCGCGATCGCCGTCTCGACGTCCTCGTCGGCGATGTCGACGTGCGTGACCATCCGGACCTTGCCCGAGACCACGCTCACGCCGACGCCGTGTCCCTCGAGCCGGTTCGCGACCTCGAGGGGGGTCATCGCCATCGATGCTTCCGTGTCCGCGAAGATCATGTTCGTTTCAACATCGGCCGGATCCAGGCTGCCGGGCACGATCTCGGCGACGGCCTCGCCCAGGCGACGGGCGCGCTCGTGGTCCTCGTGCAGGCGCTTGGGGCCCTCCTCGAGCGCGACCAGGCCGGCGGCCGCGATCACGCCCGCCTGCCGCCAGGCCCCGCCGAACAGGATCTTGATCCGGCGACCCTCGCGCATCTGCTCGGCCGTTCCGCACACGAGCGACCCGATCGGCGCCCCGAGCCCCTTCGAGACGCAGAACATCAGCGTGTCGACCTCGGCCGCGTACTCCGCGACGTCCACGCCGGAAGCCGCGCTCGCGTTGAAGATCCGTGCTCCGTCCAGGTGGACCGCGACGCCGGCCTCCTCGGCCACCTTGCGGATGGCTCGGAAGTCCTCGACGTCCATCACGGTCCCGCCGGCGTGACCGCTGGTGTTCTCGAGGCAGACGAGGTCGACGATCTCGACGTCGTAGGGCTCGTCCGGCTCGAGGGCCGCCCGGACCTGGTCCGCGGTGATCCGTCCGCGGCGGTCGCCGTGGACGGTGCGGTACGCGATCCCCGACAGCACCGCGGCGCTCATCACCTCGGTCGAGGCGACGTGCGACATGGGTTCGGCCGCCACGAGGTGCCCGGGGCCGGAGAAGTGCAGGCGCAGCGCGATCTGGTTGGCCATCGTCCCGGTGGGGACGTACAGCGCGGCCTCCTTGCCCGTCATCTCGGCCGCGCGCTCCTGGAGGCGGTGGACCGTCGGGTCGTCCCCGAACCAGTCGTCGCCCACCTCGGCCTCCGCCATCGCCCTGCGCATCGCCGCCGACGGCGTGGTCACGGTGTCCGAACGCAGGTCGACCCGGAAGGCCTTCATGGGCATCGAGTATATGGAGCGCCGTGCCGGAGGCTCAGTACAGGAACATCGGCTTGCCGTCGACGTGGCGGATCTTGGGCCGATAGGCCTCGACGTCGTACAACGCTCCGACGTCCACGCGCTTCACGCCCTGACGGACGACCGGCAGCGGGACGTTCGTGTAGTTGCCGTTGCGGAGCGCCACCAGGCGCCCGAACTGCCGCTCGATCACGAGGTCGGCCGCCATGACGGCGTAGTTGATCGCCACCATCAGGTCGAGCGAGTCCGGCGAGCCCGAACGCATCAGGTACCCCACCTGCTGGTAGATGATCCCCTCGCCGGTGATCTCGCGGAGCGCCTCACCGGTGACCTGGCCGATCCCGCCGAGCTTCAGGTGACCGTACGCGTCGGCCATCCCGGCGTGCACGGTCTCGCCGCCGATCATCGTGGCGCCCTCGGAGATCGTCATCATCGCGTAGCCGCTGGGGTTCGCGCGCTTGTCCTGCATCAGCTTGCCGGCCAGCTTCTCGATGTCGAACGGCACCTCGCTGATCACCGCGCGCTCGACGCCCGACAGGTACGCGGACACCAGCGAGGTCTCGCCGCTGTACCGTCCGAACACCTCGACCACGGCCAGGCGCTCGTGCGAGCCGGCGCTCGTGCGCAGCTGGTGGATGAAGATCACCGTGCGCGTGATCGCCGTCGAGAACCCGATGCAGTAGTCGGAGCCGTGGACGTCGTTGTCCATCGTCTTGGGGATCGCGACGACCGGGACGCCCTCCTCGTGCAGGCGGAGCGCGAACGAGAGCGTGTCGTCGCCCCCGATCGGGATCAGCGCGTCGATGCCCAGGCGGTCGAGCACCTTGAGGACGTGTGGGGTGTGGTCGGCCGGCCCCTCGTGGTCGACCGAGCGCAGGAACTCGGGCTCCTCGGAGGCTCGCACCCTCGCCGGGTTCGTCCGGGACGTGTGCAGGATCGTGCCGCCGCTCCGGTCGATCGTTCGCACGGCGGACGCGTCGAGGTCGACGATGTTCGCGGCCACGGACGCCGGGTCGTCGGGGTCGCATTCGAGCACGCCGCCCCAGCCCCGGCGGATCCCCACGACCTCATGCCCCTCCTCGGTCGCCCGCAGCGTGGCGGCCTTGATGCACGCGTTGAGGCCCGGGACGTCGCCGCCGCCGGTCAGGATGCCGATCTTCACGTGAGGATGCCGATGCGTGTGGTCACTCGTCGCGCTCCTGTCGGGTCGTGCCTGCGGTCAAGTCCCGTGGTCGGGCTGTCGAGAACCTGGATTGTACGGCCCGGTCGATCGTGCCCGGCTCGAACGCTGCAGTCCGAGGGGATGCCCGATGCCGAAACGACTCCTGGTCTCCGTGCTCGCGCTCGCCGCCTTGATGGCGGCCTCGCCCGCTCGTGCCCACGACCTCGCGCCGTTCGTCCGGGATCATCGGGACCTCCCGCAGGTCCAGCGACTGATCGCCCTGCACGAGCGGCTCCACCGGATGATCGCGCGCTACGAGGCGCCTCGAACGCGAGGCCGGCCACGCATGGATCGAGGTCGTCGACGCCGAGCACTCCGTCGCGGACGCCGTCGCCACCTCCGAAGCCGCCGAGGCCGACCTGGCGGCTCGCGTGCGAGCCGCGTACCAGTTCGGCCCCGGCGGGGCGGTCGAGGCGCTGCTCAGCGCCGGCTCGTTCGCCGACGCCGCGACGATCTCCGAGTACACCGCGCGAACGATCACCCTTCGCAACGACGTGCTGCGCGATTCCTTGGTCGCACAGGCGGTGGTCGTGGCCAAGCGGGCCGAGGCTCAGGCCCGCCGATCCTCGCTCGAACCCAAGCTCGATGTGCTCCGTACGCTGATGACGCACATGCAGGCCACGGTGGACGAGGCGACCGATCTCGCGCGCGAGGCCGCGATCGCCGACGACGCCCTGCAGGCGCAGCGGGCCGCGGTCGCCGCGGCGGCCGCGAGGATGGGGACGTGGGACATCATCGGGTACCAGGACGACCAGAGCCCGCTGCTCGCGCTGCTCGGCCCGACCGGCGGGCGGACCTGCGACACGCCCGAGGGTCTCGCGCCGACCGGCGAGGTGTTCGACGGCTACGCGTCGTGGTACGGGTGGGAGTTCGGCGGCCAGCCGACGGCGACCGGGGCGATCTTCGACCCGAGGCTGTTCACCGCCGCGAACCGCTCGCTGCCGTTCGGCACGTTCCTCCGGGTGTCGTACGAGGGGAAGTGCGCGGTCGTGCTCGTCAACGACCGTGGGCCCTACGGCCGCCTGGAACGCGTGATCGACCTATCCCAGGCCGCCGCCGAGTACCTCGGGGTCGGCGTCTCGTGGGTGCACGCCGAGATCCTGGTACCGACCTCCCGGATCTGACCGGCTCGCGCCGACCCTCGGGTAGCATGGCGTCGTGCTCGCCGCGTGGGGTCTGCTCGAGTGGACGTTCGCCTTCCTCCTGGTCGGCCTGACCGGGGCGGTCGGCCTCGTGTTCCTCTACATGGTCGGGACGCTGTTCGTGAACCCCGGTCGGCGCAAGCGCTCCGTCTAGGGGCGTGACCGGCTAGCCCTCGGCCGTGCGCGACCCCAGCTCCCGGTCGAGCAACAGCAGCGATGCCGGCTCGCCCCCGAGCGTCTTCAGGGTCTGGACGATCTCGGCCGCCGTCCGCTCCTCCTCGACCTGTTCGGTCACGAACCACTGCAGGAACACCTGGCTCGCGTAGTCGCCGTGCTTGACGGCCATACCGAACAGGCCGTCGATCATCATCGTCACGTTCATCTCGTGGGCCAGCGCCTGCTCGAACGCCCCCTGCGGGGTGCCGAAGTCCGACGCAGGCTCGTCGACGCTCGTGAGCATCACCCGTCCGCCGCGATCGACGACGTGCCGGAGGAACTTCAGGGCGTGCTCGCGCTCCTCGTCCGACTGCAGCCGGAACCAGTGCGCGAACCCCGGCAGCGCCTGCTCCTCGCAGTAGGCGGACATCGCGAGGTACAGGTGCGAGGAGTAGAGCTCGGCCGCGATCTGCGTGTTCATCGCGTTCTCGATGTCGGGTGAGAGCATCGTCGGTCCTCCTGGTGAGCGTTCTCCGAGCCTACTCCCACCCGGGCAGGGAGAGCTCGGCGACCAAGGGGCGGTGGTCGGACGCCTCGCGCGCGTCGGGGCCGGGAGGCACGAGGACGCGTTCGACCACGATGCCGTCGGAGACGAACAGGTAGTCGATCCGCGCCGTCGGTTCGTCCGCCGGGAACGTGTCTCCGTCGGCGTCGCCGCCCAGCAGCCAGGCATCGCGGAACCGTTCGGACAGGAACCCCACGGCTCGGCCATCGGGCTTCTCGTTGAGGTCCCCACCGGCGACGATCGGGGCGTCGACGTCGTCGACGAGCGCCCCGAGCGCCCTCGCGTGCGCGAGCCGCTCGCGCGGGTGCAACCCCAGGTGCATCGAGATCGCACCGAGCCCCGCGTCGCCACGCGCGAGCTTCGCCACGAGCGCCCCGCGCGGATACATCCACGGCCCGCCCTCGAAGCGGTGCTGCCGGTGCTCGGTGATGCGCCAAGGCGGCCTGACGAGCACCGCGTCCTTCACGCGCCGGCGGAACGGCGACCACGGGTCGGCGGCGAGCTCCAGGCCGAGAGCCTTCGCGAACCGTCGGAGTCGCCAGCGGCCGCCGGTCTCGTTCAGCAAGATCACGTCGGGCTGGAAGTGGCCCACCAGTCGAACCAGCCGGTCGAACCCGTCCCGGAACCCACGGACGTTGTAGACGACGACCCGCACGCGCATCTGGGGTCGGAGGTTAGCCCGCGACGATGCTCGTGCCGGACTCCCCCGCCAGCACCGCGACCGCCGCGTCGAGATCCCCGATCACCGAACGCGCGCCACCCTGCTCGACGAACCGGACCGCGGCCTCGACCTTGGGGCCCATCGAGCCGGCGCCGAACTCACCCGCCTCGAGCATCGTTCGCGGCCTCCTCCGCCGTCATCCGATCGAGCGGCTCGGCGTGCTCCGTCCCGAACCCGCGTTGCACCGCCTGGACGTCGGTGAGGATCAGCAGCGTCGAGGCCTCGACGTCGCGGGCCAGGATCGCCGCCGCGAGGTCCTTGTCGACCACGCCCTCGCGCCCGATCAGCCTCGGGCCCTCCTCGACCACGGGGATGCCCCCGCCACCGGAGGCGATCACGATCGTGCCCTCGCCCACCAGCGCGCGGACCACGGGGGCCTCGACGATCGAATACGGATCGGGCGAGGGGACGACGCGGCGGAACCCGCCGTGCGGGTCGGGCTTCAGGGTCCAGCCCTGCTCGGTCTCGAGCTGCCTCGCCTCGGCCTCCTCGTAGAACGGACCGATCGGCTTGGTCGGGTTCGCGAACGCCGGGTCGTCGGAGCGGACGCGCGTGAGCGTCAGGACCGTCGCGACCGGCCGCTCCATCCCGCGTTCGAAGAACACGTCGCCGATCGTGACCTGCAGGAGGTAGCCGATCAGCCCCTGGCTCTCGGCGCCGCAGACGTCGAGCGGCATGGGGTGCACCCACCGCTTCGCGGCCTCCTGCTGCAACAGGATCCGGCCCACCTGCGGACCGTTCCCGTGGGTGACCACGACCTCCCAGCCGGCCGTGGCGATGTCGGCGATCCCCTCGGCCGCCGAACGCGACGACCCGTACAGGTTCTCGAACGTGTCGTCCTGCCCGCGGCGCAGCAGCGCGTTCCCCCCGAGCGCGATGACGACGCGTTCCATCGGCCTACTCGAGGACGGGCTTCAGCACGTCGAGCAGGCTCGGCGAGTCCGGCAGCACCTCGAGGTCGTACCGAACTCGCACGGCGGGCTTGCTGATCTCGATCACGCGCCGGAGGTCGATCGGCGTGCCGATCACCACGACGTCGACCTCGGCCGAGTCGATGATCTGCGCCATCTCGGCGAGCTGACCGTCCGAGTAGCCCATCGCCGGCAGCACCGGGCCGACGTCGTACTTGCGGAAGGTCTCCTCGATCGTGCCGACCGCCCAGGGCCGGGGGTCGACGATCTCGGCGGCGCCGTGGGTGCGCGCCGCGACGACCCCCGCGCCGAACTTCATCTCGCCGTGGGTGAGCGTCGGGCCGTCCTCTACGACGAGCGCCCGCTTCCCGCGGATCGCATCGGGATCGTCGACCGTGACGCGGCTGTTGGCCCTGACGACGGTCGCGGTCGGGTTCAGCTCGCGGATCGTGTCCATCAGCTGGTTCACCTGCTCGGTCGAGGCCGAGTCCATCTTGTTGATCACGATCACGTCGGCCATGCGCAGGTTGGCCTCGCCGGGGTGGTAGCTGGTCTCGTGCCCGGCCCGGAGCGGGTCGGCGACCACGACGTGGACGTCCGGCGTGTAGAAGGGCAGGTCGTTGTTCCCGCCGTCCCACAGCAGCACGTCGCACTCGGCCTGCGCCCGCTCGAGGATGTCGCCGTAGTCGACACCCGCGTAGATGATCGTGCCCGAGGTGATGTGCGGCTCGTACTCCTCGCGCTCCTCGATCGTGGTGTCGTAGCGGTCGAGGTCCTCGAGCGTCGCGAACCGTTGCACCCGCTGAGCCTCGAGGTTCCCGTACGGCATCGGGTGCCGAACGGCCACCACGCGCTTGCCCTGGTCCTTCAGCGTCTGCGCGATCGCGCGCGTCGTCTGGCTCTTGCCCGAACCCGTCCGGACGGCGCAGACCGCGACGACCGGGACGGTGGCCTTCAGCATCGTCTCGCTCGGCCCGAGCAGCTCGAAGTTCGCGCCCGCCGCGAGCACCTCGCTCCCCTTGTGCATCACGTACTGGTGGCTCACGTCCGAGTAGCTGAAGACGACGTCGTCGATCCGCTCGTCCCTGATCAGCTGCGCGAGCTCGCTCTCGTCGTGGATCGGGATCCCGTTCGGATAGCGCTCGCCGGCGAGGCTGGGCGGGTACATCCGGTCGTCGATGTACGGGATCTGCGTCGCGGTGAACGCGACGACCTCGTAGCGACGGTCGCCGCGGTAGGCGACGTTGAAGTTGTGGAAGTCGCGCCCGGCGGCTCCCATGATGAGGACACGACGCGGCATGGCCGAGGTCCTTTCGGAGGGTCCGAGGGTTTGATGCGCGGGAGAAGCTCGCCGGTCCACGCACGGCGGGACCCCGGCGAGGCCCGCTCTTCGGGGACGAATCTACCCGGGTTGGGCGGGTTCCGGCATCAGCCCTTCGGCTGCAGCTCTTCGACCCACCCGGACGGGCCCACCCGCCCGAACGGGCGGGCGAAGTGGCTGACCGCGACGGTCCAGCCCTCGTCCCGGGCCCGGCCGACGAGCCTCACCCGGGATCGGCACGCCTCGTCCGCGTCGACGTCGTGGTTCGACGGGTGCTCGGGCACCGAGATCTGGAGCGGTGTGTGCAGGAGATCGCCGGTGAACAGCATCGATCGCCCACGGTCGTCGAGCACGACCGAGCGGTGACCCGGCGTGTGCCCCGGCGCGTGCACCACGCGCACGCCCGGCCACACCTCGCGGTCCCCGGCGGCCAGGTCGACCATCCCGAGCTCGAACAGCCGTTGCATCGCGCCGCGCGCCCAGTTGGGATGGTCCGCCCCCACCGAACGCGACCAGTCCGCGGGATGCACGACGTGCACGGCGTTCGGGTAGCGGGGCTCGCCGTCGACGACCGAGCCGCCCGCGTGATCGGCGTGCAGGTGGGTGTGCACCACCATCCGGACCTCGGCCGGCTCGACCCCGGCGATCGGGAGCGCCTCCTCGAGCGGGGTGTGCTCGGCCCAGGGCCGAACGGGCGGGAACGGGCTCACCCCCGCGTCGACCAGTAGCAGGCCGGTGGGCGTCCGGAGCGCGAACGCGTGGACGTGCCACGGCCACGCGTCCTCGCCGACGTACGCCCACGGATAGCGAACGCGCTGGGCGTCCCAGTCGATCTCGGCGCCGGGCATCTCGTCGGAGAGCTCGAGCGGCGCGTAGCCCTCGCAGACGACCGAGACCTCGACGTCTCCGATCCGGATCGGGTCGTGCATCCCGCCCCGACCCTACCGCCGCGCCTAGACTTCGCCCGTGACCGACTGTCCGAACTGCGGGCACGAGAACGCCGAGGGCGCGAAGTTCTGCTCGGAGTGCGGCGCGAGGCTCGATGCGCCCGCTCCGACCCGCGAGGTACGCAAGACCGTCACCGTGGTGTTCTGCGATGTGACCGGGTCGACCGCCCTCGGCGAACGGCTCGATCCCGAGTCCCTGCGCACCGTGATGTCCCGGTATTTCGAGCGGATGCAGGCCGTGCTCGAGTCCCATGGCGGCACCGTCGAGAAGTTCATCGGCGATGCCGTGATGGCGGTGTTCGGGATCCCGGTCGTGCACGAGGACGACGCCGTTCGAGCGGTGCGGGCGGCGCACGAGATGCGGGCCGCTCTCGCCGAGCTGAACGCCGACCTCGAGCGCGAGTGGTCCGTGACGCTGCAGACGCGGATCGGCGTCAACACCGGCGCCGTCGTGGCCGGCGATCCGAGCGCGGGTCAGGCGCTCGTCACCGGGGACGCGGTCAACACCGCCGCACGCCTGGAGCAGGCGGCCGGGCCGGGCGAGATCCTGATCGGCGAGGAGACGTTCGCCCTGGCGCGGGACGCGATCGACGCCGACCCGGTCGACCCGCTCGCCCTGAAGGGCAAGGCGGACGTCGTCGACGCGTACCGGCTGTTGTCGGTCCGGGCAGGGGTCGCCGGGCACGAGCGCCGCCTGGACTCCCCCATGGTCGGGCGTGACCTCCAGTTGCGGATGCTGCTGGACGCGTTCGAGGCGGCCACGACCGAGGACGCGTGTCACCTGTTCACCCTGTTGGGGCCGGCGGGCATCGGGAAGTCGCGCCTGGTCCGGGAGTTCGTCTCCTCGGTCGCCGGCCGTGCGCAGGTGCTCTCGGGACGCTGCCTGTCCTACGGCGAGGGCATCACCTTCTGGCCGATCGCGGAGATGGCGATCCAGGCCGCCGGCATCGCGGAGGAAGACCCGCCCGAACGGGCGCGCTCCCAGCTCCGCGAGCTGCTCGAGGGCACACCGGACGGCGAGACCGTCGCCGCGCACCTGTCCGGGATGCTCGGCCTGGACGGCTCGGGGCCGGTCGAGCCCCCCTGGGCGGTCCGCCGGTTCCTCGAGGCGCTCGGAAGGCGGCGACCGCTGGTCGCCGTGTTCGACGACATCCACTGGGCTGAGCCGACGTTGCTCGAGGTGATCGAACACGTGGGCGCGTGGTCCCGCGACGTCCCGATCCTCCTCGTTTGCATGGCGCGACCCGAACTCCTGGAGGATCGACCAGCCTGGGGCGGGGGTCAGCGCAACGCGACGAGCGTCCACCTCGAGCCGCTGTCCGAACCCGAGGCCGACGCGCTGATCGAGAACCTGCTCGGACACCCCGCCCTCACCCAGGACATCCGCGAGCGCATCCGGGCGGCGGCCAACGGGAACCCGCTGTTCGTCGAGGAGATGCTGTCGATGCTGGTCGACGACGCGGTCCTGGTCCAGAAGGACGGGGAGTGGGTCGCTACGACCGACCTGTCGAAGGTGCAGGTCCCGCCCGCGATCTCGGCCCTGCTCGCCTCGCGCCTGGACCGACTCGCCCCCGAGGAGCGGCGGGTCGTGGAGGCCGCGGCGGTCGTGGGCGAGGTGTTCGACCGCTCGGCCGTGCGCGCGCTCGTCCCCGACGAGAGCGCGGGACGCATCGAGGACCACCTCGGCCGCCTGCTGCTCAACGACGTCCTTCGGCCGGTCCCCTCCGATCTCGGCGGCGCGGACGGGCTCCGGTTCCGCCACATCCTGCTTCGCGATGCCGCCTACGAGGCGATCCCCAAGGCGGAGCGAGCCTCGCACCACGAAGCCTTCGCCGAGCACCTGCAGGCCTCCCTCGCCGAGCGCACGACGGAGTTCGACGAGTTCATCGGGTACCACCTCGAGCAGGCCCATCGGATGCGAGATGAGCTCGGCCTGCACGACGAGCACACGGAGCGGGTGGCACGTTCCGCGTTCGAGCACCTCCGGGCGGCCGGGCTCCGCGCGGCCGAGCGCGGGGACGCGCCCACGGCCGCGACCCTGCTTCGCCACGCGGTCGACCTGCGCGATGCCGACGACGCCGACCGGCTCGAGATCGCGTGGGTGCTCGGGTTCGCCCTGGCGGATTCGGGTTCCATCCCCGAGGCGAGAGAGCTGTTGAGCGACGCGATCCTGCGAGCCGACGCCGCGAACAACGAGCGCGCTGCCGCGTACGCGCGCTGCGCCATGGCAACCGTCCAGATGTTGGGGAGCTCGGAGGCCAGCGTGGCGGACCTGAGAACCGCGGCCGAGCGCGCCGTCGCACTGTTCGAGGCCGATGGGGACGAGCGGGGTCAGGCCCTGGCATGGTCAACGATCGCGTTCGGGCAGTGGTTCGAGGAACACGTCGAGGAGTCACGCACGTCGGCCGAGCGCGCGATGGTTCATGCGCGAGCCGCCGGCGACCGCGTGACGGAGGGCGACCTCCTCGGCCTGATCAGCGCGTGCAACGCTCTCGGGCCGACCCCGCTGGACGAGGGGATCGCCCAGAGCGATGCGATCCTGGACGAGGCCCGGGCGACCGGGAACCGGCGCCTGGAGCAATCGGTCTTGCGAAGCGTCGGGACGATGTACTCGATGAAAGGGGCGTTCGACCGCGCGCGCTCGCTGATCGCGGACGGTCGTGCGCTGGCACAGGAGCTCGGGTTGCCGATCGACTACTGGGCGGCCGCGCAGAACGCGGGTCGCAACGAATGGCTCGCGGGCGACCTTGACTCGGCTGCGGTGATCCTGCGCGAGAGCTGCGAGGCGCTCGAGTCGCTCGGCGAATCCGCGTTCCTGTCCACGCACTCGACGATGCTCGCGGAGCTCGAGGTCGAGCGAGGCAACCTGGGTGAAGCCGATCGCTGGATCGAGGTCGCGGAGCGCACCGGGTCCCCCGACGATCGCGCCACGCAGGTCGGTATCCAGAAGGCACGCGGTCTGGTGCTGCAAGCTCGTGGGGACCCTTCCGCAGAGGCTCACCTCCGGCGTGCGCTGGCCCTCATCGACGAGACGGACATGGCGCCGTGGCGCATCGACACGCGGATCGCTCTGGCGAGGTGGGTCGAGAGCCGAGACCCCGCGGAGGCGACGCAACTCAGACGCGAGGCGATCGGACTGGCCGAATCCAAGGGGGCGACAGCCTTCGCCGATCGCGCCCGCGCCCTCTCGAAGGACGCCGACCCGTCCTAGGCGGCGCGACGGCGGCCGGCGCCCGCCCTCCTCGTCATCCTTGCTTGGCAGCCGAAACCGCGAGGATCACGTCAGGTCGTCCGGCTCGTCGACGTCGACCAGCGTTCGGCGCTCGGGATCGAGTGCCACCCACGTGGCCTCGTCGACGATCGCGGTTCGGAGCGCGTCGATGAGATCGCGCAGGGCTCGCCGACCGTCGTGCAGGAGCGCGTGCGCGACCTCGACCGCCCTCGCGGTCCGAACGACGCTCGGCAGCGGCCGAGATCCCTCGCCGTCCTGCAGCGCCACGGCCTCGACGTCGGCCTGCCCCGCCACCTGCAGCATCTCGAGCAGGACCCTGGTCTGCAGGTCCGGCATGTCGCCGCCGGTGACCAGGGCGAACTCGGTCCCGACGGCGAGCAACCCCGCGTGGACCCCGGCGAGCGGACCCTCGCCCTCGGTCGGGTCGCGCGCGAACCGTGCCGGGGCGCCGATCGGCATCGGCGGTTCGGGCGCGTCGGGAGCCAGGACGACGATCACCTCCGAACACACCTCGCCCAGCCGCAGCACGGCGTGCTGCAGCATCGGCATCCCGCGATAGGGCTCGGAGAGCTTGTCGCGGCCGAACCGCGTCGAGCGCCCGCCCGCCAGGACGACGCCCGTCACCTCAGGCAGGCCGGTCCCCCGTCGGTCGTTCGGGCGCCCGGTTCTGGACGAACTGGAACCCGAAGCGTCCCTTGATGCACAGGTGGCCGCTCGTCACCTGGTTGTCCGAGGGCGAGGTGACCTTCACGATCGAGTTGTCCTGCACGTGGACCTCGAGGTCGCAGCCGACGCCGCAGTACGGGCAGATCGTCTCGGTCACCGTCTGCCGCGACTCGTCCCAGGTGCCGGCCTCGCGCATCTCGTGCTCGCTGGTGAACATCAGCGCGCCGGTCGGGCACACGCCGATACAGTTGCCGCAGTAGACGCATGCGGAGTCCGGCAGCCCGACGTCGAACTCGGTCGAGATCCGCGCGTCGAACCCCCGACCGGCCACCGAGATCGCGAACGTGTTCTGCGCGTCGACCCCGCACGCCTCGACGCACTTGTAGCAGAGGATGCACTTCGAGTAGTCGCGGACGTAGAGCTCGTTGTCCACCTTGACCGGCTGGTGGACGGTCTCGGCCGCCGCGCCGTCCGGCTCGTGGTGATGACCGGCGTGGCGCGCGTCGCGCTCGCCCGCCGCCGCGGGTTCGGCCGGCGGGCCGTACCTCGCGGGATCGGCGCCGTAGTCGGTCTGCCAGCGCTCGACGTCGGCACCGGTGAGCCCGACGTCGACGCTGGAGCCCAGGAACTCGAGCACCATCTTGCGCGAGAGCCGGACGCGTTCGGAGTCGGTCTTGACCTTCATCCCTGCCTCGGCCTTGCGCGCGCACGAGGGCACGAGCACGCGCGAACCCTCGAGCTCGACCACGCACACCCGGCACGCGTTCACCGGCGTGAGGTTGTCGGCGTAACACAGCGTCGGGGTGTCGACGCCCTCCCCTCGCAGCGCATCCAGGATCGTCGAACCCTCGGGGACGCGGACCGGTTTGCCGTCGACCTCGAGCTCGATCAGTCGGGTGGGTGGGGCGAGCGGGACGACCGTCACGCGGCGCCCCCGTCGAAGATCTTGAGGCGGTGGATCGCCGAATCGACCGCGTTCGCGGCCAGCTGCCCGAGTCCGCAGATCGATGCGTCCCGCATCACCTGACCGATCTCGTCGATCAGCGCGAGCTCGTCGGTGAGCGAGCCGTTCGCGCGACCCTTGATCACCCGGGCGAGCGCCTCCTCCTGCCGGACGGTCCCCACCCGGCACGGGACGCACTGCCCGCACGACTCGTCGCGGAAGAACGCCGCGATCCGCAGGACGATGTCGGTCAGGTCCACGTCCTCGTCGAACACCATCACGACCCCCGACCCGAGCGTGACCCCCGCGGCCTTCGAGTCCTCGAACGTGAGCCGCAGGTCGAGATCGCCGGCCGTGACGAACGACCCCGCAGCGCCGCCGAGCAGGATCGCCTTCAGTTCCTTGCCGCCTCGCACGCCGCCGGCCATCTCGAGCAGCTCGCGGAGCGTGATGCCGTGCTCCACCTCGTACACGCCGGGGCGTTCGACGCAGCCGGAGAGACAGAACAGCCGGGGTCCCGTCGAGTCGGGCGTCCCGATCTGGGCGTACGCCTCGCCGCCGAGCGTGAGCACCTCGAGCACGTTCACGAGCGTCTCGACGTTGTTGATCCCGGTCGGCTTGCCGAACACGCCCGCGCTCGACGGGGAACGGCGGCTTGTTGCGGGGTTCGCCGCGCTTGCCCTCGATCGAGTTGAACAGTGAGGTCTCCTCGCCGCAGATGTAGGCGCCCGCGCCACGCCGGAGCTCGACGTCGAAGGCGAACCCCTCCCCCATCACGTCGGCCCCGAGGAACCCGTGCGCGTACGCCAGCTCGATCGCGTGTTCGAGCCTCGAGGTCGCGAGTGGGTACTCGCCGCGGATGTAGATGAAGCCCTTCTCGGAACCCGTCGCGTAGCCGGCGATCGTGAGCGACTCCAGGACGGCGAACGGATCGTGCTCCATCAGGACCCGGTCCTTGAACGTGCCGGGCTCGGATTCGTCGGCGTTGCAGATGAAGTAGTGGGGTTGGACCGGCTGCTTCGCGACCGCCTCCCACTTCACACCTGCGGGGAACGCCGCGCCGCCCCGCCCCTGGAGCTTCGAGTCCTTGAGCTCGGCGATCACGCCCTCGGGACCGAGCTCGACCGCCCGCCGGAGCGCCTCGTAGCCACCGTGCGCCCGGTAGTCATCGAGCGACGCCGGATCGACGACGCCGACCCGGCGGAGCAGTCGGAGCTCCTCGCGCGTGCCGTCGGTCTGCGGCGCGACGTCCGCGACCTCCGCGCCGCTCATCATCGTCCAGGGACCGCCGTGCAGGAACGGGTCGAGCCGTTCGATCGAGACCGGGCCGAACGCCACGTCCCTCGAGCCGGAGCCCTGCAGGAGCGCCGCCGGCGCGCGCTCGCACATCCCGAGGCAGGGGCTTCGAAGGACCTGCTCGGAACCGACCTGTCGGATCACCTCGTCGATCACGCCCTCGGCACCCGCGACCTTGCACGCGATGTCGTCGCACAGGTGCAGGACCGTCGTCGGGCGCGGTTCGACCGAGAACATCGCGTAGAACGTCGCGACGCCGTAGGCCTCGGCGGGCGGGACCGTGAGGCGCTCGCACGCGTAGCGGAGACCGCCGGGACTGATCCAGCCCGCGCTCGACTGCAGCGCATGCAGGACGGGGAGCAACAGGTGGCGCTGCTCCCGGGCCTCGTGCCCGCCCCGAGCCACACGCCCGTCCGCCTCGGTCCGTTCCCCACCCGACCAGCCCGAGGTCGCCGCGCCGAGGACCGCGTCGACGGCGGCGCGTTCGTCGTCGCTGGCGAGGTCGTCGGAGAGGACGAGGTCCACGGCGGCGCTAGGCCTCCACCGACTCGGAGATCTTGTCGATCCGGACCGCGGTCGCCTTGAACTCGGCGGTCCCGGACTTCGGGTCGGTGGCGTCGATCGTGAGGATGTTCGTGTCGACCTGGTCGGGGAAGTGCAGCGTCATGAACACGAGCCCCGGGCGCAGCCCCCGATCGACCCGGGCCGGGACCTCGAGCGAGCCCCTCCGTGAGGTCACGCGGACGACCTCACCTTCCGAAACCCCGAGCCGATCGGCGTCTTCGGGAGAAAGGTCGATCGTCTCGCCGCGTCGAAGCGGCGACGTGTACCCGCCGGTCTGGACACCGGTGTTGTACGAGTCGAGCCGGCGGCCGGTCGTCAGGCGGAGCGGGAACTCCTCGGTCAGCTCGTCTACCGGCGGCTCGAACGGCGTCACGCTGAACGGCGCCTTGGGGCCACGCTTGTCCCGCTCCTCCTCCCACAGCCGGCCGTGCAGGAACAACGTCCCCTCGTGCTCCTCGTCGTAGCACGGCCACTGGATCCCCTCGAGCGCCTCGAGGCGCTCGTAGGTCATCCCGGCGTGCATCGGCGAGACCGCCCGGAGCTCGTCCCAGGCCGAGCGCGGCGTGACCTCGCCCCAGTCCAACCCCAGCCGCTTCGCGAGCTGCGCGATGATCCAGATGTCGTCCTTCGCGTCGCCCGGCGGTTCGAGCACCTTGCGGACGCGCTGGACCCGCCGCTCGCTGTTGGTGACGCGTGCCCTCGGACTCGAACGCCGAGTTGGAGGCCGGCAGGACGACGTCCGCCATCTTCGCGGTCTTCGTCATGAACAGGTCCTGGACGATCAGGGTGTCGAGGTTCCCGATGAGCTTGCGCGCGCGGCCGACGTCGGCCTCCGAGGAGGCCGGGTTCTCGCCGATCACGTAGAGCGCGGTCAGCACCCCGTGCTCCATCCCGTCGAACATCTGCGTCAGGTTCCGGCCGTACTTGCGGATCACCGGGACGCCGCACACCTGCTCGTACCGCGCGCAGGCCTCGGGGTCGTTCTCGATGTCCTGGAACCCCGGCAGCTTGTTGGGGATCGCACCCATGTCGCCGCCGCCCTGCACGTTGTTCTGACCGCGGAGCGGGTTCAGGCCGCTCCCGTAGCGGCCCACGTGCCCGCAGAGCAACCCGAGGTTGATCAGGGCCAGCACGTTGTCGGTCGCGTTGTGGTGTTCGGTGATGCCGAGGGTCCAGCAGATCTCGGCCCGGTCGGCCTTCGCGTAGGTGTGCGCGAACTCGCGGATCACCTCGGCGGGGATCCCGGTCGCCTGCTCGCCGCGCTCCAGCGTCCACTCCATGACCGAGTCCCGGTAGGCGCGGTACCGCATCGTCGCTCGCTTGACGAACGTCTCGTTCACGAGGTCCGAGACGATGATCTCGCGCGCCATGGCGTTGGACAGCGCGATGTCCGAACCCACGTCGATCCCGAGCCACAGGTCGGCCCACTGGGCCGAGGTCGTCCGACGCGGGTCGACGACGACGAGCCGGGCGCCCTTGCGGATCCCCTTGAGCACGTGGTGGAAGAAGATCGGATGCGTCTCGCGCGCATTCGACCCCCACAGCACGATGAGATCGGTGTTCTCGATCTCCTCGTACGAACTGGTCCCCCCACCTGCTCCGAACACCGTCGCCAGACCGACGACCGAAGGAGCGTGTCAGGTGCGGTTGCAGCTGTCGATGTTGTTGCTGCGAAGGACCGTCCGCATGAACTTCTGCGCGACGAAGTTCATCTCGTTGGTGGCCTTCGAGCAGCTGAACAGGCCGACCCCTTCACCGGCGTTCCGCTCGGTGGCCGCCCGCAGACCCGCCGCTGCCCGATCGAGGGCCTCGTCCCAGGTCGCCGTTCGCAGGCCGCCGTTGTCGCGGACCATCGGCTCGGTGAGCCGTGTGAGCCCGTTCTTCATCGAGGCGTGCTCCTTTCGCTCGGCTCCGAGATCGATTCTATGCCGCCGTTCGGGACCTCGGCCCCGCTCAGGCGGGGACGCGTTCGGCGTGGCTGTAGACGTTCGCGCGCCCGTCGCGGACGAACCCCACCAAGGTCATCCCGAACCGCTCGGCGGCCTCGACCGCGAGCGAGGAGGGCGCGCTCACCGCGCTGACGATCGGGATGCCGGCCACCGCCGCCTTCTGGACGATCTCGAACGACGCCCGGCCGCTCACCTGCAGGATCGTCCCGTCCGCCGGGACCTGGCCCGCCAGGTACCGCTCCCCCACGACCTTGTCGACCGCGTTGTGGCGCCCGACGTCCTCGCGCACCGCGAGCGCCGTCCCCGAGGCGTCGAACAGCCCCGCGGCGTGGAGACCCCCGGTGCGCTCGAACACGGCCTGCGCCTCGCGGAGCCGCTCGGGCAGCGAGATCAGCAGCCCGAGCTCGACCTCGGGCCCGGGCGCCACGGGCTCGCATCGCACCTCGATGTCCTCGAGCGCCGCCTTGCCGCAGACGCCGCAGGAGGAGGTCGCGTAGAAGTTCCGGCGGAGCCGTTCGGCGTCCAACGGCCGCGCGAGCGTGACCGAGACCACGTTGTAGCGCTGGTCCTCGCCCGGCAGGTTGTCGCAGTAGGCCACGCGCTGGACGTCGCCGGGCGCGATCAGGCCCTCGGTGAACAGGAAGCCGACGGCGAGCTCGAAGTCGCCCCCGGGTGTCCGCATCGTCACCGCCACCTGCACCGGCTCCTGTCCCGGACCCTGCACGCGGATCTCGAGGGGCTCCTCGGTGGCCAGGCTGTCGGTGCGTTCGGAGCGCACCCCGTCGTGCACGGCCACCACGCGTGCCCGGGTGGAGCTGTGCCGGATCGGTTCGGTG
>CAVZUW010000014.1:0-100703 GCA_963778545.1 uncultured Actinomycetes bacterium | reverse complement strand
CCTCCGTGGGCCGCAGGAACCCCCGAGCCCGCAACGCATGAGGCTAGATGAGATCCCCTGATGGCTCGGACTCTTCATCCCGCTCGGGTGATGACGCCGCAGGCACGGTGGGTTCTGCTGGTGTCCCGGAGCACCCGGAGGAGGATTCGGCATGGCTGACTCGGACCGTACGCATCTCCCGATCCGTCGACCGTCGTTCGCCGGAACGACGGCTCGGACGCTCGAGGGTTCTCAACCCGACTGGGACCTGATCGGGCATCCCACGCCCCCCTCGGGTGCGCCCAATGTCCTGCTCGTATTGATCGACGATGCCGGATTCGGGAACCCCAGCACCTTCGGTGGTCCGATCCAGACGCCGAACTACACGCGGATGGCCGAGCAGGGCGTCAGGTACAACCGCTTCCACGTGACGGCGCTCTGCTCACCCACCCGCGCCGCGCTGCTCACCGGACGGAACAACCACGCGGTCGGGTTCGGGTCGATCGGCGAGTTCGCGGGGGGCTTCCCGGGGTACTCCGCCACGTTGCCGAGGGACTGCGCGCCGTTCCCGAGGATCCTTCGAGACAACGGCTACTCCACGGCCGCGTTCGGGAAATGGCACCTGACCCCCGACGGCCAGCAGGGCCCCGCCGGACCGTTCGACCGGTGGCCGAACGGCTGGGGCTTCGACTACTTCTACGGGATCCTCGGTGGCGGATCGAGCCAGTGGGACCCTTGCCTGGCCGAGAACCAGAAGATCATCGGCACGCCGGAGGAGTTCTACGACGAGGACGACCCCTACTACTTCCCCGACGCGATGGCGGACCGGACGATCCAGTGGCTCCACGGTGTCCGCGCGCAGGACGCGTCGAAGCCGTTCTTCGTCTACTACTCGACCGGGTGCAGCCATGCGCCTCATCACGTCGCGAATGCGTGGGCAGACAAGTACAAAGGGAAGTTCGATCAGGGCTGGGACCGGCTGCGGGAGGAGACGTTCGCCCGCCAGAAGGAACTCGGCGTGGTCCCCCAGGACGCCGAGCTCACGCCCCGTGACGACGCCTTCCCAGCATGGGACGACGTTCCGGACTCGCTGAGGGCCTTCTACGCCCGTCAGATGGAGGTCTATGCCGGGTTCTCCGAGAACGCGGACCACAACGTCGGCCGCGTCATCGACGCGATCGAGGAGCTCGGCGAGCTCGACAACACCTTGGTCATCTGGATCTGGGGCGACAACGGCGCCAGCATGGAAGGGACCCTCACCGGCTCGTTCAACGAGCTCACCATGCAGAACGGCATCCCGCTCACCGACGAGATGCAGCTGCAACTCACCGAGCGCTACGGCGGCATCGATCGGTGGGGTGAGGCGATCATGGATCCGCACTACGGGGCGGCGTGGGCGTGGGCGGGCAACACCCCGTTCAAGTGGGGCAAGCAGGTGGGCTCGCACCTCGGTGGCACGCGCAACCCGATGGTGATCCGCTGGCCCGAGCGCGTCACCGACCGAGGCGGCCTCCGGTCGCAGTTCACACACGTGATCGACGTGGGCCCGACGATCCTCGACGTCACGGGGATCCCCGCCCCCACGACCGTCGACGGCATCGAACAGGAGCCGATGCACGGCACGTCGTTCACCGCGTCGCTCGGCGATGCAGCCGCTCCCGAGCACCGGGCCCAGCAGTACTTCGAGACGATCGGCAACCGCGCGATGTACAAGGACGGCTGGTGGCTCGCGATCAAGACGGCGCGCATCCCCTGGGTCCTGACGCCGGACGCGATCAAGCCCTACGCGCCGGGGGTGTGGAACCCGGACGACGATCCGACGGAGCTGTACTACCTGCCGGACGATTTCACGCAGGCCAACGACCTCGCCGCCGAGCACCCCGACAAGGTCCGGGAGCTGAAGGACCTGTTCTGGCAGGAGGCCGAGCGGTACAAGGTGCTGCCGCTGCTCGCCACCCTGTCGACGTTCTTCGGCATGCTCCCGCCGATCCCGAAGGAGACGACCTTCGAGTTCCGCGGGGACGTCCAGAACGTCATGGCCGGGATGATCCCACGGGTCTACAACCGGTCCTACTCGATCAGAGCCGAACTCGAGGTGCCGGAAGGCGGTGCCGAGGGCGTCATCGTGGCGGAGGCCGACCACCTGGGTGGCTTCTCGCTGTACGTGAAGGAGGGCAAGCTCACCCACACCTACTCGATGATGGGCGTCGCCGTCTTCAAGCAGGAAGCGGAGGAACCGCTCCCCGCCGGCGACGTGTCGGTCCGGATGGATTTCGCCGCGGACGAGGCCAAGCCCGCGACCGGCGGTGAGGTGACGCTCTTCATCGACGACCGCCCCGTCGGCAAGGGTCGGATGGATCACACGGTGCCGGTCCGATTCAGCGGCTACGCCGGGATGGATATCGGGCGCGACAACGGAGGGGTTGTCGATCTCACCTACGAGGACAGGAAGCCGTTCGCGTTCACCGGCACGGTCAAGAAGGTGGTGTTCGATATCAAGCCCCACCTCTCGAGCCAGGACGAGCTGGACCTACACGCCGCTGAACAACACGGACAGGCGGGGCACGCCCTCGCCGGATAAGAGGGAGGAGCTTCGATGGGGCTGAGACAGCAGGAGATCAACGTCCTGATCGGCGGCTATCTGTCGTCGGAGGCGGCGCACGAAGACTACGAGTCCGTCCTAGGGTCGGGCGGCCCCATCGAGGGAGCCGTCGTCGTCAGCAAAGATCTCGAGGGGAACCTCTCCGTGGAGCAGACAGACCACATGGTTCGCAAGGGCGCCGCGGGCTTGGCCGGTGTCGGCTTCGTGGTCGGGCTGTTCGCCCCGCCGCTGCTGGCCGCGACGGCGATCGGCGGGGCACTTGGCGCGGTCGGCGGGAAAGCCCTGCACAAGAAGACCGGAAGCAAGATCGAAGAGGCCGCCGGCGAGACGATCCCGCTCGGGGGAGCCGGGCTGATCGTTGCCTACGAGCGCGAGAACGCCGAGGTGATCGAGCCGGCGGTCACCAGGGCGATCACGAAGGTGGTCGGGGAGGCGGACGGTCGCCACGTCGCCGCGCTCAAGGAGGCCCTCGCCGACGCGCAGCAGAAGATGGCCGCCGAGGGCGGCTGAGACAAGGAGGGATCATGGGGATGACCGAGATGGATGAGTTGGGCCCGGTGGACTACCTGGTGGTCGAGTTCCCCGCCGGCCAGAGCAACTTCGACGGCGGGATGGCCAAGGAGCTCGCCGCCCTGGTCCAGGGAGGCCAGATCCGCGTGCTCGACCTGCTCGTCCTGCACAAGGACGACGATGGTTCCATCGAGGCCTTCGAGATCGACGACCTGGACGAGGTCGACGAGCTCCGGGCGCTCGAGACCGAGATCGCGGAGATCTTGGCCGAGGATGATGTCGTGCACCTCGCGGCATCCATGGAGAACGGCAGCACGGCAGGTGTCCTCGTGTGGGAGAACACGTGGGCCGCACCGTTCGCGTCGGCTGCGCGCCGATCGGGTGGTCAGCTGATCGCCAGCGGCCGCATCCCCATCCAGGCGATCGCCGCCTCGATGGAAGCGGAGATGAGCGAGGAAGGAGCCTGAGATGCCACTACGTCCAGCACGAGCAGCACGCCGAGGCGTCGTCGGCGCACCGGTAGCTCGCACGGCCGCGGTGGTGGGTACCGCGAAGGTCGTGTCGAACGGGGTCGACCGTCGACAGGACCATCGCGAGGACCGCCGCGACCGTCGGTAGTACCGAGGTAAGGTGCCCCGGCCGGGCGCCACGGTCGACGAGCGGCGATAACCAGGAACCATCTCGACGGACGGAAGGGAGCAACGATGCTGGCGGACTACGACTTCGGCGACTTCTTGTGGACGATGTTGGTGTTCTTCTTCTGGTTCATGTTGATCTGGATGTTCATCATGGTCTTCGCGGACATCTTCCGACGCAAGGACCTCTCAGGCGGGGCCAAGGCCGGTTGGATCCTGCTGATCTTCATCCTGCCTCTGTTCGGCATCCTGATCTACCTGATCGCCAGGCCGAGCATCGTCGACGCACGCGAGATGTCGTCCGCGTCGGCGGGTCAGATGGAGGGCTCGGCCGGGTCCGGGAGTCCCCAGAACTTCGCCTAGCGCTCGGAGGACCGCTCGTTCTCGGACGCGCGCTCGAGCACCGGGAGGATCCGCTCGAGGGCCCAGTCGAGCTCGTCGCGCTCGATCACGAGCGGAGGCGCCAGGCGGATCGTTCGGTCATGGGTGTCCTTGGCCAGGACCCCTTCCTCCAGCAGCCGTTCCGCCGAGGAACGGGCGGTGCCGGCCGAGGCGACGAGGTCGATCCCGATCCACAGCCCTCGGCCCCTGACCTCGGCGACGGTGTCGAGCTCGGCGCCCCTGATCTCCTGGAGCAGGTACTCGCCGAGCTTGGCTGAGCGCTCCTGGAGCTCGCCGGTTCGAAGCATCGCCACGACCCGCCGCCCGATCGCACTCGCGACCGGATTCCCACCGAACGTGCTCCCGTGCTGTCCGGGCTCGAAGACGCCGAGCACGTCACGGTCGGCCACGACGGCGGACACCGGAACGATCCCCCCACCCAGCGCCTTGCCGAGGATGAACACGTCGGGGCGGATACCCTCGAGCTCGCACGCGAACGTCGTCCCCGTGCGGCCGAGGCCCGACTGGATCTCGTCGGCGACGAGCAGCACGCCGCGCTCGGTACAGAGCTCGCGCGCTCGCGCCAGGTAACCGTCGGGCGGGATGACCACGCCCGCCTCGCCCTGGACGGGCTCGACGAGGAAGGCCACCGTCTCGTCGTCGATCGCGGCCTCGAGCGCGTCCGCGTCGCCGTACGGGACGACCTCGAACCCCGGCGTGAACGGCCCGAAGCCGTTCCTCGAGTCCTCGTCGGTCGAGAAGCTGACGATCGTGATCGTGCGTCCGTGGAAGTTGCCGCTGCAGACGATCACCTTGGCCTGGTCGGGCGTCACGCCCTTCACCTCGTAGCCCCACTTGCGCGCGGTCTTCAGCGCGGTCTCGACCGCCTCGGCACCGGTGTTCATCGGCAGGGCCATGTCCATGCCGCACAGGTCCGCGAGATCGCGCAGGAACGGGCCCATCTGATCGTTGTGGAAGGCGCGGCTCGTCAACGTGAGCCGGTCGAGCTGCTCCTTGGCCGCCGCGATCAGCTGGGGATGACGGTGCCCGAAGTTCAGGGCCGAGTACGCCGAGAGCATGTCGAGATAGCGACGGCCCTCGACGTCGGTCACCCACACCCCCTCGGCCTCGGCGACCACGACCGGCAACGGGTGGTAGTTGTGCGCGCTCGAGCGCTCGACGAGCTCGACGTGCTCGCGGGTCGAGCGTGGGCTCGAGCTCTCGGGGTGCTCGGTCTCGGTGGTCATGGCGGGGGTCAGTCTACGTGCGGGCGTTCGCGGGCCGCGGTGAGCAGGTCGTCGAGGATCTCGCCCATCGAACCCACCGCGAGCGAGAGGTGTCCGTGCTCCGGACGTAGGCGCGCGCGAGCCGTCGGGACGTGCGCCACCAGCCACTCGCCGTGCGCGAACGGCACCATCAGGTCCTGCCGCCCCTGCCATACCGAGACCGGGACCCCGATCGACGCGAGCTCGAACCCCCACGGCCGGACGAACGCGAGATCGTCGTCGTACCAGCCCCAGACGCCGTTCGCGAACGCCCGACGGAACGACGCCGCCAGCAGCTCGCCGAGCGCGCCGGTGACCTGCGCCTCGTCCACCTGCGAGATCAGGCTGCGGAGCTCCGACACGATCTCCTCCGGCTCGACGACGGCGAGGGCGTCCACCTGCGGCTGCATCCATCGGAGCAGCTCGTCCGGGTCGCGCGCCGCGAGCGGGTACTCGATCCGGTTGCTCTCCCCCATCCCGTCGGTCCACACGAGACCCTCCGCTTCGTACGGCGCGACGCCGGCGATCGTGGCCGCCGCCGAGACACGTTCGGGCAGCAACGCCGCACAGGCGAGCGCATGCGGTCCCCCGCCGGACCAGCCCATCGTGGCGAACCGTTCGGCGCCGAGATGATCGGCGAGCGCGGCCGCGTCGGCCGCCGCGCTCGCGACGCTCCGACCTTCGCAGCCGGCTCGAGTCCCCGAACCCGGCCCGCGACAGCGTCACCAGCCGGATCCCGCGCTCGGCGGCCGCGCGGTCGAACGGCTCGAACGCCACCGCCGCACCGGGGCTGCCGTGATGGAAGATCAGCAGCGTCCCGTCCGGGTCGCCCTCGTCGACAGCCTCGAGCGTTCGGCCGTCGGGCAACGCGAGGGTGAGCGTGCGCGGCATCGCTCGAACGGTAACCGACCCTAGGGCGACCGAGGCGCGAGGGGGCGAACCTCGGCCGCGTCATCCGCTCCCTCGATCGGGCCGTCGGAGGTGATGGCCCGCGCGAACGCCTCGACGTTGTCGACGTAGCGTTGCGCGTCCTCGTCCGAATGCCGGACCGAAAGCGTCCACGTCTCCTGCTTGGCCCACGGCGACTTGAACACGCCGCCGTTCTGCTGGAACAGCCACGCGAGGTAGGTGATGCGCTCGTCGATGCCGATCGAATCGCGGTACTCGCGCACCGGCCGGGTCGAATAGATCACGGACCCCTTGGCCCCCACGCCGGTGACGTACGCCGGAAGCCGGTACCGCTCGATCACGGACGAGAGCCGCTCCTGCAGGTAGCCGTCGAGGTGGTTCAGCGTGCGGTACGCGTCCTCCGTCAGCACCTCGGTGAGGGTCGCGTGCATCGCCGCCATCGTGAGCGGGTTCCCGTTGAACGTCCCCGCCATGTCGTACTCGCCGTCGACCACGAGCGCGAACAGCTCCTCGGTCGCGCCGACCGCGCCGCACGGGGTGCCGCCGCCGATCGCCTTGGCCAGGCACACCACGTCGGGCACGACGCCGAACGCCTCGACCGCGCCGCCCGCGGCGAGCGTCACGCCGGTCTTCACCTCGTCGAACGCGAGGTACGCGCCGAACTCGTGGCACAGGTCCGCGAGACCCTGCAGGTAGCCCGGCTCGGGCAGGATGACGCCGCAGTTCATCATCGCCGGCTCGACGATCATCCCGGCGACCTGGTCGCGATGTTCCTCGAACGCCCGCCGGGCCGCCGCCAAGTCGTTGAACGGCACCACGACCACGAGCTCGGCGAACGCCTGCGGGATCCCCGGCGCCTGCGGCAACGTCACCGGATGATCGCGCGGGCCCATCAGCTCGGGGTCGGGGATCACGCTGAACATCAGCGAGTCGTGGTGGCCGTGGTAGGTGCCCTCGATCTTGATGAGGAGGTCGCGCCCGGTCTTCGCGCGCATCAGCCGCGCCGCCTCGAGCGTCGCCTCGGTCCCCGAGTTGCAGAACCGCCACAACGGGAGCGAGAAGCGTTCCGCGAGGTTCGCGCCGATCGCGTCGAGATGCTTGGTCGGCTGCGCGAAATGCGTCCCGTTCCGCACCTGGCGTTCGATCGCCTCGACGATCGCCGGATGCGCGTGACCGACCACCATCGCCCCGTAGCCGAGGTGGTAGTCGACGTACTCGTTGCCGTCGATGTCCCAGATGCGGCTGCCGTCGCCTCGCTCGATGAAGATCGCGTGCGGTGGGGAGGCCTGCCACGAAGAGGCGACGCCGCCCGCCACGTGCCGACGCGCGATCTCGCGGTAGGCGATCGAGGCCCGATGCTTGGGCTCGAGCTCGGCCTCCTGCTCCTGGATCAGACGGTCGACCCGGTCCAGGTCGATCTCGACCGACTCGCGAACCGCCATGGCCTCGTTCCTCCTGCGTAGGGGGCGTTTGAACGGCCGTTCAATCATGGCAGAGGGCAACGGTCTCGGCAAGGGTGCGCGAGCCCGCGGGTACAATCGCGCTCGAACGCGGTGGCCGTAGCTCAAGTGGTCAGAGCACCAGGTTGTGGTCCTGGGGGTTGGGGGTTCGAGTCCCCTCGGTCACCCGAAACCCCGAGGTCCGGTTGCTAGACTGCGCCGGGCCTCTAGCTCAATCTGGCAGAGCAACGGACTCTTAATCCGCAGGTTCGGGGTTCGAATCCCCGGGGGCCCACCCATCTGGCTGGGACGACGTGAGGACACCGACCCGCCGGCGGGCAACCTGGCCACAACAGAACGGCGTTGCCTCCTGCATCCCCTCCTCAGGGGTGGCACGCAACCGGGAGGCCGTGGGATCAGGAGCGTCAGGGACCCCCCTTCTTGATGAACATGTCGTAGACGAAGTACCCGAGCAGGACCACGATCAAGCCGACGATCAAGATCACTACGCTTGTCCCTGGGACCCAGCCCAGCACTGGCACGAACATCCTTGCCCCCTCTCAAAGATGTGGGCTGAAGGATGACACCTACGGGTCCGGGTCGCTAACGGGCGTTCTGGGCGCCCTCGCGCAACATGCCGACTAGCACCACCCGCGGCGTCCGGTCCTCCTCGACGCCAATAGGCCGACCGCTCGGGGCGCGGAGAGTTCATGGCTGGTTCACGTTCCCGTCGGGATCGTCGACGCGCCAGCTTCCCCGCTCCCGGTGGGAAGCGAGGGACAGAGCCGGCTGTGGGATCGGCGCGAGGTCGCGGCGCGGGCCAAGCGGTGGCGCGCCGAGAAGCCGTGGCGCTAGGACGTCTGCGCCGGGAGGGAGGTCGGCACTGAGCGGAACCCCTCACTGGTGCTGAGCGGGATCCGCTCGGCGCGGTCGAGCCAGAGTTAGCCGTTCCAATCATCGGGAGGTGCAGAACGTTGTGTGAAGCCGCGACGATTCCGGGGCTGACGCCGTCAATGCCCTGACTTGCATCGCGGGTCCGAGTAGCGGGGTTAGGTCACGTTGCGTCTCCGAGGCGCCGGTAGGCCCAAGTCACACTCCGGCGCGCCAGGATCATGGTCAAGACGAGCAAGGCGACTTCGATGAACCCACCGAGCGCGACCCGGTCACCGAGGACGATGTCGACGACCTCGAGGACGACAAACTTGGAGATGAAGAGAATGGAGAACACCGCCACCACCCCAAGAGCCCGCCAGACCGGACCCTGGCGCTTGTTGAACCAACCCCTCACGCGGTGCTCCACGCCGGCGATGGCGTCGATCAAGAGCTTCAGGATGACCGCGGTGAATATGGATACGGTGAACGACTCCGTGATGACCTTCGGCACGTACTGGACGAACAGGTTGAGAACCAAGATGTATACGAGGACATCCGTGACCCAGGAGGCGAAGAGCTCCTGGCCGTGTGTGACCGTTATCCCGCCGCTGTCGCTCACGATTCGCCTGAATGTTCGCGCGACCGGCAACCACGCGTCAACAGGCCCAGATCAGCCTCGACTTGCTCGTCTCTTTGGGCGATGAGGGCCGGGGCTGAACGAGGCAAGACCCCGGCCCTCACCGCTGCGATCACGCTTGTGCAAGCCGATCCATGCGGCTCCTGGGGAACGAGATCGCGGTTTGAGAGAGTCCCCAGGCCTATGAAGCTGATCGCCTCAACCACTTGACCGCCGAGTTAGTGCCACTCACGACCTGCTCTCGTCGGTGCGGAGCAGCCCTCTGCACGTGATCAGGTCATTCACGAATGCGTAGTCGTCGCTCCGCTCGAGCGAACCGTACCGATATCTCTGATGGCGTAGTACTTGGAAAGTCCCCGCCACGGTGAACGCGGGGGTCGCCGACGCGCTCGCTGGCGAGGTTTCACGTTGAGGAGCCTGAGCGTCAGCCCTCGGGCGGTTGACTCCTCCTCGGGCGGACCCTGGACACCGCGACCGCAACGACCGTGACCAGATACAGCTGACCTAACAAGCCCTCCATGGCCGAGAGCATCCGAGGCATCGGGTTCGCGGCGGTGAAGTCCCCGTACCCGACGGTCGCGAGCGTCACGTAGCTGAAGTAGGTGAAGTCCACGGGCTCCGCGGTCTTGGTCTCCGCGAAGAACGGCTCGTCGCTGATGACGGCGATCGCTGTGAACAGGGCGGCGAACGTCATCCCTATCAGCAGGTAGACGGAGAGCAGCCCGAGGATGGTTCGAGCGCTCACCGACGGCAGGTCCATCACGATTCGCCGGACGAGCACGACGATCACGGCCACCGGCAGGATGACGTAGACGAGGGCCGCGATCGAGTCTGCGCTCCTCGAATCGGACACATGCCCGACGATCCCAAGGATCACCGCGATCGGAACGAGGATCCTCGCCAGACGCCACGCGCGCCGCGGAGCCCGGGACACCCGGAACGCGAACAGCACCGTGCCGCCCAGCACGATGGCCCCGACGACCTTGAGCCAGGGCGTGTTGGCGGCCGACAGGAGCATCGAAAGCAGGATGAGCACGAACAGCGCGCCGTAGCGAGCGTCCCAACGCGACGCCTCGGTGGTGATCCCCTCGTCCGCCACCGACGAACCGTACTACGGCGGCCCTTCGTCCAAGACGATCGGGAGTCCGCGCCGCACGGCGAGCCCGCTGTCAAGCTCGTCGAGGAGTGCCCGATAGGCCTTGCTGTGGCTGCTTCTTGCGGCGGTGCAGCATTTCGAGGGTGGCTCTTCGTCTCTATATCGTGGGGACACCAGCTATCAAGTGGTGGCCGATGGTGACGTACGGTCGGCCAGCAGGGCTCGGATGTCTTGAGTCGAGAGACCTGGATAGGCGCTGTAGAACCCGATCGCCGGATAGTTGTTCTCTAGAGCCCACTGATAGAACGCCTCGGCGTTCCTTGCTACTGCGCCCGGTGCGAAGTGTCAGCCGATGGAACGATGCGCTCGCAACATCCGAACCCCTTGAGCGAGGAGCAGGGAGCCCGCAACGAGGCCCCAGATGCCGATCGTGACGCGAACTGCGGATGCTTGAGTGTTCCTGACGAGGAATAGAATCACCCCGAGGACGATCTCGACCGACCCGAGGATCATCCCGCCGATGGTCCATCGATGGCCCGTGCGCTCCTCGACCTCGAACGCGCCCACGATCCTGAGACATCCGGTCGCCACGGTTGTCACGGCCACGGCACTTATGAGGGCACTCGGGCTCACGATGCCCTCGAGCCTGTGGCGGGCCATTAAAACCAGTCCCATTGCGATCGCGAGCAGCCCGGCGGCGAGTCCCAGCCGTGAGCCGGCCCTCCATCTGACGCCGAGGGCCCATCTGGTCGTGAGGAGACCGCTCAACAACAAGTAGAGGGCGATGTAGTTGACGAGGAGCTGCTGGGAGGCCCCCGAGATCAGCGCCCCGATGCCCAGGAACAACGCCAGACCGCCGCGGAGCACGCTGATCCACCAATAGCGCAACGCCGCTCCGACGGCTTCTTGGGCCGCCTTCGATCCGCCCGGGAGGGTCCCGGGTTTTAGACCACCGAGCCCGTCGTCGTCACCCATCTCGCTGGCGCTGGCTCACCGATGAAGATTAGAGACTGAGTTGCAGATCGATCTTCGGTCATACCACTTCTCGATAGTACTCGTGGACCAACCCGCCCAGCCGGTCACGCCAGTGGACCGAGCCGCTTCCCTCGACGGGAACTCGGCACCCTTTCCCTCAACTGGTCGAAGTATGGGCTCGACGGTCACTGGGTCAGCAGTCTCGGGATCACGCTCGGTCATTGGGCGCACCGGGAGCCGGCGCCGCAACCCCGAGCCATCGTGCGGCCACATCACGCTTAGCCATGTCACAGCGCGCAGCAGCGGGCGGCGGGGATATCGCCCGTGCACTCGAAATGGCGATCGAGTTCGCTGAACTCGAGCAGGAATCGGAAGCCAAGGCGTAGATCCGCTTCGGAGTCGCGGCGCGCCAGAGCGCGGTTCGCTAGCCGGGTGCGAAACGATCGACCGCTGCCACGCTCCCGGGCTGTTGGTCTGGAACCCGCCGGGTGAAGAAGAGCGCGATCACCGCAAACAGCGCCAGGAGCGCGAGGGCCGTGCGGAGTCCGTCCAGGCGCGCCTCCCCGTAGTCGTCCAACACCGCCTCAGAGGTCTGCTGGTCGACCCCCGCGTCCTGCAGGGCCGACTCCAGGTCGGCATCCGAGATGAACGGGGCACCGCTCGTGAGCTGCACGTTGGCCTGATTCACCACCTCGGGCGGCACATCGGGATCTCCGGCGATCCCGCTCAGGAACGACGCCGTCAGCGCGGTGATGAGCACCGACCCGGCGAGCGCCGTCCCGAGCGAGGCGCCGAACTGCGAGGCCGTGTTCTGGAGACCGCCGACCTCGGGTGCCAACTTCTCGGGCGCCGCCGAAACGGTGATACTGCCGAGCTGGGAGGCGAGGGCTCCCAGACCCAGTCCGACCACCAGCAGCGGAACGGTCACGATGCTCGCGGTGGCATCGGCGTCCATCGCGACGAGGAGCGACACGATGCCAATCAGCACCAGGACGAAACCGATCGAGACGATCCGACGGGGTGACCCCGTAGGGAAGAGCTTCGGCACGCCCGCTGCCGCGAGGAGCATGGTCACCGACAGCGGCGTGATCTTGATCCCGGTCTCAATCGCCGAGAGCCCGAGGGCAACCGAAAGGAACAGAGGGATCACGAAGAACAGACCCATCATCACGAGGAACTGGAAAAGGAACATCACGAGCCCGCCGTTCAGACCACCCTGGTAGATCAGCGATGGGCTGAACAGTGGCTCCTTCCCCGCGTCATCGAGGCGCCGGATGTGCAACCCGAACAGACGGAGCGAGACGAGCCCCGCGATGATCAGCCAAAACACCGGCGACATGCCTAGGACGGATGGCCCGCCCTCGGCCGGTAGGAACCATCCCCAGTCGCCTGACCTCAGCACCCCGAAGACGATCAGCCCCATCCCGAGCGCCCAGAGCACCGAGCCCAGGACGTCCAAGTGAGGTCGGACCTCGACCGGTGCGTCCGTGACGCGTCGGGAGAAGAAGAGGATCCCGGCACCGACCAGGACCTCGCCCGCGAAGACCCATCGCCACGAGGCGTAGGTGGTCGCGAGCCCGCCGATCAGCGGCCCGACGGCGATCGCGACCGCAGCGGACGCTCCCACCAAGCCGTAGGCGCGGGGTCGTCCGTCGGGTGGGAAGTTCCCGGCAACCAGCGCGACGATCGCCGGCATGATCAGCGCCGCCCCGATCCCCTCCAGGAGTGACCAACCGAGCAGCAGCACTCCGAGGTTTGGCGCCAGGGCCGTCGTGAGCGAGCCGGAGCAATAGATCACCAACCCGATCGTGAAGGCCCGCTTCCGGCCGATCATCGAACCGATCTTGCCGCCCGTAACCATCAGCATCGCCATCACGAGGGTGTACAGGACGATCGCGCTCTGGATCCCGGTGATGGTCGTGTCGAGATCGTCGGCTACGGTCGCGATCGAGACGTTCATGACCGAGCTGTCTAGCGCCATCAGGAATTGCCCGGCGCACAGCGTCAGCAACACGACGCCGGCGGCGCTCGTGCTGGCCTCGAGGGTCCGCTCGTCCAACGCGCCTCCACCTTGCCGCAACCGCTCCCGGTCATCCGGAGGTTGCGACATCATATATGTGGCAGCCGGGTCGCTCAGGGAAACGATCGGCGATTCCCGGGTATCCGGGGTCGTCAGACCGTGCCCCTTTTCAGACCAACGGCGAGGCTCCGCCCTACTCGACGACATCGCGCCCATACCTCGTCAGGGCCCAGATACTCGTTTCGACGGCCAACAAGACGTGGCTCAAGGTCATCGCGATCATGTTGCAGGGCGGCATGGTGCTGTTAGCGTTTCGGGTGTCCCGGGCCCCGCGATACGCTTGGCGTCAGGCGATAGTCCTAGTTCCAATCGGGGTGTTCCTTGGGATCTCCGGGTAGGTGTTCGATTCGAGGTCCGCAGAGTCAATCACGGCCGTCGTCGTTGCGATCCTGCCGGTGGCGGCCACGATCGTCGTGCTCGGCCGACGAATCGTCAAAGAGCCGTCCGTGAACGCTCCAACCATCCTCGGGCTTCTCTCGATCTACCCGCTCCTCGGGATGACGTTCGCCGCCCTGTTCGAAACGATCGCTGTCATCAGCGATGAGCCGTTCTTCGCGCAGTCCGACACCGTGGGCTTCACCTACTTCAGCTTCGTCACGCTCTCGACGGTAGGGTTTGGAGCACGCGGCGCGTGAAGTGAGGCGAACTCGAAGCCCCGGATGCTCGCGGCCATCGAGGGTCTGACAGGCCAGCTATCTGGTCACGGTCGTCGCGGTCGCGGTGTCCAGGGTGCGTGCGAGGAGGAGTCAACCGCCCGAGAGCTGACGTGGCCACAACTTGGCCACAACCGTCCCAGGACATCGGCGGATGTGTGCGGACGTCGGCTGATGGCAGATGGCTCCTCAGCAGGGAAGACGCAACGTTGGCGTACGACCGCGGATGTCCCCGTACGCGGGGAGACGTTCTCTCTTAAGGTTCGGGGTTTCGAATCCCCGGGGGCCCACTGCCGAACGTGCCGGGTAGGCGTTCTCACGCCGTTCGTTTCGTTGAGCTCGAACTCCGGCCTAGATCGACTCGAGACGCCCGCTTGAGCGATGAAAGCGGCGAAGAGGCGGGACTCCGAGACCCTCGTCGATTCAGGGAACCTGTCCGGGGTTCGTTCCGAGCAGGAGCGCGGTGGTGATGAGCCCGCAGAGCACGATGACCCCCGCGATCATCACGGCGATGCCCGGAGCCGGCAGGGGTTCGCCTTCGCGGATCGCGGCGTCCATGGCCCGCCACCGGCGCCGCGCTAGGGCGGCGGTCACGACTCCAGCCAGGATCAGCAGGACCCCAACCATCTCCCACGCCCAGTGGAGCGTCTGCCCCGCCAGGAGCCGTGCGGCTGCGACGCCGGAGGCGACGAGTGCCAGCGCCGTGCGCAGCCACGCCAGATACGTCCGTTCGTTCGCAAGTTGGAACTGCGCTTCAGGACCACTCCGTTCGCTCATGGCCGCCCCCGCCTTTCGAGATGTCGAGAGCCTAGTGTGTGCACGAGGCGGGTTGGTGGACGCATGCGGGCTCGTCGGCATCCCTAGGGTCAAGTCAGGGCCCACGTCGTCACCGGTCGGCGGTTCCCAAGTGATGCGCTCGCGGGCTCGTCAGCCGATGGTCGACCGATCCTGAACGACGAGGCGGCCCCGCATCTGCGGGGCCGCCTCGTGCTCGTTCGGTGGCGCGGTTACTCGCCTCCGGGCTGGAGCACCCCGTTCACCGTCAGCGTGTACGGCGCGTACTGGGTCACCAGCTCCGTCCCGTCGTGGAACGTGACGATCGCGGACGCCACCTCGGCGTCCGGGCCGATCGCATCGGTGATCGCAGCGCCGCTCAGCTCGCCGTGGAAGCTCCCGTCGATCGGCAGCGAGAACACGTGCGCCTGCGTCCCCGCGTCGTCGTAGGAGATCAGCTGCACCGAGTAGCCCTCGACCTCGACGGGGTTGAGCTCGGTCGCCGACTGCCACCCGGTGAGGGTGGAGCCGTCCGAGACCGGGGTCCCGCCGACTGCGACGTTGTCGACCCAGAAGCCGTCGCCGTGCGTGTTCGAGTCCGAGAAGTACCGGAACGCGAGCCCCACGGTCGACCCCGCATAGGGCGTCAGGTCACAGGTCTGCGGCGCGAAGGTGGGCGCGTCGTTGAACCCGTTGAACCCCGGACCGAAGCCTGGTCCCACGTTGTCGCCGGCGTTGTCGTCGACGGCATCGGTGCAGGCCAGGCTGGTGTAGGTCTCACCACCGTCGGTCGTGACCTGCGCGTACCCGAAGTCGAACGTCGTCTCCAGGTCCCACGCCGCGTCGAACGTCAGCTGCGCCGATCCCGCAGGCACGTCCACGCTCTGCACGATCACGTCGTTGCGGCCGTCGGCGTCCGTCGAGTAGAGCGCCGGCCCCTCCGCGCCCGGCGGTGGTGTGTCGTCGACCTCCCACGTGATCGGGAGCGGCGGCAGGTCCGCCGCGCCGTCGAACGAGATCGACGTGATCTGGTCGGCGGAAAAATACGTGCCGCCGCCGTCGCGGAGCCGGACGAAGTCGCCCCCGTTCGGCGGGGCACCCGGCGTGTCGAACGCATCGGAGGTGTCCCAGTTGATCGATGCTTCCAGACGCTCGACCTGATAATCGACGGCGTCGCCGCCGGTCAGCGACGCGCCGCCGTCGAGCTGCGCGTCCAGCGCCATCGTCGCCAGCCATGTGTCGATCGTCTCCTCGACGGTCGTGCCCGGCGCCAGGTCGTCCAGGACCGCCTGGACCGCGTCGAAGCCTTGGTTCGCCCCGTCGTTGTGCAGCGTCGTGAGGACCGCGTCGCCGTAGGTGTCCGCGAGCCACAGGAGGTAGCTGTACGCGGCCCCGTAGTCGCAGAGGATCTCCGATTCGTGATCGAAGTCCTGATCACCCCACACGTTGAGCGAGTTCTCGGGGCCTCCCTCCCTCGGGTTCGGGTTCGCGTCTGTCGGGACCCCCAGGTAGCCCTGGTAGCACTGGATGTGCGAGTCGAAGTGGACGTCGGTGATCGGCGCGGTCGGGTCGCTGTACCCGGTCAGGACGATCGCGGTGTCCGCGGTTCCCTCGTTCTGCCACGTCGTCTCGGCCGGGTCGACGTAGGACCGCAGCAGGTGGTTGTACTCGTGCGCGAAGACGCCCTCGTACAGGGACGGACGTGCGGGGGCGCTCGTGCAGTTGTCGCCGGCGACGGGCTCGTTGGGCGGGTCCCCACCCGTCCGGTGGAGCCAGTCGAACGCGTCGATCGTCATGACGTTGCGGTTGAAGAACCCGTTCAGACCCGAGGAGAAGAACCCCGCGATGTACGAGAAGTTATGGACGTTGTCGGTGTCCTTGAAGTTGTCGTCCCGAACATTGTCGACGAGCACGACGATGTTGTCGCCGTCCCCCTTGTAGTAGTTGCCGTGGACCCCCAGCGCCTTGGTCGCGGGGGCCTTCTTGCCGTCCCGATCCGGCGGAACGCTGAACAGATCGGACTCGTTCGGGAAGATGTTGTTGTCGAACTGATCGATCAGGTAGTCGACCTGGTCCTCCGAGATCGTGGTGCGATCCCCGTTGCGGCAGTCGGCGTCCGCGAAGTCGAGGCCGGTCGACGTGATGCCCTCGAAGGTCGCGGTTCCCGTGGCGGTCCAGACCTCCACGTGCTCCCCCACGCCCCGGAGCTCGAAGCTCTTCGGATAGAAGCCTTCGGCGTCATCCAGGCCGAGCCACGTGCGGACCTCGCCGACGGCCGGAGCCTTGTCCGCCGTCTGGTTCACGACGGCGCTCTTGTCCTTGACGATCTTCCGCGTGCACGTCCGGAGCCAGCTCGAACGTGTCCGAACCATGGTTCCCGTGGCCGGCCTTCCCGGCCGCCGCCGCCGCACCCGGTACGAGCGGCAGCGTGAGCCAGACGACGACGGATACCGCGAGCGGCGCGATCACGCCGCGACGCATGCGTCGCATACACCCTCCTTCCGAACGGTCCCCCCTGGGGACGTGACTGAGCCAGACCCGCTCTCGTACCCAGGGGGATCGGAAACCATGCACGGCGGCGCGGATCTTTTTCGGTTTCTTGCTCTCGCGTCGAGATCGAGCTCGCTCGGCCTCCTACCTGCCGGGGTGACCTCGACGGCGTGCCTCCGGTTCGGTGTCGACGAGCGGGAGATAGTGCTCCGCCCAGCGGCTGATCTGGGCGAGCGAGGGCAGGAGGGCGCGCCCCGCGTCGGTGAGCGCGTAGGTGACGGCGAGCGGCGGTCCCTCACGCACGGTGCGGGTGACGAGGCCGGCATCCGTGAGCTCACCGAGCCGTTCCGAGAGCATCGAGTCGCTGATCCCCTCGACGGTGCGGGCGAGCGCGCGGAAGCCCGTGGGGCCTCCGCTCAACGTGCCCAGCACGACACCGGTCCAGCGCTTGCCGAGCAGGTCGAACGCCCGCATCAGCGAGCCGTCCGCGCGCCCACACGCCTCGGGGTCGAGGCCCGGTGCCCCTCCGGTCGATGCACGCATGGAATAAGGCTAGCACGGTCGTAGTTGCTAGCGACATGCAAGTGACCTCGGAGTGGAAGGGGTTGAGGACCATGCAACGTCAGAAGGAGGAGACATCGCGGGAGGCGATCCTCGTGGAGGACGCGCACATCCGGCCGATGATGGGGTTCGAGATCCTGGAACCCCTTCCGTCGCGGACCGTGCCCTACGCGCAGGTGGACCCGTTCATCCTCGTGCACGAGGCGCGCTTCCGGCTATCGGAACTGCAGGACGTCGACACCAAGCATCCCCACCGCGGGTTCGACAACCTCTGGTACATCCTGCAGGGGTCGGCCAGCACCGGCCACAGCACGGGGCCCGACGGAGCCATCGAGCGCGCACGCCTGCCCGAGGGCGCGCTCCTCGCGCTCAGGACGGGGAAGGGCGCATGGCATGCCGAGGCGATCGGCGCGGAGCAGCGCGCGGAAGGCCTCGGCGACACCGAATGGCGCAGCGTGCTCTTCTGGGTGAACCTCGCTCGCAAGGACAAGCAGGCCGAGCCGAGCGCACAGGTGCTGCTCCCCGAACAGATCACCGTGCGGAAGGAAGGCGACGCATCGGTGCGGGTGCTGGTCGGCGAGGGCTCACCCCTGCAGCTGGGGACACCCGCGATCGTCTACGACGTCGAGCTCGCGGACGGCGGAACGGTCACCACGCAGGTCCCGTCCGAGTTCCAGGGATTCGCCTACCTGCTCGACGGCGAGGCCACGTTCGGTGCCAACGCGGAGCGGGCGAGGCCTCCGCAGCTCGTGCTGCTCGGTCCGGGTGAGGAGCTCACGGTGACCGACGCCGTTCCCGGCACCAGGTTCCTGCTCATGGCGGGCAAGCCGTACGGGGAGACCCCCGTGTTCAACGGCCCCTACGTGGACTAGACGGCACGCTCGTCTCCGAACCAGAGCCCATGCTCGTCGACCAGGCGCGCGATGCTTTCGACGTCGAACTCCAATCCGTAGCGCGCACCGACCGCCGCGCTCTCGTCCGGTCCGGCGGTCGGCGGCAGATCCACGATCTCCTTGAAGAACCGCTCGAACCCAGCCGGGGATATCACTTCCAGGATCCGGGCCGGCTCATCTCCCGCGTTCCAGAAGGTGTGCCACTGATCGCGGGGCTTGAAGACCAGATCACCCTGACCGGCGAAGATCAGCTCGTCGCCGAGCTGCGCGCCCACTCGCCCCTCGAGCACGAAGCTGTATTCGTCCTCTCGGCTATGGCGATGCATGGGCGCGGCGAGCGCGCGAGCAGGCATCGGATGCTCCACCAGGGAGACGTGCTCGCCCGAATCCTTCCCTGCGATCATGAATCGCACGCCGATCGATCCGAGGGATCCCGTCTCCCCGTCCGTGGGTCCCAGTACCCGCACCGTTGTCCGCTCTGACATCGGCCGCCCCTTCTCGCTGAACCCCTGGTTCACCGGACAGAGGCGGGAGTACCGGCGGCGAAGCTCGCCAGGAGATGGTCCGCCGCGATCTGGAAGCGAGCCGGATCGCCGTACGGGCGCGTGACGAGCATCGCGCCCTCGAGACCGCCGACGATCATCTGCGCGGCCTCGCTCGCGGACCCCGAGAACCGCAGCGTCCCCTCCTCGCGCCCCTGCTCCAGGACCGCGACGAGCCACGCCTCCTGGTCGTCGAAGAAGCTCACCACGGCCGAGCGCATCGGCTTCGGGAGCGTCTGGTACTCGGCCGCGAGCATGCCGCACAGGCACATGCGCTTGCGGCGCAGGACGTCGCCGTAGAGCTTCGCGTAGGCCGCGAGCTTCGCGGGAGCGTCGATCGGCCGGGCCTCGATCTCGTCGAGCGAGCCCGTGAAGCGCGAGGCATAGCGCTCGATCAGCGCCTCGCCGAGCTCGGCCTTGCCGGCGAAGTGGTAGTGCAGGCTCGCCTTGGAGATCCCGAGCTCCTCGGCCACGTCGGCGTAGCTGAACCCGTTGAACCCGCGGAGCTGGACCAGCCGTTCGGCCACGTCGAGGATCTTCGACGCGGTCCCCTTCTCGGCCTTGCGAGCATCGGTCGCCACGCGGACATCCTCCCTCATTTCTTTGGCCTCACCGCCGGCCTCATGCGACGGACGGTCTTGACTCCTGACCTACTAGTAGATAAGGATACCGCGGACAGGCACCCGGCGACCCGGAAGGGGGAGCAGCGATGCAGGAGACCGCACACAAGGGGTTCGAGACCGCGGACGAGGTCCGCCCGTTCCCGAACGGCCACGCGGACATCCTCGTGATCGGCGGCGACGAGGTGGGCCGGCTGGTGTTCCAGCCCGGCTGGCGCTGGTCGAAGGACGTCAAGCCGATCGCGAAGACCGAGAGCTGCGAGGCCCCGCATTTCCAGTACCACGTCAGCGGGCGGCTCGCGATCCGGATGGACGACGGCACGGAGTTCGTGGCCGAGCCCGGGGACGTCACGTCGCTGCCGAGCGGGCACGACGCCTGGGTCGTCGGCGACGAGCCGGCGGTCGTGGTCGATTGGTTCGGCGCGACGAACTACGCGAAGAGCCCCAGCGAGGTCGGCTCCTAGCGCGCGACCTGAAGCGCTCGCCGTCGGCGCCCTCCGATATCGTGCCGCGCGTCTCCGGTCCGGTGATGGAGGAGCGGCCGATGGTGACGATCGACGACGTTCGCGCGTTCGCGATGACCCTGCCCCGCACGACCGAGGCGCTCGTGCGGGACCGGGTCAAGTTCCGCGTGGGCCGGATCGTCTTCGTCGCCTTCTCGCGCGACGAGACCGAGATGGGGTTCGGGTTCCCCAAGGAGGAGCGAGAGGCGCTCGTCCGCTCCGAACCCGACAAGTTCATGATGCCCGGCAGGGGCGACCTCCGGTACCAGTGGGTGGAGTGCCGCCTCGCCGCCCTCGACGAGACCGAGATGCGCGAGCTGGTCCTGGACGCCTGGCGGATGTGCGTGCCGAAGAAGGTGGCGGCCGCGTACGACGCCGAGCACGGCTGAGACGTCCGCCGAGTCTGAGGACCGGCCCGGTGCGGGAAGATGCCGGTCCGATGATCCGGCCTCTCACGCGCCGAACGCTCCTGGTCGCCGTCCGCGAGCTCGCTGAGGCCGACCCGGCGCTCGCCGCCTCGGTCGAACGGTTCGGCCCTCCCCCGCTGTGGGCGCGCGAGCCCTCGTTCGCCACGCTCGTCCACCTGATCTTGGAACAGCAGGTGTCGCTGGCGTCGGCCAAGGCGGCGTTCGACCGGCTCGGCGTGTCGCTGGCCGGGGACGTCGTGCCGAACGGCTTCCTCGAGCTCTCGGATGCGGAGCTCCGCGCGGTCGGGTTCAGCCGCCAGAAGGCGGGCTACGCGAGGGATCTCGCGACCGCGCTCGCCGACGGGTTCGACCTCGAGGGCTTGGGGACGCTCCCCGACGACGAGGTCCGCGCGAACCTGATGGGTCTCCGTGGCATCGGCCGCTGGACCGCCGACATCTACCTGATCATGTGCCTGCGGCGTCCCGACGTCTGGCCCCACGGCGATCAGGCCCTCGCGACCGCCGCGCGCGAGCTCCTCGAGCTTCCGGCGCAGCCGACGTTCGATGCGCTCGAGATCCGAGCTCGGTCCTGGCAGCCCCACCGGGCGACCGCCGCGAGGATCCTGTGGCATCACTACCTGTCGGTCCGCGGGCGCTCCTGACGGCTACCGCGATGCTCGGCGGGCGGCCTTGTCCCGGCGAACGGTGGTGCCGACGACGAGGGCGGCCGCGATCAACACGAGGTTCTTCATGACGAACTCCCCCTCGACGGTGAGCAGGAACGGGTTGCCGTCGCGGAACGTGACGTTCGGGAGCACGATGAACGTGAGGAACGTCCCGAGCATCTGCACCAGGAACAGGAGCAGCGTGAGCCGGAGCGCCCGGCCGAGGAGCAGGAGCACCCCCACCGTGACCTCGAACACCCCGAGCAGCGGCACGATGACGTCGGGGTCGACCCAGTACACGGTCCTGGCCACCAGCTCGGAGACCGGGGAGACCTCGAAGATCTTCAGCATCCCGAACCACACGAAAACGACGCCAAGCGAGACGCGCAGGACCGGGACCGCGACGCGCCGCAGGAACGGGATCACGACGCGGTCGATGCGTGCGACCCACGACCAGGCCGCGCGGGTCAGGTCCGTGGTCGGGTTCGACGATGCCATGCGACCTCCGTCGGTGCCGAGTGCTCGCTTCCACCTTACGGAGGTGAGCGGGAATCGAAGGCTAGGCGGTGATCTCGACGGGCGTTCCGAGCGGCACGTCGAGGAGCGACTTCAGGTCGCTGTTGAGAACACGCACGCAGCCGTGCGACACGGCGTTGCCCAGATCGGTCGGGCTCGAGGTCCCGTGGATCGCCATCCTGCCCTCGCCGGGCCACTCCGAGAGCACGGGCGAGAAGCCCGACAGCCCGAGCGCGGCGATCCCGTAGGGCTGGTACGGGCTCGCGTAGTGGACCTTGACCCACACGTAGAAGGTGCCGGTGCCGGTCGGGGTCGCCTCGGTGCCCACGCCGACGCTGAAGTGCTCCTCCAGCTCGTCGCGGACGTAGTAGCGGAGCTTGCGTTCGGAGAGGTCGACCTCGATGCGCTGATCGATCCGTCGCAGCTCGACGTCGCTCTCGCGGACCCACGCGGAGGTCCCGTTCGGTCGGAGCGGGAGCAGGACCCGGTACCAGGCCTCGCCGGCCCGCCGCTTCGCGGCCTTGATCAGCATCGGGGACAACGTGCCCATGGGGTTCTTGGTGTCGAGCGCGAAGGTCGCGTCGGTGGTCTTCGGGTGCTTCCACATGGGGATCACGCGCTCGGCGGGGATGGCCAGGACTTCGACGCCCTCGGGAAGGAGCGGCGGCTGCCGCTCGCTACCGCTCGGACCCGTGGGGGCGCCGAGGACGAAGGTCGGTTGGTCCGGCGCGACGTCGTCGGCCGGGCTCGAGGTGCAGGCCGCCAGGCTGAGGCACGCGACCACGGCGAGCAGGTGCTTGCGCATCACCCGTGGAGCATCCCACGTGTGACTACCGACGGCTCGATCAGGCGAGCGTGGCGGAACGGAACGGCAGACGCCTCGGATCTCAGGAGCACCAACTCCACGTCCCGCGTAAGAGCCGCACAGCCTTCAGCTGCAAGCGGACTGCGACGGGCAGCGGTTACGCGCCCGGAGGGGGAGACCGACGTGGACCAGTCTCACGACTTCTGCCGGTCCTCCGGCGAGGACGTGTGACGGCATACGTCACAGATGAGGAGCTTGGTTCGACCGAGTCCTGAAGGGTCGACGGAGAGGAGTTGCTCTCCGTCGTCCACGACGAAATGCATGGTCCTGAGATGGCAGTTGGTGCAATCGCGCAACCCAGCAGCGGCGAGAATCTCCAGGCGCTTGCCCTCGTCCGTTACGACCATCTCTCCCCCACCTTCTGTGCGATTCCTCTCGGAAGGTATCGGCAAGGAATGGACCATCTTTATGCGGGGTCGACCCCTCTTCAAGCACCTGTCCATCGCTCGACCACCTGGCCGTAGTCCCTCTCGGTCCTGGGTGAGAGCACCCCTCTTGGTCCGGTGCGCAGAACGCTCGTCCGGTGCGTCACCTCCCTCCGACCCTCACTCCCAACGCTTACGCTGGTCGAAGCTTCAACCACCGCGAGAGTGGCGGAACGGCAGACGCGCCGGATTTAGGATCCGGTGCCCGAAAGGGCGTGGGGGTTCGACTCCCCCCTCTCGCACCACTTCTGACCTGATCCGATCGCGACTGTCGAGCCAAGCTGCCAGCAGCACGAGACCGACGTGCTAGACTCGGCTGGGTCTACAAAGACGGCTTGTCGATCAGGCCAGCTCGAAGCACGAACCCCTGGAGGATCCTCTGGTTTGAGTTAGACGGTGCGGGGTCGCCACGGCTCGTGCTCGTGCGCGAGCCAGACCAGCTCGGGGTCGAGCGCGCGCACCCGCAGCTGGCCTTCGGTGTGCGGCTCATCGAGTTCGCCGAACCAAACCGCCACGTCCCCGCCGATGACGACCGGACGCTCGCCCGTCTCGACGACGACCACCTGCGTGCCGCGTGTGTGGCCCGGCGCCGGGACGAGCCGGAGCCCGGGCAGCAGCTCGAGCTCGCCGTCGACCGGCACGTACCGCACGCCAGGCGCCTCGACCCACTCGCGGATGGTGTAGTCGTCCTCGGCTGCGCGCGTCGTCGAGCTCCCGACGCTGGACGTGGATCGGCTTGCCGGCGAAGAGGTGGTTGCCGCCGCAGTGGTCGAAGTGCAGGTGCGTGTTGACGACGACGTCGATGCCGCCGAGGTCGAAGTCCTGCTCGCTCAATGGAAGGAGGCGGGGATCGAGGTCGGCCACCGCCGGATGCAGCTCCGTCATGCCGGTGTCGACCAGCACGCGCGCATCGGGATGGTCGATGACGTGCACGTAGACCGGCATCCGCTCGCCCTCGGCGAGCAGGTCGGCAACGCGGACCGGCGTGATGGTGATCGACGCGGGGGCGTTCATCGTGTACCGACCGCTGCAATCGTGGTTGATATGTGAGTCATCAAGACCTCCTTTACCCGAGCCTGAACGTGGTATAGGCCGGCTATTGCTCGTGTTGGCCTCTAGGCGATGCAAGTGAACGACGAAGTGCATCCACCACTTGAAGCCGAAGAGGCTCGTCCGCCTCCAGATCCATCAGGACTTCGGCCATCCTTTGTCCGTCCGGCCGTTCGCGGAACTGTCGGATCGCGTCCCCTCGGATGATGGAGGGGGCAGTCAAGTCCCGAAGGAGATCCCGTCGCTCGTCGACGCTCAAGCGTGAGACGTGACGTATCGCACGCCGACTCAGCTCGCCCATACGCGGCAGTATGCCCCGCCCAAGGCGAGGGGCCAAAGTCGGTGGTCACCTGACCTAGTGCCTGTTCAGGCCGTCGCCCGGCTCCTAGAGACGGAGCAAACGGAGATCGGGTTCGGAGAGATTCCTCTCCAGCTCCACCAGCCAAGCCCGCCTTGCTCACGCTTGCTCACGAGGAACCCGACGTCCGATCTCTTCTCGACCCATCTCACGATCGTCATTGAAGCCTCGGGGTGATCGACGAGCAGCCCGGTCCCGTGTCCGTCGCCGTCGAGGATGCGCGCCTGCTGACCAGCGGCTTGGGCGATCAGCTGGGCATCCTCGGCGAAGGGATGATCGTCGCGCGCCGCTAGGACCAGGACCGGAACCATGCCACGGAGCGACTCGGCGCCGTTGAGCGCGTCGAACGAGCTCGCCGACGCGGACAGACTGACCACGGCATCGGCTTCGAGCTCCTCCGCGAGGCCGAGTGAGACCGATGCACCGAGGCTCCCCCCGACGAGAACGAGCGTTCTCATCCCCTCGGTCTTTTCCCGCGCCACGGCGGCTCGTAGGTCCACGGGTCGATCCTCAACCTCGCGGGCGTCGTAGGCCAGCACCCTCCACCCATCCCCGGCGAACGCGATCGCGAGGTCGTAGAAGTCCTCCTTGGTGGTCGTCGCCCCGGGCGACATCACGACGACATCTGGTCCGGAGCCGAGCTCGATAGCGCTCAGCTCGGCGCCATCCGGCGTCGAGATCGTGATCGACCGTGCGCCCTTCGGAGGATCTGGCACCTCGGCTGTGCATCCGACGATCGTGACGGCGGCGGCTACCGACATGGCCGCGAGAACGGTCCGGTGTCCGGGTCGGAAGAGGATCTCCATGGATCGGGGCATGTCTCCCTGGACTCAGTTCCCTGGAACGTACCCGCTAGGTTCGCCTCCCGCTTCCAGGCGATCCCGGCGGGAGCATCCCCGCCCGCAGCTGCCAACGTGGCCGACTCCTCGACGGGTACGGTCGGCGTCGTAGCGCCGTCTTCCGGGTTCCCCGCCGTTCCTGCAACGTCGACAATCGTGGGTCGACATCGGGTCAGACGGAAGGACGCGTCGCTCGTCCGAGGCCAGCTCGTTCGCGAACGACAGGAGGTGCGCATGGAGCGGCACGGATCCGAGACCTACTTCGTGCTCGGGGAGGGACTCCTCGGGGAGACCGTTGGCGGCCGGGACCACTCGCTGGCGGCGGCGCTGGAGTCGCAGGCTCCGCCGTTCCGCTTCACGCGCCTGGGTCCGAGAGGCACGCAGCGCCAGCCGACCGAGTCGGTGCGGGAAAAGGTCGCCAACGCGATGGTCGCGGGCGGCGGCGGTCCTTCCCAGATCCCCGCCGGTTTCACGTACCTCGGTCAGTTCGTCGACCACGACCTGACGTTCGACAAGACCAACGTCATGCTCGGTGAGAACGTCTCGCCGGCCCTCCTCCTGCAAGCGCGCTCGCCGAGCCTCGACCTGGACTCGCTGTACGGCGCGGGACCGACCGAACCCAAGTCGGCGAAGTTCTACGAGGCCGACGGCCTGCACCTCAAGGTCGGCAAGACCGACGCGATCGGGAACATCCCGGCGAAGGAGGGTTTCGACCTCCCTCGCGGAGTGGGTACGTCGCCGGCCGACAAGCGCAAGGCGGTGATCCCCGACCCGCGGAACGACGAGAACCTGGCGGTCGCCCAGACCCATGCCGCCATGATCCGTTTCCACAACCGCGTGGTCGACACCCTGCCGGGCTCCGTGCCGCAGGCCCAGCGCTTCTCGGTCGCCCGCGAGATCGTGACCAAGCACTACCAGTGGATGCTGAGGACGGACTACCTCCCCCGCGTGTGCGCACCCGGTGTGCTCAACAGCGTCTTCACGAGCGGCCGGAAGGCGTTCGAGGTCGGCGCGATCCCCACCGACGTCCCGACGATGCCGATCGAGTTCTCGGTCGCCGCGTTCCGACTCGGGCATTCGATGATCCGGAGCGCGTACAACTGGAACAAGATCTTCGACAACGGGGCGGGCACGCTCGACTTCCTGTTCCTGTTCTCGGGGCTGAGCGGCGACCTCGGCGGCGGCAAGCGGCTCCCGAGCAACTGGATCGCGGACTTCCGGCGTCTCTACGATTTCGGCGAGGCCGGACGGGCCGACCTCGTCGTGCCGGAGGGCAAGTTCAACCGGGCGATGCGCATCGACACGTCGCTCGTCAACCCGTTGAAGACGCTGCCCGGCTTCCCCGCGGGCGAGCGGAACCTCGCGTTCCGGAACCTCACCCGAGCGCGGATGGTGACCCTGGCTACGGGACAGCAGATGGCCACGTTCCTGAAGGGCAAAGGTGTCACGCTGACCAAGCTCACGGCCGCGCAGATCCGAGATGGGAACAACGGCACGTCTCTGGACGACCTCACCCCGTCGCAGCGGACCGCGTTCGTCGCCGACACGCCGCTCTGGTTCTACCTCCTTCGCGAGGCGGAGCTGAACCAGGGCAGGCTCAAGGGCGTCGGGGCTCGCATCGTCGCCGAGACGTTCCACCGGGCCATGGAGGGCAGCCAGGCGTCGATCGTCCGCGACCCCACGTGGCATCCGACGCTCGGACCCGACAACGCCACCTTCCGGATGGTCGACCTGCTGCTGTTCGCGTTCAAGGGGAAGAAGAGCCTGCTTGCGCCGCTGGGGTAGGGAGGGGTTGCACGACGCAGCTACGAGACCATCACCATCGGGTCAGAGCGAGGGTGGCGAAACGGCAGGCGCGCCGGACTCAGGATCCGGTGCCCGAAAGGGCGTGGGAGTTCGACTCTCCCCTCTCGCTTCTCTCTGAGTCGCGATCCCTCCCGAACTTCGTTTGGACTACCCGTTCGGGCGAGACCGCGGTCGCACCCGCGGAACCCATCCCGGCACGGCGGCGCGATACGCTCGGTAGCTCTGCCCGAACCGCTCGGAGAGATGCGGTTCCTCGTAGAAGTGCACGAACGACGCGAACGCCAGCCACACGACGAACGCGTAGGCGAACAGGACCGGCTGCCCGAAGAGCAAGGCCTGCCCGAGAATCGTCGCCAGGACCGCGAGGTACATCGGGTTGCGCACGTACCGGTAGAGACCGCCGACGACCAAGGTCTCGGTGGGCGCGACGGGCGCCGGCGTCCCGAGGCCTTCGTGGACGAACCGCACGAACGCCTGCACCAGGACGACAGCACCTGCCGCGATGAGCACCGTCCCGACGACGCGGACGGCCACCGGCCAGACGTCCCGCACTTCCCACCCGGTCAACCACCAGGGGATGACGCCCGCCACGACACCGGGCGCCGACATGAAGAAGACGATGCTGCCGATCGCGGCGCCGGTCTTCCGCACCTGGTCATCGTGGCAGGTCCATGGCGTGGCCGGGGACACGGGGGCACCGGTGCGCGAGGATGCGAAGGTGGATCCTGCGGATGTCCGCTTGACTACCGGCGCGACCTCGCATCGATCCACACCACGGCTTCGGCTTCCACGCAGACGACCCGAGGATCGGGCGCTACGGCGTCGACGCGAGCACGCGACGGATCGCCTCGACCGAACGGTCGACGTCGACCTCCGTCGTCGTCCAGTTCGATACAGAGATGCGCATCAGCCGTTGGCCGTGCCAGGTCGTCCCGCCCATCCAACACGTGCCGTCGCGCTGGATGCCCTCGATCACCCGGTCGGTGCGTTCGTCGTCACCGAAACCGACGAGCACCTGATTCAGCACGACGTCGTTCGCGATCGTGACGCCGTCGACTGCCCCGAGCTGCTCAGCGAAGCGCCGCGCCAGCGCGCAGCAGCGTTCGACGAGCTCGGCCAGCCCGTCGCGGCCGAGCTCGCGCAGCGCGGCCCACGTCACGAATCCGCGGGCGCGGCGCGAGGACTCGGGCACGTAGTCCGAAGGCGCTCGCACCGACCCCTCCCCCTGCCCGACGAGGTACGCCGCCGTGTAGGACATGGACGCGGCGTGCGCGTCCGGATCGACGCAGAAGACGAACCCCGTGTCGTACGGGAGGTTCAGCCACTTGTGCCCGTCGACCACCCAGGAGTCGGCGGCCTCGCGGCCGGCGACGAGGTGCTCGAAGGCCGGGCTGGCCGCGGCCCACAGGCCGAACGCCCCGTCGACGTGCACCCATGCGCCGTGGCGGTGCGCGACCTCGCACGCGACCGCGAGATCGTCGAAGGCGCCGGTGTTCACGTTGCCGGCCTGGACCACGACGATCGTCGGTTCGCCCGAGCCGGCCTCGATCGCCGCGACGAGCGCATCGAGGTCGACCGCGCCGTTCGGGCCGCTCGCGATCGCCTCGACCGATGCGGTTCCGATCCCGAGGAACCGGAGCGAGCGGTCGATCGTCGCGTGGCGCTCTTCCCCCGCGACGATGCGGATACGCGGCGCGCCGTAGAGGCCGTCACGTTCGACGTCCCACCCCGCGCGTTCGAGCACCTGGTGGCGGGCGGCCGCGAGCCCCACCGTGTTCCCGCCCTGCGCCCCGGTCACGATCCCGAACGACGCGTCCGCGGGCAGACCGAGTGCCTCCTTCAGCCACGCGCCGGCGACCTCCTCGACCAGCGCCGCGGCCGGCGACATCACCGCGTTGAACCCCACTTGGTCCCAGCCGGTCGTGAGGAGATCGGCACACACGGCGGCATCGAGCGATCCACCGGTGACGAAGCCGAAGTAGCGCGGTCCGGACGACGCGGTCAGCGCGGGTTCAACCGCGGCCACGATCTCCTCGATCGCCGTTGCCGCGTCGACACCCTCGGCAGGGAACGGGTCGCCGAACGTGGCTCGGAAGCGCTCGACATCGATCTCGGGTGCGACGCGATGGTCCGACACCGCATCGCGGTAGTCGGCGACCCGGTCGGCGGTCTCGGTCAGCAACGTCCTCAGGTTCGTCATCGACCCATCATCGCGTACGTGGCAGGGCGACGACGGCCCCCGTGTCGGCGGGAGGGTCGTATCGTGGTGGCCCGGACCTCGGATGGGAGCCGACATGGACGACCAACAGATCGTCGAGCGGATCAACGAGCTTGCACACCAGGAGCACGAGCTCTGGGAGACCGAGTCTCGCGGCGAGGCGAGCGAGACCGAACGCGAGCGACTGAAGGAGCTCCAGGTCACCCTCGACCAGTGCTGGGACCTCCTGCACCAACGCCGGGCTCGGCGCAACGCCGGTCTGGACCCCGACGAGGCACAGGTTCGGGAAGCCCGAGAGGTGGAGGGCTACACCGGCTGACGCCGAAGTGGCGTCGGGACTCCCCGCTCAGGACGAGCCGGGAGCCCCGACCAACCCACCTAGGCCGGCGTGACGCCGAACTCCTCCTGCAGCCAGTCCAGCACCGAGGGGATATCGATCCGTTGGGTCTGGTCGTTCGAGCGACAGACCGCGTCGCCCCAGCTCGTCACGGACGCGATGATCAGCGTGTCCTGCCAGAAATGGGGACCGCCGGAGTCGCCGAAACAGGTCCCACCCTGGCCTGTTGAGACCGGGTTCTGCAACAGATGCAGGTTGTTCTTCCTGAGGCTCCCATAGGGGGACGTGACGTACCAGCGATCCTCGTTGGTCACGAGGTTCGGCGGCGGCCACCCGTCCAGGAGGCCATAGCCGACCGCGACGAAGGTGTCGTCCTGGATCTCGTGCGCAGCCTTCAGGTCGCTGAGGAACCCTTCGGAGGCGAGCACCGGATACTCGCCGACGTTCACCTCCTGACCGAGGACCACGACACCCACGTCGTTGCGCAGGTTGTTGGAGAAGTCGGGGTGCGTGAACGTCGTGCCGAAGGTGCCCGTCGGGTTCTCCCGGAAATCGTCGGGCACCTCGACCTGGAAGTAGGCGTAGGCCGTGGCGGTGCCCTCCGTGCAGTGTGCCGCGGTGAGGACCACGGTCGGCGAGATCAGCGTGCCGGTGCAACGGTGGCTGTACGCGCCTTCTCCGTCGTAGAACGCGAGAAGGCCCACGAAGGGGTACTTGTTCTCCGTGTCCTTCTGACCGTTCGTGATCCCGCCAGCCGACCCTTGCACGAGAGCGAACAGGAGCAAACCTGCAGCTATCACCAGCAGACGCCTCATACATCCTCCTCTCCGTCGATCCCTTGTACGGATATCGAGGCTATCGAGGCGTTCCTGCGGCCCGCAACTCAGCCGGGACCGACGGAGATCGAGTCACCCGCGAGGGTGGCCCGATGGTCGGCCCTCGCCGACACAGACCCGTCAGACGGACGAGCGGGTCTTGAGACCGTCGAGCTCGGCCTCCAAGCGCTGGACGCGTTGGGCGAGCGCGTCGCGTTCGTGCTGGATCGCCCTGAGCTCTTCCTCCACCTGACGCCGGGCCGCGACCTCCTCCTGGAAGCCGGGCGTCATGTACGCGGGGAGGTCCTCGTCCGGCAGTGGAGCCGCCTTCTTCCGCCGCAGCGGCGGCGCCTCGACCTTCGAGCGGTCACGCGCCGAACGACGTCCGAGCACGCCGAGGACGAAGAACACGATCGCCGTCGCGATCGCGAGACCGAAGCACACGATCGCGGCCGTGACCGCCCGCCCGACCCACGGGTACCAGGTCGCCCTGGACTCCTCGACGATCGCGGTGTGGGACCGCACGAGCTCGGCCGCCACGAGCGTCGGCGGCGATCCGAGCTCGAGCACCGTCAGCGTGCGGAAGCGGTCGCCGTCGACGATGCTCTTCGACGTGCCCGCGATCACCGCGTGGATGTCGTCGCGCAGCGCAGGCTCGTGGTCGCCGACGAGCGCTCGCTGATCGGCGAACAGGACCGTGCCGTCCTGGGCCAGGAGCACCACGCCGTTGATCGGACCCGCGAGCACCCGTTCGTCGACGGCGCCCTGGAGTTGGTCGTAGCGGGCTCCGCGGATCGGACCCTGGGCGTCCGTGGGCACCAGGAGCGGTTGCAGCACGTCGACCGACAGCTTTCGGGCGTCCCGGGTCGCGTCGGCCTCGAGCTCGCTCTGCAGGTAGCGGGTCACGCCGTAGGCCGCGCCCGCGCCTACGAGGAAGATCACGGCGAGCGTGAGGAAGAACGCTCGTAGCTGTGGTCCTAGATGCCTCGTGTTGGGCATGGGAGCCCCCGTCCCTGCGTCCTGCCACGGGTTATCGGCGTTTCGGGGCTCGGAACCTGAGCGCCATCCTGGAGCCACGAGCCACTCGTGCCTGGCCCCGGGCCACGAACGGCTCTGGGCCGCCCCGAGCGCCTACGGGGACAGGAGCCCGGCCAGCCCTCGGAAGGCCCGGCCGCGATGGCTGATCCGGTCCTTCTCCTCGGTCCTCGAGCTCGGCCATCGTCCGCTGCTCGCCCTCGGGCACGAAGATCGGGTCGTAGCCGAACCCTCCTTCTCCCCGCGGGGTCGTCACCAGGGTGCCCTCGCAGGTCCCCTCGGCGTGCAGCGTTCGGCCGTCGGGCCAGGCGATCGCGGCCACGCATCGGTAGCGGGCGGTCCGGGCCTCGGGTTGCGCCGCGGCGATCACCTCGATCAGCTTCGCGAGGTTCTCGGCGTCGGTCGCATCCTCCCCCGCGAACCTCGCCGAACGTGGCCCCGGCGCCCCGCCGAGCGCGTCGACCTCGATCCCGGAGTCGTCCGCGATCGCCGGCACGCCCAAGGCCGCCGCGATCGCGCGTGCCTTCTCGAGCGCGTTGTCGAGGTAGGTGTCGTGGGGTTCGGCGACGTCGGGCCACGGCCCGGGGTGGTTCTCGACGGTGAGCCACTCGACCGGCCAGTCGCGGCAGATCCGGCCGAGCTCGCGGAGCTTGTGCGGGTTCTTCGACGCGATCGCCAGGCGTTCCGGGAAGGGCACGGTTACGCGAGCGCGTCGCGTTGGATCTGCGTCAGCTGCTTGATCCCCGCCTCCGCGAGATCCACCAGCGCGTCGAGATCGGCACGCGAGAACGGCTCGCCCTCGGCCGTGCCCTGGATCTCGACCAGCCGGCCCGAACCCGTCATGACGACGTTGCAGTCCACCCCGGCGCCGGCGTCCTCCTCGTAGGACAGGTCGAGCAGCGCGTGGCCGCCGACGAGGCCGACGCTCACCGCGGCCACCGAGTCGGTCAGGAGGTCGCCCTCGATCGCCTTGCGTTCGGCGAGCCCCCGCAGCGCGAGCGCGAGCGCGATGTACCCGCCCGTGATCGAGGCGCACCGGGTCCCCGCGTCCGCGACCAGGACGTCGCAGTCGATCGTGATCGTCCGCTCCCCCAGCCGCTTCAGGTCGGTGACGGCGCGGAGCGAGCGCCCGATCAACCGCTGGATCTCCTGGGTCCGCCCGCTCGGCCGGCCCTTGTTCACCTCGCGGAAGGTCCGTTCGGTCGTCGCCCGCGGGAGCATCGCGTATTCACCGGTCACCCAGCCGCTGCCGCTGCCCCGCAACCACCTGGGGGCCTCGTCCTGGACCGTCGCGGCGACGAGCACCTTCGTCCGCCCCATCGAGAACAGCACCGAACCCTCGGCCCACTCCTGGAACCCGAGCTCGACGGCGACGGGGCGCAGCTCGTCGGTCGCACGGCCGTCGGGCCGAACCGTCACGAACCGACCCCGAACTTCATGCCTTCGACGGCGCTGTCGATCGGACCCGTGTACTCCTCCGCGGCCTGGGCCTTCGAGATCTCGTGATCGAGCGACGGCCAGATGTGCGTGAGGACGAGCCTGCCGACGCCGGACTCGCGCGCGTGATCCCCCGCCTGTCGCGAGGACATGTGGAACGGCAGGAGGTCGTCGCGATCTTGCCAGGTGGCCTCGGCCAGCAACAGGTCGGCGTCGCGCGCGAGGACCTCGACGTGATGGGTGGGGCCGGTGTCGCCCGTGTACGCGAGCACCTGCCCGTCGGTGGCGACGCGGAACCCGAGCGCGGGCAGGCCGAGGTGCGCCATCGGCTCGGTCTTGACGCGGAACGGGCCGATCTCGAACGCCTCGCCCGGCGCCACCTCCGTGAACGCGAACGCGCTGCGCATCGCCACCTGCGAGTCGATCGACACCAGGTCGGCCAGGCGCTGGGAGAAGTCGGTGGGCACGAACACCGGCAGACCGGGCTCTCCGAGCTCGCCGTAGTGCCACGCGTAGAAGGCGGGGTACAGGTCGACGAAGTGATCGGGGTGCTCGTGCGAGATCACGATCGCGTGCAGGTCGGGGATGTCGATGTGCTGCTGCAGGTTCGCGAGCGTCCCGGTGCCGGCGTCCATCCACAGGTTGAACCCGTCGTGCTGCACGAGGTAGCCGGAGGTGGCCGTGTCCGCGTTCGGCCAGGTACCGCTCGAGCCGAGGACCGTCAGCTCCACGCGACCCCCTCGACGACCCGGACGTCGACGGGTGCGACCCCGCCCAGGACCGGACCGAGGAAATGGTGCGCGACCCGACGGAACTGCTCCGGGTCGCCGGTGGTCAGGAACTCGTGCCGCGCCTCGCCCTCACCCGCCCGCAGCTGGGAGGACGCGCGGAGCGTCGCGTACACGTCCTTCGCGGTCTCCTCGGCCGATGACACCAGCACGACATCCTCCCCCATCACCATCTGGATGAGCCCCGAGAGCATCGGGTAGTGCGTGCACCCAAGGATCAGGGTGTCGATACCTTCCTGTTCCAGCGGCACAAGATACCCCCGCGCGGCCCCGAGCAACTCGTCGCTCGAGGTATCGCCCGCCTCGACGTGCTCGACGAAGACCGGGCAGGCCGCCGAGAACAGCTCGACGTCGGCGCCGGTCCGGGCGATCGCCCGGTCGTAGGCCGCGCTCGCGACGGTGGCCTGGGTGCCGATCAGGCCGATCCGATCGTTGCGCGTGGCGTGCACCGCGGCCCGGACCCCCGGGTCGATCACGCCGACGACCGGGACGCCGTGGGCCTTCGCGACGTCGGCGATCGCCGCCACCTCGATCGAGTTGCAGGCGACCACCAGCATCTTGACGTCGCGCTCGGCCAGGTACCCCGCGATCTCGAGCGCGAACGTGCGGATCTCCTCGAGCGGTCGCGGACCGTAGGGGAACCGGCCGTTGTCGCCCAGGTAGACGATCGGTTCGTTCGGGAGCAGATCGAAGACGGCGCGAGCGACGGTGAGTCCGCCGACGCCGGAGTCGAAGATGCCGATCGGCCGCTGATCGCTCATCCGACCGTCCGAACGCGTCGGGCGCTCACGCCGTCACCATCGGCATCGCCTCGGCTACCACCACAAGGTCTCGGAGACGTTCTTCTCGGCACGCTCGAGCTCGGGCGCCCACGCCTGCGTCGACAGGTACTTCCACCCGCCGTCGGCGAGCAGACACACGACGTCGCCCCGATCGAGCTCGGACGCCACGCGGAGGCCGACGTGGAGCACCGCCCCCGAGGAGACCCCGGCGAAGATGCCCTCGCGTTCGGTGAGCTCGCGCGTCGCGCGCACCGAGTCCGCGACGTTGACCAGGAACTTCCGGTCGAGCACCGACTCGTCCAGGATCGGCGGGACGAACCCGTCCTCCAGCGACCGCAGCCCGTACACCAGGTCCCCGAGCTCCGGTTCGGCCGCGATCACCTTCACGTTCGGGTCGTGACGCTTGAGTCGCCGGCCCACACCGGTGAGCGTCCCGCCGGTCCCCAGACCGGCGACGAAGTGCGTGATCTCGGGCAGGTCGCGGACGATCTCCTCGCCGGTGCCCTCCTCGTGCGCCCGCGGGTTCGCGGGGTTCCCGTACTGGAACGGCATGTAGTAGCGGTCGTCCTTCGCGAGGGCCCGCGCGATCTCGATCGAGCCGTTGGTCCCCTTGTCGCCGGGCGAGAGCACGATCTCGGCGCCGAACAGCTCGAGCAGCCGGATCCGTTCCTCGCTCGCGTTGTCGGGGATCACGACGGTCAGTCCGTAGCCCTTGCGCCGGGCGACCATCGCGAGCGCGATGCCGGTGTTGCCCGACGTGGGTTCGAGGATCGTGCGTTCGGGGGTGAGCTCGCCGGAGGCCTCGGCCGCCTCGATCATCGCCTTGGCGATCCGGTCCTTGAGCGACCCCGTCGGGTTCTGCCCCTCGAGCTTGGCCCACAGCCGCACCCCGGGCGGGCTGAGGCTCGGCAGGCCGACCAGCGGCGTGTCGCCGATCGCGTCGAGGACGTCGTCGAACCTCATCGCGATCGCCTGGCATCGAGCCTCGCCGATGCGCCGGCGGGACAGGGGTTCGAGACGGGCATCGATGCGGATTATCGCAGCCGGGAACGGTGAGGGGCCGGGTCCTCGCGGACCCGGCCCCTCCCGATGCTCGAGCGTCGTCTAGCCGCCCGGTTGCACCACGTCGTTCACGGTGAGCGTGTACGGCGCGGTCTGCAGGACCTGCTCGGTTCGGTCCAGGAACGTCACGATGGCCGAGACCGTGCTCCCCGTCGAGCCGATCAGCGCGTCCAGGTCGGCGCCCGAGATCGATCCGTCGAAGTCCCCGTCCAGCGTGAGCGTGCCGATGCGGACCTGGTTGGTCGTCTCGTCGATCGCGACGAGGCGAACGACCCACTTCTTCACGTCCACGGGGTGGATCTGCGTGAGGGACTTCCATCCCTTGAGGCTCGTCCCGTTCGAGAGCGACTGCCCGTCCAGGTTGACGTCGCCCACCCAGTACCCGGGCAGGATCACGCCGCCATCGGTCACGTACCGGAAGGCGAGGATCACCTCGTCGCCGGCGTACTTGTGCAGGTTGCACCGCTCGGTGACGAACCCGCCGGAGTTGCCGTCGAAGCCCGGGCCCAGCGGCGCGTCGATCGAATCGGTGCAGTGGACGCTCTTGTACTTCTTGCCGCCGTCGGTCGAGACCTGGACGTAGGCGTAGTCGTAGCCCTCCTCGGTGTTCCACGCCAGGTCGACGTCCAGGTTGCCGTCCCCGACCTGGACCCTGCGAGCGATCGTCCGGTCGATGTTGTCGCCCTTGCCCGAGTACAGGGCCTTGGAGGGGCCGCCCTTGGGCGGGCTCTTGTCGACCTTCCATTGCACGGGCAGCTTCGCGAGCTTGCTCGCACCGTTGAACTCGATGCTGTCGACATCGCCCACGTCGAGGTAGGCGTCGGTCGCGTCACGGAGCCGGACGTAGTCCGAGCCGTTGGCGGGCACCCCGGGCCCTGCGAACGCCTCGAGGTTGTCCCAGTTGATCTCCGCGTTCAGCGTCGGCGTCCTGAACTCGGCGGGCGTCCCGCCCGTGAGCGTGAACCCGCTGTCCAGGGACTTGTCCACGGCGACCATCGTCGCCCAGGACGCGATCACGTCGAGCGGCTTGGCCGTCGAGCCCGCCTGCGTCAGCAGCGCGGCCAGCGAATCGAGACCGTTCTCGGGACCGAGATGCAGGTCCGTCAGGAACGGATGTCCGAACTGCCCCGCCAGGTACTCCATGAAGGAGTACGCCGCGCCGTAGTCGGAGAAGGTCTCCGTCGGATAGTCGGTCTGGTCCCCCCACAGGGTGAGCGAGTTCTCCGGTCCACCCGGTCGAGGGATCGGATTCGCCGGCGTCATCACGTCGTTGAATCCGAGGAACCCCTGGATGTGGCTGTCGAACCCGATCTGCGTGATCGGGATCCTTGGGTCGACGTAGCCGGTGATCGTCTGGGCGTAGTCGGACACGCCCTCGTTCACCCAGCTCACCTCGTCGGCGTCGACGTAGTTCTCGAGCAGGTGCTGGTATTCGTGCGCGAACGTCCCCTCGTACAGGAACGGGCGAGCCGTCGCGTTGAGGCACAGATCCGACGACGGATCGTTCGGGGGGTTCGCCCCCGTCCGGTGGATCCAGTCGAACGAGTCGACCGACATGACCAGCCGGTTGGTCAGGTCGTCGTAGAAGGACGTGTAGAAGCCCGCGATGTACGGCTGCGACGTGGAGTTGTTCGTGTCGTAGAAGTTCTCGTCGCGGACGTTGTCGATGAGGGTGACGATCCGGTCCCCTGGGCCCTTGTAGTAGCCCTTGGGGAGGTCCAGCAGCGTCGCGAGGAACGCGTGGCTTCCGTCTCGCGGAGGCGCGACGCTGAACGAGCTCGACTCGATCGGGTACATGTTGGTGTCGAACTGGTCGATCAGGTAGTCGACCTGCGCGTCGGTGATGACGTTGCGCACACCGTCGTTGCGGCAGTCGCCCGCCGGGAAGTCGAGCCCCGACGAGATCTCGTCCTCGTCGCTCGAGACCCACACCTCGATGTTGTTCCCGACGCCACGGAGCGTGTACTCCTTCACGTAGTCGCCCTGCGTCGAGTCCGTGGCCAACCACAGCCGCTCCTCGCCCACGACGGGCGGGGCGAGCTGGCGCGGCATCGAAGCGGCGGATGCGCGGATCGTCTTCTTCTCCTGCGGAGACAGCGTGAGCGCATGCTTGGCGTCGGGGTCCAACTCTCGGATATCGGGTCCGAGGCTGCCCCCTCCCGATCTCGGGGCCGCCGACGTTCCGGCGGGTACGAGCGCGATCGCCAACAGCGCGATCACCGCGAGTGCGGTCCTTCGCATGGGATCAGTCCCCCTCTCTCGCGCCACGGCCTCCCGTGGCGGGCCCGCGAAGCGTAATCCCTTTGCCGAGAGAACGTTTCCGGGGGGTCGTGGGTTACGGGTGCCGGTCGATCAAGCGGCGGTCGGGGCGGTGCCGCCGGCCACCGCGGGCAGGATCGAGATCGTGTCGCCGGGCTCGATCGGCGTCTCGAGCGAGCCCAGGTAGCGCACGTCCTCGTCGTTGACGTAGACGTTCACGAACCGGTGGAGGGCGCCGTCGTCGGTCAGGACCATCGCGGTGATGCCCGGGTACCGGGTCTCCAGATCCGCCAGGGCCTCGCGGAGCGTGGTGCCCTTCGCGTCGACGTCGCGCTCGCCGCCGGCGTGCGACCGCAGGATCGTGGGCAGCTTCACGCGCGTCACGAGGTGCTCACCCCGTGTTCGGCCTCGGGCGGCGCCTGACCGGGCGTGAGCCCGCAGAACGCCTCGTAGTCGATCAGCTCGGTGATCGTGGGATCCTTGCCGCACACGGGGCAGTCGGCGTCCCACCGCACCCTGACGGTCTGGAAGTCCATCTCGAGCGCATCGAAGATCAGCAGCCGGCCGATCAACGGATCGCCCTTGCCGGTGATGAGCTTGACGGCCTCGGTCGCCTGGATCGAACCCACGATCCCCGGGAGCGCCCCGAACACGCCGCCCTCCGCGCAGCTCGGAACGGTCCCGGGCGGCGGCGGCTGCGGGAACAGGCATCGGTAGCAGGGCGCGTCCTGCCCGGGCATGAACACCGTGGCCTGGCCGTCCCACTGGTAGATCGAGCCGTAGACGAGCGGCTTGCCGAGGAACTGCGTGGCGTCGTTGACGAGGTAGCGGACCGGGAAGTTGTCGGTCCCGTCCACCACGACGTCCCAGGGTTCGAGCACCTCGAACGCGTTCTGCGACGACAGGATCGTGTCGTAGGGCACGATGTCGATCGTCGGGTTGATCGCGCGCAGGCGGTCGACCGCGCTCTCGACCTTCGGGCGCCCGACGTCGGCCGTGGAGTGGACGATCTGGCGCTGCAGGTTGGACTCGTCGACCTTGTCGAAGTCCACGATCCCGAGCGTCCCGACGCCCGCGGCCGCCAGGTACATCGCGACCGGGGAGCCGAGCCCGCCGGCCCCGATGCAGAGCACCTTCGCGTCGAGCAGCTTGCGCTGCCCCTCGCCGCCGATGCCCGGCAGGATGATGTGCCGCGCGTAGCGGCGGACCTGCTCCTCGGTGAAGTTCGGCGTGCTCATCCGATCGCCACCTCGTCCTCGTCGACCCGTCCAACCTCCAAGATCCGGAACGCCCGGAGGTCCGGGTTCGATCGATCCTCGAGCGACATGATCAGGTAGATAGGCATCCGGGAACATGGCCATCCGCGGCTCCGACCCGATCGGGGGCCAGAACGCCTGATCCTGATCCGTCGCGGAGGGGAACGCCTCCGAGTGCGTATGCGTGTGGAAGATCCCGAGGGTCTGCCACCCCTCGTCTTCCATCTCGGATTCGACCTGCAACTGCTCCTTGGGATCGATGCGATAGCTGACCGTGCTGGCGTCCTGATTCCTCATCGCGAAGAACTTGACCGGCCTGCCCTCTTTGCCCGCGAGCAATCCACAGGCCTCGTTGGGGAACGCGGCGAGCCCGTGTTCCACCATCTCGTCGAAGAAGGAGCGTTCGAGTTCGATCATTGCAGGTGCAACAACCGTACCAGCGGGCGGGTATTCCCTGAACCGAGTTCAGGCGCCGCGCGCGAGCCGGCCGGTGACGGCGATCGTCCCGGGAGCATCGTCGACCGCGAGCCCGATGTCCGCCCACGCGACCCCGCGGGACGTGAGCTCCCGGGCCGTCCGCTCGGGGTCGAGCGTGGCGATCAGCAGCCCGCCCGAGGTCTGCGCGTCCGCGAGCACCATCTGCTCGGGCGTCGAGAGCTCCCCCCAGTCCACGTTCGGACCCAGATAGGCGTGGTTGCGCTTGGTGCCGCCCGGGACGACGTCGCGCATCGCGTGGTCGAGGACGCCGGGGAGCACGGGCACGGACGACGCGTCGATCGTGGCGCCCACGCCCGAGGCCGCGAGCATCCGCTGCAGGTGGCCGAGCAGCCCGAACCCCGTCACGTCGGTCGCGGCCGAGGCCCCGGCCTCCACCATCGCCTCCGCCGCCGCGTCGTTCGGGGTCGTCATGAGCTCGACGGCGGCCGCCAGGAGCTCCGGTTCGGCGACCCCGCGCTTGTGGGCGGTCGTCGCGATCCCGATCCCGAGCGGCTTGGTGAGGAACAGGTGCGCACCGGCCGGCACCGTCGAGTTGCGCACGATGCGTTCGGGTTCGGCCAGCCCGAGCGCGACCATCCCGTACTTCGGCTCCGGGTCCGTGATCGTGTGTCCGCCGAGCACCGCGGCCCCCGCCTTGCTCGCGACGTCGATCCCGCCCTGCAGCACCTGGCCGAGCATCTCGAGCGGGAGGTCGTCGACCGGCCAGGCGACGATGTTCAGCGCGAGGAACGGCCGCGCGCCCATCGCGTAGACGTCCGAGAGCGCGTTCGTGGCGGCGATCCGTCCCCAGTCGTACGGGTCGTCCACGATCGGCGTGAAGAAGTCGAGCGTGGCGACCAGCGCCTGGCCGTTCCGGAGAGCCTAACCACCGCGGCGTCGTCGCCCGTATCGGCGGCGACGAGGACGTCCGGGTCGAGCTCGGGGAGCGAGAGCGTGCCGAGCACGGTCTCGAGATCGGCCGGTCCGAGCTTGCACCCGCACCCGGCGCCGTGGCTGAAGGACGTGAGTCGCCGCTGCTCCACGGATCGAGGATGCCACACTGCCGTCCATGCGGACCGCCGTCGTCGGGCACCTCGAGTGGATCGAGTTCGGTCACGTCGAGCGCGTGCCGAGCGCCGGCGACATCGTGCACGCGACGGATCCCTGGGAGGAGCCCGGAGGCGGTGGCGCGGTCGTCGGCGGTGCAGCTCGCGAGGCTGGCCGGCGACTGCACCTTCTACACGGCGCTGGGGGACGACGAACGGGGCGCCTGGTCGCGGCGGCGCCTGACGGAGCTCGGCGTCCGTGTCGAGTCGGCGACCCGCGACGAGCCGACGCGTCGTGGCGTGGTGTTCGTCGACGCGCACGGCGAGCGGACGATCACCACGCTCGGCCGGCGCCTCGAACCAACGACCGCCGACGATCTCCCCTGGGACGAGCTCGAGGACGTGGACGCCGTCTACTTCACGGCCGGCGACGTCGCCGCGCTCCGCGAGGCGCGCCGGGCGAAGGTGCTGGTCGCCACGAGCCGGGTCTCGGACCTGCTCGCCGAGGCCGACCTGCACCTCGACGCGGTCGTGGGCAGCGGCAACGACGCGTCCGAGGCGTTCGATCCCGCACGGCTCACCCATCCACCCGACCTGGTCGTTCGGACCGACAGTGTTCGAGGCGGCCGGTACGAGACCAACGACGGCCGGAGCGGCTCGTACGAACCCGCGGCCACACCCGGGCCCGTCGTCGACACGTACGGGGCCGGCGACTCGTTCGCGGCAGGATTGACGTTCGCGCTCGGCACCGGCCTCGAGGTCGAGGAGGCGCTCTCGCTCGCCGCGCGGTGTGGGGCGTGGTGCGCCGCGGGCCGGGGCCGTACGGGAACCAGCTCACGGCCTCCGACCTCGAGCGCTAGGTCGCGCTCGAGACCTCCATCCGGTGGTGCTCGCGGACGTCCATCGATGCGGCGAACGTCGCCGGTCCGAGGAGCCGGTCGCCGTCGCGAAGCTCCTCGCGGATCCTCGCGAGCTCGCGGCGCGTGAAATCGCACCGCGGCGGGACCGGCTCGATCCCGTAGAGCCGTGCCGCGTTCCGCCCGAGCACCTTGGCCTTGAGCTCCTTCGTGAGCGCCGGGTAGCCGTAGCGCTCCTGGAACTCCTCCGAGATCGCGAACGCGCGGAACGCCTGGATCTGCGGCTGCGGCGAACCGTAGAACAGGCAGTCGGTCCCCCAGACGACGTTGTCCTCGCCGACGTGCTTCAGCAGCTTGCCGAGCACGTGCGCGGCCTGGGTCGGCATCCGCATCAGGTTCCACCACGTCGTGCCGAGCTCGGCGTAGACGTTCTGGTTCGGTCCGATGCCCGCGCGTTCGAGCGAGGCGATCAGCCGGTTCACCCCGACCTCCGCCGTGGCAGAGGTGTACGGACCCTCGAAGGTGCCCGTCTCGAACCCGGAGTGGTAGACGACGAAGTTCGCGTCGGGGTGCGTGCGGGCGGCCGGGCCGATGTCGACCGGCGACGCGAACCGGCTCCCGCCCGACAGACCCTTGTGGACGCAGATCGTGGGGATGCCGAGCTCGAGGCTGCGACGGATGAACGGCTCGCCGACCGCCGGGAGCCCGCGCTCGTGGTCGTCGAGCCACCACGCCGCCGCCGCCCGGCTCGAAGAAGTCGGGGAAGTGCGTGAACGTCTTCCAGGCGCGGATCGGGTAGCGGCTCGCGGTGTCCTCCATCCCTCGGAGCACCGAGCCGAGCGAGCCGACGTTCGGGAGCACCTGGCCGTGGAGCAGGACGCGTTCGTCGCGGCACAGGCCCTCCACGATGCGGCGCGTCTCGGCCATGATCTCGGGCGACAGCGGCGAGCCCTCCGGGTAGATCGGGAGCGCGGAGAGCACGACGACGTTCGTGTCGCTGCGGATGAAGAACGCCTCGAGGAAGTGCTCGATCGAGTAGCACACCCGGGGGTCGTCCTCGCCGCAGTCCTGCTGGGGGAACGCGGCGTAGAACCCTTCGCCGTTGAAGACCGGGTTCAGGTCGTATTCGAGCAGGTGGCCCTGCACGTCCATGATGAACTCCTCGCCGCCGACGGCGCCCTCCGCCGCCTCGGGCTCGGTGGTGGCCTCGGGCGGGACGTCGAACCCGCCGCCGGGCTCGGACGTCGGCACCTCGGGCGCCGCGCGATGCGCCTCCCGGGTGCACGCGTCGAGCGCGAGCAACACCGTCGACGCCGCGCAGAGCGAACGCAGGAAGGTCCGGCGAGAGACCCCGAGCCGGGACGCACCGTCGGCGCACGCCTCGAGGGCGCGCCGACGGGCCTCGCGCACGACCGGCGAGGGCGGCACGGGGTCGTACTCGCCGTTCGCGCACGGGTCGAGCGGGATCGGCAGACCGGGATCGCTCATGGTCTCGTGTGGCAGACCCGCCTTCGGTCGCAACGGTTCCCGCCGCTCAGGGGTCCGGCCGAGCCCTCGTCCGGCGTAGGCTCGGGCCGTGGACGTCCGAGCGTTCCTCGCCGATCATCCGCCGTTCGACGCGCTCACACCCGAGGAGCTCGACCGGGTCGTCGCGAGCGTGCAGATCGAGCACTTCGCTCCCGGCACCGTGATCCTCCAGCAGGCCGGCGCGCCGGCGACGCACCTGTTCGTCGTCCGCCGAGGCGCGGCCGAGATCGTGGACGGCGGCCGGGTCATCGACGAGATCGGCGAGGGCGACGTCTTCGGGATGTGGTCGCTGCTCGGTCAGGTGGCGCCGACCGCGACCGTGCGCGCCGGCGAGGACACGCTCTGCTACCTGATCGATGCCGAGGTGGCGAACGCGGTGCTGCGTTCGGGCGGCGGGATCGCGTTCGTCGCGGCGAGCGTCCGTCGCCGCATCGCTCAGATCGACGAGTCCAGGAAGGGGGAGGTCGACCTCGTCCGCTATCAGCAGGTGGGCGCCCTCGTCCGGCGGACGCCCGTCACCTGCGACCCCGAGACCCCGGTCGCCGACGCCGCCCGGCTGATGGCGCGCGAGCGCGTCTCGAGCCTGCTGGTCCCGAACGCCACCGCGGGCGGCGTCGGCATCCTGACCGACCGCGACCTGCGGACGCGCGTAGTGGCGGAACGCCGGGGCGGCGACACGCCGGTCCGGGAGGTGATGACCCCGCGAGCCGAGACCGTCCCGCCCGACACGATGGTCGGCGAGGTCCTGCTGCGGATGCTCGAGGGCGGGTTCCACCACTTCCCGATCGCGGCGGCGGACGGCTCCGTCCTCGGCGTGGTGACCGACACCGACCTGATGGGGATCGGCCGCGACACGCCGTTCGCGCTCAAGAGCTCGATCGAGCGCGCGCCCGATCGCGAGGCGGTCGCGACCGCGGTCGGCGAGCTCCCTCGCGTGGTCTCGACGCTGGTGAGCTCGAGCGCGGACCCGGTCGACGTGGGCCACGTGATCGCGTTCTCGATCGACGCCGCGACGCGCCGGCTGCTCGAGCTCGGGATGGCCGAGCACGGGGAGCCGTCGTTCCCGTGGGCCTGGCTCGCCCTGGGGAGCGCGGCCCGTCAGGAGCAGGCGATCCGAACCGACCAGGACCACGCGCTCGCGTTCGAGGGCGACCCCGACGCCGCGAGTGCGTCGTTGGCCCCGCTCGCCGAGTTCGTCACCGCCGGGCTCGAGGCCGCCGGGATCACCCGCTGCACGGGCAACGTGATGGCGACGAACGAGGCGCTCCGCCTCTCCCTGCAGCAGTGGGTCGGGCGGTTCGAGTACTGGATGAACCTGCAGTCGCCGAAGGCGAGCGAACAGCTGTCGATCGTCTTCGACTTCCGCAAGGTCGCGGGGCCGCTGGACGCCGACGTCGCGCTCGACACGCGTGATGGCGACCGCGCCGCAGCATCCGCTCTTCCTCCAGCACCTCGCCCGGCGGGCGCTCGATGTTCGGCCGCCGATCGGGTTCGTGCGCGGGATCACGGTCGAGCAGCGCGGGGAGCACCCGGGGAAGGTCGACATCAAGCACGGCGGGATCGTGATCGTGGGCAACCTCGCGAGGGCCCACGCGATCCGCGCCGGGCTCACGGCGAAGCGGACGATCGAACGCCTGCGGGCGTCCGAGCAGGCCGGGGCGATCGACGCCGAGACCCGCGAGGGGCTCGAGGAGGCGTTCCGGTTCCTGTGGGAGATCCGGCTCCGCCACCACGTCGACCAGATCGCCGCCGGGGAACCGCCGGACGACTTCGTGGACCCGAAGGAGCTCGGCGGCGTCGCCCGTCAGGGTCTGAAGGAGGCGTTCCACATCATCGCTCGCGCGCAGAAGGGGCTCGCGGTGGAAGCCGGCGTCGCGCTCCGCTAGCCGGTCCCGCCCGCGTCGCTCGCGGGTCCGGCCGGCGTCGCCCCGATCGCGTGGTAGCCGCCGTCGACGTGCACCATCTCGCCGGTGATCCCGCGCGACGAGGTCCGACAGCAGGAACACGATCGTGTCGGCGACCGGCGTCGCGTCGGTCGGGTTCCACCCGAGCGGCGCCCGGTCGCCCCACCCGTCGGCGAGCGCCTGGAACCCGGGGATCCCCTTGCCCGCGATCGTGCGCAGAGGTCCGGCGGACACGCGTGTTCACCCGGATCCCGTGCGGGCCGAGATCGCGCGCGAGGTACCGGGTGATCGACTCGAGCGAGGCCTTCGCGACGCCCATCCAGTCGTAGACGGGCCACGCGACGCGGCCGTCGAAGTCCAGGGACACGATCCCACCGCCGTGCTCCTGCATGTGGGGCAGCATCCCAACCGCGATGGCCTTCAGGGAGTACGCGCTCGTCTGGATCGCCGTTCCGACGCTCTCCCACGGGGTGTGCAGGAAGTTGCCGCCGAGCGCGTCCTGCGGCGCGAACGCGATCGCGTGCAGGAACCCGTCGAGCCGTCCCCATCGCGAGCCGATCTCGGCCGAGACGGCCTCGATGTGGGCGGGGTCATTCGCGTCCATCTCCAGGACGTCGACGGGCTCGGGGAGCCGCCTCGAGATCTTCTCGGTGATCCCCATCGCGCGGCCGAACGAGGTCAGGACGATCTCGGCGCCCTGCTCCTGCAGGGCCTGCGCCGCCGCGTACGCGATCGACTCGCGCGTCAGCACGCCGGTGACGAGCAGCTTCTTGCCTTCGAGCAGCATCGGGATCTCCTCGGTCGTCCCGCATGCTATTGCTAGGGACGTGGATCTCAAAGCCGTCGCCAAGGTGGACCTGCATCGCCACCTCGAGGGTGCGGTCCGGCTGTCGACGATGCTCGACCTGTACCGCGGGTCCGGTCACCCGCTGCCGGAGACGACGCCCGCCGAGCTGTCCGAGCGGGCGCAGGTGGTGCAGCCCATGGGTTCGCTCGAGGAGGTCCTGTCGCGGTTCACCCTCGCGCAGGGGGCCTTCGTCGACGCGGCCGCGGCGGAGCGGATCGCGTTCGAGGCGGTCGAGGACCTGGCCGCCGACAACGTCCGGCTCGCCGAGCTCCGCTTCTCACCCGAGTTCCTGTGCGAGCCGCACGGGCTGGACTGGGACGCCGCGATGGCCGCGATCGTCCGCGGCGCCGAGCGCGGCAGCCGCGAGTTCGACGTGACCGTGGGGCTGATCGCGATCGCCAGCCGCAACTACGGGATCGACTCGGCCGAGCGCACGGTCGCGTTCGCGCTCCGGCACCGCGACCACCTGGTCGCGTTCGACCTCGCCGGGGACGAGCAGGCCTATCCCCCGTCGCTGTACGTCGACGTCGTTGCCGAGCTCGCCGGCTCGGGGCTCAAGCTCACGACGCACTACGGCGAGTCGGGCGGTCCGGCCTTCCCGCGCGAGGCCGTCGAGGTGCTCGGGCTCGTTGCGGCTCGGGCACGGCGTGAGCGTCGCGGCCGACCCCGAGGTGACGGCGATCGTCCGCGAACGCGAGGTCACCCTCGAGATGTGCCCCACGTCGAACCGCCGGACGCGCGCCGTCGCCGACCTGGCCGACCATCCCGCACGCCGGCTGCTCGACCAGGACGTCTCGGTCACGATCAACACGGACAACCCCGGCCTGTTCGCGATCGACCTGACCAACGAGCTCGAGGTCTGCGTCGACGTGCTCGGGTTCTCCGACGACGACGTGCGCCGCGTGACCGCCAACGCGCTCGACGCGAGCTTCGTCGGCGACGCGGCCAAGGACGACGTGCGCCGGCGGCACTTCGGATGGGTGGACGGGTAGGTCAGCGGAGCGCGCTGAGCGCCTTCCACTGATCGAGCGTGATGCCCGGGAACGTGTAGTAGCTCGCGCCGATCACGTCCCGATCGAGGACCGTCTGCACGAACCCCTGGGTCTCGGGTCCGGTGGCGTCGAACGAGATCCCCCCGACGACGTGGATCGGGACCTGCATCCCGGAGGTCTGCTGGCGGATGATCTGCACGTTCTGTGCCGTGTACCAGGCCGCGGCGCGCGGACCCTTGACCCGGTACGTGTAGTAGGTCATCGGCAGGAAGACGTCGTAGGTGTCGGCGAGCCGGCGCCACGGGAACCTCGGCCAGAACCACGGATCGGTCCGGACCAGCCGGTCCGGCGACGCCGTGATCGCGCCGAGCGGGTAGCCGGCGCCCGCGGCGCGCCGGATCGCGAGGGACATCCGGAGCAAGCGCGTCGTCCGCAGGCTCGGCCGGCGGACCTCCGACGACTCGATGTCGAGCGCGAACGAATCGAACCGGTTCCCGCGACCGGTCTCGAACCGGATCGTCCGGACGGCCCGATGCAGGTCGAGCGGGAGGTCGCGGAACCCCGGCAGGTACCACGCGACCACCTCGATCCCCCGCCGGTGCGCGGCGTCGAGGATCGCCTCCACGCCGTCGCGGTGCACGAACGGCCGGTGGCGGTGGTAGTTCGAGCTCTGCAGGTAGATCGTCCGGATGCCGTGCGATGACATCGACCGCACCGCGCGCACCGGGTGCTCCCAGACCTCGGTGTCGTAGATGTCGATCCACGTCCCGAGCCCCTCGTACGGCCTCGTCGCCGGACGCGGCGCCGATCCGACCGGACCGGACCCGTCGGAGACGGGGGTGCCTTGCGGGGAGGGAGCGGCGACGGGGCCACGGGCAGGCCCCCTCGCCGGCGGATCCAGGGGCTGGGTCTGGAGCCGATCCCGCGAACCGGGCTGCCCGCCCGCCGAACCGACGACCTCCGGCGAGCCCACGCACGCGGCGAGCGCCAGAAGACAGAGCAGCGCGCAGGCGCGCGCGACCAACCACCGCATGCACATCCCCCCTGCTGCATCCTGCCCCGGAAGACAGAGAACGCCGGGACCTTCCCCAAGGTTCGGTTCGGTTCCGATCGGGCTTGAATCGGGCGCGGAGCGTCGGAGGGTGCCTCGTGCGCCCGCTAGGATGGGCGCTCCTCGACGCCAACGGGAGCGTGCGGATCGATGGGAGACGACGGAACCGCGGCCGATCGGCTGCTCGAGCGGTATTGGGAAGGCCTGCTCGAGGTCGAGCCACTGCTCGGGACGGCGATCGGCGACGAGCGCTTCGACGACCGGCTCCCCGACCCCGGACCCGACGGTCGCGCCGAACGCGAGCGCCTGCACCGCGGGGCGCTCGAGGAGATCGCGCTGCTCGAGCCCGATCAGCTCGACGAGGACCGAAGGGTGAGCCTCGACATCCTCGAGGCGATCGCGCGCCGAGATCTCGCGGTGCTCGAACACCGGACCGACCGGCTGACCGCCGTGAGCCACCTGTGGGGTCCCGCGGGCCTGGTGGGCGAGCTCGCGTCGCTCCAGCAGGCCGACACGCCCGAACGCCTCGAGCGCTACGTCGCTCGGATCTCGGCCACCCCGGCCTTCTACGACGCCGAGCTCGAGATCATGCGCGAGGGGATCGCCGACGGCGTCACCGCCCCGCGGATCGTGGCCGAACGCGCGCTCGCCCAGACCGAGCGGCTGATCGAAGCGGGCGCGGAGGACTCACCCGTCCTCGCACCCGTCCCCGCCGACGACGCCGACGCGCGGTCGCGCCTGGCCGCCGCGGTGGCGAACGCTCTCCTGCCGGCGCTCGAGCGCTACCGCGACGGCGTCCGCGACTACCTCCCCCACGCGACCGAGACGATCGGGCTCGCGGACCTCCCCGGCGGCGACGCGATGTACGCGGCGCAGATCCTGTCCTGGACGACCCTGGAGCTCGACGCGCGCGAGGTGCACGAGCTCGGCGTCGCCGACCTCGAGAAGATCCAGGACGAACGCGCGCGCGCGGCCGAGATCTTGGGCCACCCCGACGCCGCGACCGCCGAGGCCGCGATCGCGGCCGATCCGGCGTTCCGGTTCGCGTCGCCGGACCAGCTCAAGGCGACCGCGGAGGAACAGGTCCGCCGGAGCTGGGACCTGGCCCCCTCGTGGTTCGGCAGGATCCCGAGCGCCAACTGCGAGGTCCGGCTCGTGGAGGAGTTCCGCGAGGCCGACATGCCGTTCGCGTTCTACAACCAGCCGACCGAGGACGGCTCCCGGCCGGGCGTGTACTACGTGAACGGGTTCGACCTGGAACGCAAGCCCAAGCATCAGCTCGCCTCGACCACGTACCACGAGGCCAACCCCGGGCATCACTTCCAGGTCGCGCTCGAACAGGAGATGGAGGGCCGGCCGGCGCTGCGGCGGTTCGGCGGCTTCCTTGCCGGGAGCGCGTTCACCGAGGGCTGGGGCCTGTACAGCGAGCGCCTGGCCGACGAGATGGGTCTGTACCAGGACGAGGCCGAACGCCTGGGGATGCTCGACCTGCAAGGGATGCGCGCTGCGCGACTGGTCGTCGACACCGGCATCCACGCGCTCGGGTGGACCCGGGAGCGCGCGATCGAGACGCTCGAGGGTGCCGGGCTGCCCACCGTCGAGGCCACGATCGAGACCGACCGCTACATCACGATGCCCGGGCAGGCGCTCTCGTACAAGATCGGACAGTTCGAGATCGAGCGCCAGCGCGCCGCCGCGTCCGAACGCGAGGGCGCCGGGTTCTCGCTCCGCGCGTTCCACGACCGGCTGCTCGCGCTCGGATCGCTCCCGCTCACCGCGCTCCGGCGCGAGCTCGGCCCCTAGCCTGCCGAAGGACCTACGCCCGGCGCCGGAGGATTTTTCCCCGGCCGCCCCCTGAAGCCGAACGGGGTAGCTCCCGATACCTACGGTGTCGAAAGGAGCGTTCCCATGCGCATCGTGACGAGAGGGGTCGTCCTCGGGGCGATCGTCCTGATGGTGATCGGCGGATCCATCCCCGCCTCCGCAGTCCCACCCACCAAGCACGTCTACGTCGACGAGGGCTGGTTCACGCTCGTCTTCACCGATGAGAACGATGTGACCATCCCGGGGTGCGAAGGCTTCTCCGAGGAGATGGTCTCCGAGCGCGTCACCGAGTTCACCTATTACAACAAGGACAAGGTGGCCATCAAGGGCGTCCTGCATGGGAGCTTCCTCGGGACGATCACCAACGCGGACGGCGACACCTTCCGCGACCACTCGTCGTTCACGGAGACGTACGACCTGGTGAACGGCACGACGACGGTCTCCGGTTCGAGCTACCACTACGTCGCGAAGGGCAAGGGAACGGTGTTCGCCGAGGTCGGCCACAAGATCACGATCGACGCGACCGGTGAGGTCTCGTTCCAGGCCGGGCAGGATGACTTCGTGCAGCAGGGCATGCAGGGGATCTGCGAGGCGCTCAGCTAGCACCACGACGACCCACAGCGTTCCGAGAGGGCGGGCCCAAGGCCCGCCCTCCTCGTTTGACGGCCGCGGACCGGATGCGACACGCTGCGTCGTCCCCGACGCGAGGAACCCCAACGGTGACCCACGACCTCGACCGCACGCGCCTGCAGGGACTCATGCAGCGCGAGCTCGACCGCTTCGAGCAGGACCACCCTCGCTCGCGTGAGCTGTTCGAGGGCGCCAAGGCCAACCTGCTGGCGGGGGTCCCGATGCCGTGGATGAGCGAGTGGGCGGGGCCCTACCCCGTGTTCGTGGCTGAGGCGCACGGGGCACGGTTCACCGACGTCGACGGCCGCGAGTACGTCGACCTGTGTCTCGGCGACACGGGTTCGATGACCGGCCATGCCCCGAAGGAGGCGGTGGACGCGATCGCCGAGCAGGCCGCCAAGGGGATCACCCTCATGCTGCCCACCGAGGACGCGGCCTGGGTCGGCGCCGAGATGCAGCGGCGCTTCGGGCTGCCGTTCTGGCAGTTCTGTCTGACCGCCACCGACGCGAACCGGTTCACGATCCGGCTGGCGCGAGCGATCACCGCGCGGCCGAAGATCCTGGTCTTCAACTACTGCTACCACGGCTCGGTCGACGAGACGATCGTGACGATCGAGGACGGGGTGCCGGGCCCGCGCATCGGGAACGTCGGCGCGCCCGTCGACCCGACCGAGACCACCCGCGTCGTCGAGTTCAACGACCTGGAGGCGCTCGAGGCGGCGCTCGCGAACGAGGACGTGGCCTGCGTGCTCGCCGAGCCGGCGCTCACGAACATCGGGATCGTCCTGCCCGAGCCCGGGTTCCACGATGCGCTCCGCACGCTCACGCGCGAGCACGGCACGTACCTGGTGATCGACGAGACCCACACACTGTGCGCCGGGCCCGGCGGGGCGACCCTGGCGTGGGGCCTGGAACCCGACTTCCTCACGGTCGGCAAGCCGCTCGCGAGCGGCGTGCCGGCGGCCTGCTACGGGATGAGCGCCGAGGTGGCCGAGCGCACCGACGCGTTCATGCGCTCCCTGCCCACGACCGACGTCGGAGGGATCGGGGGGACGCTGTCGGGCAACGCGCTGTCGCTCGCCGCGATGCGGGCGACCCTCGAGCACGTCCTGACCGAGGAGGCCTTCGAACGGATGATCGCGCTCGGCGAACGGTGGGCGGACGGGGTCTCGTCGGCGATCCGCGAACACGGGCTGCCGTGGGAGGTGCAGCGCATCGGGTGCCGGGCCGAGTACTGGTTCACGCCGACGCCGCCGCGCACCGGTGGCGACGCCGCGGCCGCGGACGACCACGAGCTCGCACGGTTCACGCACCTGTACGCGCTCAACCGCGGCATCCTGCTCACGCCGTTCCACAACATGGCCCTGATGTCCCCCGCCACCACCGAGGCGGACGTCGACGCGCACTCGGCCGTGTTCGACGAGATGGCGACCGAGCTCACCGCCTGACCGAGCCGTCGAGAGGGCAGGCATCGGCAAGCGCCGCGCGCGGCCGCCGTCGTAGGCTTCGGGCCACATGCCGGAGGCGATCGGACGGCTCCACTGGATCGTGATCGACACGGTCGATCCCGCGGGGATCGCCCCGTTCTGGTGCGCGCTGCTCGGCGTCCAGGAACGCGGGTGGTTCGGCGACGACTACCTGATGCTGACCGCCGACGGCGGCGCGCCGCCGGTCGCGTTCCAGCGCGTCCCCGAGGCCAAGTCCGGAAAGAACCGGCTCCACGTCGACCTCGAGGTCGACGATCTCGACCGGGCGTTCGCGAAGATCGCAGCGCTCGGCGGCTCGGCGATCTCGGACATCCTGGAGATGCCCGGCGGCTACCGCTGGCGCGTGATGGCCGACCCCGAGGGCAACGAGTTCTGCATCGTTCCGCGGGACGAGGACTGAGCCGGGCTCAGGCCCCGCCGGCGCGCAGCACCTGGCGGATCCGGACGCGACCCGGCCGCAGCAGCGCGCGCGAGTAGATCGTCGTCGCGAGCGGGATCAACGCCGCGGTCGCGGCGACCGAGATCGTGATCGAGGCCACCACCTCCCAGGTCGCCGCCTCCCCGAGCGCGATCCGGGTCGGCATCACGAGCGGTGAGGAGAACGGCAACAACGACGCGACCACAGCCAGCGTCGAGTCCGGGTTGCTCGTCGCGCTGAGCCCGATGAAGAACGAGCCCACGATCAGGATCGTGAGCGGGGTCATCGTCGTCTGGAGGTCCTCCTGGCGCGTCACGATCGATCCCGCGACCGCGAACATGGTCGCGTAGAAGAAGAACCCGAGGACGAACCAGACCAGCACGAGCCCGATCGTTTCGATCGCGCCCGAGGGGAACTCGAGCGTGCCGACCGCGGACGACGCGAACAAGCCGACCAACCCGATCAGCAGCAGCTGCGCGAGCCCGAGGAGCCCGATCCCGAGGATCTTGCCGCGCAACAGGTGCGAGGGACGGAGCGTCGCGAGCAGGACCTCGACCACGCGCGAGGACTTCTCCTCCACCACGCCGGCCGCGACCCAATACCCGTACGCGAACAGCTGCCCGTACAGCAGGAGCACGCCGACGAACGCCACCGTGGCGATCTCGCGGCTCCGAGCGTTCACGGGCTCGAGCGCGTCGACCGGGAGCGGCGGTTGCGCGAGCGCGGCGTCGACCTGCTCGGGCGAGAGTCCCGCGGCGATCAGCGCCTGGCGAGAACGCTCCCGGACCGACACGGCCTGGATCAGCCCCACCAGTTGGTCGGGCGGCTCGGCGCGCACCACGATCTGACCGGCGTCCACCAGCGCGGCGTCGGCGTCGCCGGCGTCGACCGCCTGCCGGGCCTCGGCCTCGTCGGCGAGCTCGCGCACCGTGACCTCGATGCCCAGCGCGTCGGCCGCTGCGCGTACCTGTTGCCCGAGGGCATCCGACCCCTCCCCCACGACGACGAGGTCGAAGCTCGTGGGGCGGTTGAAGACCGCCGAGATCACGATGACGCCGACGAGCAGCAGCACCGTGATCGCGGTCGAGACCTGGAAGCCGCGGTCCCGTGCGCGCTCGACGAACTCGCGCCGCGCGACGATCGGCCACAGGCGCCGAACGCTCATCGCGCGACCTCCCGCCGGAAGATCTCGGACAGGCTCGGGCGAACCACGCTGAAGAGCCGCACCGACCCCGCGGCGCGCGCCGCGTCGAGCACGTCGGTCTCGCTCGCCCCGTCGAGCTCGACGATCGCGCCCTCGGGCAGCGGTTCGAGGACGCGGATGCCGGCGACGCGTTCGAGCCAGCCGTCCGGCGCCCCCGCCACCTCGACGCGGACGAGCCGCCGCGTGTCGCGGGCACGCAGGTCCGCGATGCGCCCGGAGGCCACGATCCGGCCTCGATCGATCATCACGACGGACTCGCAGAGCCGTTCGACCAGTTCGAGCTGGTGGCTCGAGAACACGACGGGGGCGCCGTCGTCCGCCTGGCGGCGAAGGATCGCCGAGAGCACGTCCACGCCGACCGGGTCCAGGCCGGAGAACGGCTCGTCCAGGATCAGCACCTCCGGCCGATGCACGAGCGCGGCCGCGAGCTGCACCCGTTGCTGGTTGCCGAGCGAGAGCGACTCGGCCCGGTCGCGGGCGCGGTCGCCGACGCCGAGGAGCTCGGTCATCCGCGCCGCCTGGGAGCGCGCATCGTCGGGTTGCAGACCGTGGAGGCGCGCCAGGTACACGAGCTGATCGAGCACGCGCATCTTCGGGTAGAGCCCGCGCTCCTCCGGCATGTAGCCGAACCGGCGGCGGGTCTCGGCGTCGACGTCGCGGCCGCGCCAGCGCACCTGCCCGGCATCGGCCTGCAGCACACCGAGCGCGATCCGCATCGCCGTCGTCTTCCCTGCCCCGTTCGGGCCGACGAACCCGACCATCTCGCCGGCCGCGACGCGGAACGACACGTCGTCGAGCGCGACGACCTCGCCGAACCGCCGCATCAACCCGACGAGCTCGAACGCGTCGGCGACCGGGGCCGGCCCCGTCACGACGACCCGACGGTGAGGACGGCCTTGCCCCGGACCCGCCGTTCGAGCAGCGCGGTCACGGCCGAGGCTGCCTCGGTCCACGGCACGACGAGGTCCACGTCCGAGCGCAGCCGACCGCTGACCGCGAGGCCGACGAGCTCATCGAGTCCGTGCGACCCGATCCGGCCCTCGAGGAGCTCGTGCGTCACGAAGTACCCGCGCATGATCGGCCGTCCGCGTCGGTAGAACCCCCGCGCGTCGAACGACGTCGGCTCGTTCGACGAGTTCCCGAACGACACCACGGTTCCGTCCGCAGACACTCGGGTGAGCGCCGCCGCCAGGCTCGAGCCGCCGACCGACTCCAGGATGAGGTCGAAGGCCTCGCCCTCGGGCTCGAGCGCCAGCACCACGTGGTCCGCCCCGAGCTCGGCGAAGACCCTTCGCCCCGCTCGGGGCTGCCGACGACCGCGGTCACGTCGGCGTGCGACGCGTGCGCGAGTTGGACCGCGAAGCGGCCGACGCCGCCGGCCGCGCCGGTGATGGCTACGCGACGGCCCTCGAGCGGGTCGACGAAGGCCAGCGCGCCCATCGCCGTGAGCCCGGCGACCGGGAGCGTCGAGGCGACCTCGAACGACATCTGGTCGGGGATCTCGGCCAGGTGGTCCGCGCGAACGGCGACGCGCTCGGCCCACCCGCCTCCGTTCGACCATCCGATCACGCGGGTGCCGGCCTCGATGATCGAGCCCTCCGCAGGCGGCTCGGCCGACGGCTCGGCGATCACACCGGCGACGTCCCATCCGGGGCGCCAGCCGTCGGAAGCGCTCTGCAGCGCGCCGCACTCGCCGCGGTTGAGGGACGACGCGCGGACCTCGACGACGGCTTCGTTCGGCGCGGGGTCGGGTTCCTCCACCTCGCGCAGCTCGATGTTGGCGGGCCGGCCCGGGGCGGCCACCAGCGCCCGCATCAGCTGACGATCTGGTGAGCCATCGAGAAGCCGCGTTGCTGCTGGAGCTCGGCCTGGATCAGGTGCACGACCGCGTTGATGAGCGCCAGGTGGGTGAAGGCCTGCGGGTAGTTCCCGAGGTGGCGACCCGTGGCCGCGTCGATCTCCTCCGCGTAGAGCTGGAGCGGGCTCGCGAACCACAGGAGCTTCTCGCAGAGCGCGCGGGCGCGCCGGAGCTCGCCGATCTCGACGAGGGCCGACACCAACCAGAACGAGCAGATCGTGAACGTCCCCTCCTCGCCCGAGAGCCCGTCATCGGTCTGCTCGACGCGGTAGCGCAACACGAGCCCGTCCAGGTTCAACTCATCCGCGATGGCCAGGACCGTCGCCCGGATCCGCTCGTCGTCCCTCGGTAGGAACCGCACCAGCGGCAGCAGCAACAGGGAGGCGTCCAGCGCGGTCGTGCCGTAGTACTGCGTGAACACGCCGCGCTCGTCGACGCCGTTCGCGCAGACGTCGGCGTGGATCTCGTCGGCGACCGCGCGCCACTTCTCCTCGAGGGCCTCCTCACCACGGCGGTGAGCGAGGCGAGCTCCGCGGTCGAGCGCGACCCAGCAGAACACCTTCGACGACGTGAAGTGCTGGGGCTCGCCCCGGACCTCCCAGATGCCCCGGTCGGGCTCGCGCCAGTGCTGCGTCGCCTGCTCGACCTGGGCGACGACGATCGGCCACACGCGGTCGGCGAGACGATCGCGGGATTTCGCATTGAGATAGACCGAGTCGAGCAACGCACCCCACACGTCGTGCTGCTTCTGAGCGAAGGCGGCGTTCCCGATCCGGACCGGCTGGGCGTCTTCGTACCCGTTCAGGTGCGGGAGCGTGGATTCGGTGAGGTCGCGTTCGCCGCCGAGCCCGTACATCACCTGGAGGTCGCTCCCGTCCTGGCACCGGTCGGCGACGAACTCGAAGAAGCTGTCAGCCTCCGAGTCGAACCCGAGCGTATACAGACCCCACAGCGCGAACGTCGAGTCGCGGATCCACGAATACCGGTAGTCCCAGTTCCGCTCGCCCCCCGGCGTTTCGGGCAACGATGTCGTCGCCGCCGCCATCAGGGCCCCGGTGGGCGCGTAGGTGAGCCCCTTGAGCGTGAGCGCGCTCCGCTGCAGGTGGATCCGCCAGGGGTGGTCGGGGAACTCGCCGTGGTTCAGCCACTCGCGCCAGTACTCCTGCGTGCGCCACATCCGGTCCGCGGCGTCCTCGTAGGACTGCGGCGGCTCGTGGTCGGACCAGGACAACGCGACGAACCGGTCGTCGCCGTCCCGCAGCGTCGTGTTCGCGTGCGCTCGCTTGCCCTCGAACCCCATCCGAAGGTCGCTCGTGAGGCGAAGGGGCATGTCGCCCGGCTCGATCCGCGCGAGCGCGTGGCTGTAGCCCTCGCCCTCGTACTCCCAGGTCGCGTCCGCCCGCGCGTAGTCGGGCGAGGGCTCGCAGTCCATCAGGAGCTCGACGTGACCGTTCACGCATCGGATAGTGCGGAGCAGGACGTGTTCCGCCTCGTGGTCGCCGGGCGGCCGTTCGTACTCGACGGCCCGCTGCGTGTCGTCGTACCAGGGACCGACGAGGAGGGCGTCGCGGATCACGAGCCATCCCGTCCGCGTCTGCCATGTCGTCTCCAGGACGAGCGTCCCGGGGACGTACCGCTGACCCGCCGGGACCGTGACGTCGGCCGGCCCGAGCCGGAAATGACCGGCCGCGCGATCGAGCATCGCTCCGAACACCGAGGGGCTGTCCGGTCGCGGGAGGCAGAGCCACTCCACGCTCCCGCTGGGCGCGACGAGCGCCTGGACCTGCCGGTCCGACAGGAACGCGTACTCGGCGATCGGCGGGAACGGGCTCCCCTCGGCGAACCGCATCTCGTGTTCCGCGACGGCCATCGTGGCGATAGTAATCCGAGCGAGCCGTCCGGCCGCGTCCCAGCCGACCCGGCTTAGGCGGCCGTCTCGGTCCCGGCGTCCTCGCGCTCGAGCGCGATCGCGAGCACCTCGTCGACCGTCTCGACGGGGTGGAACGCGATCTCCTCGCGCACCTGCTCGGGGACGTCGTCCAGGTCGCCCTCGTTCCGCTTGGGCAGGATGACCTCCTTCAGCCCCGCGCGGTGCGCGGCGAGCACCTTCTGCTTCACGCCGCCGATCGGGAGCACCCGGCCCTGGAGCGTCACCTCGCCGGTCATGCCGACCGTGCTCTTGACCGGGGTGTCCGCGAGGAGCGACGCGATCGCCGTCACCATCGTGACGCCCGCGCTCGGGCCGTCCTTGGGCACCGCGCCCGCGGGCACGTGCACGTGGAAGCGGCCGCCGAGGTTGGACGGGTCGATCCCGAGCTCGCGCGCGTGCGACCGCACGTAGCTGAGCGCGATCTGCCCCGACTCCTTCATCACGTCGCCGAGCTGGCCCGTGAGCATCAGCGGGTCCTTCCCGTCGCCCTCCAGACGCGTGGCCTCGATGAACAGGACGTCGCCGCCGGTGCCGGTGACCGCGAGTCCGGTCGCGACGCCGGGCACGCTCGTGCGCTCGGCGGCCTCGAAGAAGAACCTCGGCCGCCCGAGGTACTCGCGGACCTCGTCGACGTCGACCCGAACGGGGGCCTGCGCCTGTCCGCTCGCGAGCCGGGTGGCCACCTTGCGCAGCACCTTGCCGAGCTCGCGCTCGAGGTTCCGCACGCCGGCCTCCCGGGTGTAGTCGCTCACGACCTGACGGACCGCCTCGTCGGTCATCTCGACCTCGTCCGAACGCAGGCCGTTGCGCTCCTCCTGCCGTGCGAGCAGGTGGTCGCGCGCGATCGTGACCTTCTCGTCCTCGGTGTAGCCGTCGAGCCGGATGACCTCCATCCGGTCGAGCAGCGGACCCGGGATCGTCTCGGACACGTTGGCGGTCGAGATGAACAGCACCTCGGACAGGTCGAGGTCGACCTCGAGGTAGTGGTCGCGGAACGTGTGGTTCTGCGCGGGGTCGAGCACCTCGAGCAGCGCGCTCGACGGATCGCCGCGCCAGTCGGCGCCGACCTTGTCGACCTCGTCGAGCATCATCACCGGGTTCTTCGTCCCGGCCTCCTTCAAGGCACGGACGATGCGGCCCGGCAGCGCGCCGACGTAGGTGCGCCGGTGCCCGCGGATCTCGGCCTCGTCGTGGATGCCACCGAGCGAGATCCGGACGAACTTGCGACCGAGCGCCCGCGCAACGGACTCGCCGAGCGACGTCTTGCCGACGCCGGGAGGCCCGACCAGCGTGAGGATCGCGCCCGAGCCGCGGCCGGACGACGGTCCGAGGCCACGCTCCTGACGCAGCTTGCGGACCGCGAGGTACTCGACGATCCGGTCCTTCACGTCGGACAGGCCGGTGTGGTCCTCGTCCAGGATCGCGCGTGCGGCGTCGATCTCGAGATTGTCTTCGGTGCGCACGTCCCAGGGGATCTCGGTCATCCAGTCGAGGTATGTGCGGATCCAGCCGTACTCGGGCGACTGCTCCGACATCGCCTCCAGGCGGCCGAGCTCGCGCTCGGCCTCCTTGCGCGCGCCCTCGGGCATGTTGGCGTCGGCGATCTTCTTGCGGTACTCCTCGACGATCCCCTCGCCCGACTCGTCGCCGAGCTCCTTTCGGATCGCGTCCATCTGCTGGCGCAGGATGTACTCGCGCTGGTTCTTCTCCATGCCGTCGCGGACGTCGGTGCGGATCTTGTCCTTCAGCTCGAGCTCGGCCAGGACCTCCTTGGCCCACTCCAGGACCTTCTCGAGTCGCTGTTCGACGTCGAGGGTCTCGAGGACCTCGACCTTCTGCTCGATCGACAGGTCCGGCGAGTAGCCGGCCGTGTCGGCGACCTGACCGGGGTCGGACAGGCCGCGCAGGAAATCGGCGACCTCGGGGACACCGCGCGCCTCGACGATGTTCTCGAGCACCGCCTTGTAGTCGCGCGAGAGCTCGCGCGCGCGTTCGGAGAAGATCTCGGGGTCGGGACGGGGCTCGAACTGCACCCACGTGGTCTGGCCGGTCCCGGCGACGCCGGTGCCGACGACTGCGCGGACCATGCCGCGGATCACGAGGGCCTCGAGGCCGCTGCGGAGCCGCCCAACGTCCTCGACCTTGGCGACGGTGCCGATCTTCGCGTAGCTCGAGCCGATCCGGGGCACGAGCAAGAGCTCGCCGTCGGAGGACTCGGAGGCCGCGATGGCCCGTTGGGCCTCCTCGGACTCGATCGTGAGGGTCACGACCATCCCCGGGAGCACCACACCCGAGGTCAGGGGCAGGAGCGGGAGGATCTGCGTATCGAGCTGTGCCATCTCGGTTCTCCTCCAAAGAGACGTTGTGTGGGCGTCAACGCCCTGCCCAGGCACGGTATTCCCCGAGTGTAAGCAGGATTACAGTCGTCGGACGGCCGGCTGCGTGGGAGGCCTATCCTGCAGTCCAGGTGTTCGAGCGCTTCACGGACCGGGCCCGCCGCGCCGTCGTCCTCGCCCAGGAAGAAGCGAGGATGCTGAACCACAACTACATCGGGACCGAGCACCTGCTGCTCGGCCTGGTCCGGGAGTACGACGGCGTCGCGGGCAAGGCACTCACGAGCCTCGGGATCTCGCTCGAGGCCGTCCGCGGGCAGGTCGAACAGATCATCGGCCAGGGCCAGGCGGCACCGAGGGGTCACATCCCGTTCACGTCTCGCGCCAAGAAGGTGCTCGAGCTCGCCCTTCGAGAAGCGCTTCAACTCGGCCACAACTACATCGGGACCGAACACATCCTCCTCGGCCTGATCCGCGAGGGCGAGGGCGTCGCCGCGCAGGTCCTGCAGGGCCTGGGCGTGGATCTCAACCGCGCGCGGCAGGCCGTGATCCAGCTCCTGGCCGGCTACGCGATCGAGACGGAGGCGGCCGGCGGCGAGACCGTCGGCGCTCGTGTCGAACCGATCGCGGTCCCGGTCGAGATGGTCGGTGACGACGCCCCCACGTGCCCGAACTGCTTCGCCGCGCTCGACGAGACGCTCGCGATAAGGGTCCTGGCGACGACGGCCGACGACGAGCCCTTCTCCGTGAAGATCGCCTACTGCACTCGGTGCGGGGCCGCGCTCGGCGCGGTCACGTAGCCGGCGGCGCGACCCGAAGGACCGCGCCGTCGTCGAGGATCGGCAGCCACAGGGAGCCGTCCTCGAACACCATCACCTGGTTGGCGTTGATCAGCCCGTGGTCCGCGACGGTCGCCGTCGCCACGACCTCCTGCGTCGACGGGTCGATGCCGGTGAGCTCGGGGCCGATCTCGGTCGCGACCCACAGCGTCGTGCCGTCGAACGCCAGGCCGTCCGGGGTCACGGCCGTGTCGACCGTCGCGACGACCTCGTCGGTCGCGGGGTCGATCGCGTTGACCGTGTCGGTATCCGTGCACGAAACCCAGAGAAGGCCCCCGGCCTCGGTCATGATCTGCGGTCCCTGGTCGGTCGTGATCTCGGCGAGGACCTTGCCGTTCGCGGGGTCGATCCGCGTGATCGTCCCGTCGAAGTAGCTCGAGACCCAGATGTCGTCGAACGCGAACGTCACGAACCTCGGCTGGAGCCCCACGTCGACCTGGTCGACCATCTCGTCGGTCTCGGGGTCGATGCGCGCGACGACGCCGTCGTCCTCGCACACGACCCAGACCGAACCGTCGGCCACCGCGACCCCCTCCGGCGCCGCGCAGACGTCGATGCCGGCGACGGCCTCGTTCGACGAGGGGTTGATGCGCGAGACCGTGTCGTCACCCGCGTTCGAGACCCAGACGCTCCCCTCCCCCACAGCAACCTCGAGCGGGACCGAACCTACGTCGATCGTGGCGAGGACCTCGTTGGTCGAGGGATCGATCCTGGAGACGGACCCTCGCTTCGCGTCGATGTCCGCGTTGACGACCCAGAGCGATCCCTCGCCCGAGGCGATGCCGATCGGATCCGCGCCGACCTCGATCGTGGCTTCGATCTCCGCGGGTTGCGGGCCGGTGGGACCCGTCGAAGCGGTCGGGCCCGTGGAGACGGTCGGTCCGCTCGATCCATCGCCGCCACCCTCGCTCGAGCAGCCCGCGAGCAGCACGAGGACGCCCGCGAACGCGAGCGCGGTCAGGCGTGGAGCCCCTCTCCCCATCGTCATGCGATACGTGCTGCGACGCGTGACGAGACGGGCTCGGTTCCTCCTGGGCAGGAAACCGCAACCTCATGTGCCTCCCCCGGGCCTATCCTTGCCCCGATGACCGAGGCCGAGGGGGCGCGGGCTCTCTTCAAGCAGGTAGCCGACCGGGTCGACGAACGGCTGTTCGGGGTTCGTGAGCCGCTCGGGCTGGTGATGGTCGGCATCCTCACCGGCAACCACGTCCTGATCGACGACGTCCCGGGGGTCGGGAAGACGACGTTGGTCCGGATCCTCTCGACGCTCCTCGGCCTGCGGTTCCAGCGGGTGCAGTTCACGCCCGACCTGATGCCGAGCGACATCACCGGCACCTCGGTCCTGAACCTGAAGACCAACGACTTCGAGTTCCGCCCGGGCCCGCTGTTCACGCAGGTGCTCCTGGCCGACGAGATCAACCGCGCGACCCCCAAGACGCAGGCGGCGCTGCTCGAGGCGATGCAGGAGCGCCAGGTGACCGTCGACGGCCAGACCCACCCGCTCCCCGACCCGTTCTTCGTCCTCGCGACGCAGAACCCGATCGAGCTCGAGGGCACGTTCCCGCTGCCCGAGGCGCAGCTCGACCGCTTCCTGCTCCGCGTCAAGCTCGGCTACCCCGACGAACGCGAGGAGCTCCGGATCCTGCAGACCCAGCCGTCCGAACGGACCCTGCCCCAGGAGCCGCTCGCCGACCGGCCGCCGCTGCCCGAGCTCCGCGACGCGATCGCGTCGATCGGTCTGGAGCAGCCGGTGCGCGCCTACGTGGTCGCGCTCGCGCGGGCGACGCGCGACCACCCCGAGCTCTCGGTGGGCGCCAGCCCCCGCGCGGTCGAGCAGATGGGCGACGCCGCGCGGGCGTTCGCGATGCTGGACGGCCGCGACTACGTCCTGCCCGACGACGTGAAGCGCCTGGCCGAACCCGTCTTCGGCCACCGGCTCGTCCCGACCACCGACGCAAGGATCCGCGACCGCGACGCCGACGAGATCCTGCGCGAGATCCTCCGCTCGGTCCCCGTGCCGACCGAGCTCGACACCTAGGAGCTCCTCACGGACACGGCGGAACGACGCCAGATCGCGCTCTACATCGCGGGCATCGTCGGGCTGTTCGCGGTCGCGTGGGGCGAGATGGTCGTGCTGCTGTGGGCGTCGGCGGTCGCGGCGATCTCGATCGCGTCGACGCTGTGGGCGCGCTCCGCCCTCCACGGGGTGAGCGTCGAGGTGGCGTTCGAACCGCCGAGGGCGTTCGTGGGCGAGGACGTCACGCTGCGGGTGCGGATCGTGAACGAGAAGCGCATGCCGCTCCCGATCGTCCGGCTGATCGTGCGGTTCCCGTTCGCCCTGCTGCCCGAGGCGGACGCCGATCCCACCGCGCTGCGGGGACACCGGCGCCGGCTCTCGATCGCCGGGCACAGCGAGGTCGAGCTGCGCCTGCCGGTGGTCGTCACGACCCGCGGCGAGTACTGGCTCGAGGGCGTCGACGTCGTGGTCTCGGACCCGTTCGACCTCGCCCCGGTCAAGCACGAGGCGACGACCGATCGCCCCCTGCTCGTGATGCCCGAGCCCCGCGTCGGGATCCCGCTCCGGATCGCTCGGCGGTTGCCGTTCGGCTCTCCGGCGCCGTCCGCGCAGCTGTTCGAGGACCGCGAGCACTTCGCGGGTGTGCGCGACTACGAGCCGGGCGACCCGATGCACCACGTGCACTGGCGGCTCTCGGCGCACGCGGGCAAGCTCCAGACGAAGCGGTTCGAGCCGACGCGTTCGGCCGAGGTGCTGTTCGCGCTCGATGTCTCCAACGGCGAACCGTTCTGGCACGCCGTCGACCCCGACACCGCGGAGGAGTCGATCGGCTGGACCTCGTACCTCGCCCGCCAGGCGATCCACGCGGGCTGGCGCACCGGCCTGGTCGCGAACACGCACCTGCGGCGCGGCCGCGGCCCGCTGCGCGTGCGGACCTCGGACTCGGCGGGCAACGAATCCGTCCTGTTCGCCGCCCTCGCCCGGATGCCGAACCAACCCACGAGCGATCTGGGACCCGTCCTGCGCGAGGTCGGCCGGCGGCTCGTCCGACGCACCACCGTGATCGTGATCTCGCCGCGGCCCGGGGCTGCGCTGTCGCACGAGATGGAGGTGCTGCGCCGGCGCGGGTGCGACGTGCTCCACCTCTCGCCGCTGGAGGCGTACCGGAAGGCGGCGTCGTGACGCGTTCGGGAGCCGCCGCGTGATGGCGTCGTCCTGGGTCGGCACCACCCGTCCCGAGGGGCGCGAGCTGCGCGCATGCGGGTTGGCCGCGCTCGCCGAGTCCGGCGTCCTCGTGCTCCCCGTGTGGCTGGTCCTCACCGAGGCGCGAGGGCTGCAGATCGGGGTGATGGCGCTCGCGGTGCCGTTCGTCGGGGTCTACGTGGGCGGCGCGATGCTCGCGTGCAGGTTCCGGGCCTCGCGCAACGTCGCGTTCGGGGCGGCGATGCTCGCGGCGCTGGCCGGGATCTGGCTCGGACACGGCGACCTCAATCGGACCGTCTTCGCGGTCCTCATCTGCCTGCTGGTGTCGTTCCGGCTCGTCAGCCTCGCGCTGCGGGACTGGCGGCTGCCGATCCACGCGGAGGTCGGCTGGTTCGCGCTGGCGCTCGGGTTCGAGGTGATGGTCGCGGCCGGCGCCACGGACGAATGGCGCGGCCCCTTGCTGCTGTTCGTGCCCCTGTTCTTCGTGGCCGCGCTCGCGAGCCGCGCGAGCACTGTGTGGACCTCGGGCGGCGCCGGCGAGCTCGACGAACGCGTCCGGGCCGCGTGGATCCGGCGCGCGCTCATCGCGACCGGCGCGCTCGTCGGCGCGATGGTCGCCGCGGTGGTGCTGAGCGTCGAGGGCGGCGTCTTCGACCAGATCGGCGTCTTGATCACGCCCGCGGCGAACGCCGTCGCCACGTTCCTCGCGTGGCTGCTCTCGCAAGCCGCGCGGCCGGTCTTCTTCCTGGTCGACCTGCTGGGCATCGACCCCAACCGCGTGCGCGAATTGCTCGACAGCCTCCGGGACAGCGTGGCAGGTCGAGCGGTCAACCAGCGCCACGCCGGCCCCCCCGAGATCTGGCAGCGGATGCTTGGGTTCCTGGTCTTCGCGGCTATCGGCTACGCCGTGTTCCGGGCGATCCGGCACTTCCGGCCGCCGGCAGGCGCCGAACCCGAGCCTCGCGTCCCCGGGACCCAGACCGAGGCGGCACTGCCCGCGGTCGAGGCGCTGCCGGCGCGGCCACGGTTCCGGCGCGAGCCGCCCGCGGACACGGTTCGGGGCTGGTACGCCGAAGCGCTATGGGCGCTCCGGCGCCGCGAGATAGTGCGCGAGCCCTGGCAGACCCCCGGGGAGTTCGCCCCCGTGGTCGCCGATGCCGTGCCCTCGTGCGCGGACGCGTTCGCCGACCTCACGCGAGCCTACGAGGACGTCCGGTATGGGAGCCTGCGGATCGACGACGCGGCGGTCGGGCGGCTCGAGGCCGGCCAGCAGCGCATCATGGCTGCCATCGCGGGGGGCTGATGGCCCCTCGGATGTCGATCCGCCGGCTCCGACACCGACCTAGCGAATGTTCGATGAGTTCGGGGGCCGGACAGGGTCTGTAGGACATGCACGACGAGAGGAGCAGCGTGAGGCACGGGTCCTGTACGGCACGAGACGCCCGACGAGTGGATCCGTTGACGTGGTGGGTAGGATGGCGCGCTCTATGACCGATGCGGCGATCGTCGTCGAGAGCCTCGTCAAGCGGTTCGGGAAGGTGGAGGCGCTACGGGGTGTGGACCTGCAGGTCCCGCCCGGCACGGTCCTGGGCATGCTCGGCCCCAACGGCGCCGGCAAGACCACCACCGTTCGGATCCTCACCACGCTCCTCAGTCCCGACGAAGGACACGCCACCGTGGCCGGCTACGACGTGGTCAAGCAGGCGGAGGAGCTCCGGCACGTGATCGGCCTCGCCGGGCAGAACGCCGCGGTGGACGAGAACCTGACCGGCCTGGAGAACCTCGAGATGGTCGGACGGCTCTACCACGTGCCGGCGGCCGAGGCCAAGCGACGCGGCGGGGAGATCCTCGAGCGGTTCGAGCTGTCCGACGCCGCCAACCGCGTGGCCAAGACGTACTCCGGCGGCATGCGGCGGCGACTGGACCTGGGCGCCAGTCTCGTCGGGCACCCCCAGGTCCTGTTCCTGGACGAGCCAACGACGGGCCTCGACCCTCGCGGCCGGTTGGAGATGTGGGACGTCATCCGCGACCTCGTGACCGAGGGGGTCACCCTGCTGCTCACCACCCAGTACCTGGATGAGGCCGACCGCCTGGCGGACTCGATCGCGGTGATCGACGGCGGCCGGGTGATCGCCGAGGGGACCTCGGACGAGCTGAAGACCCGCGTCGGCGGCGAGGTGCTGGCGCTGCGCGTCGCCGACCGCAGCCGCGCGCCGGATGCGGCGGGCGCCGTGCTGGGACTCGGTCCGGGCGGCGGTAACGTCGACAACAACACCGGCGAGATCAACGTGCCGGTGGGCACGGACGGGACGGCGATCCTGACCGAGGCGGTCCGGCGCCTCGACGACCAGGGGATCAAGCTCGCCGATGTTGGCCTGCGCCGTCCAACGCTCGACGATGTCTTCCTGGCCCTCACCGGGCACGCGGCCGAGGAGGCCGACGGGGAGCAACCCTCTGAGGACGGCGGCAGGTCCAAGCGCCGCGATCGCAAGCGGGAGAAGGTATGAGCGCGATCACCGAAACGCTTCGGACGCCCGGCCGCCTCGCGAACACGGTCTCGGACTGGTGGGTCATCACCCGGCGGAACCTCATCACGTACGTGCGCAAGCCGGACCTGCTGGTGTTCTCGACGATCCAGCCGGTGATGTTCGTACTGCTGTTCGTCTTCGTGTTCGGCGGCGCGTTCGAGCTCATCCTCCCGCCCAACATCTCGTACGTCGACTTCCTGATGGCCGGGATCTTCGTGCAGACGGGGATCTTCGCCGCGACGCAAACGGGCGTCGGACTCGCCGACGACCTCCAGAAGGGCATCATCGATCGGTTCCGGTCGCTGCCGATGGCTCGCTCGGCGGTCCTGGCCGGCCGCACCGCCGCCGACACCGTCTCGGTGGGTCTCCAGACGGTGCTGATGCTGATCGTCGCGTACCTGGTGGGTTATCGGATCCACACGAGCGTGTGGGAGGCGCTGCTCGCGTTCGGTGTGATCGTCGGCGTGGGATACGTCTTCACCTGGGTGTCCGCCTTCGCCGGGCTGACGCTGAAGACGATCGAGGCGGTCCAGGCGGCGCTGTTCACGATCGTGTTCCCGTTCGTCTTCGTGAGCTCCGCCTTCGTCCCGGTCGCGACCTTCCCCTCATGGCTGCAACCGATCGCTCAGAACAATCCGGTGACGATCTGGGTGAACCTGGTCCGGGTGCTGACGCTCGGCGACCTCGTCACCGAGAGCACGAGCCGGCTGTTCTCAGATGTCCCGTCGCTGTGGACCCTGCTCTGGCAGTCGGCGGTCTGGATGGCGGGTTTGCTGGCGTTCTTCTACGGGATGGGCATCCGCGCCTACCGCCGGACCTAGACCCGCCGGTCCGGCCCGCCGAGGCCTCGGGAACAATCCGTCCACACCCGTAGGTTGTCCACACAGGCCGGTACAGTGACCAGAGCGCCGCCGATACCTGGAGGTCCGAGGCCATGTTCGGTTTCGAGGGCGAGAACGCACGCGAGAAGGTCATCGTCCTGTTCACGATGTGTTTCGCGCTCGCGATGGCGATGCTCGACAACACGGTCGTCAACGTGGCCCTGCCGACGATCAGCCGCGAGCTGGACGCCGGCGTCAGCGAGCTCCAGTGGATCGTCGACGGCTACGTGCTGGTCTTCGCCTCCCTGCTGCTGACCGGTGGCATCGCCGGCGACCGTTACGGGCGCAAGAAGATCTTCATGGCGGGCCTTGCGATCTTCACGCTCGCCTCGGCGCTCTGCGGTCTGTCCCAGAGCACCACGCAGCTGATCGCGGCGCGGGCGTTCCAGGGCGTGGGCGCGGCGCTGCTGATGCCGGGCACCCTGTCGATCATCACGGTCACGTTCCCGCCCCACGAGCGCGCCAAGGCGATCGGGCTGTGGGCGGGCATGTCGGGTCTCGCGCTGGCGCTCGGTCCCACCGTCGGCGGCCTGATGGTCGAGCACCTGGGCTGGGAGTCCGTGTTCTTCCTGAACGTGCCGATCGGCATCATCGCCCTGTTCACGGCCTCGCGGACCGTCCGCGAATCCGTCTCGGAGGTCACGCGCGAGCTCGACATCCCCGGGCTGGCTGCTCGGTTCGGGCGCGCTGTTCTGCGCGACCTACGCCCTGATCGAGGCCAACGAGAAGGGCTGGAGCGACCCCCTGATCGTGAGCATGCTGGTCGCGTCCGCGGTCCTGACGGTGTCGTTCCTCCTGTACGAGCGACACAGCCCGAAGGCGATGCTGCCGCTGCGGTTCTTCCGGATCCCCGCGTTCTCGGCGGGCGCGACGGTCGCGTTCAGCGTCTCGTTCGGCATGTTCGCCACGTTCTTCTTCATGTCGCTGTACATGCAGCTGATCCGCGGTTACAGCGCGTTCGAGGCCGGAGTCCGGTTCCTGCCGATGACCGTCGCGATCATCATCGTCGCGCCGAACGCGGGGAAGTACGCCTCCAAACACGGCTCTCGGGTCCCGATGACGTTCGGCCTGATCCTCGCGGGCGTCGGCCTGCTGCTCCTGTCGCGGATCTCGATCGACACGCCGTACCTGTGGATGGCGCCCGTATTCGCGATGATGGGGATCGGGATCGGGGCCACGATGGCACCGATGACGGCCGCGGTCATGAACGCGGTGGGCCCCGAGCGCGCCGGGCTCGGCTCGGCAACGACGAACACCGCTCGCGAGGTCGGGGGCGTCTTCGGCATCGCGTTGCTCGGCACGATCCTGACGACGAAGCTGAACGCTTCCCTCGCGCCCGCCCTGAGCGGTCTCGGGCTTCCGCCGAGCACGCAGACGGCGATCGAGTCCACCGCCGGACACGGCACGCTGGACCCCGCGCAGCTCGCCGGTCTCTCACCCGAACAGCAGGGCGCGGTGGTGGCGGCCTTCCGGGACTCCTGGATGAGCGGCTTCCGCATCTCGCTCCTGGTGGCGGGCGTGGTGCTCCTGGTCGCGGCCGTGGTCGCGAACCGGTTCATCCCGGGCCGTGCCCACGCGCGCGAGGTCACCGCGGCGGCACGGGTGGGTGAGCCCGCCCCTCTCGAACTGGCATAGGCTTCCCGTCCATGGAGGACGACAAGGAGCTCATCGAGCACATCGAGCGGCTCGCCCACGAGGAGCACGAGCTGTTCGACAAGGAATCCCGCGGCGAGGCCTCCACCAAGGAGCGCACCCGGCTCAAGGAGATCGAGGGTGAGCTCGAGACCTCCTACGACCTGCTCCGGGCTCGGCGCGCGCGGCGATCGGCGGGGCTGGACCCGGACGTCGAGCCGGTGGTCGAACCCGAGGCCGTCGAGGCCATCGAGGAACCCACCCCGTAGTGCCCCACGGCGCGATCCGGGTCGGACAGGTGGAGATCGTCGCGCTGTGCGATGCCGTCGTCTCGTCGAGCAGCCCCGGGTCCGGCTCCTACCCCGATGTGGACGAACGCCGCTGGCGCGAGGCGCGGGAGCAACATCCCGAGCTGTACGCCGACGACGGAGGATGGCGGTTCCACGTCCACGTCTACGTCGTGCGCTCGGAAGGGCGGACCTTCCTCCTGGACACCGGGATCGGCCCGGCCTCGGCGCCGGCGCACGCCTGGACCGGCATCGAAGGCAGCCTCACCACGGAGCTCGCGGACGCGGGCGTCGATCCCCACGCGATCGAGCTCGTGCTGATCAGCCATGTCCACGACGACCACCTCGGCTGGAACGTCACTGAAGCCGCGATGCCGACCTTCCCGAACGCTCGCTACGTCATCAACCGAGCCGACTGGGAGCTGATGGCCGACGCGACCGACGAGGAGGACCGGGAGATCTTCGCCGCCGTCCTCGAACCGCTGCAGCGCGCGGGCGTCGTCGATCTCTCGGGGAGCTCGCTCGAGATCACGCCCGAGCTGCGGCTCGAGCACGCTCCGGGGCACACGCCCGGCCATCAGATGCTCGCGATCGACTCGGGCGGCGAGCGCGCGCTGCTCTCGGCCGACCTCGTGAATCACCCGGTCCAGCTGCACCAACCGGGGCTCGCGGGCGCGAGCGACATGGACCCGGAGCGCGCGAACGCGACTCGCACCTCGTGGCTCGAGCGGATCGAGCGCGAGGGTCCGGTGGTCGCCCCGGCGCACTTCGCGGAGCCGTTCGGGAGGATCGTTCGAAACGACACCGGGTGGCGTTGGGAGCCGCTGGTCGGCTAGTTCACTCCGGGATCGCGGGGTCCTCGAACCCGACCTCTTTGTGCGAGCCGTCGCAGAACGGCTTGTTGCGCGACTGACCGCACCGGCACACGGTCTGGCGGTTGCGCACCTCGTACGGCGTCCCGTCCTCGGACACGACCGGGATCCCGCCGCGGATCCAGTAGTTCCCGTCGGGCTCGACGCCGATCGACGGCTCGAACGTGGGTTCCACCGGCTCGGGGTCGGGCAGGATCGCGAACGCGAGCCTCCCCGACGGACAGCGTTGCACCATCGCGGCGAACTCGGTCCGAACCTCCGGATCGTCCGCCTCCTCGACCATCTCCCACACGCCGGTCCGGACGTTGCGGCAGAACCCGGCGTGGGTGCAGAGCGACAGGTCGTCGTACAGGACGTGGTTCTCCTCGCCCTCCCAGGCCTCGCGGCGGTTGGCGATCGGGCCGCGGTCCGCGGTCTCGGTGCCGTCGAACGGGATGCGTTCGTGCGTCGAGTCGCAGAAGGGCTTGGTCGAGGACCTGCCGCAGCGGCAGAGCTCGTAGACCTCGCCAGGGGTCTCGAACGCGGGACCCTCGTCCCACGCCACCGGCTCGCCACGCTCGGTCTCCACGATCGCCGTGCGCAGCAACGGGACCCCGCCCTCGACCCGGTACGGGCCGTCCTTGGTGACGACGATCCTGGGCTCCTCCATCCGTGAAGTCTAAACGGCTCGTCGGTGAGCGCTCACCGGCGCCACGCGCGAGGGGTCACGACGCGAGGAAGGCGCGGTCGAAGCGCAGCGCGCGCCAGGGGCGGCGTCCGGTCGCGACGAGCTTGCCCTTCGCCGTCGCTCGCCACCGGTCGATCCGCCCGTAGGACACCAGGACCAGCGTGGCGGCGTCCGCTCGGATCGTGCAGTCCGCGTCGCCCTCGGCGGGTTCGATCGAGGCCGTGCCGTCGTCGATCCGAACGCGGAACGCCGGGCCCCCGCGCACGGCGATCCGGTACGTGGTCCGGTCGCCACGGGTGGCGACACGGTCGACGTACCAGGGCGCGAGCATCGCGGAGGCGCGGATGATCGTTCGGGCGTCCGCGCTCGCGATCGGCCAGGGGCGCCCGAGGGTCCGGGCCGCATCGAAGCCGTGGACGACCAGCTCGGCCAGCAGCAGCCCGGTGGCGGTGGCGACGTCCAGCGTGACCCCCGAGTTCCACGGGAACGGGTCGGCGCCCAGCTTGCCGTGGGTCGTCCCCACGAAGCTCGCGACGTTGGATCGCAGCTCCTCGACCAGATCGGCGACCGGGCGCCCGTCGCGCTCGCGGATGCCGCGGCGGTTCTCCTCGGCGATGTCGGCGACGTCGCCCTCGGGCGTCGCCGTCCCCGACAGGTACTCGGCGAACCGCCCCGACCGAGCCGCGAGGTGGGCCACGAGCTCGTGCAGGGTCCACTCGAGACCGCGGACGTCGCGCTCGGGCTCGTCCATCGCCGACAGCAGGTCGGCGAGCCTCCGGCCGGCCCGTTCGACCGCCTCCGCGGCCGGCGCGAGCTCGATCCTCAGCTCGGGGACCTCGGTGACGCTCATGGGGTGACGCTCGTCCGGGCGGGCTCCCGCATGCCCCGATCCTCGCCCCTGGATGCCCCGATCGGCAACTCCGAGCGACCTGCTAGCGTGCCCGCGTGTCGGTGCCCGCACTCACGCGCCCGCGGTTCGGCATGACCGTGGTCACGTTGCTCCTGGTGGGGGCCGCCTGCACGTCCACCCCTGCGCCACGGGCCGAACCCACCGCGTCCGGGCCGCCCCGCAACCTCGTCCGGCGGCACCACGACGTCCTCCGCGGCACCCGAGGCGCCCACCTCCGCCCTGATCCGGTCGCCGAACGGCGGCTCGCTCCTGGTCCGTGGCACCTATCCGCGCGTCGAGTCTCGGTGCGTTCGTTACCACCGGCCCCGGCTCGCGGCACGGTACCCGGGGGCGCTCTCGGTCAAGCGCTCGGACGACGGCACGCTCGCGCTCACCGTCACGCTGTCGTTCGAGGACTATCTGAAGGGCATCGCGGAGGTCCCGCCGTCGTGGCCCCGGGCCGCGCTCGAGGCGCAGGCGATCGCGGCCCGCAGCTACGCGCTCGCGACGACCGGGTGGGACGGCGCCCAGGGCGAGACCCTGAAGACGCCGATCTGCGCGACGACCTCGTGCCAGGTCTACCGGGGGATCCCGGTCCCGTTCGACCCGAGCATCCGACGGTGGTTCGCGGCGGTCCGGCGGACCTCGGGCGAGGTGCTCCTGTACCAGGACCGGCCCGCCGACACCGTGTACTTCTCGACCTCGAACGGCCACACGTACGGGAACGACGAGGTGTTCGGCAGCGCGCCGCTCCCCTACCTGCGCCCGGTGGTCGAACGCGACGACGGCGCCTCCTCGCTGTCGCACTGGCGCGTCCGGGTGCCGTTCGACGACCTCGCGACGTTCCTGCACGAGGCCGGCGAGTGGCCGGCGCATCGCGCGATCTCGAGCGCCGGCTTGGATGGCTCGACCGTCACGGTGAGCGGCGACGGCGCGTCGCGCTCGATGGACCTGACGACGTTCCGGGACGCCGTCAACGTCTGGGGTCCGTGCCTCAAGCCCGGCCGGTATCCGCCGTCGCCGCTCCCGGTGACGCTCGCGTCGAAGTGGATGACGCTCTCGTCGAGCGGCGGTGCCGCGGTCGCGGTCGGACGCGGCTGGGGCCACGGCGTCGGGATGGTGCAGTGGGGCGCCTACGGCAAGGCGCGCCGCGGGCTCTCGGCATCGGACATCCTCGCGTACTACTACGGCGGGCTCCGGCCGCGGACCTCGCCCGAACCCGGTCTGATCCACGTGCAGGTCGCGAGCGGCCTCACCTCGATCCGCGTCAAGCCGTCCGCATCCGGGGCGACCCTCAACGGCGAGCCGCTCGACGCGGGTCGCGTGACGATCGCGGGCGGCGATCAGCTGACGGTGACCACGCGGCCGTGACACGGCGGACGCTCCTCGTCGGGGCGGTCGCCGTCGCCGTCGCGGTCGCGTTCGCCGACTCGTCGATCGTCGTGCTCGCGCTGCCCGAGCTCTACGCGCGGTTCGACACCACGATCGAGGGCGTGGCGTGGGTGATCACGTCCTACAACCTGGTGCTGGCGATCTGCGCGCTCCTGCTCGTGTTCCTCGTGCACCGTGCGCGGGCGAACCTGCTCCTCGCGGCCGGCACCCTCGTGTTCCTCGCGGCCTCGATCGCGTGCGCGCTCGCGGACTCGATCGGGTTCCTGATCGTCGCGCGCTCGATCCAGGGTCTCGGCGGCGCCCTGCTGCTGGCGGGCTCCCTGCCGGTGCTCGCAGCCCTGACCGGCTCGACGGCACGCGGCGTCGCGATCTGGACGCTCGCGGGGACGTTCGGCGCGGCGGTGGGGCCCGCGCTCGGCGGCATGCTCACCCAGCTCTTCGACTGGCGCGCGATCTTCGTCTTCCAGGCCCCGGTCGCCGGCGCGGCCTTGGTGGCGACGTTCGGCTCGCACGTCGCCGCGATCCTGCGCGAGGGGTGGCGCCCGAAGCTGTGGCGCACCGTCCCGGGGAACGTCGCCCTGGCCATGCTCTCGGGCGCGCTCGTCGGCACGCTGTTCCTCGGCGTGCTGCTCGTGATCGACGTGTTCGGCTTCACGCCGATCCAGGGCGCGGCGATCGTGAGCGGGATCCCGGCCGCGACGCTGCTCGCGCGACCGCTCGCGGCGCAGCTCCCGGTGGCGCTCGCGATCGCCTCGGGCGCGCTGCTGCTCGCTGCGGGGTTGGTCGGGCTCGCGTTCCTGCCGTCGAGCGACATCGGGTACACGCTCGCCTCGTTCGCCTTATGCGGGTTCGGGCTCGGGCTCTCGGTGCCGGGTCTCACGCACTCGGTGCTGGGCGGCGAGGGCCCGATCGAGCCGAAGGCGACGCTCACCGTCGGCGTCCGGCACCTCGGCCTGGTGCTCGCGCTCGCGATCGGGGCGCCGCTGCTCGCCGGGGACCTGCTCGCGGGCGCCGACGTCGCCAAGCTGAACGCGACCGCCGTCATCATCGACGGCGAGATCCCGGCGACCACGAAGGTCCCGCTCGCGCTCGACATCCGCGACGAGCTCGATCGCGCCCCGAAGGGCGAGATCCCCGACTTCGCGGCCTCGTTCGCGAAGGCCGGGACCGACGACGCCGTCGCAGCAGGTCCACGAGGACCTGGTCGAGACGATCGAGCGTGCCGTCACCCGGAGCTTCCGTCCGTCGTTCCTGTTCTGCGCGCTGCTGGCCGCGCTCGCGCTGGTGCCGATCGTGGTGTTCCGGAAGCGGTGGGTGACGTGAACCGCCGGATCGCGGTCGCGGTGCTCGTCGCGCTGTTCCTGGGAGCGGCGGGCCTGATCGCGCTCGAGTTCGCGAACGGCGCGGCGGACGCGGGCGAGCTCGCCGTGCGCGACCCGTGCGAGCCGCGCCCGGCGTTCCCCGGCGAGGGGCTCGATGCGACGTTGCAACGCATCGTGTTCGACGGCCTCGACGGCGCGGCGTGCGAGCTCGGCACGACGCGTGAGGAGCTCGTGCTGTCCCTCGCCCCGGGGTCAGGTGTCGAACCGATCCCCTGGGACGACGAGACGATCGAGCGCGCCGTGCGTGCCGGCCTCCTCGAGTCGATCGACGACGCCGAGCAGCGTGGCTCGCTCAACGGCTTCGTGGCCCTGGCCCTGCGCCAGGTCGTCGAGCGTGCCCCCGTGCAGTGGTTGATCGACGGCGGCCAGGGGATCGCGGGGTTGTTCGACTAGGGTTGGCTCGCAACGGGTACGCGGATCCCGACGGAGAGGAGGACCTCGTGGCGGTGGATCGTTCGTACGTGGACTCGAACCGGGCCTCGCTCGACCGGCTGAAGGCGTTCGTCGAGAAGGCGAGCGACGCGGACCTCGAGCATCCGATGAACGACGGGTGGACCGTCGCGACGGTCCTGGCTCACGTGGCGTTCTGGGACCTGCGGATCGTCGCCTGCGTCGAGGCCTGGAGCGCCGACGGTTCCGGACCCGTCCCCACCTACCACGACGACGCCGTGGACTGGATCAACGACTCGGTCAAGCCGTTGATCTCGGCGCTCGAGCCCCGCGTAGCCGCGCGGGTGACGGTCGAGGCCGCCGAGGCCGCCGACCGGGCGGTGGCCGGGCTCTCGGACGAGCTCTACGCGAAGAACGAGTCGCTCGGGTGGCTCGTCAACCCCGACCGCGCCGACCACCGCCTCGAACACCTCGACGAGATCGAGCAGGTCCTTTCGGGCGATTAGGCCGCCACATCCGTTCCATCAACGAGCCGTCAGCACCTCATGACCGTCCTCGGTCACCGCGATCGTGTGCTCGAAGTGGGCGGAGAGCGATCCATCCTCGGTCACCACGGTCCAGCCGTCGAGAAGCAGGCTCGTCTTCCATCCCCCGGCGTTGACCATCGGCTCGACTGCGATGACCAACCCCGGCTTCAGCGTGAGCCCGCGACCGGGCATGCCGTAGTTCGGGATGTCCGGGTCTTCGTGCATGTCACGTCCGATCCCGTGACCCACGTACTCGCGGACCACCTCGAACCCGGCGCCCATCGCAACCTGCTCGACGGCCGCGCCGATGTCCGAGAGCCGGCCGCCCGGGCGGATCTGCGCGATCCCGGCCTCGAGCGCCTCCTCGGTCACCCGGACGAGCTTGTCGGCCTCCGCCGACGTCGGCTCGCCCACGATGACGGTCACGGCCGAGTCGCCGTGGAACCCCTGCCAGATCGCGCCGAAGTCGAGCTTCAGCAGGTCACCCTCGTTGACCGAACGCTCCGCCGAGGGGATCCCGTGCACGATCTCGTTGTTGATCGACGTGCAGATCGACGCCGGGAACGGGACCCGGCCGGGTCCGGCACCGTAGCCCTTGAACGACGGAGTCGCGCCACGTTCGTGGATGTACGCCTCGGCAACCTCGTCGAGCTCTGCGGTCGTCACGTTCGGGCGCACGGCCGCGACGACGCGGTCGATCGTGCCGGCGACGATGCGACCGGCTCGGCGCATCTTGTTGAGCTCCTCGGAGGACTTATAGATGATCACGCGCAGCTCCCATGATCCACGCGTCGTGCTTGTCAGACCGCGATCGTAACTCCTCGTCGCATCTCGGCCGGCCTCCTCCGCCGAGCGTCGGCCATCGAAGCCTGAAGCCGGACCTCACCGCCCCGCGACGAAGGACCGCGCCTCCTCGACCAGCGCCTTCCATCGCCGTGCTGCACTCGTGGTGACCGAGGCCCACTCCTTCATCGGACGCCCCTTCCCCGCATCGAACCGCCGAGCGACACCCGTGTCGACGAGGTCGTCGACCCGCTCCTTCGGAAGCTTCACCACGAGCTCACCGCGGACGAGCATCGCGAAGATCTTGCCGGAGACGCGAAGCCCCGGGTTGGTCCCGAAGCCGGTCCCGGTCGTCACATCCCGCCACGTGAGTTGATGCTTCGCGATCGGTTCCCAGATCTGTTCGGGGGTTCGGACCATCACGCATCGTCTTCATCCACGGCGGTCCACCTCACCACCTTATCGACATGCCGGAGCCTCCCGAACTGGTCGCCTGCGGCCTCTCGACACGTCTCCACGGGTCGGAGACACTCTCAGCCATGACGGAGTCGACCTCGGTCCTCGACCGGGCCCGCGAGGCGATCGATCGGAAGGCCTGGGACAAGGCGTACCTGCTCCTCTCGGAAGCCGATGACAGCCACCGGCTCGAAGGGGATGCGCTCCCGACGCTCGCGGATTCCGCGTACATGGCGGGCCATCCGGATGTCGCCATCGACGCCTGGGAGCGAGTTCACGCGGCCGCTGTGGGGGCCGGCGAGGACGAGCCGGGGGCCGAAGCGGCGGGGCAGGTGGCTGCCCTGCTCCTTTATACGGGACTCCTGGCACCCGCGCGAGGGTGGATCCGGCGTGCCGAGGACCTGCTGGTCGACCATCCGGACTCTTCGGTCCATGGTCAGCTCGCGGTGCTCCTTGCCTGGACGTCCGTCCTGACAGGGGACCTCGATGGAGCCCTGCAGCACGCCCGCCGGGCCATCGACATCGGGACGAGACTGGGCGACCCGGCAACACGGGTCCTGGGTCGGAACGCCGAGGCTCGCACCCTCATCTTCCAGGGACACCTCCAAGAGGGACTCGCCGTGCTGGACGAGACCGCCGTCGCCGCTCTGTCCGGGGAACTCGACCCCGTGAGCACCGCGCTCCTGTACTGCAGCACCGTCTGCGCATTCCAGGGGCTCTCCGAGTACGACAAAGCCGAGGAATGGACCACCGCCATGGAGCGCTGGTGCCGTCGGCACGCGACCGGCGGCTTCCACGGCCTGTGCCGCGTCCATCGTGCCGAGATCCTCCGGCTCCGTGGGGACTGGGCGGACGCCGAAGTCGAGGCTCGGGAGGCGTCCGAGGAGCTCCGCAGGTACTCACGGACCGATGTGGGCTGGGCCTCGGCGGAGCTCGGACAGATCCGCTTGCGGATGGGGAACCTGACGGGTGCCGACGAGGCCTTCCTCGACGCGTACGAGCAGGGGTGGGACCCGAACCCCGGTCTCGCCCTCCTTCGGCTCACGAGAGGAGATGTCTCGGCGGCCGCGGCGTCGATCCGTGACTCGCTGGAGCATCAGCCCGAGGTCGCCTCGCTCGAGGCCCCTCCCAACACCGACCTCCGTCGTGCGCCCCTGTTGGCGGCACAGGTCCGGGTCGCCGTCGCCGCAGGCGACCTGGGGGACGCTCGCGCGGCGGCCCAAGACCTCGACCGGATCGCCGCCTCGTTCGGCACCAAGGCACTCAGGGCGAGCGCGGCCACCTCGATGGGGTTCCTGCTCTTCGCGGAAGGTGAGGCCGTGGAAGCCGGGCGGCGCTTCCAGGAGGCGATGCGCCTGTGGACCGAGGTGGGTGCTCCGTACGAATGCGCCCAGTCTCGGATGGGACTCGGCGAGGCGTTGCGTGCGCAGGGGAACGAGCGGCAAGCGATCCTCGAATTCCACGCGGCCCGCTCGACGTTCGAGCGACTGGGTGCGGAGATCGACGTCCGCCGCGCGGCGAGGGCCGCCGGGGACACGAAGCCGTCCGCGGGGGAGCGCGTGGAGAGGGTGTTCATGTTTACCGACATCGTCGAGTCCACGAACCTGGCGGAGGTCATCGGCGACGAGGCCTGGGGGCATCTGGTCCGGTGGCACAACGACGTGCTCGCCTCACTGGTTGCCGGCCAGGGCGGTGAGGTCGTTCGGACCACGGGCGACGGGTTCTTCGTCACCTTCGACAGCCCCGAATCCGCGATCGCGTGCGCGGTGGCCATCCAACAGACGCTCGAAGAGCATCGCCGTGAGCACGGCTTCTCGCCGAAGGTGCGGATCGGACTCCACCGGGCCGAAGCCACCAAGGAGGGCACCGACTGGAGCGGGAAGGGCGTCCACGCCGCTGCCCGGATCGGGGCGATCGCAGAGGGCGATGAGATCCTCGTCAGCTCGGCAACCGCCGAGGCCGCGGGGGGTTCGGTCGCCGTCTCGGATCCCCGGACCGTGAGCCTGAAGGGCCTGTTCGAGCCGGTCGAGGTGGTCGCCGTCCGGTGGCACTGAACGACCGCGTCGCGTACCCGGAGGACGAGCGTGAACCCCGGCGACGCTCCGAAGCCGCGTGTGAGTCGCAAGTGAGTTAAGGCACCCTGCACGGCCTACGGCCGGACCTGGGTCCGTTGGTCGGGCCGGCGCTCCGGGTCGAGGACCCAGTGCTCGGACACGCGCGCACGGTACAGACGCAGCGCCGCCGGCTCCCGAACGTCCTCGAGCGCCCACGGCTTCGCGCCGTGCGAGACCGAGACGCGCGAGAAGATCTCGATGCCCCGCTCGGCCTCCACGCCCTCGAGCTCGTCGGCGACGGCCGACATGTAGACGCCCTGGCCCTCGCCGACCGGCGCCTGCGAGTCGAAGACCACGATGCTCAGCTCCGGACGAGCGGCGAGGTTCCGCGAGTGCTGCGCCTCGGGAGACGAGACCCAGTACAGGTCCGCGTACCCCGACGGCGCGTAGTAGACGGGCGACACCCACGGCCGCCCGCTCTCGTCGGCGGTCCCGAGCACCATGTACCGGTTGCCGTCGATGATCGCCCGCGCGATCCGGTCGAGATCCTCGCTCATCCTGCCCCCCGAAGGCGGCTCAGCTCGTGAAGAACTCCACGAGCACCGGCGTCAGGACCGTCGGGTCGGCCTCGTGGGTCTGACCCTCCAGCGTCAGGCGCCGAGCGTTCGGGAGGACGTCGACGAGCGCCTGAACCGCGTTGCGCAACGACGGCGGGCTCGCCCCGCCATCGATCACCAACGCCGGGTTCGTGACCGTGGACCACCGATCGCTCGACAGCGGCTTGCCGGCCATGTTGTCGCCCAGGACCCGGACGTCGTACGAGATCGTGTGCGCCATCGCCTCCAGCGACGGCCAGAACGGAGAATCCTTCATCGACGGGATCGCCTCGGCCGGCACGCCGACGCCCACGGTCATGAAGTACTCGACGGCCTCGTCCCGGCGGCCGTTCGCGACCAGCTCGTCGAGGTGCTGCACGTGGTCGTCGGGCAGCGGCGGGCGCGAGTCGTCGACGATGAACGGCGGCTCGTACAGCACGAGCTTCGTGATCCCCGGGGTCGCGGCCGCCGCCTCGAGCGCGAGCACCGCCCCCGACGAGTGACCGAGCGCGAACGCGGTCCCGCCCGCCTCCTCGACGAGCGCCTCGAGGTCCTCGACCTCGCGTTCGACCGCGTAGGGGGGCGTGTCGCCGCTGTCGCCGCGCCCGCGGCGGTCGTACGTGGTGACCGTGAAGTTCGGGGCGAGGAGGCCGGCCTGGGTCGCGGCGCCGTTGCGGTCGCTCAGCGCGCCTCCCACGATCACCAGCGGTGGGCCCTCCCCCGTCGTCTCGAACGCGATCTTCGTTCCGTCCTTCGAGGTCACGGTATTCATGTCGCTCCCTTCTTCAGGTCCTCGATCGCCTTTTCCACGCGCCGCTGGCGGGTCTCGGGCTTCTTCGCGCCCTCGATCCCCTCGACGTACCAACGCTTCCGGCTGTAGGACAGGTCCTCGAACGCCCGCTTGGCCGCGGGCTCCCTCTTGAGTTCCTTCGCGAGGTCGGCCGGCACCGTCACCTCGCGGGGCGCGGTATCGAGCTCGAGCTCGACGTCCACGCGATCGCCCGCGGCCACGCCCGCCTGCTCGCGGACCTCGGCGCTGATCCCGAGCATGAACGTCCCGTTCATCGGCGCGACGCTGCTGCGGTAGGTGTACCCGTTGATCGTCACGCGCACCTTCGGGCGCTTGGACCCGAGCTGCTCGACGACCTTGGCCGGGACCTCGACCCCCGTGGCCGTCTTGCCGGCCGACAGGACCTCCGCCTTGAACCTCACGCCACGTCCTCCGTGGCCGGCGGGATGTTCTGGTTGCGCCGGAACAGGTTCGTCGGGTCGTAGCGCGTCTTGATCTTCCGCAGCCGGTCCCAGGTCGCGCCGGGGTAGGCGTCGCGGATCCGAGCCTCTCCGTCGAACCCCAGGAAGTTGACGTACGCGCCGTCGTCGTCCTGCTTGAGCGCCGACGCGAGCCCCTCGACCCAGGGGCCGTGCACCTCGACCTCCTCGGGCCGTTCGTAGACCGCGGCGCAGTTCACCATGATCCTGCTCTCCCGGTGCGCGAACGCGGTCGCGTCGACCGGCACGCGTGCCATCGCTCCGCCGAGCGTGCGCAGCTGCGCGACACCCATCATCGCGGTCGAGGTCGCGAGGTGCTCCAGGATCGTCTCGGCCTCGGGACGCCCGATCGAGTCGACGAACATCGTGTGCGCCGTGGCGACCGGGTGGTACTCCTCCTCCTCGGGCGGGTAGACCTCGGGGTACGGCATCGGCCGGAGCATGTCCGCGAGCGGCTCGGCGAGCGCTCGGAACGGCGCCAGCGCCCGCTGACCCGCCTCGACGTCGCCGGCGTAGGTCATGAGCGCCATGACCACGGGCTTCCCGTGGACCTCCTCGGGCACGAAGGGCATCGGCGGCGCCGGCATCACGTTCGCGATCGACGAGAGCTCCTCGGGCGCGGACTCGGCCTCAGCCATGAACCCCGCGATCGTGTCGACCGTCGCGGGGAGGAACAGCATCCCGCCCACCACGGTGTCGAGCGGGTGGAGTGCGAACCGGAACCGGGTCGCGACCCCGAAGTTCCCGCCCCCGCCGCGGATCGCCCAGAACAGGTCGGGCTCGTGCTCGGCGTCCACGCGGTGGAGCTCGCCGTCCGCGGTCACGATCTCGGCGGCCAGCAGGCTGTCGATCGTGAGGCCGTGCTTTCGCACGAGGTACCCCACGCCGCCGCCGAGCGTGATCCCCCCGATCCCCACCGAACCCGTGTCGCCGAACCCGACCCCCAGGCCGTGGGCGTGGGTGGCGTTCGTGAACTCGAGCGCGGTCAGGCCGGTCTGCGCCCACGCGGTCCGCTCCTCGGGGTCGACCTCGATCGAACGCAGGTTGGCGAGGTCGATCACGATCCCGCCGTCCGAGACGCCCTGGCCGATCACGCTGTGGCCGCCGCTGCGGACGGCGAGCTCGAGCCCGGTCTCACGCGCGAGCGCGATCACGCGGGCGATGTCCATCTCGTCGGCGACCCGGACGACGACCGCCGGGTGCAGGTCGAACCCGCCGTAGAAGACGGCGCGCGCCCGGTCGTACTCGGCGTCGTCGGGTCCGATCACCTGCCCGCTCACGTCGGCTCGGAGCTTGGGGATCGAGATGCTCGTCGGAGTGCTCACGAAGTCCTCCTCCCTGGGTGGTTGCTACCCGTCTCGACCTCGGTTCGGCCCCGAACTCATCGGTCCGGGCACGCCTCGAACGGTCTCGAGTTCCTACCCCTGGCAACTCAGGTGTGGTTTCCCATCTTCCCGACGGCGTACGCATGCGGGGTGTGACGGGACTACTCGTCGGCGAAGTCCCAGATGCGCAGGTGGCCGGGTTCGAGCCGGGCGATCACGGAGTCGTAGCCGGCGCCCTCCACGTACTCGGCGCCCTTCTCGGGACCCACGTAGCGGGTCGCGATGCGGATCGCATCGGCGAGATCGTCCGCGGGCAGGAGTTCGGCCTCCGTGCGGAGCTCCACGCCTCGCAGCGGGTCCGCGGATTCGGCCACGACGAGGGTGGCCCGCGGATCGCGCCGGAGATGGCGGGTCTTCACGTCGTCGGCCGGGAGCCAGAGGTTGAACCCGCCGTCGCGCCACTCGTGCCAGACCGGCGAGAGCAGGACCGACCCGTCGGATCGGAGGGTCGCGAGGACGGCGACGAGCGGCTCGTCCAGCAGCCCGCCGATGTCGTCGAGGGTGAGGTTCGTGCGCACGCTTCACGATACCCAGGCGAGCTCGGCGACCTCGGCGTGCGAACGCCCGGGAATGGATCACGAGGCGTGCATCGATCCGAAGCCACCTACGTCGGATGCGGGTTGCCCGCGTCGATCGGAGTCTGTTAGGACTGGAACCTGGCCCCTACCCCGAGGGAGGAACCATGCGACGACGTATGGCGTTCGCCTGCGCCCTGCTCGCGATGGCCACGGTCATCTCGGGCACCGGCGCGGTTTCTGCGAGCCCCGGCTTCAAGACCGCCCAGCCTTCCATGCTGCTACCGATCAAAGCCGGGATCACGGTAACGCCGCTCCTGACGGTCGGCGACGACGTCGGCACCTACCAGTTCGAGTCCATCCCGGACGGCATCTCGGTGCGACCCATCGCCGGCGGGCTCGTCGAGCTCTACGTGAACCACGAGACGAGCAAGGTGCCGTTCCCGTACAACCCGGGACTGTGGACGCCAGGATCCCGGTGAGTCCCAGAGCGACTTCGACAACGCACAGGTCAGCAAGCTGATCCTGGATGCGGCGACGGCCGACACGCTCAGCGGGTCGTTCGTCATCCCGAGCAGCGGCGGGTTCCAGAGGTTCTGCTCCAACTACCTCGCCACGAGCAAGGAGGGCTTCACCAAGGACATCCTGTTCACGAACGAGGAGTCGCCCGACTACTCGCTCCGCCAGGAGGACTCCTGGCCGCCGACGTTGGCCGACCCGAAGCAGGAAGAGAACGGTGTCGTGCTGGCCCTCGACGTCGCGGCGGGGACGTACCAGCCGATCTACGGGATGGGCCGTCACAACCACGAGAACGACGTCGCCATCCCGGGCTTCGACAAGCTCGTGGTCCTGTCCGGCGACGACACGTTCACGAGCGGACCGCTCTCCGATCCGCTCAGCACGACGAACCCACTTGCGGCGCTCGCCCCGTCCCAGTCCCAGCTCTACTCCTACCAAGCCGGGAACACGAAGAACATCCTGGCCGACAAGGGAGACCTCTGGGCGTTCGTCTCGGACGATCCCGCGTTCGACGACTACTACGACTTCACTCCGAGCTCGACCCAGTCGGTGTCCGGCCGTTTCGTCAAGGTGCCGAGGAACATCGCGACCGGGAAGAACTCGGACGGGTCCGAGATCACCTCTTCCGACGTCGGCTACCCTGCGCCGCCGAACGACGGGACCTGGCAGCGCGATCTCCGCACCAACAACACGGTCGGCATCGATGGTCCCCAGTGGGTGCTCGAGTACTGGAGCCAGCTCCACAACGTCTTCAACTTCGTCCGCGTCGAGGACATCGCGTACGACAAGCGGCCGGGCATGGGCAACGTGGTCTACGTCGTCGATTCAGGCCGCGGAACGGCCGGGGCATCGCAGGCGGGACGTTCATCGAACGGCCGCGTGTGGAAGATGGTGCTCGCCCCGGACAACCCGAAGAAGGTCACCTCGCTGAGCGTGTTCGTCGAGGGTGACGACAACCCCGTCAAGACGCTGAACGAGGTCCATCAGCCGGACAACATCGAGACGACGCAGACCGGGATCTTGCTGACCGAGGACCCGGGGTCGAGCCAGCAGTTCCCCGTCACCTCCGTGGACCCGGCCACCACGACGGCGCGACTCTGGTACGTCCCGTTCTCGGGCACGCCCGAGGTGGTCGTGAAGATCGACCAGTCGACCGACGAGACGATGGCGGACCAAGACCCGCCCGACGTGATCACGCCCGGTTCCATGCTCAACAGTCCCGGCAACTTGGGCGCATGGGAGACGAGTGGCATCGTCGACGCCTCGGCGGCTTTCGGTCCCGGCGCGTTCCTGATCGACGTGCAGGCGCATACGTTCTGGGTCGAGAAAGCCAACGGCCCGGACACCTTCATCGACACCAACACCGATCCGGACTTCACGTACAAGCGCGAAGGAGGACAGCTGCTGCTGATCCGCATCCCCGGGATCTAGGCCGCGGCGCACGAACGGAGAAGGGGCGCCCTTCGGGGCGCCCCTGATCGTCCCATCAGCGTTCATTCAGCTGTCGCGCACGAGCGGGTTCGTGTGCCCTGCCCACGGGGCCTAGACTCCGGCCGTGCAGGCCTGTCCGAACTGCGGGTCGGAGAACGCCGAGGGAGCAAACTTCTGCTCGGTCTGCGGCGCCAAGCTCGGCGCGGTCGATGCGCCCGAGACCGCCGAGGTCCGCAAGACCGTCACGATCGTGTTCTGCGACGTCACCGGCTCGACCGAGCTCGGGGAACAGCTCGACCCCGAGTCGATGCGTAAGGTGATGGCGCGCTACTTCGACGCGATGCGCGCGGCGCTGGAGCGCCACGGCGGCTCGGTCGAGAAGTTCATCGGCGACGCCGTGATGGCCGTGTTCGGCATCCCGCAGCTCCACGAGGACGATGCGCTCCGCGCGGTCCGAGCCGCCGTCGACATGCGCGCGGCGCTCGAGGACCTCAACCGCGACCTCGACCGCGACCACGGTGTTCGGCTCGCCTGTCGGATCGGTGTGAACACCGGCGAGGTGCTCGTCGGCGCCGATGCGACCGACTTCGGCCGCGTCACCGGCGACGCCGTGAACACGGCCGCCCGGCTCGAGGCCGCCGCCGACCCCGGCGAGATCCTGATCGGCGACGAGACCTATCGCCTCGTCCGCGATGCGGTCGAGGCGGAACCCGTCGAGCCGCTCTCGCTCAAGGGGAAGGCCGAGCCCGTCCCCGCCCACCGTACTGCTCGGGGTCGTCTCGGAGTCCGGGCAGGCCCGCCGCGCGCTCCTGTCCACGATGGTGGGCCGAGACCGCGAGCTCGAGGACCTCACGCGCGCGTTCGCCCGCGCCGCCGAGGACCGGAGCTGCCTGCTGTTCACCGTGCTGGGGGCCGCGGGCGAGGGCAAGACGCGGCTGGTGGAGGAATTCCTCGCTTCGGTGGGCGGGTCGGCCAACGTAGTGAGCGGCCGCTGCCTACCGTACGGCGAGGGGATCACGTACTGGCCGGTGGCCGAAGCCGTTCGAGGGGCCCTTGGCGTGCAGGCGTTCGACGCGCCCGAGGACGTCGCCGCCCGAGTGGATCGCCTGGTCGCGGGCGACGAGCACGCGGCCGCGATCGCTCTTCGCCTCGGCGAGATCCTGGGCGTCGGCGAGAGCGTCGGCGCCGCCGAGGAAGCGCCGTGGGCGATCCGTCGGTTCTTGGAGATCCTGGCGGCCGAACGACCCCTCGTCGCGCTGTGGGAGGACATCCACTGGGCCGAGCCCGCGTTCCTGGACGTCGTCGACCACATCGTGGACTGGTCGCGCGACGCGCCGATCATGCTCGTGTGCACGGCGCGGCCGGAGTTCCTCGACACCCGAGCGGACTGGGGCGGCGGCAAGCTGAACGCCGCAACGCTCCTGCTCCAGCCCCTCGACGCGAAGGCCTCGGCCGAGCTGGTCGCGAACCTGCTCGGCGGCGCGGGGCTCGCACCCGAGGCGTCCGACCGCCTCACGGAGGCGGCGGGGGGCAACCCGCTGTTCGTCGAGCAGATGCTCTCGATGATGATCGACGACGGGATGCTGGTCCGGGAGGACGGGGCCTGGATCCCGGCGAGCGATCTCAGCTACGGTCGCGGTCCCACCCTCGGTCGCGGCGCTCCTCGCCGCTCGTCTCGAACGCCTGACCGATGACGAGCGTCGCGCGATCGAGTGCGCCTCCGTGATCGGCAAGGAGTTCTACGCCGGCGCCGTTCGTGATCTGCTCCCCGAGACCCTCCGCGACGCCGCACCCGATCAGATCCGTTCGTTGATCCGCAAGGAGCTCGTGCGGACGGGTCGCTCGATGGTCCCTGGCGAGGAGGCGTTCCGCTTCCGCCACAGCCTGATCCGCGACGCGGCGTACCAAGCGATCCCCAAGGAGCGCCGGGCGGACCTGCACGAGGGGTTCGCCGCGTGGATCGGGCGCGTCGGCGGCGATCGCGCCGAGGAGCAGGACGAGATCGTCGGCTACCACCTCGAGCAGGCGTTCCGGTACCGACAGGAGCTCGGGCCGCTCGACGACCAGGCGCGAAGGCTCGCTCGTCAGGCCTCGGACCGGCTCGCCGCGGCGGGTTCCCGCGCGCACACGCGCCACGACATGCGGGCGGTCGTCAACCTCCTGGGCCGCGCCGAGGCGCTGCTCGACCCCTCCGATCCTGCTCGACTCGCGCTCCTCCCGGACCTGTCGGAGGCGCTGTGGGAGGGTGGACTCACCGAAGAGGCGACCGCGCTCACGTCGGAGTTCCGCGCCCTGGCCGAGGACCTCGGCGACCCCGAGCTCATCGCGTACGCCACGCTTTCCGGCTGGTGGCTGCTGGGCGAGCTGGCGCGACCGCTCGACCTTGCGAGGTCCGATGCCCACGACGCCATCCGGGTCTTCGAGGCGTCGGGGGACGAGCGCGGCCTGGCTCGCGCGTGGCAGGTGATCGCGTCGATCGAGTGGGACCTCGGTCAGGCGGGCAAGCAGCTCGATGCGCTGGAGCATGCCCTCGATCACGCGGGCCGCGCCCACGCCTCGTACGAGACCGAGGAGGCGTTGTTCAGCGTCACGTCGGCGATCGTCCGCGGTCCGATCCCCGTCCCCGAGGCCATCGCTCGGGCGGAGGGGATCATCGGCGAGTTCCCGGACAACCGCGGCATGGAGGCGTACATGGGTCATGCCCTCGCACACCTGCGGGCCCGGCTCGGCGCGTTCGACGCCGCCCGCGAGGAGGTGGACCGCTACCGCGGATTCCTGCTCGACACCGGGCAGCTGAACGCCTACTGGCGCGCGGCCGAGGTGGGGTTCGATGTCGAGATGCTCGCCGGCGACGTCCAGGCCGCGGCCGACGTCGCCGAGGAGGCCCACGCGAAGCTGAACGAGCGCGGCGATCGTTGGCCGTACCTGTGCGCGTTCCTCGCGCAGGCGAGGTTCGCACTCGGCGAGTCCACGGAGGCCGCCGAGGCCGCCGAGATCGCAGCGTCGAGCGCCAACTCCATCGAACGCGCGCTGGGCCTGGGCGTGCTCGCGCGGATCCAAGCAAGCAAGGACGATGCGAGCGCAGCGCAGGAGATGATCGAGGAGGCCGTCGGGATCGTCGAGCGGACGGACTTCCTGTTCGACCGCGGGACGGTCCATCTCGATCGCGCGGCGGTCATGGAGCTGCTCGGCCGCGACGAGGAAGCGCGCGCGGCCCGCGAACGAGCGCTCGAGATGTTCGAGGAGAAGGGCGACCTCGTGTCGGCTTCTCGGACGCGCGAGCTCCTCGAGCACGAGTGACGGCGAGCGGGCTTCTACGAGATTCCGATCGCAGGGTGTGGGCCGATCGGCGATCGGCCGCGTGGTTCAGCCCTCTCGGTCACGACCGCAGCGTATCGAGCTGGCTGGATGACGCCGGCGTGGTCCCCGAGGGTCTGTTTCAGAGGGATCGAACGACACGGGCCGGGTTCCCGACGGCGACCACGTTCGATGGCAGATCCTTCGTCACGATCGATCCCGCGCCGACGACGGTGTTCTCGCCGATCGTGACGCCCGGAAGGACGATGACGCCGCCGCCCAGCCACGCGTTGTCCCCGATGGCGATCGGTTCGGCGGCCTCCCACTTCGCCCGTCTCGGGTCGGGCTCGGTGGGGTGCGTCGGTGTCAGGAGTTGCACGTTGGGACCGATCTGCACGTCGTCGCCGATCGTGATCGGTGCGACGTCGAGCGCGACGAGCCCGTAGTTCACGAACGTCCGTGCGCCGATCCGGATCCGGGACCCGTAGTCGCAGCGCAGGGGAGGCTTGATCTCGGTCCCCGGGCCGAGGTGCCCCAGGAGTTCCACGAGGACCGCGTGACGCTCGGCGACGTCGTCGACGCCCGACCGGTTGAATCGCTCGAGGAGCCTCGAGGCGCGGGCCTGCTCTTCGGCGAGCACCGTATCGTCCGCCAGGTACAGGTCTCCGGCCAGCATCCGCTCGCGCATCGTCCTTGGGTCGTCCGGGCTTCCGGGTACCGGCATCGGATGAGCCTACGCCGTTCCCGGCGACGGACGGCTTCAGGCGAGCTTGCGTTCGCTCGCCCAGCGGCTGAGCTCGTAGCGGTTCGTGAGCTGGAGCGTTCGTGATCTCGGCCACGCGCCGGGTCATCGCGCAGCGCGAGGTCGTTCCCGAGAGCGCCGACGCGGAACTCGAGCCGCCGGACGAGGTCCAGCGCTAGTCGTCTTCGTGACCGTTGGCTTCGCCGTGCGGCGGAGACCCGTGCTTGTCCTCCTTGGGAGGCTTCCCACCGCTCTCGCCCGTCGGTCCGGTGGGCGCCTCGGTGGGGACGACCTCGAGCGCGCCCTCGCTCTCGAGGGCGACGACCAGGTTGGAGATCGCCGAATCGATCGCGTCGGCCGCGGTCGCGGAGATCTCCTCGTCCTCCACCGCCTTGGCGAGCTCCTCCTCGAGGTGCTGGAGCGACTCGCCCAGCTTCTCGGCGTCGCCCTCGCGGTACGCGTCGAGCAGCTCGTTGGCCTTCTTGGTGAGCTCCTCGGCGGCCTTGTCGGAGATGTCGTCGCTCGCCTGCGCGGACGCGATCGCCGAGGCCAGCCCCGACCACGCGTTCGCGAACGTCTCGGCCGTGTCGGGCGGGAGCGTGTTCTGCCCGGTTTCCTGCGCGGTTTCCTGCGCGGCTTCCCGCGCGGCGTCGCGCGCCGCAGCCTTCGGACGGAAGGGATCGTTGGTGGCCGCGATCAGCACACCGGTCAGGGCGACGACCACCGCCAGGGCGAGGGCCGCGATCAGCCACGGACGGCGGCTCCGCGGCGAACGGCGAGGCCGAGCGTGCGAGGGCGGTGCCCGCCGGGTTCGGAGTCCGCCGCCGCCCGAACCGCCGCCCGTCTCCGCGACCGGTTGCGTCTTCGCAACGTCGTCTCGGACTGCGGCACCGGCGGCGATCCCGGCGCCTGCGGCGACCGCGCCCACGCGTCCGACCGGCTGGGTCTCGGCCGCGTCGACCGTCTCGAGCCGCATCGTGTCGCCCCCCTGCGCGAGCGGGACGGCGAGCAGCGCCGCCTCGAGCTCGGCGGCCGACGCGAAACGGCGCTTCGGGTCCTTCTCCAGGCATCGCAACACCACGTCCTCGAGCTCGGGCTGGACCGGCGCGATCGTGGACGGGGGCGGCGCGTCCTCGTTCACGTGGCGGTACATCGTCGCGATCGGCGTGTCGGCGCTGAACGGGACCTGGCCGGTCAGCATCTCGTACAGGACGCAGCCGAGCGCGTAGATGTCGGCGCGCTCGTCGACGGGCTGGCCGCCGGCCTGCTCGGGCGAGAGGTACGCGGTGCTCCCGAGCACCACGCCGGTGTTCGTGAGCGTGTCCGAGCCCGCGGCGCGCGCGATCCCGAAGTCCACGACCTTCACGCGGCCGTCCGGGAGCAGCATCACGTTGCCCGGCTTGATGTCGCGGTGGATCAGGCCGCGCTCGTGCGCCGCGGCGAGCGCTCGAGCGATGTCGACGGCGACCGCGGCGGCCTCGGCCGGCGGCATCGGGCCGTCGCGGCGGAGCCGGTCCGCGAGCGTCTCGCCCTCGACGAGCTCGGTCACGATGAAGTGGGTGCCGTCGTCCGACCCGCTGTCGAACACGGCGACGATGTTCGGGTGGCTCAGGCCGGCGGCGGCGCGCGCCTCGCGCCGGAACCGCTCGACGAACGAGCGGTCGCGGTCGAACGGGGGCGCCAGGACCTTGATCGCCACCTGGCGCCGGAGCTGACGGTCCAGGCCCCGGTGGACCTTGGCCATCCCGCCTTGGCCGAGCACCGGCCCCAGCTCGTAGCGGTCGACGAGGACGACGTGCGTGGTCTGCTGCACGAACCTCGGCTTACCCATGCGCCACCCCCACTACGCCTACCACACGGGGGGTGCCCTCAGCCCGCGCCGCCTCCCGTGCCTCCACCTCCACCGCCGCCGCCCCCCGAGAATCCGCCGCCGGAGAACCCGCTGGACGAGCTCGACGAGCCGAACCCGCCGCTCGAGGACCCGCTGCTCACGCTGGCCATCGAGACCAGCACGAGCGCGGGCGCCGCCGACTGGAAGTGCTGCCACGCCGTGAGCCCGGCCAGGCCGGTCGGCGCGCCGCGGATCGGCGACCGGAGGCTCTCGACGGGCACGAGCGCCTTCACCTGCTTCTCGACCTCGTCCGCGACCCCGAGCGCCACCGCCCACTCCAGGTACTGCTCCCAGATGACCACGGCGAGCGCGGGCGCGTTCGGCAGGTCGGAGAAGTCCTTGAGGTAGGTCCGGAACGCCTCGAGCCGCTTGACGCGGGTCCGGTCCTCGAGCCCGAGCCGCGCGTGGATCTTGATGAGCGCCACGATCAGGCTGACCGCCGCGACCGGGACGAGCCACCATCCGATCGCGCCGCCGAGACCCCAGATCGCCGTCCAGATCCCGTAACCGGCCGCGCCGATCGCGATGATCGCCGCCAGCGTGGACTCGAGGCGCGCGTCGCCCTTGCGGATGCGACGGGTGATGTCGCCGGACTTCATCTTCACGCCGGACCACCACGCGGCGTAGGTGCCGGAGGACGCCGCCTTGCGGGGCTTCGGGTGGTTGACCGAGACCTCGTCGACCGCGTCCTCGCCGCGGCCGAACAGCAGCCACATGAAGTCCTGGTCGAGCTCGGTCTGCAGATCCATCGCGTCCATCTTCCGGACCAGCGTGAGGTCCTTCGGATCCGTGACGCGGCCGTCGGCCTTCATCTCGATCGCGCCCAGGCGCGCGAGCTTGAGCACCTGTGCTCGGTACGCGTTCTGCGGCGAGAGGTGGCCCTGCCACGCCGACCACAGCACCGAACCCTGGACGGGGTCCTCCTCGGGCGGCTGCTCGAGGATCTTCGGGACGCCCGGCACGCGGTCGCGGTAGCGGGCCAGCAGCACCAGCAGCGCGAGCGCGACCGGCACGCCGATCAGCAGGTAGAGGACCCAGTTGCGTTCGGTCTCGTGGCGTTCGCGCAGGGCGTTCGCCTCATCGGCCCAGACGCGCTCCTGGTCCAGGATGCGTTCGAGCCCGGGCTCGCCGGTCGCGACGGCGGTCGGCACGGCATCGGCCGGGAACAGGATCGAGCCCTCGACGTAGGAGAGCGGTGGCACGTCGTGCACGTCGTAGCGGATCGTCTGCGGATCCACGAACGTGACCTCGCCGTTCAACGGCCCGTGCCCGAACGCGCGCACCTCGCCGCGCGTGAGCGGCGTCTGCCCGACGTCGAAGATGACGCCCTCGTCCGGGTGGCAGTTCCGGGGCCGCCGGAGGTCCCCACCCGAATGACCCGGCAGGTGCACGGTGATCACGGCGTGCTGTGTCGGCTTGTCCCAGCCGGAGCCGATGAACTGCCAGTACAGGTGCGCCGTGTCCGAGTAGACGTCGACCGCACACGCGACGCGGTACCGGAACACCCAGGTCCGGGTCTCGTCCTCGGCCGAGTAGCTCCACTGCGCCTGGAACCCCTCGGTCGACGATCGAGTGGTACGCGTAGTCCGGCGTGACCGGGACCTCGGTCCCGTCGTCGAGCTTCTCGGCGATCGAGAAGTCCCGAACGTGATCGAGCGGGTCGTCGACGTTGAAGTAGGCGTACGTGAACGGGCCGTTCTGATAGTCGAACGTCCGCGTCTCCTCCAGCAGCAGGTCGCCGTTCGGCTGGACGGTCGCGTCGATGTCGACCTCGGGGAAGTGGTAGTCCTTCTCCACCGCGTGGGTGATGATCGGCGGGAGCCACAGCCCCATCGTCACCAGGGCGATGAAGCCGAGCAGGAAGAGGCGGAACAGCCACTTCTTCGCCGTCGACATCCGGCGGAGTCTACGTTCGGGGCTCGAGCGCCGCTTGCGCTGACAGGCGCCGGAGCGCATCGAGCATGCGATCCACGTCGGCCTCGCTCGACAGGTAGTTGACGATGCCCGCCCGCAGGTAGGTGGCGCCCCGGATCTTCGTCGTCGAGACCCACGCCTCGCCGCTCGCCTCGAGCGCGAGCTGCAGCCGGTCCTGGTACGCGTCGAGCGCCTCGCCCTCGAGTCCCTCGGGCAGGTGGCGGAAGCACACGACCGAGAGCTCGGGTTCGTCGGGGACGACCTCGAAGTCCGACGCCTCGCGGCACCGCGCGACGAGGTACGCGGCCAGGTCGACGTTGTGCTCGATCAACCGCGCGAACCCCGAGGTCCCGAGGTGCTTCCACGAGAGCCAGAGCTTCAGCGCCCGGAACCGCCGCGTGCCCTCGATCGAGTACTCGAACCAGTTGAGCGGCGCGTTCTCGGGGTTCGGGTGGCGGTAGTACTCGGGGGTGCGGTGGAACGTCTCGCCGCAGGTCCTCGCGGCGCTTCACGACGAGCGCGCCGATGTCGTACGCCTGGAAGAACCACTTGTGCGGGTCGATCGTGACGCTGTCGGCGCGCTCCAGGTCCGGGACGCGCGGCGCGATCCGTGGCGAGAACGCGGCTCCGCCGCCGTAGGCGGCGTCGACGTGGAGCCACAGGCGTTCGCGTTCGGCGAGGTCGGCGAGCTCGCCGGTGAGGTCGACGCTGCCGGTGTTCGTCGAGCCGGCGACCGCCGCGATCGCGAACGGCACCAGTCCGGCGGCGCGATCCTCGGCTACGGCGTCGGCGACCGGGGCGGCGTGCAACCGGAACCGCTCGTCCGAGGGCACGATGCGGAGCGTCTCGGGTGGGAAGCCGAGCACGTCGAGCGCGCGGGCGATCGAGAAATGCGCCTGGTCGCTCGCGTACACGCGCGCGCCCTCGAGCGCGCCCGCGCGCGGCGGGTCGCCGAGTCCGAGGAGCCCCGCGAGGTGGATGTCCCTCGCGACCGTGAGCGCCATGATGTTCGCCATCACGCCGCCCGAGGTGAGCACCGCCCACGAGCCCTCGCCGAACCCGATCAGCGCCCGCAGCCACGCCGTGACCTCCTCCTCCACGAGCGCGCCCACGGGGCCGGCGACCCAGACGTCGACGCCCTGGTTGACCCACTGGCCGAGCACCTCGCCCGCGATCGACATCGCGAGCGGGGGCGGCGTGAAGTAGCTGTAGGACCCGGGGTGCTGCGTGTTGAAGACGTACGGCGCGACGCGCTCTCGGAACTCGCCGAGCACCTCGTCGGCCTTCTCGGCGGTCTCGGGCGCGGGCGCCGGCTCGCCCGAGGGGCCGTAGAACGCGCGGCGCATCTCGGGGTAGGGCATCGTTCGGAGCGGCCGCTCCATCGCGACCTCGTACAGGTAGCGGAGTGCCTCGTCCCAGATCGCCTTGCCGAGGCGTTCGAGCGCGGGACGGGAGGCGGCCTCGTCGCGCAGGTCGACGAGCTCGGGTTCGGGATGGTCGGCGAAGGCGTCCGGCACGGCGGCGAGGCTAGCACCCCGCGCGGCCGCGATGCCTACGCCTGCAGGGCGGTCAGGACCGCGACCCCGACGGCGATCACCGCGACCCCGAACACCTGGACGCGCGCCAGGCGCTCGCGGAACAGCACGAACGCCGCGATCGTCGCGATCGCCGCGAACTGCGACCCGAGCACCGCCGCGACGGCGATCCCGTGGCGCGCTCCGATCGTGAACGCGACCACGCCCAGGACCTCGAGGATCCCCGAGACGACCACCAGAGGCGCCGCCTGACGGGTCATCGGCATCCGGCCGGTGACGGCGAGCGGGACCGTGACCAGCAGCACCGCGATCGTGCGCGACGGGAAGATGATCCACGCCACGGGCAGGTCCTCGGCGAGCCGGCCCATCGCGAACAGCCCGAGCCCGAAGAACAACGCGGCCCCGAGCGCGAACCAGATCGCGAGCCCCTCCCGCCGCCCCGAACCCTCCTCGACCGTCCTCGACATGCTCGAGAGCGTCACCCCGACCACGATCACGCCGAGGGCGACGCCGGCGCCGGTCGCGATCTGCTCGCCGGCGAGGACCGCGATCACCGCGGCGGCCGCGCCCTGGGCGGAGGTGATCGGCGCCACCACCCCCACCTTGCCGAAACGCAGCGCGCTGTAGGCGAACAGCAGCCCGGTCGTGTTCCCGATCGCCGTCACGACGAGCAGGAGCACCTGCTCCGACCCCAGCTCCGGCGGCACGCCCTGGGCGAGCGCGAACGGCGCCGTGATCACCGAGCCGATCACGAGCACCCACCCCAGCACCGCGACCGGCGGGATCATGCGCGTCGATCGCGCGGTGCACAGCGCCGAGGCCGCCCACATCGTGGCCGCGACCAGGCCGCCCACGATCGCGATCACCGGGCGGGCGCGCGTTCGAGGACCGCGGGCTCCTCGCGCCACTCGATCAACGGCGTCGAGCGGGTCGGCCGCAGGTCGACGCCGAACCTCGCGCGCTCAGGGCTCTGCTCGTCGCGGTGGGCACACGTGATCACGGCGGCAAGGTTACGCGGGCACCCGGCGGCGGGCGTGGTGGCGGGCGACCCGGGTCCGGTTCCCACAGGCGTTCGAACACCACACGCGGTCCGAACGTGTCGCCTCGAAGTAGCGGCCGCACGCGCCGCAGCGCCGCAGCGCTGCCCGGGCCGGGTTGCCGAGGAGCTCGATCGCCGACCACGCGATCCGCGCGAGCAGCAGCGGGGTCGGGCTCGCCGAGAGCGGTGCGTCCGCGGAGCCGTCGGGTTCGAGACGAAGGACCCGCGGGACCCGGGCGCTCGCCTCGTTGACGCGCTCGACGGCGGCGGCGGGGAAGGGACCGCCGCCGGTCGAGGCGTCGAGACAGCTCGCGGAGCGAGGCCCGCAGGGACACGAACTCCGCCAGTCGCAGCGAGACCTCGGCGCGCTCCTCGGGTTCGAGGGCGCCCTCCCCCTCCAGCCAGGCGCGGAGATCGCCGGCCGAGCCCAACCGTGCGTTCGCGAGCGACAGCGCTGAGGCCGAGCTTCTCATGGCGTCAGAGTCATGTATCCATTAGCTATATGCAAGGTTGGAAATGGACTTCATGCCAGAAATTCATTAGAAGGAAGGGTCCTCTACTTGATCAAGCGGGAGAGGCGCCGGTCGGCCAGGACCTTGCCCCCGGTCTGACACGTCGGGCAGTAGGTCACCTCGTGCGACTCGTAGGACACGCGGCGGAGGTCGTCCCCGCAGACCGGGCAGGGCTCGCCGTACCGTCCGTGGACCGTGAAGTGGTCGCCGATCTTCGGTCTGGAGCCCGCCCGTGCGGCGCCGTTCGGAGACGAGCGCCTCGTCGAGGATGCTCGACACGGCGGCCAGGAGCGCGCTCCGCTGCTCCGGCTCCAGCGACGCGAGCGACGCGTAGGGCGAGAGCTTCGCGCGGTGCAGGATGTCGTCCGAGTACCCTCGGCCGATCCCGGCGACCGTGCGCTGGTCGCGCAGGATCGTGTGGACGCGCCGGCCGTCCTCCCCCTCGAGCACCAGGTGTTCGAACTCTGGCGAGTCCGGCTCCGGCCCGAGCTTCACGAGCGGGCCCTCGTCGCCCTCGGCCAGCACCCACCAGCCGGCCTTGCGCTCGCGCCCGAACTCCTTCACCAGCACCGACGGACGCTCCTCGAACCGGAACCGCACCACCGAGCCTCGTGGCTTCGTCGACTTCGGCGGGTCCTCGACGTCGACGCGTCCGCCCTGCGACAGGTGCACGAGGATCCGGGGCCCGCCGAGCTCCCAGACCAGGTACTTCCCGCGGCGGCCGACACGTTCGAGCGTCCGGCCGACGAGCTCGGTCGCGCGTGGGGCCACGGTCTTGAGGGAGGAGAACTGCAGCTGGTCGGCGGCCGCGAACGCGGAGCCACCGACGGCCTCGGTCAGCCGTTCGGCGAGCGCCTGCACCTCGGGGAGCTCGGGCACATCAGACCCCCGGAGCCGGAGGCATCGGAGCTCAACGCCCCGTGATGTCGGCGACGGCGCGGCGCACGATCTGGGCGCACTCCTCGATCCGGTCGCGGTGGGTCCGGTGGGACAGGATGCAGGCGCGGATCGTGAACCGGTCCTCGACGACCGTGCTCGAGAGCACGACGCGCTTGGAGGCGTTGATCAGGTCGAGCAGGCGGCGGTCCAAGCTCGGCCGAGCCGTCGCGCAGCCGGAACGGCACCACGGTGAGCTCGGGCTCCCACGGCAGCTCGAGCTCGGGGATCGTCGAGAGCTCCTCGTACAGGTACCGGGCCAGGTCGAGCTTCTCGTCCAGCGCCTCGCGGAACGCGTCCACGCCGTGGAGCACCAGCGGGAACCACACGCGCAGCCCCCGGAAGTCGCGCGAGAGCTCGGGGGAGTACTCGGTGAAGTTCGGCAGCTCGTCCTCCGGCGGGAAGTCCTGGAGGTAGGCGGCGCCGACGAAGTGCGCCTCGCGCAGGCGAGCACCGTCGCGAACGACGAGCGAACCCGTCCCGTACGGCAGGAACATCCCCTTGTGCGGGTCCAGCGTGATCGAGTCCGCGCGCTCGATCCCGGCGAACGCCGTGTGCCCGCGTTCGGTGAGCTGGAAGAAGCCGCCGTACGCCGCGTCGACGTGGAGCCACAGGTCCTGCTCCGCCGCGACGTCGGCGATCTCGGCGATCGGGTCGATCGCACCCGTGTTGGTGGTCCCGGCCGACGCGACCACGAAGAACGGCGTCCGCCCGGCGGCGCGGTCGGCCTCGAGCATCTCGCGCAGCGCGTCGACGTCCATCCGGAGCTCCGGGGTGCACGCCACGGACCGGACGTTCGCGCTCGGGAACCCGGCGATCGCGGCCGCCTTCGCGTTGGACGCGTGGACCTGTTCGGAGACGTAGAGCGTGCCCGACAGGAAGTCCTCGGGGAGCCTGGCCTTGCGCGCCGCGACCAGCGCCGACAGGTTCGCCATCGAGCCGCCGGAGGTGAGGATCCCCCGGGCCTCCTCCCCGTACCCGAACAGGTCGCAGAGCCACCGGATCACGTTGTTCTCGATCTGGGCGCCGACCGGCGCCTGGCCCCACATGTTCACGAACCGGTTGATCCCGGTCGCGAGGAAGTCGCCGAGCACCGACGCGTACAGCCCGCCACCCGGGATGAACGGGAGGAAGCCCGGACCCGTCGTGTTGTAGGAGTTCGCCGCGATCAGGTCCACGGTGTCCATGAGCTGGTCGAAGCTCCCGGGCCCCTCCGGCGGGGCGCCTCGGACCGAACGTGCGGCCTCGATCGCGCCCTCGACGTCGGAGGCGGCGGCCTCGTCCTGGGACTGCACGAACTCGACCAGGTACCCGAGCGCGGCATCGCCCATCTCGCGCATCTGCTCCGGACCGGGTTCGAGGGGGTACGGCATCGCGCCCATGCTACGGAACGCGGACGCGGACAGCCGTTCGGCTACGCCGAGCGGGTGACGGCCTCGAGCAGCCGCCGGGAGACCTCGGCCACCTCGTCGACGGCGCCGTTGAACGCCTCCTCGTTCCGCTTCGACGGAGCCCGGTAGCCGCTCACCTTGCGCACGTACTGGAGCGCCGCCTCCCGGATCTCGGTCTCGGTGGCCGGCACGTCACCCTCGCGGAGTCGTTTGATGCTTCTGCACATGCCGCGATGGTACCGGCGATGGCGCGAACGACCCCGACGGCGTAGCCTTCGGCCCGGCATGAGCACGAGCCTCGAGTCGGGCGGGATCGTCGGCGGCTACCGGATCGAATCGCTCCTCGGGCGCGGCGGGATGGCCGCCGTCTACCTGGCGGAGGACGGCCGCCTCAAGCGCAAGGTCGCGCTCAAGGTGCTGTCGCCCGAGCTCGCGGCCGACGAAGCCTTCCGCCGGCGGTTCGTGGACGAGTCCGAGCGGCTCGCCTCGGTCGATCACCCGAACATCATCCCGATCTACGAGGCGGGGCAGGACGACGGACACCTGTTCATCGCGATGCGCTACGTCGACTCCACCGACCTCAAGGAGCTCATCGCGTCCGAGGGGCACCTGTCCCCGGAGCGCGCCGTCTCGATCGTGACGCAGGTCGCGGGGGCCCTCGACGCCGCCCACGCGAAGGGGCTCGTTCATCGCGACGTCAAGCCGGCGAACGTGCTCGTCGCCGTCGGGTCCGGTGGCGACGGCAGCGATCATGCGTACCTGTCGGACTTCGGGCTGACCAAGCGGACGCAGGAGACCAGCGGTCTGACGAAGACGGGATTCTTCATGGGCTCGATCGACTACGTGGCCCCGGAACAGATCAGCGGCAAGAGCGTCGACGGACGGACCGATCAGTACGCGCTCGCGTGCGTCCTGTTCCAATGCCTCACGGGCCGCACCCCCTACCCGCGCGACGACGACGCGGCCGTCCTGTTCTCCCACCTGTCCGAACCTCCGCCGTCGGTCACCGGGACCGATCCCGACCTCCCGCCGGCGATCGACGCCGTCCTTGCCAGGGCGATGGCGAAGGAGCAGGACGACCGGTACGGGAGTTGTCTCGAGTTCGCCCGCGCCGCGCGCACCGCGTTGCTCCAGCCCTCGGGCGCTCCTGCCGCGAGCCGTACGAGCGCCGGGGATGCCGTCCGCGCCCTCGCGCACCGTGATCGCAGCACCCGCCCTCGTCGAGGAGCCACCGCCGAAGCGACGCGGCCGCAGGATCGCGATCGCCGCGGGCGCGGGGATCGTCGCGCTCGGACTGGTGGCGGGCGGGCTGGCGCTGCTCGGCGGCGGGGACGACGGCCGGACGACGCTCGGCGGGACCGACGACGGTCGGACGACGCTCGTCGCGCTCGACGCGAACGACGGGTCCGCGATCTCGACCCTGCACGACGAGGCGTTCAGCGAGCACCTGTGGGGCATCCTGTCGATCGAGGACGGCGACCTGTGGCAGGCGACCGAAGACTCGCTGGTGCGGCGCGACGACCAGACCGGGGAGATCCTCGACACGCTGCCGATCGAGGGAGCGTGGCAGACGATCACAGGCGGGTTCGGGTACGCGTGGATCGCCCACGCCTCCGCGCTCCGGCGAGACCGAGATCGAACGCATGAGCCCGCTCTCGGGCACCTCGAAGACGATCGAGGTCGACGGCGACCCGGCCGATCTGCGCGCCGGCAACGGCTCGATCTGGTTCCTGTCCGAGGACGGCGACCTGGCCGAGATCGACCCGGTGAGCATGAAGGTCCTGAACACCTACGACACCGGCGCGGTGACGCCCGGCGTCGCGGTGCCGCTCGGCGGCTTCGTCTGGATCTGCGAGTGCGAGGTCGGCCGCGTCGCGCAGTTCGACCCGCGCACGGGCGAGATCGTCAAGGAGCTCGACCTCCCCGAGCACGGGTTCGTGATCGGCGTCGACACGACCGATCCGGAGAACGAGCGCGTCTGGCTCCTGGACCCCGAGGCGAACACGCTCACACCGATCGACCCGGCGACGGGCGAGGTCGGGCGGTCGGTCGGGGTGGGCGGCGCGGCGATCACGGACGCGAAGGTCGTCGGCAACTCCCTGTGGGTGGCCTCGCAGACCGAGGTGACCCGGATCGAGCTCCCGTCGCTGGACCAGCACGTGTTCGAGGTGCCCGACGGGGTCTCGGCCGGCAGCCTCGCACCGACGCCGGACGGGTCGATCGTCTGGGTGGCCAACTGCGGCTGCCCGATCGAGAACTAGGTAGACCTCACCTGGGGGTCCTTGCCCGCGTCCCACCGCGACCCTATCCTGCTCGAACGCATGTTCGACGCGATGGAGCGCCTCAACCCCGAGCAGCGAGCGGCCGTCGAGCACCTCGGCGGGCCGCTCCTGGTGGTCGCGGGGGCCGGCTCGGGCAAGACCTCGACGCTCGCCTGCCGGGTCGCGAACCTCGTCGATCGCGGCGTCCCGCCCGAACGGATCCTGCTGCTCACGTTCACCCGCCGCGCCGCCCGCGAGATGCTCTCGCGCGCCGAGCAGCTGACCGGCGACCGCGCGCTCGGCCGGGTCTGGGGCGGGACGTTCCACGCGACCGCCAACCGGTTGCTCCGGCTCCACGGCGGGGCGCTCGGCCTGTCCCCCGGCTTCACCGTGCTGGACCGGACCGACACGGCCGATCTGATGGATCTGATCCGGGGCGAGCTGGGGTTCGGCCAGGGCGAGCGGCGGTTCCCTCGGAAGGACACGCTCGCCGACATCTACTCGCGCACCGTGAACAGCCGCACCAAGCTCGCCGAGGTGCTCGAACGCGAGTACCCCTGGTGCGCGGAGGAGGGCGAGCCGATCCGCACGATCTTCGAGCGCTACACCGAGCGCAAGCGCGCGCAGAGCGCGCTCGACTACGACGACCTGCTCCTGTTCTGGGACGCGCTCTGCCGGCACCCGGCCGCGGGCCCCGCGATCTCGGAGCTGTTCGACCACATCCTGGTCGACGAGTACCAGGACACGAACCCGCTCCAGGCCGACATCCTCGCGTCGCTGCGCCCCACCGGTGACGGCCTGATGGTCGTGGGCGACGATGCGCAGGCGATCTACGCGTTCCGCAGCGCGACCGTCGCCAACATCCTCGAGTTCCCGACGCGCTTCCCCGGGACGACCGTCGTGAAGCTCGAACGCAACTATCGCTCGACGCGACCGATCCTGGAGGCCA
>CAVZUW010000013.1:0-20433 GCA_963778545.1 uncultured Actinomycetes bacterium | reverse complement strand
CTCGACCATCTCGAGTGGCTCGGGGTGGACGGCATCTGGCTCTCCCCGATCACGCCCTCGCCGGACAAGGATTGGGGCTACGACGTCTCGCACTACCGCGACGTGCATCCGGAGCTGGGCGACCTGGCGACGCTCGACCGGCTCGTCTCGGAGTCGGCGTTGCGAGACATCCGGGTGATCCTGGACCTCGTGCCGAACCACACCAGCGACCTCCACCCCTGGTTCGTCGACGCCCGATCGTCCGTGGACGCCGAGCATCGCGGTTGGTACGTCTGGCGCGACCCGCGACCCGACGGCTCGCCGCCCAACAACTGGGTCTCGATCTTCGGGGGACCGGCCTGGGAGCTCGACGAGCGGACCGGCCAGTACTACCTGCACAACTTCCTCGTGGAGCAGCCGGATCTCGACTGGTGGAACGAGGACGTGCGCCACGGGTTCGAGGACATCGTGCGGTTCTGGTTCGACCGTGGCATCGCCGGGTTCCGCATCGACGTGGCGAACGGCCTCATCAAGGATCGGGCGCTGCGAGACAACGACCCGGCGACGGCGGACGACCCGGAGGAGATCCGCCGCCGCGGCCAACGCCAGGTCTACAACCTGAACCGCCCCGAGGTGCACGAGATCTACCGCGACTGGCGCCGGATCGCCGACGCGTTCGATCCTCCTCGGATCCTCGTCGGCGAGACCTGGATCTTCGACCTCGGCGAGGTCGCCCGCTTCTACGGCGAGACCGGCGACGAGCTGAACCTGTGCTTCAACTTCCCCTTCGTCTTCGCCGACCTGGACGCCGAGACCCTGCGCCGGATCGTGGAGACGACCGAGGACGCGCTCGAGCCGTTCGCCCAGCCGGCGTGGACCGGCTCGAACCACGACGTCGGGCGGTTCCCGACGAGGTGGTGCGACGACCGCCCCGACGCCGCTCGGTGCGCGCTCCTCATGTTGTTGACGCTCCGCGGGACCCCGTTCCTGTACTACGGCGACGAGATCGGGATGGTCGAGGTGCCGGTCACCGGCGACGACGTACGCGACGGACCGGGTCAGATCGGCCCGGCGCAGACGGGCCGCGATCCCGGCCGGACGCCCATGCAGTGGACAGGCAAGCCGGGCGCCGGGTTCACCGACGGCGGCGCTCGCCCCTGGCTCCCGATCGGCGAGGCGCGAGCGATCAACGTGGCGGATCAACGCGAGGACCCGGGTTCGATGCTCCACCTGTGCCGCGACCTGATCGCCCTTCGCCGCGCGACGCGGGATCTGCGTTCGGGCGCCTACGCATCGCTCCCGTCGCCTCCGGGCGCGTGGTCCTGGCGCCGGGGAGCGGGCACGATCGTCTCGGTGAACCTCTCGGACCGGCCCACGACGGTGCCGAGTGATGCGGGGACGATCGTGATCGGAACCCGTCGGGAGCGGGACGGGGAGACGGTCGCGTCCGACCTCAGCCTCGGTCCGTGGGAGGGAGCGATCCTGCGCGTCGCTCCCTCCTGAGCACGAGCAGATGGTCGGAAAGCCCGACGCTCGTGAACGGCAGGATCGGCGCCAGCAGGAGCGCGGCGTCCGGCATCACGCGGACCGTGAGGAACGCCCAGACCGTCACGACGAGCACGGCGAGCATCCGAGCCTTCCACGGGCGCTCGACGTCCGTGCGAAGGGCGACGATGCCTCCGGCGCCGATCCCCGCCACGAACCCCGTGGCAGCGTCGACGGCGAGCGCGGAGACCGGGATGCCGATCGCCAGCGTCAGCGCCATCGCCTTGGCCACCGCGCCGGGCGCGCGCGGATGCTGCGAGGCGAAGGCGAGGACGACGAACACGAACGGCACCAGCATGAGCCCGAACGCGATCCACAGGCCCGGGCTCGCCACGCCCCCCGTCCGTGTCGATGCGACGGAGACCACGCCGATCAGGAGCGCCCAGTAGGCCGGCACGAGCAACAGCGTCGCCAGCAGGATCGCCCGCCACATCCGGCGAGGGGCCTTCGGATCCACGCCGGTCCCGACGTACCGTGAGGCCCGGGTCACGGGCTCAACCCTTGACGGAACCGGCCGTCAGACCACGCACGAAGTACTTCTGCAGCGAGAAGAACACGATGAGCGGAAGGATCATGGAGATGAACGCCGCCGCCGTGAGCAGGTGCCAGGTCTCACCTCGCTCACCCACCAGCCCGGCGAGCGCGATCGGCAGCACCATGGTCTGCCGCGTGCCGCCCAGGAACACGTAGGCGACCAACAGGTCGTTCCACACCCACAGGAACTGGAAGATCGCGAACGCGGCGAGCGCCGGAACCGAGAGCGGGACGACCAGCCTCCAGAAGATCGTGAAGTGGTCGGCGCCGTCGATCTTCGCCGACTCGATGATGGACGAGGGCAGCGACCCGATGTAGCTGCGCAACAGGTAGATGGCCAACGGCAGGCCGAACCCGGCATGGGCCAGCCAGATCCCCAGGAACGAGCCGTTCAGATCCAGGTCCGGGAAGACGATGAGTCGGCCGATCGTCGCGCCGTTGGCGAACAGACGAAGGAGCGGGATCAGCGTCATCTGGATGGGCACCACCATGAGGCCGACGACCACCACGAACAGCACGTAGCGACCCTTGAACTCCATCCAGGAGAACGCGTACGCGGCGAAGGCGGCGATCGTGATGGGGATCACCGTGGAGGGGATCGTGACGGCGAGGCTGTTCAGGAACGCGTTGCCCAACCCGCCCCGGTCCAACGCCAGCCGGTAGTTGTCCAGCGTCCACCCTACGGCTCGGAACGGGTGGGCGAGCGCCGTCCACCAGCCGGTGGTGTCCACCAGATTCTCGGGACGGAACGAGGTGACCAGGACGCCCATCGTCGGGATCAGCCAGAGCAGGACGATGACGATGATGGCGATCCGGACGAACCATCCTCCCTGCCGGTGGCCCGGGGGCTCCTGATCCGACTGGACCGCCTGGGGCGGCTGGGCCTGGTCGATCTCGGGGATCGGGATCGCGGGCGCGCTCATCGGACCATCTCCTGCTCCCGGAAGCGCTTCATGTTCCAGACCAGGATGGGGAGGATCGCGACGAACAGGATCACGGCGATCGCGGCACCTCGGCCATCGTTGTTCGAGATGAAGAACCAGTCGATCATCCGCTCGGCGATCACCTCGGTCTTGTTCGTCTCGGCGCTGCCCATGACGAAGACGATGTCGAAGACCTTCAGGGCGTTGATGACCATGTAGGTGGTCACCACCGCGATCGTGGGCAGGATGCTCGGCACGATGATGCGGCGGAAGACCTGGAGCTCGGAGGCGCCGTCGATCCGCGCCGCCTCGACGATCTCATCGGGGATCGCCTTGATCGCGGCCGAAAGGACGACCATGGCGAACCCCGTCTGCATCCACACCATGATGACCATCAGCAGGAGGTTGTTCCACGGGTCCTGCTGGAGCCATGCCACCGGCTGGTGGCCGAGCCCCATCCAGATCCCGTTCAGCAGGCCGATGTTGGAGCCGAACCCCTCCGGACGGAAGTCGTAGATGAGCCGCCAGGTGATCGCCGCGCCCGCGAACGAGATCGCCATCGGCATGAAGAGGAGGGACTTGGCGACCGCTTCGCCTCGACGGAGCCGGTTGGCCAGCGTCGCGAACACGAGTCCGATGCTCACGGCCACCGCCGGCACGACCAGCGTCCACCCGAGCGTGTTGCGGATCGCCCGCAGCATGCTGTCGTCCGTGAAGACGAACCTGAAGTTGTCCAGCCCGACGAAGCCCTCGCCTTGCGCGTCCTTGAGACTGATCAGGAGCGTGTTGATCACCGGATAGACCAGGAACACGCCCAGGATCACCAGCGCGGGACCGACGAAGACGTACGGCCGCACACCCTCCCGGTACCGCTCGGGAAGCTGGCTCACGACCCGGTTCATCGCCCAGTACAGGAAGAAGACCCCGCCGACGCCGACGACGATGGCCACACCCACGACCATCAGACGGTTGGCGTTCTCGTCGCGCAGGAAGTCGAACGTGGCCCACAGCAACGCGAAGGCGATGACGGGGATCGCCAGGGCGATCAGCAGGCGCAGGATGAAGACGCCGGGCGCTCGAGGCTTGGAGGGCGGAGCCGCCAGGGTGGCGGCCTCGCTCGAGCCGCCGGTTGCGGTCATCGACCGGTCGCCTTCATCCAGGTGACGATGCCCCACCCGGGGCGTTCGCGCAAACGAGGAGGGGGCGGCCGCCCGGCCGCCCCCTCCCTCCCAGCTCGATCCTGGTCGTCACGCTACGTGGACGGCCAGCTGTCATCGATGTCCTGGAGGATCCCATCCAACGAGTCGGGCCCCTCCTGCATGTACTGCACCATGCCGGTCCAGAACGAACCCGAACCGACCTCCGGCGGCATCTGGTCCGAGGCGTCGAATCCAGCCTGGACTCCGCCCTCACCCTTCAGCGCGGCGGCGAGCAGCCCCGAGGCGTCGGCCAGGACCGGGTTCGAGTAGCAGTCCTGCCCGACGTTCACGTTCGGCGAGAGCCTCGACAGGCCGGGGTCTCCGGCCATCGAGCACTGGAACTCCTCCCCGCTGAACTTGTCCAGGAAGTCCTTGATCTCGGGCGAGTTGCGGTACGCGACCGCGATCTCGCCGGCGAACAGGCCCCCCGTCTGATCGATCGTCGGGAACGGGAACGCGTCGTAATCCACGCCGTACTCGGTCCCCTTGGGGAAGAAGGCGTTGATGAACGTGGCCTGCCGGTGCAGCCAGCAACCCGGCGGGTTGTCGAACATCGGCAGCGGCGCGTCGCCGAACGCGATCGACGGCGTCTGGTCGGCGCCGCCCAGCACGTACCCGTCGTGGAACATCACGTCGCCGAAGTCCTGCACCGCCGTCTTGACGGCCGGGTCCGTGAAGGGGATCTCGTGGTTGACCCACTGCGTGTACGTGTCCTGTCCAGCGGTGGCCAGCATGATGTCCTCGACCCAGTCGGTCGCCGGCCATCCGGTCGCCGTTCCGCTCTCGAACCCGACACACCACGGCGTCCCGCCGTCCGCCACGATCTGGTCGGACAGCGCCATCAGCTCGTCCCAGGTCTCCGGGATCTCGTAGCCCGCGGCGTCGAAGGCGGCCTTCGGGTACCAGATCAGGCTCTTCCAGTTCGAGTTGGTCGGCAGGCCGTAGTGCTCGCCCTCGAACTCGCCCAGCGACACGAAGTACTCGCCGAAGGTCGCGTTGAGGTCGTCGACGTTGTAGCCGAGATCCTCGAGCGACAGGGCGTTGCCCGAGGCCGCCTGGGCCTTCACGGCGCCCGGCTGCGGCAGCAGGATCGTGTCCAGGGTCCCCGCCTCGGACCGGATCTGCAGCTGCTCCTCGAACTGCTCGGACCCCTCGAACTCGACCTGGTAGTCGACCTGCGATCCGTACGTGCTGTCCCAGAGCGTCTGGAGCGTGTCGGCCTCTTCTGCCGCCAACGCGCTCAGGACGTTGACCGTTCCGGTGTCTTCCTCGGTCGGAGCCCCGGTCTGACCGGTCGCGCCTCCGCCTCCGCCTCCGTCGTCGTCGCTCGTGCATGCCGCCGCGATCAGCACGAGGACGGCGAACGGCACGATGAACCTCAATCGCCGCATAACGAGGTGCCCCCTTTCGCTCGCGTTCACATTTCGCCCATACGTGGTGCTTTCGGTCAACTCACCTCCTTCCGCCGCCCGGATGCATCCCGGGGCTCGCCGGGCCGGCTCGGAAGGCCGCCATCGCGGGCGATCACCTGCCGGTACCAGCGGGCACTTCCCTTCGGTATACGCGCCTGCGTCGCGAAATCGACGTGCACGAGACCGAATCGCTTCGAGTACCCCTCCGCCCATTCGAAGTTGTCCAGCAGCGACCACACGAAGAACCCTTCGAGCGGTACGCCCGCTTCCTTGGCTCGGAGCGCCGCGCGCACGTGATCGCGTAGGTACGCGATCCGAGCCGTGTCGTCGATCTCGCCGTCGCCGTCGACGGTGTCCTCGAAGGCGGCGCCGTTCTCGGTGATCACTACGCGCGAAGGCGCGTACTCCCGGTGCAACCGCACCAACAGTTCGGTCAGGACGTTCGGCTCCACCGGCCAGCCCATCGCCGTCAACGGCACGTCGGCCGGGAGGATGGACCACGCACCGAGCGACCCGGGGAGTTCCTCCGCCGGTCGGGTTCCGGGGTCCGCCGTGACCGTGAAGCGCCGGTAGTAGTTCACGCCCAGCACGTCGCACGGCGCGGCGATGACGTCCAGATCGCCGTCGCGCACGAACGCCATGTCCGTCACCGGTCGATAGAACTCGACCAGCTCGTCGGGATAGCCGCGGCCGAAGATCGGGTCGAGGTAGTACGAGTTCATGTGGAGGTCGGCGCGTCGCGCAGCATCCACGTCGTTCGGATCGTCGGAGGCCGGCGTCGCCGGCTGGATGTTCAACGTGATCCCGACACCGTCTCCGTCCATCGCGTCGACCGCCAGCCCGTGCGCCAGCAGGAGATGGTGCGACGCCTCCAGCGCGAGCGCGTCGTCCGCTTCCCCGGGCGCATGGATGCCGGTTCCGTACCCCAGCCACGCGGCCACCCAGGGCTCGTTGATCGTGGTCCAGAGCGAGACCTCGCCCGCGAACGCACCGTGCACGGTCGCCGCGTAGTCGGCGAACCGGGAGGCCGTGTCCCGGTTCGTCCAGCCGCCGAGATCCTCGAGCGCCTGGGGTAGATCCCAGTGGTACAGGGTGACGGCCGGGGCGACACCGTGCTGGTTGAGCGTTTCGACGACCCGACGGTAGTGGTCGAGCCCTCGCTGGTTCACGGCGCCCCTTCCATCGGGCACGATCCGAGGCCAGGCGATCGAGAACCGGTACGCGCCGATCCCGATCTCCGCCATGAGGGCGACGTCGTCCTCGAACCGGTGATACTGATCGCACGCGACGTCGCCCGTGTCCGCGTCACGGACCGCACCCAGCCGACGACAGAACGTGTCCCAGATCGACGCCCCGCGACCGTCCTCGTCGACCGCGCCCTCGACCTGATACGCGGAGGTGGCGGCGCCCCACAGGAAGTCCGTCCCCGCCACCGGTGAGTCCTCCAGTGGGTCCTCGCGCGGCGACGCTTCGCGCACGGTCACGTCGCACCTCCGCCGCCGACCGTGGAGGCCCGGACGATCAGCTCGGTGGGCAGGATCACGCGGCGCGGGCGTGCGTCGGGATCCTGCAGGAGCCCGAAGAGGACCTGGGCGGCCTCGGCCCCCTGCTGCTGCACGCCCTGCCGGATCGTCGTCAGCGGTGGGTTCAGGTGGACGGCGAAGTCGAGATCGTCGAACCCCGCGAGCGCGACGTCACGAGGGACCTCCAACCTACGCCCCCGGATGGTCTCGAGCGCCCCCTCGGCCATGGCGTCGTTCCCGCAGAAGATCGCGTCGATCCCGCGGTCGAGCAGCTCGTGGGTCGCCGACGCACCGGAGCCCTTGCTGAAATCCCCCTCGACGACGAGATCATGCGTGGAGAGACCGGCGCGGTCCATGGCCCGTCGGTACCCCACGAGACGATCCTCACCCGAAACCGTTCCGCGGCGTCCGGTCACGTGTGCGATCCGGCGCCTCCCGATCTCGACGAGGTGCGTGGTCAGCACGTCGGCGGCATGGACGTGGTCGACGTCGACGTAGCTCGCCGAGCGATCCTCGCGTCGGTGACCGACGAGCACGGTGGGAAGATCCGAGGCGAGCAAGCCGTCGACGAGGGGATCGTCGAGGTTGTCGGCGGTCACGATGACGCCGTCGAGGGGCCCCATCCACAGGATGCGGTTCAGGGTCTCCTCCTTGGACCGGTTCCCCAGCCAGAGCATCATCCCCGCCGCCTGCTCGGAGAGGGCGTCGCTCATGCCGTGCAGGAGCTGGGAGAAATAGGGATCGCCGAACAGGATCGGCGGTGCGACGTGCATCACCACGCCGATCACGCCTGATCTCCCCGAGGCGAGCGTGCGAGCGGCGGCGTTCGGTCGCAGGTTCGTGCTTTCGAGGACCGCCAGGACGCGTTCGCGGGTCGCCGGGGAGACCGAGCCCCCGTTGATGACCCTCGAGACGGTGGCCCGGGAGACGCCGCTCATCGCTGCGAGCTCGTCCAGCGTCCCGGCCACGTACGTCCTCTCGCCTTTGGGGTTATGGAAGCGCTTCCACCCTGACCCCAAGGCAAGGACCTGTCAAGTCGCTGGCATCCAGGCACGAGGATGGAATCGCTTTCAAGCAGAGCACGGGCGACCCGAGGCCTTGGTGGCGGCTCAGGTCTCGAGGTCGAAGATGCCCAACCCCGTCTCGGGGTCGAAGAAGTGCATGCGAGCGGTGTCGATCCCGAGTTCGAGCGTCTGACGCTCGGCCGCCCCCGTTCGCGGATCGAGCCGCGCGACGAACGTCGATGTCCCGATCGCGACCGCCTTCTCCAGTTCCTGCACCGCGACGCTCGCATGCGCCATCGGACCGCTCTGCTCCCCCACCAACTCCCGCGTGTCGTCGGTCAGGACGGGCGGGGCATCCACCGAGAAGTGCACGAGCACCTCCGAGCCGAGCGCCTCGCGGAGGATGATGTCCACCTTCATCCTGCGGTCCTCGGGGATCGAAGGCATGATCGACACGTCCTCCATGTTCTCCGGGCGGATCCCGACGATCACCCGCCGACCCTCGTAGGCCCGGACCCCCGGGCGCTCGGCCTCCACGGCGTCGTCGACCCGGAGCGACGTCGTCCCGAACCGAACGAACAGCCCCCCGTCCTCGCGGTCGAGGTCGGCCTCGACCATGTTCATCGCGGGAGAGCCGATGAAGCCCGCGACGAACAGGTTGCGCGGCCGGTCGTACAGCGTCTGCGGGGCATCGACCTGCTGGAGCACACCCTTCTTGATGACGGCCACGCGATCGCCCATCGTCATCGCCTCGGTCTGGTCGTGGGTGACGTAGATCGTCGTGACGCCGAGGTCGCGCTGGAGGCGCGACACCTCCGCGCGCATCTGGACCCGCAACTTGGCGTCGAGGTTGGACAGGGGCTCGTCCATCAGGAAGGCCTGCGGCTCACGGACGATCGCTCGTCCCATCGCCACCCGCTGCCGCTGCCCGCCCGACAACGCCTTGGGCTTGCGCTCCAGGTACTCCTCGAGCCCGAGGATCTCCGCCGCCTCGCGCACCCGGCGATCGATCTCCTCCTTCGGAAGCTTGCGGAGCTTGAGGCCGAACGCCATGTTGTCGTAGACGCTCATGTGCGGATACAGCGCGTAGTTCTGGAAGACCATCGCGATGTCCCGCTCCTTGGGTGGGACCTCGTTCACCACCCGGTCGCCGATCGCGACCGTCCCGTGGCTGATGGCTTCGAGACCCGCGACCATGCGGAGCGCCGTCGTCTTCCCGCAGCCGGACGGACCGACCAGCACGATGAACTCGCCCTCCTGGATGTCGAGCGAAAGGTCGGAGACGGCCGTGGTGCCGTCCGCATACACCTTCGACACGCTGTCCAGGACGATCCCGGCCATCTGCTCCTCCTCGCGGTACCGACGTAGACCATTCAACCGCAGAGGGGTACGTGCGGTCGAGTTCGGCCCGGCTCGGATCGACCGAACGGTGGCCGGTCAAGCGTCCGAGAGGACGCGGAGCACCTCCTGCTCGCGGCGTCGCGAGACCCGGATCCCGAGCCCATGCTCGCGCTCGTCCCGAGCCGACCGGTAGGCCGCGAGCGCACCCTCGATCGAGCCGGGCGCGGGCTCGACGCCGAGCGGCCCGAGCAGGTGGTCCTGCATCTTCACGAGCTCGCGCCGCACGAGCTCGTCCTCGCCCTTCTCGCGTTTGGATGCCAGCCACAGGATCCAGTCCCAGAAGTGCTGGTCGATCCCGTCCAGGGTCTCGGCCTCGACGGTCCAGGGCGGGAGGGACTCGAAGGGCTCGTCCGGGAAGATCAGGTCCACCTTGACCGGGCCGGCGACCATCAGCATGTAGCACGGATACGCGCTGATCCGGTCCCATTGCTGGGCGATCGGCTCGAGGCCGGCGACCATCTCCGGCAGCGCGCGCGCCACCGCGTCGAAGTCGTCCGTCACCACCACGAAGTCCCAGTCCGACAGCCGCGACGCCGAGCCGGTCGCGCGGGAACCGACGAGCTCGACGCCCCGGACGTGCGGATGCCCGACGAGGGCGGCCTCGACGGAGGAGGGGATGTCATCCACGGCGACGGACAACCTACGATGTCGAGGTGCCGGAGATCGTCCTGCTCGAAGGCGACCTCACGACCCAGAGCGTCGACGCGATCGTGAACGCCGCGAACCGGTCCCTCATGGGCGGCGGCGGCGTCGACGGGGCGATCCATCGGGCCGGTGGGCCGTCGATCCTCGCCGGATGCGAGGAGATCCGCAGGACGACGTTCCCGGACGGTCTCCCGACGGGACGAGCGGTGGCCACGGGCGGCGGCGATCTCCCCGCACGGTGGGTGATCCACACGGTCGGGCCCGTCTACGCGGCCTCCCCGGATCCCGCGGGCGAGCTCGCCGCGTGCCATACGGAGTCGCTCAGGATCGCCGACGAGCTCGGGGCCCGAACGATCGCCTTCCCCGCGATCTCGACCGGGGTGTTCGGCTATCCGGTCGAGGAGGCCGCGGGCGTCGCGATCGGGGCCGTCCGCGGCGCCCAGACCGAGGTGCAGGAGGTCCGGTTCGTGCTGTTCGGGCGGGAGGCGTTCGAGGCGTTCGAGCGGGCGCTCGGCTGACCCGGCGCTCCCGTCGTTCCACACCTCGCTGTTAGGATTTGCTTCTCCATGAGCGACGTGACGACGGACCTGACGACCTCGAGCGGCCTGGCCGAGCATCTGGACGACGTGCAGGTGGTCGACTGCCGCGAGCCCTACGAGTGGCAGGCGGGCCGGATCGAGGGATCGATCCACATCCCCCTGAACACGATCCTCGCGGGCGCGACCGGCCAGCTCGACGCGGAGAAGACCACGGTCGTGGTCTGCCGCTCGGGCAACCGCAGCGAGCTCGCGACCCTGATGCTGCGGGCGCGCGGGTTCGACGCGTACAACCTCGAGCACGGTCTCGAGGAGTGGGCCGACCAGGGTCGGCCGCTCACGACGCCCGACGGCGCCGCCGGGCACGTCGCCTGACGCCTGCCGCCCGGCACCCAGCTCCGAACCCCCGGCTAGCCTGAGCTCCTGATGGCCGACGTCGACGCCGCCCACCGAGCGCTCGAGGACGCGCTCGGCGCGGGCGAGGTGCTCTCGGACCCACTGGCGCTCCGCCTGTACGCGCGCGACGCCTCCATGGTCGAGGGTGGCTGCGCGCTCGTCGCCTTCCCACGGACTCGGGACGACATCGTCGCCTGCATCCGGGTCGCCGCCCAGCACGGACTGCCGGTGGTGCCCCGGGGTTCGGGGACCGGGCTCGTCGGAGGCGCCACGCCGATCGGCGACGCCCTGGTCGTCGTCACGACGAAGATGACCGGCATCCTCGAGATCCGGCCGCAGGACCGGCTCGCCTGGGTCGAGCCCGGCGTCCCCAACCTCGATCTCGCGAACGCCCTGCGCCCGCACGGGTTCACGTTCGCGCCCGACCCTTCCTCGCAACAGACCTCGTCGATCGGCGGCAACGTGAGCACGAACGCGGGCGGCCCGCACTGCCTCGCCTACGGCGTGACGTCGAACCACGTCCTGGCGCTCGACGTCGTCCTCGCCGACGGGACGGTTGCACGTCTCGGGTCCGAGGCCCCCGAGGCCGCGGGCTACGACCTGCGCGCGGTCGTGATCGGGAGCGAGGGGACGCTCGGGATCGTTGCGGCGGTGTGCGTTCGGCTGACGCCACTGCCGCCTGCCGTGCGGACGATGCTGTTCGACTTCGCGAGGGTCGAGGACTGCGCGGCCACCGTGAGCGGGATCATCGCGAGCGGCGTGGTCCCTGCGGCCGTCGAGATGATGGACCGCGGGATCGTGGTGGCGGCCGAGGGATTCGCGCACGCGGGGTACCCGACCGACGCCGCGGCGATCCTGATCGTCGAGGTCGACGGGACGACGGCCGCCGTCGAGGCGCAGGCCGAAGCGGTCGAGGCGGCCGCTCGAGCAAATCGCACCCGCAGCGTGCGGGTCGCCGCCGACGATGCCGAACGCGCGCTGATCTGGAAGGGGCGCAAGAACGCGTTCGGCGCGGTGGCGACGATCGCGCCGCACTACCACCTGCACGACTGCGTCGTGCCCCGGACCAAGCTCGTGGACGTGCTCACCGGTGTGTACGAGATCGCCGCGCGCCACGAGCTGATCGTCACGAACGTCTTCCACGCCGGCGACGGGAACCTGCACCCGCTCCTGTCGTTCGACCGCGGCGAACCCGGGACGCTCGAACGCGTCCTGCGCGCGAGCGAGGAGATCGTCCGCCTGTGTGTCGAGGCGGGCGGGGCGCTCTCGGGCGAGCACGGGATCGGGCTCGAGAAGCGCGACTTCATGCCGCTGGTGTTCTCGGCCGAGGACCTTTCGGCGCAGGCGTGCGTGCGGTCGGCGTTCGACGCCGAGGGGCGGATGAACCCGCAGAAGGTGCTGCCGGACGGCGCCCGATGCGGCGACTTCGCGATGGCACGCGGCTCGGACGCCGAGACGGTCGCCACCGACCTCCCGGAGGGCTCGTGGATCTGATCCACCCGTCGTCGAAAGCCGACGTCGTGGAGGCGCTCCGCGATGCGAACACGACCCTGCATCGCCTGCTGGTCGTCGGTGGACGGCGGCATCTCGACAAGGGCAACCCCGCCGAGGTCGACGCCGAGCTGTGGACGACCCAGCTCGACCGGCTGGTGGCCTACGAGCCGGCCGAGATGATCGCGGTGGTCGAGGCCGGCATGCGGATCGGCGAGCTCGAACGGATCCTGGCCGAGGGAGGCCAGGAGTGGCCGAGTGACGCACCGAACGACGCGACCGTCGGCGGCGTGATCGCGAGCGGCGCGTCGAGCCCGCGACGGCTGAGCTTCGGCGCGCTCCGCGACACGGTCCTGGAGGCGGAGATCGTCACCGGCGACGGGCGGCTGGTGCGCAGCGGCGCTCGGACCGTGAAGAACGTGACGGGGTACGACCTCCACAAGCTCGTCGCCGGATCGCTCGGGACGCTGGGCGTGATCGTGCAGGTCGCGCTCAAGGTGCGCCCGCTGCCTCACGCCCGGCGGACGCTGCGATTCGAAGGCGACCTCGCGCTCGCGCGCGAGCTCGTGGACTCGGTGCACGGTTCGACATCGGTCCTCGCGACGCCAGAGAGGATCGAGCTTCGGCTCGAGGGCTGGCCCGAGGAGGTCGACGAGCAGACGGCGGTAGCCCGACGCATCGGGACCGCGTCCGTCGAGGGCGACGGACCGTTCCCGAGTGACCGGCCGTGGGAAGCGTTGCCGATCGTCGCCGAGACCGCGGTCCCGCCGTCGAGGCTCGATGCCGCGGTCCTCGGGGATGCGTGGGGTGCGCTCGCCGGCGTCGGGCTCGCGTGGGTCGGGCTCGGATCGTCGGACGACGAGCTCGGCGAGCTCCGCGACCGCGTTCGGGGGGCGGGTGGGATCGCGCCGGTCGTCCGTGGTCCCGGTGGGCTCGGGGACGCACCCATCGCCGCGCCGCAGGTGCAGCGACGCTTGAAGGAGGCGTTCGATCCGAACGGGGTGCTCGCGCCGGGCCGAGGCTGGGTCGGCGCCGAGGTCTAGGCGAACGCCTTGCGGAGCCGGGCCCCGGCCTCCTCGAGCGTCTCGACCTTCTTGCAGAACGCGAACCGCACGAGGTGCGCTCCGAGCTCCGGCCGGGAGAAGAACGACGAGCCGGGCACCACGGCCACGCCGACGTCCTTCGTCAGCCGGTTGGCGACCTCGACGTCGTCGCCGATCCCGAGGTGGGAGACGTCGGCCATCACGTAGTAGGCGCCCCGGGTCGGGTTCGACTCGAAGCCCGTCTCCTCCAGGATCCGCAGCAGCGTGTCGCGCCGCTCGAGGTACTCGAGCGCGAGCCGCTCGTAGAACGACTCGGGCATGCCGAGCGCGACGACGCCGGCCTCCTGGAGCGGCGCGGGCGCGGCGACCGTCAGGAAGTCGTGGACCGAGCGGATCCCGCCGCTGAGCGCCTCGGGCGCGACGATCCAGCCGACCCGCCACCCCGTGACCGCATAGGTCTTGGACAGGGCGCTGATCGTGACGGTGCGGTCCTCGAGGCCGGGGATCGAGGCGGGCGGGACATGGCGGAACCCGTCGTAGGTGATGTGCTCGTAGATCTCGTCGGTGAACACGACCGCGTCCCACCGCTGGCAGAGTTCGGCGATCACCTCGAGCTCCTCGCGCGAGAACACCTTGCCGGTCGGGTTGTTCGGCGTGTTGATCACGATGCCGCGTGTGCGCTCGTTGAACGCGGCCGCGAGCTCACCCTCGTCGAACGTCCAGTCCGGCGGCGAGAGCGTCACGGTCCGCGGAACGGCGCCTGCGAGGATCGTGTCGGGCCCGTAGTTCTCGTAGAACGGCTCGAACACGACGACCTCGTCCTCGGGGTCGAGCACGCCGAGCATCGCGGCGATCATCGCCTCGGTCGAACCGCAGGTGACCGTCACGTCGCGTTCCGGGCCCACCCAAGACATGCCGTAGCGGGTTCGGTACTGCTCGGCGATGGCGGCTCGGAACGGCTCGGCGCCCCACGTCAGCGGGTACTGGTTGATGTCCGCCGCGATGGCGGCGCGTGCGGCCTCCTTGATCTCCTCAGGTGCCGGGAAGTCGGGGAAGCCCTGCGAGAGGTTGATCGCGCCGTGGGCGTTCGCGAGACGGGTCATCTCGCGAATGACGGACTCCGTGAACGAGGACGCGCGCCGAGACGGCCGGACCTTCGACATGGCGCGGCGATGATACTCGGCCCCCGGTGAGACCAAGGAGGGCTCGTGGGTGATCGGCTACGACGACCTAGAGCATCCCGAGCTAGATGGCGTGGCGCCCGAGAACGAGCTCTCCTTCACGGACTCGCCGTTCGAGTTTCCATGGGCCTCGGTGACCTTCTCGAACCCGGACGCACCGCGGATGACCATCAATTCTGGCAACGCGTCTACCTGCGGAAACGCGAGCTGTCCCTTTCGCTCCAGACACAAACCCGGGCGCAACGAAACGCGGTACATCAAAAGGGGTCAGCCGCCTCCCGGCAGCCAACCCCTTGACGGCTCTGTCGCCGAGCGCCTACGTGGTCGCGTTGAACGGTACGGCTCGCTTCGCGTGCCGGAAGCCCAGGAACGCGAGCAGGCCCAGGAGCAGACCGGCGATCACCATCGCGTAACCCGCGTAGACGGCGATCGTCGAGACGGTCCACCAGCCGTACGCGTTCAGCAGGATCGATCGGAGCGTCTCACCCTTGAACAGCGTGTCGGCCTTGACCTGGAGGTCAGCCGCCACGGTGGGATCGAGTCCCTCCTCGCGTGCCGCTGCGCTCGTCTCCGAGTAGGTCGCGCCACCGTTCACCTCGCTGAGATGGAGCCCGATGTAGCGAGAGAAAGCCTCAGCCTCGCTGCCCGTGTCGACCTTGGCCCCGGCGAAGTCCCCGACCAGCGCGAGTTCCTCAGGGGTCATGGCGTCGGCCGGCGGGAACGAGATGTTCTGCGGTGCCAGTCGGTCTCGGACGTTGTCCTGACCGAAATTGCCCCCGTAGATGGCGGCTCCGCCGATCACGAGCAGGATGACCGCGAGAACGGCCCCCGCCGAACTGACGATCCGGTCCCAAGCTCGCCTGTCCATGCGCTCCGGTGGAGCGGCAGGTTGGACCGGCGCTTTCGCAGGGATCTCGACGCGAACGGAATCGGTCTGCGTGCTCATCGTGGCTCCTCGCTTCGAGGGGCGGCCAACGGCCTCTTCGCAGACAGTCCCGTGGATGGTCCTTCGCCCTATTCTCTCACTTCCGGACCAACGGTCGCATTCGGCCGCCGCCTGCCACTGAGCGACGGTGGTGCGCTTCAGCCCGAGAGCTTTGGCGATCTCGGCGATTCCATACGCCTTCACGCTCCAAGAGCGCGTCATCATCGATGACACTGTCACCATCGATGACAGACCCCAGACACGTGATAGATCCGGTTCAACCGGCGAGCGCGGCGGCGGCGAGCTCCAGCCTGAAGGGTTCCAGACGACGGCGCTGGGACTCGGCCCGACGTTCGAGCCCGACGAAGTCGAACCCGACGAGTCCCCCATCCGAGCTCGCGAGCGTCCCGAGGACCTCCCAGAGCATCCGTTTGCCCTCGATGCCCAGGCTCAGCACCTCGAGCTCCTCGAGCCGAGCCGCCTCGCCCGATCCCGGCCCGAGCACCGGCAGCGCCATCCGTAGGCTCCCGAGTCGCTCCATCCCCACGGCGCTGACTCGCTTGACCGGGTTCGCCGAACCGCCCAAGGCCTTGATCACCCGTTGGAGGACGCCGCGATCCTCCTCGATCTCGCCGAGAAGGGCTTCGAGCACGCGTCCGAGCTCGCTCTGGGGTGCCCTCGCCCGGCATCGCTCGGCGAGCCGGATCGCTGCTGCAGCGCCGGCGAGGTGGTCGTTTAGGTAGCCATCGAGTGCGCTCATCGCTCCGTCCCTTCCGGTTCGGTCAGGTCACGGAGCCCATGTACCCGGAATCGGCAGCTCGTATGGGTCCGGACCGGGTCGCGTTGTTTACGCGAACGAAGATTCCGGGGGGTCGCTGCCGTCACGAGTCGAGCCTCGCCTCCGAGGGGGCTCGGTCGATGCGCGAAGCATGCCCTCAGGGAACCGACTATCAAGAGCCCGACTACGACGGCGTGTGTCGCTGAGGATCGGCCGTTCACGCACGGGGAAGTTCAGAATCGCCCCGGGAAAGTGTGAAACGTTCGAGCAGTCCACAAGACCGTGACAGCAGCCGCCAAGAAGGGAGGTCGAGATGGGCAAGGTGTCGAAGGACTCGACCGGGGACCCGATCGAGGGACTCGGTTTCGAGGGACGGTACGGAGAGACCGAGGGTTACACGATCGGCTTCGAGCAGTACAGCGAGCATGCGGACATGACTCCGCTGTTCGTGGGACTGCCGGACGACAAGTGCCAGGCCCCGCACTGGGGCTTCGTGTTCAAAGGCAAGCTCGTCTACCACACGGCCGAGGGCGATATCGAGATCACCGACGGGGAGGCCTACTACGTGGGCCCCGGGCACACGCCGGAGATCTACCCGGGGACCGAGATCGTCGAGTTCAGCCCGACGGCGGACTTCCAGCAGACGATGGACGTGGTCGGGAAGAACATGGAGTCGATGGGGTAGCTTGCAACCGCTCCAACGGGTAGCGCAGGCCGGACCTCAGGTCCGGTCTGTGCGCCGTTCTTGGCGTTCGTTTCCCCCCACAGGTAGTACGACGTGTCCACCACTGCACGGTGGGCTCGCCTTGCGGCGCGGGCGCCTTCTGTGCCCAACGCCCAGCTGACTCCGAGGCGGTCTCCGACCTGGAGCGCCGCCCCCTCGGTGACTTCGACGATTCGTTCTTCATGACAGCAGCCACCAGACGATGAGCCCCCAGATAGGCAGGGATAGGGCGAGCCCGATCCAGATGCCCCTCATGCCTCCGTCCCGACCCGGACGAGACTCGCGCTCCCTGCCAGCTCTCTCGATCTCCTTGGCGGCCTGCGCGATCACCGCTTGGATGGCGTGCTCGTAGATTTCGCGCTCCCTGCCAGCTCTCTCGATCTCGTTGGCGGCCTGCGCGATCACCGCGTGGACGGCGTGCTCGTAGATGTCGTGCTCGCGGCGACCCATGGAGGCAACTGTAGGTCGGAGGACACCAGCTCGCGCGGCTCGAGGTCGGCCTTCGGCCCTTGCGTGCGTGGCCCTCGGAGCGCAGTCACACTTCGCGGTCGGCTCCATGCGGCGCCCACGCGAGTTCCGGCGCCAGCGAGCGCGCGCAGAGGTGTTCTGCGCCGGGGATCAGCCCTAGCCGACGATCTGCCAGGCATCGGACTCGACATGTCGCCCACAGCTGAATTCGTCGTAGAGGACGGTGTTGCCACGTGGTCTCATCTGGAGATGGGTCCTGCCGATATCGTCGCCGTTCGGCAAACGCCACAGCTCCTCATCGGACCCGTCAAGCCGCTCACGCATCAGCCTCACGCGGTTCCCACAATCCCCATCCCCGCGTGCGAAATACACCGTTCCGTTAGCGTTCACCGACGGCGAATGCTGCTCACGGCGGTGGGGGTTGTCGATGATGTCGGACTCGTCTGTCGAGATGCGATAGCGAACGACGTTGCAAGGGGACGCAGAGGCACACCTCGACCAGACGGCCCAATCGCCGCTTACCTGGCCCGGCGCTAGAAACGATCTCTCGCCACGCGTCCGTGCAAGCACTCTGCTCCTGCCCGTGGAGAGATCGAACAGGATCAAGCGTCTTGACCCGTTGTGCATCAGCCGGCCGAACAGCAGCCACTGACCCGACATGCTGGGCCAATACTCCCAATGCTCGGTGTTGACCTTGGCCGGTGGTTTGCTCCTGTCGCGGGTCGTCAAGTCGAAGAACCTCAGGCCGGATCCCTTCCTTCTGAACTGTTGGTAGACGAGCAGGTTGCCTTCGATGTCACCGTTGGCTCCATTCAGGCCCTTGGCATTCACCCTGGACTTCGGACCCCCGGCCACCGGTCGCACGTAGAGGTCGTAATGGGTGGGTCGCTTCCTCGTGTTCTGTTGCCAAGCGATCCAGCCGGCTCCCCGGATCGGCTGGTACTCACCCACCCTGGGGCCGTCGAGTACGACCTCTGGAGCCGCGGCGAGCGCGGGAGAGGATGCCGCGACAAGCACGGACATCACCGCCAATATCAGTAGGTGGGGTCCGATGGCTCGACGGCCTCGTCGAGACGAGGAATGGGATCTCTCCACAGGCTCTCCAGACCAAGCCGGGCTTCGATCAGGCGCGACCATCCTCGTCCTCGATCAAAGTCTTGCCAAGCAAAGGGACGTTTGACTCCGACGATGAGTTCGCCGTGCGGCGCGCGCAAGCTCGATGCCGATCGGGGGCCGACGAACGAAGCCATACGAGCCCGTCTACGTTGACGCTCCGAGGTGGTGCTTCTTCCAGGCTTCGAGCCCCGGGTTGTGATGGTAGCGAGGGAAGACCCACCTGAAGATGCTGAGGCCGGACCTTCTACACCAACAGTCGGGGTAGCAATCGCACGTCATGAGGCCGGCGGCCTCCCGCGCTCGGTAGTACAGCGCCAGTACGAAATAGCCGAGGACCAACGCGGCGGCGAGTCGCCTCACACTCCGAAGCTAGGCTCGCATTCCCCCAACGTCAACGAAGGTCAGGACCACTGCTCGCTGTGCGCGCGGCTCGAGGGTATGCCTGCGTCGGGAAGAGGGCTCCTGGAAGTTGTGCGGAACCGCCCTGAGATGTTTGGCCTCGCGCCTCAGAGGGTATTTGGATTGGTCTGTGCGAGAGAAGGAGTGATGCACATGGAACGCAGACGGATGCTCCCGAAGGTGCTCGTGGCAACCGCACTCGCGGGCGCCACGACCTTCTGGCTCGGTGTTCCCGCCGCATTTGCGGCCGCACCGACGGTTACCTCGTTCAATCCGACGAGCGGGCCGATCGGTACGTCGGTGGTGATCACGGGAACGGCCTTCCAGGATTCGAGCGTTGCCACCGCGGTCACCTTCAACGGGACCGCGGCCACCTCGTTCACGGTCAACTCGGACACCCAGATCACAGCCACCGTGCCCGCTGGTGCGACCGACGGTGCTGTAGCTGTGACGGACTCCGAAGGGACCGGGACGAGTGCCACGAACTTCGACGTGACCCCATCACCGGTACCGACCATCACGTCGTTCAACCCGACGAGCGGTGCGGTCGGGACGTCCGTCGTGATCACCGGCACGGGCTTCACCGGAGCGAGCGCGGTGACGTTCGGCGGCACGGCGGCGACCACGTTCACCGTGAACTCGGACACCCAGATCACGGCCACCGTGCCGGCGGGCGCCACGACGGGACCGATCGCCGTGACCACGCCGGGCGGCACGGCGACGAGCTCGACAGACTTCACCGTCGGGACCGGTGGCCCCACCACGCACGACCGCTCCGTGACCCTCACGCTCAAGAAGCACCTGGTGGCCAAGGGTCAGGTCAACTCCGGCTTCGGCGCATGCGAGTCGGGGGTGAAGGTCAAGATCCAGCGGAACAAGAACGGTAACTGGAAGACGATCGCCACGGACACAACGAGCGGCAACGGCAACTACAAGGAGCAGATCGCGGATAAGAACGGCCGCTATCGGTCGATCGTCCCCAAGTTCTCACCTGACGCCGACAACACGTGCAGCAAGGACGTGTCACCGGTCAAGAAGCACAAGCACTAGCCGCGGCCCATCGCGCACGTGACCGACCCCGCGTTCGAACGGGGTCGGTCACTGCGCGCACCTGGCGTGGGTGACCCTTGGAGCACTGCGTCGTCTGATGCGCGAGTACCGCGCCCGGGGGCCTCCCGAGCGTTCGTGGCGCGGGGGCTAGCATCGGTGAC